>CAYHXO010000008.1:0-67675 GCA_964360635.1 uncultured Candidatus Peribacteria bacterium
CAAAACTCCTTCTTCAGTTGCAAGAGCAGCAGCAACATCATCTTGTGTTGAAAGAGGATTGCAACCTGTAATTGCTACTAGAGCACCACCAGCGCGCAATGTCCTCACTAAAATTCCGGTCTCTTTTGTGATGTGCAAAGCCATCCCGATTTTCATGCCGGCAAATGGTTTTTCTTTTGCAAATCTTTCACGAACTTTTAGAAGAGCGTGCATATTTCTTTCTGCAAGTTCCAAGTTCAATTTTCCTTGTCCCGCTAACGATGCATCTTTGATTATTGATTCCATTGCCGCAATCTGGTTAATTATAAAGCTTTTAATATTTCTGCCTTGTCTGTTTTTTCCCAAGTGAAGTCAGGAAGCTCTCGGCCAAAGTGACCGTAAGCCGCTGTTTGTCTGTAGATCGGTCTTCTTAAATTCAAAGAAGTAATTATACCTTTTGGAGTTAGATCAAAGTTTTTTCGCACTAGTGCTACTAATGTTTCATCAGGCACTTTTCCTGTTCCAAAAGTATTTACGTTGATTGAAACCGGCTCGGCTACACCGATGGCGTAAGAAATTTGTATCTCACACTTGTCCGCCAATCCTGAAGCCACAATATTTTTAGCAACGTAACGTGCCGCGTAAGCAGCGCTTCTGTCTACTTTTGAAGGATCTTTACCTGAAAATGCACCTCCGCCGTGTCTACCCATTCCTCCGTAAGTGTCCACAATAATTTTTCTACCGGTAAGTCCACAGTCTCCTGGAGGACCACCAATGATAAATTTCCCGGTAGGATTTATGTGGAAAATTGTGCTCGCTGTTAAGTAATCTCCGCAAACCGGCTTAATAACTTTTTCAATAACATCTTCTCTAATTTGAGCATGAGTAACTTCCGGTCCGTGCTGTGTGGAAACCACAACGGTATTCACACTCTTTGGTTTTCCATCAACATATTCAACTGAAACCTGACTTTTCCCGTCCGGTCTTAAGTAGGGAAGAGTTCCATTCTTTCTAACTTCAGCCAATTTCATTGTTAATTTGTGCGCCAACATGATTGGAAGCGGCATCAATTCCGGAGTTTCATTTACTGCGAATCCAAACATCATTCCTTGATCTCCGGCTCCTCCTGTATCTACACCCATCGCAATGTCTGGGCTTTGCTCATCAATTGTTGTAATCACAGCGCAGGCATCACAATCGAAGCCGTAAGTCGCGTCATTATAACCGATTTCTTTAATAACGTTTCTGGCGATTTTCGCGATTGGGGCATATGCCGTGGTTGTGATCTCACCTGCAACAACAACCAATCCGGTTGTTACAAGTGTTTCACAGGCAACACGCCCATTTGGATCATCCTTGAAAATGGCATCTAAAACTGCATCTGAAATTTGATCGGCAACTTTATCAGGATGCCCTTCCGTAACAGATTCGGAAGTAAATAGGTGGGTGCTCATAAGGTTTGTAAAAAATCTCGCACAGCATATATGAATTGCAAAGGGGGGGCAATGTTATCTCTTAAAGAAATTTATTGCAGTAGTCATAATAAATTCATGTGGTGAGTGACGGAAAATTCTTCCGAAGAAAACTAGCAATCCCATATATAAAATAGGTGTAAAGCAAGCGGCAATTAAAGATAAATAAATGCCAAGAGGAAGATAAGTTTTTTGAGCAAAAATCACCATACAAATGATTGCAAATGGAAAGAAAGTAACTGTGAAAGATTTAAGGATTTTTAAAATAGGAATCCTAATGAAAGTAATAACCATAATGATGGAACTTACAGCTGTGATTAACATTGATGCTATAGTTGCGATTGAAATTCCAGATAACCCCTTATTCCTAAACATATAAATTAGTATAATTGAAGATATGAGCTGAATTAAAAGAGTTAAAAACCTAAATTTAGGCTTTCCTACGCCATCAAATACAGGGAATGTTACTATGTAAATAGATCTAAAAATCATTCCTATGCTTAGTATTTTTAAAACCTCAACAATAGAAATCCATTTCCCCCCAAAGAGTAATTGAATAAATTCATGACCATATCCGACTATTACTGCAGTAAAAATTAGAGATGTAATTAGTGCTACATCTAAAGTCTTGATGAAAGAATCTCTAACCATATCTAATGATCCTTGTATTTTTGCATATGCTGAAAGGCCGACTCTGTATGATATGTCGTAAATATATGAAGACGGAATTAAGGCAAGATCTTTACTTTTGGAATATAGTCCAATACTGCCTGCATCTAACACTCTAGCTATAAAAATAGTGTCAATAATTGAAGTAAAGTAGTTAATCATATTCTGACCTACAACCCACTTGCTGTAGCTCACCAGATGTTTTACCCCAGGGAACGAGAATACAAGCCTCGGTCTGTATGAGCTTATGAAAAATGTAGCAATACAGGTAGATAAGTACATCGCAAAAGTTCCTACTGCTAAAGCCCAGGCACTAGTACTAATAAAAAGAGCCCAAATCAAAGTTACAATAAATTGTATAATCATTCCAATTAAATCACGTAGTAGAATTTTTTCAAATGCAAGTTCTCTAAAAACGTAGGTCTGGCCAACATTGCAAAAGCCCTGAATAAGTATAAAGATGGAAGAAAAACGAAGAAGATTTGTTAGCCCTGGCACATTAAAAAAAGGCTCAATATAAGGTGCAGCGATAAAAATAATAATGCTCAAAATGATACCTCTGTATACACTTAATGACCACACCTGATCCAATTCTTTACGAGTGATTTCTTTTTTTTGTATCAACGCCTGACCAAAAGACGGCGAAAGAAATGTATCAAGTAAATTTACAATTATTCCTACCATTGCCATAACACCATAATGGGATGGCTCTAATAATCTTGCAATGGTTAAAAATGACAATATCCCAAAAACTCTTTGTATAACAATTCCAAGAGTAAGCCATTGGCTTGCACGTAGTGCTTTTTTTAAGATGTCTTCATTTGCCATGGTCTTTTTTTATTATTTTCTCAAAGAATACAACAAAGTCGGTAAATTCTTTCGATTTATTGATGTCTTCGGGCTTGGTTTCGTGCCATAGTTTAAATAAATCAAGAGAAGTTGATGTATCAATAATTGCAGATATAAAATCTATCAATTCATCTTCATTGTGTAAGTCTTGCGAGAATATATTTTGAAATAAATCTGCCAACTTCGTTAAATCTGTAATTTTATGAACAAAAGAAATTTCATTATAGAAAACTTTCCCAAAAGTAATAACAGGTTTGCCTAAATATAATGCTTCCAACCCGGCAGTGCCACTAACTGTTACCAAAGCTTTGCAGTTTTGAAGAAGTTTTGCAGAAGAGAAATCTTGATGGATAACGACAATATTTGCCATTTCATTTAATCTTTTGTAATAAGATTTTGGCCTTATGTATGCCATTCCAGGATGCTCTTTTATATAAAGCTTAAAACCGACAGGCAGTGCCTTTGCAATATTATGAGCCAATGCAACTTGATCTGTAAAGTATGGGCCAAGAACCATTGTCGATAACTCAGGATCTGTGTGCAAAGGAAAGTAGACATAATTATCTTCTTCATTAAATTTTTTAAATTCACTGTTGTAATTCATCAATCTTCTAAAGCCTCGGACTGAGCGATTTTTTAGATAATCAATTGGTTTCTGCTCCTGGTAGTCGAGGTAACGGCACTCTTTGTAATAAGCACGTAAATATTTAAAGAACCCAAAGAACTCGAGCCATAAGATTTTTAGGAAAGAACTTCTTCGATACGCACCTTTCCATATTCTTGGTATCGGAATTTCTTTATAATCAAGTATCAATTTTCTAGCCGCATCTTTATTTTTTGATACATAAGATCCGGCTCTTATCCTTTGAAATAAGGCATTCGCTATTGAGTATCCTTCATTGCCATTATCGGTTATCGTAACGAAATTTTTCACTCTAGTGTGCTCAATTGTATGGGTCTTAATGCCCATTTTTCTTGCCACTTGGTACATTATTAAAGTGCTCGTTGAAGCAATTGCCGAAAATACAACAAAATCCGGCTTCTCTTTCTTGTAAAAGTTAATAACTTCTCTAAAAGTTACCTGCATAATTTTAAGCATGTCTTCATACTTAAATAGTGCGTCGTTAGAATATTCCTTGATGGGATAGCTCATCATTAATAATCTATCCGCGAGAAAATATGGCCAAAGATTTGGTATCCCATATTCTTTTTCCATTTGCTTCAAATATTCCAAATCCAATTTTTCTTCCTTTGCAGCTTTATAAATTCTAGCTTCATATATTAAGCTAGAAAAAATATTCTTATTCCCACTCAGAAAATCCTCAGCTTTTTTCGATTGAACAAAACCGCAAAATTGATTGATTTCGCCATCCGCTCTAAATTTCTCACACATGGCGTAGGCCAATTTCGCAAAATTTCTCTGCATGAAAAAACAAGCTTTCATTTCGTATTGATTAGCCTATAAATCGATTGCATATCAGGGGGATATTATATTTAACATTATATCTTGACCAATGCATTGTAAATTAATGCTCGGAGTAGTCAAATTTCAGGTCAATCTGTTGACACATAGCTGGCCTCAGGTATAGTCATTCCACTTATGTTTGAAAATACAGATTTCTCATTTTTTGACGGGAAAAGCATCTTAATCACAGGAGGAACTGGTACTTTCGGTAAAGCCTTCACAAAGTTATTGCTTGAAAACAGTAAAGCAAGAAGGTTGATTATTTTTAGCCGTGACGAGTTAAAGCAGTCGCAATTGATTGAAGATTATAAAGAATACAATGATAGAGTCAGGTTTTTCTTGGGTGATGTAAGAGATAAAGATCGTTTGCTGAGGGCATTCAAAAGTGTTGATATTATTGCGCATGCCGCAGCCCTAAAGCATGTTCCAATTTTGGAATACAACCCTTTTGAAGCGGTTAAAACCAATGTTATTGGAACACAAAATATAATTGATGCCGCGATTGATTGCGGAGTGGAAAGGGTACTTTTCATTTCAACTGATAAAGCGGTAAGCCCGATTAATTTATATGGAGGAACTAAGCTGGTAGCGGAAAAACTTGTAATAGCGGCAAATTCCTACGGGGCAGGGAAGACTTTATTCTCAGTTTTAAGATACGGTAATGTTCTTGGCAGTAGAGGTAGTCTTTTGGATAATTTAAAGAAACAAATAGAAACGGGTACAGTTAAACTTACTGATGAAAGAATGACTCGTTTCTGGATAAGAATAGAGGATGCCGTTAAATTTGCAGCACATTCACTGGTGAATATGCAAGGTGGTGAGACCTTTATTCCACGATTACCTTCCATGAGTATTAAAACTCTACTTGAAACTTTATCTGAAGGTTGCAAAATCGAGGTTGTTGGGATTAGACCGGGAGAGAAATTACATGAAACTCTTATTACTGAAGAAGAATCCGTTAGGGGCGAAGAATTTAATGAAATTTTTATAATTCACCCTGATGTTTCTGAAAATAGCCGTAGACCTCGTGGACAAGGCAAAGCACTGCCGGAAGCATTTAGATATTCAAGCGACACAAATGCGGATTGGCTCAGCGAAACAGAACTTAAAGATTTATTAGTTTAGATGCTGTTTAGATTTGAAAATCTCTTTTTATGAGACTCGAAAAGTTCTTTGTAGTAGTCTTCGCAAATTAAGCCTAAATGTATTGCGTCATAATATTGGCTGTTTCTATAGATGTCGTGTTTAGCCCTTCCTTCAAGTTTAAAACCGGCTTTTATATAAGCTCCTTCCGCCCGTTTATTATCAGCGGTACATCCAAGGTAAACCCGTTCAAGATTTAACCTGTCAAATCCATAAAAAGTCATTAGTTCAATCACCTCCGTTCCATATCCTTTGCCCCAAACGGATTTATCGCCAAGCAAAATTCTCAATTCACCTTTTCTGGCGGTGAAATGCAGACCGTAGTAGCCGGTAAAACCAATTGTTTCTCCGCTGACTTTATCGACAATCATCAAAATAATATTTTTTTCTGAGATAAGATCTTCTTCAATCCATTCTTTAACTTGTCTCACACTTTGAGGTCTCTGCCCATAGAACATGTATGTTGTTACTTCACCATCGTTTAACCAAGAAGCTATTAATTCAAAATCAGTTTCCGTAAGAGGTCTAAGCTCAATTCTTTCAGATTGTAAAAAAGCCATTTTTATTAATTACGCTTAGGATTATGATGAAAATCATCTACTTTGTCAATCGCAGGTTTTTCGTAATATAAAATTCCGTTCTCTTCGCGTTGAAGTTTGAATCCTGAGTAATCGGCAATATATTTGGAGGCATAGTTCTCGATTTTTATTTCTGCGCGAAGCGGTTCCGTAATAATCAGTGATAAGAGAAAAAGCATCTGTTTGCCTATGCCATGCCCTCTTGCCTCTCTTGCTATCGCCCAGGTTAATAGATAAGCATCTTTGGAAAAGTCTGCCCGAATTGAGCCAACAGGTCGGCCCATGCACATTACTATAAATAATTTTCTATCTTTGTCATTCAATACTTTATTCAGCCACGAAATATGATTTTCAATCTCAATTATTTCAGTAGTATGGCAGAATTTTCTGACCTCTGGGTCATTCCGCCACTTTAGCAGTACATCAGCATCTTCGATTGTCGCCGGTCTAAGTTGTATACTGTTTTTTACTAATGCATTTAAGGAATCGATAACATTATCTCTTGCATTTTTCACTAATTTATAATCATTAATTACATGCTTTTCATCCATTAAATCAATGATGCTTTTTTCAAGGTCGGTTTTTTTATAAACGGCTTTGGTCAAACCTAATCGATTTGTTACAAGTGGATCTTTCACGTTCAGACCCGGTTGATAGCTCAAAACTTTTCTACCTGACATAGTTGCCTCAAAAAGAGCCATTGAATTCATACCAATAACAAGCTTGGCTTCTCGAATCAAGTCTGTTGTGTCAGATGTTGTAATCTCAATGTCCAAGTTTTCGAACTTGTTAAGATTTTTTGTTCGCGGATGCATTTTAACTTTAATTTTCTTCTCAATTCCAAGATTTTTAAAAGCATCAACAAAGTCGTTTAAAATTTCAATTTCATTAAGACCTATGTTATTTTCAAGCTCGGTAAAGGGTTGGCAAAAAAATACAATCGAGTTTCCTTCATCCTCAATTTTTTTAAATTTATCAAAATAGGGATTTCCAGTCACGGAAATTTTTTCAGGGTCAAAGCCGGCCTCCATCAAATCAATTTTGGCAATGTCGTCCATTACAAAAATATAATCCGGCACTGCGTCTTTGAAGCGCACTTCATAGTTTACCCATGAGTCCAGAACCGCCACACTTTTAATCCCGATTTTTTTCGCTGCTCTAACAAATCTTTTATCTAAACTTTCATACGATGCACTTGTTCCAACTACGACGATAAAAGCGTTTTTTATGGCATTTTCAATCTCATCGTCACTTAAATGATTTTTAAAAACCTCACAATTTAACTTGGCCGCAACAGCTGCGATTGCATTGTATCCGCCAAGATCTTCCGCGGAAAAAATAAACTTATTATTTTCTTTCATATTCTTTTAATTCCTCAATGTTCCTCTCAATTTTTTTCACCGCATCAACGAATAAATCAATATCGGATTTTGACTGTGGCCTCTGGCACATGCTAGTATGCATGACTTCTTCAAAATACATTTTTTCTACGACGGGACAAATACCTTTTTCATAAGAGATATTCTGAGGATACTCCGTAGAAACGAATGGAAATTGTGAATTTGGGAACATTTTTTTTTGTTGATAGACCGGAAGCAAATACAAGGGTTTTTGATAACCCTCCGCGATAGCAAAATTTTCAGCGCGCATTGCCTCAACAAAAGTTTTGCGCGTAATACCGATTTTCTCACTAATAATTTTGAACGGATAAATGTAATAGACGTGTTTTGAATTTTCTAATGCCGGCGAAGGAACAAGCCAGTCAATTTCTTTCAGTCTTTCAGTAAAATGATCTGCCAAGGTAATCCTTTCGCAATTCAGAACATCAAGCTTTTTAAATTGTTCCAGAGCTACAACAGCATGTAGTTCGCTCATTCTGTAATTACTCCCAACTATTGCTTCAAACTCTCCGCCTTCCACAATCATATCATTAACGACAGCTTCTCCATGATTCCTCACCAGCTGCGCGCGTAGTGCATAATTGTCATTGTTGGTGATTAAAACTCCTCCTTCCCCACACTGCACGACTTTGTGAATGTTAAAACTGAAGACTCCAATGTCACCAATGGTTCCGGCAAGCTTGCCTTTATAACTTGCTCCCATTGCCTGAGCACAGTCTTCAATAATTTTCAAATTATACTTTTTAGCGATTTCCAAAATACGGTCAAACTTCGGGGTCCCGCCCATCAAATCTACAACAAAAATAGCCTTTGTTTGTGCGTTAATGTTTTTTTCTACCGATTCAGGGTCAAGACAAAAAGTCTCATCAACATCTGCAAAAACAGGAACGGCATTATTTAATAATACAGCACTTGCTGTCGCGCTCATTGTGTAGGGAGGAACGATAACTTGATCACCCGGTCCGATTCCTAGAGCTGTTACTGCAGCTTGTAAGCCAGTAGTCGCAGAATTAAAACTCACGGCATGTTTGGTTCCAAAATATTCCGTGAACGCTTTTTCAAGTACTTTTACGTGTCTTCCGCCCAAAAATTTAGAACCGGCTCTTCCCAAAAAATCTGACAAAAGTTCCTTGTTTGCAAAAATTGAATCTACGGCAGTTTTTTCTTCAGTATTAACTGTGTAATATGCAGGAAAAGTTTGATTTAAGATTGGTTTTCCGCCAAATAGTGCAAGCTCAGACATTCTTAATTATTATTGCTACAAACACCCACGAATTCTAATGTTTTAAGCGCGTCTTCACCAGAGCAAATGGGTTTGGAATTGTTTTCTATAGCGCCAATTAATTCCTCCAATCCTTCTTTCATGAATTCTCCACTCAATTTATTTTTGAAAGGGGGGGCTTGTTCAACAAGTTCTTTGTATCCGCCAAATAGTTCATGATCTTTTACCTCAAAATATTTAATTTCAAATCCACTTCTTGTTAAGAATATAGCGCCTTTTTCACCAAAAATCTGCAATTCAACATGCAAATAATTTTCATTATTTTGTGGTATTAAACTGAATAAAATCCCGGTATCGCTTTCAGCAACAAACGCATAATTTGCGTCGTTTTCGTACCGGCATTTTAAAGAGCTTTTTAAGGCTTTTATTCTCGTAAATTCTTCATCAACAAAAAATTGAACCAAATTAATTAAGTGTGAAGCGTTCGTAATTAATCCATCTCCATAGTGTCCTGTTATTTTTTGAATTTTTCCTATTCTGCCACTCTTGATAAAATGAGATATCTCTTGATAAAGTGGGCTGAATCTTCGTAAATAATTTACTTGTAATTTAATTCCATTTTCTTCGCAAATGCCAATCATTTTTTTTGCCACCTCAACACTATTTGCGATCGGCTTTTCACACCAAATTGCACGAGGTTTATGGGTGGCACATTTTGTTAAAATTTCCGCGTGACTTTCTTCCCAAGTACATATGCTAACAATATCCGGTTTTTCCTCATCAAGCATTTCTTCAATATCACAGTAAGCTTTTGTCTTCCATTTCGCTGCAGCTTTTTCAGCCTTTTCCAGGCTTAAATCACAAACCCCGACAAGTTCAATTTTATCATTGTTGAAATATGCACCTGCATGACTTGAAATGACTTTTCTTTTGGAATCTTCATCATACTCACTTCCAATTCTACCACAGCCAATCACAACCGCTTTAAACTTATTCATCGGATTTTTGATAAATTAATTCAAACGCCTCCGCCGCGTTATATCCACACTGCCCACCACGAACTTTTGATAAAGCTTCTATATACTCTAATGATCTTGGATGCGGGAAAGCTCTTAACTCATCTTTGTATGCAGACATTGCCTCGAGTTTTTTATTAATAGTTTCATTTACGTTTACAAAATAATTTGGAGAAAAAATATTCCTTTTGTCAAAACTCCATTCGGTTGAAGAAGGAACTTCAAAGCTCAAAACAAGTTTAACACTTGAACCTTTAATTGGTCTGCACGCGGTTTTAACGGCTTCACATGTCAGTTGGTGGTCAAGGTTTCTATCAGTATTGCTATGTGTGAAAACTACATCAGGCTCAAATTCATTAATTATTTTTTCAATTTCTTTTATTATCTCGAGCAGAGCTACGCTGTCAAAAGAATTATCAGGAAATTTCCTCATCACAAGTTTTTTTGCACCCAAAATTTTAGCGGCTTTTTTTGCATTACTTTCAAGTTCTTCAAACGCATTTTCAGAATGTTTCCCGCGTGCGTTTAAGCCTTGTCCCAAAATCAAAAACCAAACTTCAGCTCCATCAGTAATTTTTTTTGCTATTGTAGCACCGCATCCCAGTGTTTCATCGTCCGGATGCGCCGCGACTACAAGTATTTTTTTAAATTGGCTTTTCATGAAGTTTTATAGAACCGAATTATATAGCTAACCTTATATTTGAGCAAGGCTCTCAAAACTTTAGATCAATTAGTTTATTTAAAAGTTCATTTGATGAGGCGGCAAAAAGACCATGGTAATGAATTTTTTTTAAATCGTATTCAATTTCTTCTCCGTTTATGGATAGATATTCTCCGCCGGCCTCTCTTAGAATCAAGCCACCTGGCGCAATATCCCAAGTCTTAAATTCTACAGGTTTGAAAAGCAAATCGGCCTTTCCTTCAGCGATAAAACAGAGTTTAACTCCAAAACTTCCACATTCTAAATAATTCTCAACTCCAATTTTATTTAATTTTTTAAGCGTTTCTTCATTAGCCTGGCTACTGTCGATATATGTGAATTTTTCTTTCAATTTTCCAAAGCCTAATTTTTTTATCAGCCCATTCTCTTCGACAAAAGAACCCTCGTTCAACTTCGCATAATAAATTTTATTGTAGGCGGGGACACTAACTACGCCAAATATAACCTGTCCATCCTCAATGTATGCCATTTGACTGCAAAAACCATCGTAACCTTTTACGAAGCTTGAAGTTCCGTCTATAGGGTCAAGAAGCCAGTAATTTTTATGCTGTTTTTTCTGTGGAGTAGTTTCAAATTCCTCTTCGGATATGATTTCATCTTCTGGAAAACTTTTACGGATTTCATCAATTAAAAACTTCTCAATAATTATATCCGCGTCAATCTTTACTTGAGTTCCCTTGTGTCTGACATCCCAATTTTGCAAGCGCAAGCCCATTATTTTCGAGCCTGCTAATTGACAAAGCCTCTTCGCGAATGTAAATTTTTGGTCTAATTCTTGCATTACAGGACACATTAAATCACATTTGCATGGAAAAAGAACTAATTGTTGTGTTGGGTGGAATGATAGTTCGTGAAAAATCAGGGCAATGGCGATCATCAGAAATTCATGACCCGGGTGATAGATATGGCATCTGTGATGATATATTACGAGTGAAGGCGGCAGGTTTTCTTTTTGACCCTATGGCAAATCAGTTTTTTCTTGCTTCCGGAGGAAAAGGACAACTTGCCGACAATCCTGATGCACCTACAATTTCACGTGTAATTAAAGATGAGTTAATTGTCCTTGGCATACCTGGCGATAGAATTTTACTTGAAGAAAATTCTAAAAATACGCTCTCTCAATTACATGAAATAATAAAAATGCCACTTTCCGATTACAAACAAATATTGATAATTACGAATGAATGTCACTTGCCTCGCCTTGAGACTATGCTTCATAATGACAGCATGCTTAATGCAGTTTCCGATCGACACCAAATCAAAATTAAAAGTGCTGAAGATATTCTACTTGCATATGCTCCGACCGAATGGTCTGATCGCATTATGGAAGCTCGCATAAATCCGGCTATGATTAAACGGCGCGCAATGGAAGACCGAGGTATAAAAGATTTTTTGGCGGGAAAATATCATAGCTCCAACTAAATGAAAAAGACAATCAAAATTGGTAAATATATTCTTGGACATGACCGGCCTGCTTTTATTGTCGCAGAGATTTCCTCAAATCATCAGCAAAATTTTACAGCCGCTGAAAACTTAATTAGAGCCGCAAAAAAAGCAGGGGCGGATGCTGTAAAAATGCAGACATTTACTCCGGATACGATTACTCTCGATTCAGACAAAAAATATTTTTGGGTGGATGGTGAAAATAATCCGGGCATTTGGAAAGGCCAAACTTTTTACAATCTTTATAAAAAGGCATTTGCTCCATGGGAATGGCACGCACCTCTGCAAAAACTTTCTCAAGAACTGGGTCTTGAATTTTTTTCATCACCGTTTGATATAACTGCCGTTGAATTTCTCAATCAACTGAATGTGCCATGTTTTAAAATTGCCGCATATGAAGCAACAGATATTATCCTCCTGCGTGCTGTTGCAAAAACAGGCAAGCCGATAATAATTTCAGTCGGATTTGCTAGCCTTGAAGAAATCGAATATTCAATAAAAATATTACGTGAAGAAGGTGCAAAAGATATTATTGTACTTCACTGCACGGCATCTTACAAAGACAAGGGATCTAATTCAACAACACATTTGCGAACCATGCTCGATATGGCTGAGCGTTTTGATGTGCTAACCGGGTTTTCCGACAACATGGGTGGTATGAAGATTCCAGCCCTGGCCGCCGCGATGGGTGCTGTAATCGTAGAGAAGCATTTAGTACTCAAGCATGACGAAGAAATCTTTGATGACCGCTTTTCACTGGATACGGAAGAATTTTCAGAAATGGTAGCTTTGATTCGTTCACAAGAAGAGGCGATTGGGACTGTTGTATATGGACCACGTACTCCGGAAGAAGAGCATAACAAACGTTTTAGACGTTCATTATTTGCCTCAAAAAATATCAAATGTGGAGAAAAGTTTACAATGGATAATGTTCGCTCAATACGTCCGGCAGATGGACTGGAAACGAAATATATAGATGATGTTTTAGGTAAGTATGCCGCATCCGATATTGAATTTGCTACACCACTTTCCTGGGAGCTATTGCGAGATCAAAGTGACATTTAAATTCTATTCTGTAAAATACGGATCATGGAAACACTGCTCGAGGATGCCAAGTCAACCAATACACAATTTTCACTTAAAAGTTTGCCATTTGATTTTGGTTCCTATACAAGTCGTGCTGAAAATATACCTGAATCTTTACCTTTTTCACTTACGGTTGATCAAGATTCAGGGTTGATATGCCAAGTTCTGAGTGATGAATTGAGAGAGGCATTAAAACACTATTATCTTCTTGGTGGATATGGTTCAACCCCACTTGGAGAGGGTGAATATGGAATGGCTCAAGGAGAATATATGCTGAACGCGGTCCTTTATTTCTTGTCGATGAAACATAGAGATGTTTCCGATCTGAAATTTTTGGAAATTGGTGCGTCTTACGGATATCTTTTACACTCGCTGCATAAAATGGGTGCACGGGAAGTTTTGGGAGTTGAACCGGGTGAAGAAGGTATCAACGGAAGCTCGCAATATTCCGTGCCAATGATTAGGGATTTTTTCCCGACCACAAAACTGAATAATAAAAAATTTGATGTAATTTTAAGTCACTGCATGCTCGAACATGTAGAAGATCCGCTTACTATGTTTTCCGAAATGTTTAAGGTGACAGAATTTGGTGGATATATATTTTTCGCGGTTCCGGATTGCGAACCAAAAATGTCTATTGCCGATCTTTCCATAATTTCTCATCAGCACATTAATTATTTCACAAAGGAATCGATAAGAAATTTACTGGAGGCAGCGGGTTTTACAGATGTGGGAGTAATGACCTCCGCAAAAAGGGCTATTTTATTCGGATGGGGGACCCGACCACTAAAACCTGTAGAGACTTTTTCCACAAATCAAGGAAAAAATCCATCAACATCAAACACACTTTTTTCTCAATTCTCAAAAAGCTGTATGGCAAATATTGCCGCGATACAAAAACTTGTCGATAAATTTGAGGCAGAGGGTAAAAGTATTGGCTTATATGCTCCTGATCCAAATGTGGCCGGTCTAATTAAGTACGCTAAACCACCTCGGATATTCAATAGGGACGTGATTAAACACGGAAAATATGTTGTAAAATTTGCCGGTCCGTTTGAGTCACCTGAGGTATTAATTGAAAATCCTGTAGATGTCCTTTTTGTCGCCCCGGTTGACTATGATAGTGAGATTAGAGAAGATTTGAAAATGAAAGGCATACCATCTTCAACATTGATAGTTTCATTGAAAGAAATATATGAGGAACAAAGTGGAATGAAATATCTTATTGATAGCTTTTCCGGAAGTGATGAGTTTGTTTTATAATCTTTTTTCTTCGTCAAAATATATTTGACTGATGTGTCTTAGCATTACAAGATTTTCTTTGAAATCCGGCACTTCATATTTTTCACCTAAAATATCTTTAACCAGTATCTCTACTTCGTTAACTCCAGCTGCGATTGTAAGTGCTACTGTAGTTGAAAATCTTGGGTTAATTTCAAAAGTTTTCACAGTCTCACCGTCAAAAAATAACTGAACATTGGCTGGACCGTTAAAAGCAATTTTTGAAGCTATAGCCAGACAGGCATCAATTACTTTTTTATTATTTCTAGTTACACCTATTTTTGTAATACCTTCTTTTAGAATTATCTCTTTTGGAACTACACAGAGTGCTTTATTCCCTCTATTTATAACTAAAGAAACCGTATATTCAGTGCCGACAAGTTTTTCCTGAATCATAAGCTCTTCTTCTTGATACTGAGTTGTATCTATATAGTTTTTGAACTCGCTTTCATTATTTAAAATAGCAAAGCCTTTACTCCCTCGCCCTTCGCGAAGCTTTATAATACATGGATAAAAACTTTCATTTTTGAACTCTGCAATTGAGTAAGATTTTGGTGTGCCAAGACCAAGTTCGGAAAGTTTTTTTGATAAGACATGTTTGTCACGACAAAGTTTAATCGCTTCGATATTCGGGCATAATATTTTTGGCCACTCACCTTTGAAAATTTCAAATAATGGAAGGATTTCCTCATCAATCAGAGGAATAATAACGCTCACATTTTCTTCAAGAACTATTTTTTTCAATACCTCCGCGTAATCAGAATTAAGACATGCAGGAACAATGAAACCTTTATCTGCCAAGTAGAGACCGGCTGAATTTTTATTCATGTCTACTGCAATAGTGCGGAATTTCCCCTTTAAACTTTTTATTATTTCTATTGTTCCGGCTCCACCGGCTCCGGTTAGCAGTATCGTTTTCATTTTTTCAATTTAAGTAATATTTTTAAGACTTCAATACTTTCATATAAGTTCGAAGATGAGCTTTTATTTCCCGTGTTAATTTCCGTAAAAAAAGCATGCAGCTCATTCGTGTATGTTTCATTTACTTCTTGTTCATATTTTATCTCTTCAATACTGCCATCAATGTTTGAAATACGGATTTTTTTCTCAAAAAAATCCCAAAATAAACTGCCATTTGACCCGGTAATCTCACAGGTTCTTTGATATGGCATTGTCAAAAAATCCAAGTGTAAATTTGCTATTATTCCATTCTTAAATTCTATTATCGCATCTAAATTATCTTCGGCATCCATTTCGAGGTCCGAAATCTTTTTTGAATGTGATTTAACTTTTTTAACTTCACCGAACAACCAATATAAATAATCAACCTCATGGCTTACATCTAAAACTACACCACCTCCAATTTTCTTACACACATACTCTTTCCTATAATCAGTACCCGGGTGTCTTACCGGTAAATAGGAAACAAATTTTGATCTTACAGAAAGAATCTTACCAAGTGCGCCGGTCTTTATTTTTTCTCTCATTATCAACATGCCTTTTTCAAATCGCATGTTGTATCCGATGTATACAACCTTATTAGATTTTTTCTGCAGCTTTATTAGTTTGTCAATTTTTTTCATAGAGTATGATACCGGTTTTTCTATGAACAAATGACAATCTGCGGCAAGGCTTTTCAATGCCAATTCAATATGAGAATCTGTTCCCGTACAAATTAAAACAGCTTCGGAACTTTTTAAAGCGGCACTGAGATCAGACTCAGATGTAACTCCATATTTTTTTACAATATAATTATTTCGTTCAGCATTTGACTCAAGAATTTTAATTTCGCCGGAATAAATTTCTTTTAAGTTTTTAATATGTCTTTCACCAATTGAACCTGTACCGATTATCAAAACACTTTTTGGCGAGTTAAATTTGACGATTCTTTTTGATTTCATACCCATAGATTGAAGCATCTCATGGTATGCCTTGTCTCTCGAATTATGCTTCGCGTTAAGTGTTATTAATTCAGGATTTTTCTTCATAAGTTCCAATACATCTTGCATTTTGAAATCATTACCTAATGCTTTAAATATCTGCTCCACAAAGTCAAAATCCTCTTGATAGTCTACAGTCCACCTTAAATGAGAAAGATCGGCACTGTGTTCAAGATTTGCAACTTTAAATTTGTCGGGATGTTCAAAGATATAAGAGTAAGCTAACTCTCTCCAAAAATCCTCCTGCACTTCTTTCCATACACTTTCCATTGTTGAAAACTTAATTATTTCTACATCAAGTCCGTCAGGCAGTGTTGGTTTAAGAGTGTTGCTAACGTAGTCATGCTCTTCGTTGTTATCAAAATAAAATTTCACGATCTTATCAATTTCAGCGGGTTCCACAAGCGGACAATCACCTGTAATTCTCACAATTGCACGTGCATCAAATTTTTTACCGGTTTGGTAAATTCTATCCATAAGATCATTTTCTGATCCCGCATAATACTCAATCCCATTTTTTTCGGCAAACTCTATAACTGATCTATTTTGCTCGTTGTTAACCGTTGTAATCACAAATTTATCCACCAAAGCAGACATCTTACATCTTTCAAAAAGTCTTAAAAGCATTGCTTTGCCATCAATATCTTTCAATATTTTCCCGGGAAGTCTTGTTGATCCTATTCTGACCTGAATTACACCAAGTATCATTTGTAATATTTATTGATGGGTAGATGATTTTTTTCCACTGGTGTCTAAATAAAAATTATTAAGAGATTTTTGTAATAGAGAACAAACACCTCTGTTGTCGGAATTTGTGTCTGCTTTGGACGTTTTGCTTGAAACTTCATATGTAAAACTTGATACAAGCCGATAAATACCGGTTTTTAAAAATATTTCCTTATAGTCTATTTTGTATGTATAAACTTCATCATTCGATAGGTGGTGATACCAATTTTTTGAAGGAAAGTCAGGCATAAAATCCCCAATAATCAAATATCCTCCGTCCAGCACGGTTCTATCAACTTCATTAATCGATTTCAAAAGCAAATCCCTTGATGCCCAATGAAGCACATAGTTGACTATCGTTAGATCGAATTTCTCATCATCATTTATTGGCAACTCAGATAATATACCTTCCCGAAATTCTAAATCGGGCCAAGTTTTTCTGCCGTCTTCTATGGCTTTTTTTGAGGGTTCAATCCCGAGGCAATAGGAATCATATCTGCTTTTTATTTCAGCAAGTCTATACCCGTTACTACAGCCAATTTCTAAAACTTTAGCCGGTTTCAGACCGTATTTTTCAATAATAAATAATGGCCAATCTTTAGCTATTATACTACCGTCTTTCATCGGGTCCTTATTTCTTTCAAACCAATTATCGGCTTCCCCGGACGTAAATTTATTTTCTTGGTAATTCATTTTTTAAGCTTTTCTAAATACTGGAAGCAACATTGTGCCATTAATTGTCAGAGATCCTTTCTTTATCAATTTCATGATTTCATCATATGCATTTAATGTTTTTAAAATATCATCCTCTGTAATTGAATACGACATATTGTGAGCGCTACCAAATAAGATTCCACGAATTGCGCACTGTTCCACGAAAAAAGTTTTTGCCAATAAATCCTCATTCCCATCCTCATCCTTAAAAATAAGAACATTTCGTGCTGGGTATCCTTTTATAAACAGGCTTTTTTCAAGTTGATGCTTTTTAATTAGACTGTTTACTCCATCCATGAGTTTCTGTCCTTTCACTTTTAAATTTTCGATAACATTATTTTTTTTCATAAAGTTAATCACTGCTTTTGTCGCGGCAAGTGAAAGTAGTTCGCCTCCAAAAGTAAATGAAAAGAAAATCTCTTCAAAGATTTTCATAAATTTTTTAGGTCCAACGACAGCGGAGATTGGGTATCCGTTTGCCATAGCTTTTCCAAAACACGCAAGATCCGGAATTACATTGAATTCCTTTTGTGCGCCGCCAAGATTCATTCGGAACCCAGTGATAATTTCATCGAAGATTAAAAGAGCTGAGTGTTCATTCGCCAATTTTCTTACTCCCTCCAAAAATCCGGGCTGTGGATATTCCACGCCAATCGGTTCCATTATAATTGCCGCAAATTTACCGGGATTTCCTTCAAGTAAACTCCTCAAACTCTCAAGATCGTTGTATTTAAAAGTTTTTGTAATTTCTTTTGTGGATTCAGGCACGCCAAGGTTTCTAACAGTTGTTCCAATATACCAATCTTGCCATCCATGATAACCACAACATGCAACCATATCTTTTCCAGTGATAGCTCTAGCCGCTCTAACTGCACCCGCAGTTGCATCAGATCCGTTTTTTCCAAAACGAACCATTTCCGCACAGGGTATGAGTTCACAAAGCATTTCACTCACTTCCGCCTCAAGACTATTTGGCAGTGAAAACAGGGAGCCTTTATCCATTTGTACTTTTACTTCATCATTTATTTCATCCATTGAATGACCGAGTACTATAGAACATAGACCAAATGGCCAATCAATATATTCATTTCCATCTACATCCCAAGCATGACTCCCTTTCGCACGCTCAATAAATAGAGGTGACGCCCCAACAGAAAATTGGGTGTAACATTTGCTGAAAGTTTGAGTTCCCAGTGGTATAACTTTCTTAGCTTTCTCCAACTGCTCTACTGATTTTTTGAAATTATGTATCATACTATTTTTGTTGAATATGTGCATTGATTTGAAACAATTCGGGTTCCTTCTTGAATAGATCTAATATGTCTTTTAACAGAAATTCTCGATTATTTGGCCAAAGTTTTTCATAAATTTTTCGTATGAGAGTGTAATCCTCTTCCGTATCAAGTGTCCACCTATGTAGAGAATAGTCGTTAATGTTAGATATATTTACCGCAACATCTTTGGTTTTTTCTTTAATATATGGGGTTACATGTTCGCGTTCAACGGCTGTCTCTGCATTTTCAAAAGCATCTTTAAGCAATTGAAACGTAAACACTTCAGTATCAAAACCTCGTGGGAAAGTTCTAAGGCCAACGTTTGAAGTGTAGGTTTGAGATTTTACGGCGGCTTCAATAATTCGGTCTGTAATTTCCGGATCAATTAATGGACAATCTGAAGTTACTCTAATAATTAAGTCGGCATTTTCTCTTTCAGCCGCTTCAAAATATCTTGTAAGTACATCGTCTTCTGAGCCTCTATAAATTTTTATTTTTTCATCATCAAGTGCTTTCACATACTCTTCTATTATATTATCTTGCTCATTTGTCGTTGTAGCAATGACTATTAAATCAATATTATTACATCTCTTGAGTCTATCGATAACATGCCAAATTACTGGTTTACCACAGAGGTCTTTCATGACTTTCCCTGAAAGTCTTGTAGAGCCCATTCTTGTTTGAACAATACAAACTTTTTTCATAAATTTTGTAAAATTTCCATCAAAGAGGTCATTATATAATCTTGATCTTCCTCGCTCAAATCAGGATAAATAGGAAGGGAAATTTCTGACTCGTAAAATTTCTCTGCACCTGGACAAAGACCTTTTTTATAACCAAGACTTGCGTAATAAGGATGTAAATAGACAGGAATATAATGAACCTGTAAATATATACTTCTCTCAGCCATTTTTTCAAAAATTTCCTTTTTTCGCCTCAGCAAATTTTCTTTCAAACGAATAGAATATAAATGCCAGGCAGGTTCGCTTACTTCTCTTATGTTTGGAATGTCAAAATATGAATTTCCTTCAAAAGCTTTAGAATATTTTTCTGCAATAAATCTTCTTTTTGAAATGAATTCATCTATGCGTTTTAGTTGGCTAATGCCTAGTGCACACTGAATATCAGTCAGTCTGAAGTTATGTCCTAAACTTTGCATTTCATGATACCAAGGCCCCTCACTTTCATTCATAAATTTATTCTGCTCTTTTGTCATTCCATGCTGTCTAAATTTCCTCATATATTTTGCCCAATCAGAGTCGTTTGTCAAAATTGCACCACCCTCACCGGTCGTTATTGATTTAACTGGGTGGAAACTAAAAACATTCATATCTGCAATTCCACCAATTTTTCTTCCATTATAACTACCGCCAAGCCCATGGCATGAATCGTCAAAAAAATGAATATTATGACGTCGAGCAAACTCAGAAATTTTATCAAAATCCACAGGGTGTCCAGCGTAATCCATACTAACAACTGCCAAGGTATTTTTATTAACTAAACTATCATCTAAAATTATATGTCCATTCTCGTCACAGTCTAAAAAGACAGGCTTGAGACCTGCAAAAATAGCTGCATTGGCAGTCGCAGCAAATGTCATGGCTGGGACGAGCACTTCAGTTCTTCCATCAGCGCATGCCATATACATTGCATGTAACGCAGTAGTTCCATTATTAAAAACAACGGCTTCTTTTACTCCACAATAATCAGCAAGAGCTTTTTCAAACTCCTCAACTTTAGGACCTTGAGTTAAAAAATTACTTTTTAGCACATCTTTCACTGCTTCAATATCCGATTCATCAATACTTTGTGCACCGTAATGAATTGGCTTGTGCATAGAAAATTTATTATTTAACAAGAAACACATAATACCCACTAGTCTGCTTGGTCTTTGTTTTCTTCAAAAGTTTATCAAGCATTCGTGCGAAAGAATTTAATAGCCCAATTTTATTAAACACACTCAAATTCACCCAAGTTTCAAGTATTCCCCTCACATTTTGAATCTCGATTGAACTAAAATCTTTACTCAAATGTCTTATGCAATCTTCGGTATATCTCCAGAAATCGCCGTAATATCCGGCTTGCGCATGATAATGATATAAAAATGGTACATAGATAAAGCAATACCCATCTTTTCTTAATACACGATGCATTTCTTCAAAAGCTTTGAATGGATTCTCAATGTGTTCCAAAACGGCAATGCAGACTATTGCATCTACCGATTCAGTTTCCATTGGAAGATTATGAATATCCCCAATGATATCAGGTGAATAATCAGGAACTGGGTCAAGAACTTTATAGCTTACATCTTTGAGGTATTTTTTAAGCCATGCGCGTTTTGGATCGTATCTATTTCCGATTTTTTCTGAAATGCGCAAGCCACCACCAATATCAATAATCTCCTTTTTATTCTCAAAAATCTGCTTCATTTTATTGTCGAAGAAAATTTCCCATTCAGTCATAAAAGCTATTTAAGATTTAAAATATTCAATCGTCTTTTTTAAGCCGCTTTCCAAATCTACTTTTGGTTCAAAACCCAATTCGCTTCGCGCTTTGCTAATATCAGGCTGACGAATTTTTGGGTCATCTTGTGGTAGTGCTTTATTTACTATAACACTTTTACTATCAGTGAGATCTATAATCAACTCTGCTAATTCTAAGATACTTGTCTCTTTTGGATTACCCAAATTCACCGGGCCGGAAAATTTCTCAGCATTCATTACACTTAAAATTCCTTCCACCAAATCGTCGATATAACAGAAGGAGCGAGTTTGCTCTCCATCGCCATAAATTGTTATTTCCTCGCCAGAGATTGCCTGGCTTACAAAGTTTGGAATAACGCGACCGTCATTAACTCTCATGCGCGGGCCATAAGTGTTAAAAATTCTAAAAATTCTAGCATTTACTCCATGAACTTTTTGGTAATTTATAATTAAACTTTCCGCAAATCTTTTCCCTTCATCATAACAACTTCTTGGACCATTTGGGTTCACATTTCCCCAATAATCCTCTTTTTGAGGATGTACTAGCGGATCTCCATAAACTTCTGAAGTCGATGCATGTAAAAACAAAGCTTTATTTTTTCTAGCTAATTCAAGAAGATTTTTCGTTCCCATCGCGCTAACCCAAAGTGTTTCAAGTGGAATATTTTGATAATCTACAGGTGAGGCAGGACATGCCATATTGATGATAATGTCGAAATTTCCAATTTCAGGAATTATTTCCACAATATCGTGCTCAACAAATTTAAATTTATTATTTCCTGATAAATGCTCAAAATTATTTCTTCGACCTGTTATCAGGTTATCAATGCCTGTAACATCCATATCTAAAGATAAAAGCTTATCCACTAAATGGCTCCCGATAAAACCTGCACTACCGGCAACTAATACTTTTTTACTCATTTGTTGTTTTATAACATGAATTAGGCGCGATATACAAATTTCTTATTGAAAGAAAAAGTACAAAAAGTTGTCAAAACTGTAGAAATGAAAATTGATAACAAATAATAAATAGAGAATAGTGATGTCATTAGGTAAACAAGCGAAGCATTTAAAATGAAAATAACAATATATCCTTTGATAAAAACGAAATACTTTTTTAACAAATTCAGTTTTGAGGATTCCTGAAAAGTGAAATATAAATTTCCAAAGAAAAGAAAAGTCCACGTAAACCAAGTCGCAATTAGAAATGACCATAAATACCAAATGTTACAAAATTCTTTGAAGAAATAGGTGAATCCTATGTTAATCAAGTAAGCAAAACAGCCAACCAGAATAAATTTTATAAATTTTAAGTCGATTTGCATATTTTATTTCTTTCTCACGACACAATACATTACCGCCGCCATTGTGTGAGAATTCGGCCAATGATTAAATATCAAATCCAATAATTTAATTGGAAACAATAAGAACATTACAAGGTTTGTTATAAGTGAATTCAACCATAATGAACCAAATGAAAAAATCAGACCAAAGAGATGACAAAGGTAAACAGTTAATGCTGAAAAAGGTCCGGCACGTGTGCCGATCTCGACCATCTCAAATTCATTGAATAAAAACTTCAAACCTTCCTTGCTATAACGCTGATAGTCGCTCGGCGACGAGTGAAATGGATACAAAAATGGAACCGCGATGTAAGCTACACCTCCTTTTTTTAAAATACGTAACATCTCAGCTACAGCTAATTTAGGATCTTTAACATGCTCAAGAACATTGTCACAAACAATACGGTCAACACTATCCGATTCAAGTGGGGTTTTGCATATATCTGAAACAACATTTACTCCAGGATAATTATATAAATCAACATTTTTTACAGCAGTCCCTAAGATACGAGGCCCTGAGCCAAGATTCACGATCTCACCATCAGACTTATATTTCTTCAAAAAACTTCTTGAAGATAATCCACAAAACATCATCGGTCCAAATACTTCTCCAATAAAAAAATATGTCTTCGGCCATCTCTTAAAATATTCTCTAACATCACTCATGATTTTATTGCAGTTAAAATCCAGCCAGATTGATTTTTTGGAGCAAGAACTTCGACATTGTGGACATCAAGTCCATTTAACAAAGCTTTAACTTCATCTTTTCTCCAGTAATTAGCAACCTCAGGAATCAGTTGATCAAATACAATGCTGTGAATGTGCCAAAAATCGAAAGTCGAAAGCTGTTTAAGATAAAGCGATGGCCCTTTAAAAATTTTTACAAATAAATAAAGTGGAGTTGAACAAAAGTAGCTTAAGAAATGTACCAAGCCAAGTGGCAGTTTCGAAGTGATATTCTTCCTAATTGGATTAACAAATTTTACTATCCATTCATTTCCTTCATAGCCATAAACCCAAATCAAAATACGGCCATTTTGCTTAAGTGATTTCACAATATTTTTTAAAGCTAAAATCGGATCTTTTAAATGATGAATCACTCCAATACTAAAAGCTAAATCAAATTTATTTTCCCAATCAATCTCATAAATACTTTTTAAACTTACATCAGAATTTTTGAATTCACTAAGAGTTTCTTTCGCTTTATCTACTGATCTTTTATCTAAGTCAAAGGCAGTCAAACTATTTGCTCCATATTTTAATGCCCAGTAACTATTTCTTCCCATTCCACAACCGGCATCAAGTATATCTTTATTTTTGAAATCAGATTCCAAAAGCGGTCCAGTCCAATTTTTGAACTGATCTTCATACTTCGGGTCCATAAAAGAATATTTATCCCATTCGTAGCCAAATCTTTCGCTTGAAGCCATTTTATTTTGTACATTTAAAATTAAATTCTATCTCCTCAAAACCTCCAACCCAGAATGCCCAAATTCTACTGCAGAAAGCAGGGCTTAAATTTGCAAAAAAAGATATAATTTTGTTCATTATATTAATTATGAAACGTGCAATTACACCATATCCAAGATATTTCAGAAGATGTACGTGTGCTGCCCAATGTAACTCCATTTTTTCTAGCTTATATCCAACTCCAAAATAGCCCGAACTAGTGAAGGATTTATTGAAATAAAGTGGGAAAGTTACATCAAAACCATGTGCATGTTCGGCATGTGTGAATCCCCTAGTAAAATGTGGAACTTTAATTAAAAGCTTTCCATCCGGTTTCAAAATTCTATGCAATTCTTTCATAACAGAAAAAGGTCTATCAAGATGCTCAAGAACATGTACAGCTTCAACTAAATCAAAAGTATTATCTTCAAATGGATAAGGCATAACATTCAAATCATGCGCAACATCAGGATTCGAGAGTGGATTCCAATCAACATTCACATAGCCCTCTTTTCTAAATTCACCCGACCCAAAGTTTAGTTTTTGCATATTTAATGTCTATATTGTAAGCTTTCAAAGCTTGAAAATCATACATATTCTACTTCTAATAAACAAATAGTTTTGAAATTATCGCTCATTACACCGATATATAATGAATCAAAAAATTTAAGACCATTATTTTCCGAATTAAAAAAGGTTTTAGGAGAACTTAAGTATGATTATGAAATTATTGCCGTAAACGACGGATCTTCCGACGATTCTTTTGAAATATTAAAAGAATTATCTCATGACTCTCATGTGAAAGTAATAAATTTCTCAATGAATTATGGCCAAACTGCCGCACTTTTAGCTGGAATTGACAATGCACAAGGAGATATTATTGTAAGTATTGATAGTGATCTTGAAAATGATGCGAATGATATTCCAAAAATGATTGAAAAAATTAATGAGGGTTATGATGTTGTTTCGGGTTGGAGAAGAAGGCGCTGGAAGGGGAAATGGATTACTAGAAAATTACCTTCAATTTGCGCAAACTGGCTAATTTCTAAAATAACGGGCCTAAAATTGCATGATTATGGCTGCATTCTAAAAGCCTACAAAAGAGAGTCGATTTCAGGTGTAAAATTATACGGAGAGATGCACAGGTTTATAGCAAGTTATGCACTTTTATCCGGAGCAAAAATAACAGAAATCGAAGTGAACTACCGGACTAGATTACACGGTAAAAGCAATTACGGACTTTCCAGGATTTTCAGAGTACTTTTGGACCTAGTTGTTGTTAAATTCTTACATAAATACATGGATAAACCCATGCATTTTTTTGGAGGCATCGGATTCCTCACCTTATTTTTTGGGATTTTAGCTGGAATGGCAGCCGTTGCTTTAAGGATTTTTGGAGTTGTTGATCTTGTTGAAACTCCGCTCCCAATATTTTCCGCTCTGCTCATAATAGTTGGTGTGCAATTTATATTGATGGGAATTTTAGCAGAAATGCTTATGCGGATTTATTATGAATCTCAAGATAAAAAACCATATCGCATCAGAGAAAAAATTAACTGTTAAATATGTGCGGCTTAGCAGGTTTTATCGGTGATGGAAATGAGGCAGATTTAAAAAATATGATTGAGGCAATTCGTCACAGAGGACCTGATTCTCAAGGTATATTTTTTGAAAATAAAGTTGCCTTCGGACACGCAAGATTAAGTATTCTAGACACTAGCTCAGCCGGAAATCAGCCAATGTTTAGTGATGATAAAAGTATAGTCACTGTTTTTAATGGCGAAATTTATAATTTTTTACAATTACGAAAAGATCTCGAATTTATCGGCTACAAATTTAAAAGTGATTCAGATACTGAAGTGCTTTTGGCCGCTTATAAAGAATTCGGTGAATATTGTTTTGAAAAATTTGAAGGTATGTTTGCAATCGCAATATATGATTTTAAAGAGGAAAAATTGATTTTAGCCAGAGATAGGATGGGTGAAAAACCACTTTATTGGACACTCATTAACAAAACTTTTATTTTTGGATCTGAACTAGCTGCGCTTATAAAACATCCGCTTTTTAAGAAAGAAATAAATTTGAATTCATTAAGCAAATATTTTTCTTTTGACTATATCCCAACTCCTCATACGATTTACAAGAATACTTACAAACTTGAACCTGGAACTTGTTTGATTTTCAAAAATGCTGAAATATCAAAAAAAATATTTTATAAAATGAGCTTTGAAAATAATGGCCTTAATTTCACAGATGCAGTTAAACAACTCGATGAAAATTTCAATGAAATAACAAAAAGAACTTTATTATCAGATGTTCCACTTGGAGTTTTTCTAAGTGGTGGAATTGATAGCTCAACCGTTGCTTATTATGCTGCAAAAAATAGTAATTCTAAAATAAATACTTATTCAATTGGCTTTGAAGAGAAATCTTTTGACGAATCAAAATATGCACTAAAAGTGGCAAAATATCTTGGCACGAATCATCATGTAAAAATTGTGAAACAATCTGAAATAATAGTCATCGCAAAAAATTTAGGCAATATTCTTGACGAGCCACTGGCAGATGCATCAATAATCCCTACTTATATTCTTTCAAAATTTGCACGTGAGGAGCTTACTGTGGCGCTTGGTGGTGATGGCGGTGATGAACTTTTTGCAGGATATCCAACTTTTCAGGCGGAAAAGTTCGTGGACTTATATTTAAAGTTGCCATCTGTCATTAGAATTATTTTTGAAAAATTAATCAAAAAACTACCGGTGTCCGATAAAAATTTCAGCCTAGAATTTAAATTAAAAAAATTTATTGATGGAGTGAAATCTGATAAAAAATATATGCACCAAAATTGGCTTGGAAATTTCACAAAAGAAGAAAAATCAGAATTATTTTTACCGCATATCTGGAATCAAATAAAAGATTCTAATGATTTTGAAGATATTGATCGGCATATTAACGAAAATAAAATCACAGATATCCGTCAACAATCACTTTATCTTTACATGAAAACATATTTGACAGATCAAGTACTGGTTAAAGTTGATCGCGCAAGTATGAAAAGTTCTTTAGAGGTAAGAGCGCCATTTTTAAATCACTCACTTGTGGATTTTGTGAACGCACTGCCATATAAATTTAAATTTCATGGCGTCACAGGAAAATATATTTTAAAAAAAATGATGAAAGGTAAGCTCCCATCTTCAATTATAAATAGAAAGAAAAAAGGCTTTGGTATCCCACTTGCAAAGTGGCTTAGAGAAGATCTTAAAGATTTTTGCGAAACGGTACTTTCAAAAGAGAATATTGAAATGGGAGGATTTTTTAATTTCGAATTGATTAGTAAATTAAAAGAAGAACATTTTAATAAAGAAAAAGATCACCGCAGGAAGCTTTGGTCATTAATCATTTTCCAAATATGGTTGCAAAAATAAAATCAGCTTTTACATGGGTCCAAGCAAATTATATGGCCTGTTTTTTCGCGATTTTTGTTGGAATCGTTATGCTTGCTCCACAAATTATTTTTATTATAGAATCCGGCGATTTATATCAAGGAATTTATATTTTAGAGAGCGATGCTGAAGTACATTACCTTGCTAGAATCAAAGAATTTGTTGATGGCAACGGGCCTGGAAATCCATACATTTATGATTTTAAAAACAATGTCCCAACTACTTTTTTTACATATAGCGAGTGGATACTTGCACTTCCATCTATTGCATTAGGTGTATCTGTTCCAAATATGAATCTAATATACAAATTCATCCTGCCTGCTTTATTATCGCTCATTATTTATTGGTTTTTAATCCGACTTGAATTCAAGAAGGGATACGCATTGGCTGGTGTATCAATGATTATGTTTGGCAACGCGATGTTCTATCCGGAAAGTCTATCGGCATTTTTAAGATTAGATCCTATTTTCACTCAATTTTCACTCTTCGCACGTCCTGTTAATCCCGAACTGAGTTCAATTTTTTTCTTTGTATATCTTCATATTCTTTTGTCATCGTTACAACAAAAAAGCTGGAAATGGATAATCGCGCTTGGAATCTTATTCGGAACTACATTTTATATATATTTCTATACTTTCACTTTTCTTATTGCATTAAATGTTACATTTATTGGGATTCTATCGATTTCAAAACAGTACAGTCAAGCGCTTAAAATAAGCACGGCAACATTTATCGGATTTCTGATTGGAGTGCCTGTAATAAATGAGCTTATTCAGTTAAACAGCCATCCATATTTTATTGAACTAAGTCGAGCACTTTCAGTTACAAATTCACGTTTACCGGTTATTGGTATCACTCATATTATTTTGTATATTATTTTTCTCATCTACTTCAAAAAAACCGAAAAAACACCTCAACTTTATTTATTACTGGCTGTATTCACTGCCGGATTTGTTGCGACAAATCAGCAAATTATTACAGGAAGAGTGATGCATGAGGGACATTATCTTTGGTATTTTATTAGTCCTATTGTATGTGTAATTTTTCTAACAATCATACAAGCTTTTTTAAAAAAAAGATGGAAAATTATTAGTAATACATTAATATTTAGCTTAATCATTACACCTATTTTATTTAGTATATTTACTCAATATTCATCTTATAAATATTGGGTAAAAGAATATCAATCACATCAAGTATATGGGCCTATTCTTGCGTGGATAAATGAAAATACTCCTCAGGAATCCGTTATCATGGCAAACGATGCACTTTCAAATTTAATACCAATTTATACGGGTGCAAATGTTGTATGGCAACGCTATGCTGATACTTATTTAATGGAATTCAATAGGTTATATCTAAATCCCGAACGTTTGCTGGAAAATGATCTAATAAGCGACTACCGCCTAGATTATTTAATTTGGGATAAAGAGATAAATGCAGATTGGACTATTCCTAAATCCGGATTAGATCTTCTCTTCAAAAATGATAGATTTGAGATATATTCAATTGCAAATAAATAGTTCTGTTTAAAGTTAAAGGAATTTATTTTGAAAATAATTAAAAGTCGTCTACACTCATCCCATGAATCAAAAGGCTATCAAATACGATGTATGTATAATCGGCGGTGCTGGGCATGTTGGACTTCCATTGGCAGTTGCTTTTGCGTGTAGCGGATTGAAAACACTTATTCTAGACATAAATCGTGATACTCTCGAGAAAATATCATCAGGGGTATTTCCTTTCCAGGAAGAAAATGGAGATGAAAAACTTAGGGAAGCATTAAAAATGGGCAATATTTTTTGTTCAAGTTCTCCTGAAATGATTAGTGAAAGCAAAATTGTAATCTGTATCGTAGGGACGCCGATTGATGAGTATTTGAACCCTGATTTTAAGGCGATTACAAAAGTTGTAGATGATTATTTCGATCATTTTTTTGATGATCAAATATTTATTTTAAGAAGTACCGTATATCCACAAACCACCGAGAAAGTTAGAGATATTTTTAAAACACGCGGAAAAAATATAAGAATGGCTTACTGCCCTGAACGTATAGCAGAAGGAAAGGCTTTTAGTGAATTTGAAAATTTACCTCAAATTGTTTCTGCATTTGATGAAGAAACATTAAATGAAGTTTCAGGATTTTTTAGTAGGATAACTAAAAAAGAAGTTATAAAACTAAAGCCACTTGAAGCAGAACTTTCAAAGCTATTTACTAACGCATGGAGATACATAACTTTCGCAACTTCAAATCAATTTTACATGATGGCGGAAAATTTAAACGCCGACTTTGCTTCAATTTATAAAGCAATTACAAAAGACTACCCAAGAACAAAGGCTATGCCTAGTCCTGGTTTTGCGGCGGGCCCATGCTTGTTGAAAGATACAATGCAATTGGCTGCCTATAGTAATAATACATTTAGTCTTGGTCAGGCCGCTATGTTGATAAACGAAGGAATGCCAAAATTTGTTATTGATCATATTAAGAATGAATTAAGGAAAAAAAATCCAAATGAAAGTTTTCATGGTTTGAATATTGGAATTTTGGGAATGTCATTTAAGGCAGGCTCTGATGATGCAAGAGATAGTTTATCTTATAAATTAAGGAAAATTGCTAAATTTGAATTCAATAATGTTTTATGCCACGACCCTCTTATCAAAGATGATTCTTTCGTGGAACTTGAAGTATTACTTGAGCAATCTGATATAATTATTGTAGCGTCTCCTCATGAAGAATATAAACAAATTGAAAAACAAAAATATTCAAGCAAGACTTTTATTGATATTTGGAATATTTTATGAAAATTTTAGTCACAGGATCATCGGGATTTGTTGCAGGTTATCTTATAGAGGAGCTTTTGAAAAATGGTCACCAAATAGTTGGTATAGATAATTTTAGTAAATACGGCCCTGTTGTAAAAAGTTATGATAAAAATCCAAATTATAAATTTGTTGAAGGCGATGCTAAGGATACTAATCTATTAAAAGAATTAATATCCGACTGTGATCAAGTGGTAGCATTAGCTGCCATGATTGGAGGAATATCCTATTTCCATGAATATGCCTATGATCTTTTGGCTGAAAATGAAAGAATTTGCGCGTCCACTTTCGATGCGGCAATTTGGGCTTTTCTAAATAAAAAATTAAAAAAAATCAACGTTATCTCTTCATCAATGGTATTTGAAAGTACTGATAAATTTCCAAGTGGCGAGGGTGATCAGCTTTTATGTCCTCCTCCAAAGTCAACTTATGGTTTTCAAAAACTTTCGACAGAATATTTTGCAAAAGGTGCTTATGAACAATATAAACTACCATATACAATAATCAGGCCATTTAATTGTGTCGGGATAGGGGAAAGAAAAGCAAAAGGTGATAAAGAAATTCTTTCCGGAAATGTAAAACTTGCGATGAGTCATGTTGTACCAGATTTGGTTCATAAAATTTTAAAAGGTCAGAATCCACTTCATATTCTTGGTGAAGGTACGCAAATCCGACACTACACATATGGTGGCGACCTAGCAGCAGGTATCCGGTTTTGTATAGAAAAAGAGGAGTCTATAAATCAGGATTTTAATATATCTACACCAGTTTCAACAACTGTAATTGAATTGGCAAAATTGATACACAAAAAAATTCACGGAGATAAAGAGTTTAATTTTATATCTGATGAACCGTTTAGCTATGACGTACAGAAGCGAGTGCCAAATACAGAAAAAGCAAAAAAAATTCTGGGTTATGAGGCAACAACAGATTTAAGCACGATGTTAGATGAAGTAATTCCTTGGATAGCGGAGCAGGTAAAATTGGGGAACATGTAAATTTATGAGGATTTTTTTCATTACATCAAAACTAAATTTCTTAAATGCCGGTGGATCGGTTACTGATTTAGATTTGAAGGCTGAGTCGATGGCAAAGGCAGGTCATGATGTTACAGTCTTAACCTTATTTTCAGGCAGGAATAGAATTAATAAAAAATTATCATATGAATTAATTGAGGTAGACATAAATGTTTTCAACCAAATCTCAATTCAAAAGAAAATCTATGATATTTTAAAAAAATACGCAGCCTCTACAGATAAAATACATATTGAGGGACAATATATGTATGGAGCTGGTATTTATAAGTTTTTAGGAGGGAAAGTGCCTATAATTGCCTTTTTCAATAGAGAGTTGGTGACTTGGCCGAATGATTCCGGAGATTTTTTGAATTGCAATTCATTCCTTCAAAAAATGAAAAGCAAATTTGCTTTTATATTTGAAAAATATATCGGTATAAGATTTGCAAATAAAATAGATTTTTTTATATTCACAACTCCATCTCTACGAAATGCATATTATAAATTTGGATTAAATAAAAAAGTTCCACACAAAATCATGCCTGATTTTGTTGACTCTGAAAAAGTTATAAAAGTGATAAAAACATCTATTTCGGACGCAATTCAGAGCAGGGTAAAGAATGAAAAATTTCAAATTTATACATCCGGAAGGCTAATTCCTGAAAAGGGTTTTGATATCATGATTAGAGCATTTGCATTGCTTGTGGGGCCTTATCATCTTGTTATTGGCGGAGATGGTCCGGAGCGAGAACACTTAATTAATTTAGTTAAAGAATTACATCTTGAAGAAAAGGTTACTTTCCCGGGCTGGCTGAGTTATGATGAAATGATTTCTTGTCTAAACCAATCAAATATTTTTGTCTTACCTAGATGGAGGGTTGAACTCTCCTCAGTAATTTTATTTGAAGCAATGTCACTCGGTCTACCATGCCTTGTTCAGAGTGGAGGCGGGCTCGCATGGCTTGTTGATAATGAGAAATTGATTTTTGAGGATAAAAATGAAATTGACCTGGCAAAAAAAATAGAATATTTGCATGCACAAAAAGATCAATGCTCTAAACTTGGTGAATATTGTTATAACAGAATAAATGAAGAATTTGGTATAGAAAAATTAGCTAGTGAATTGGAGTCAATATTCATAAGGATTTAGGATTTTACTGCCTCAAACAAATATAACAAGCAAAAGTTCCCCGCATATTTTTTGTAATAAAAATTACAAATTAAATCCATCAAAAATAATCCTGATTGAAAAATCGCCCGCAAAAATTTTGGTGCAGGAGTAGTTTGAAATCCCAAAACAAAAGGCCCAGTTCCAACAGAAACAATTCTTTTCATTTTCAAACCATGTTTTTCAAAAATCTTTTCAAGAGCTGAATGTGTATATCTGTGATAATCATCAGGATCGGCATGATAAGGGTATAAAAAGGGTACACATCCGATAAACTTCCCACCTTTTTTCATTATACGAGCACTTTCACCAATTAAATTATCAGTATCAAAAATATGTTCTATTGTGTTGAAACAAAGTACGCTATCAAAATTGCTCAAACTATTCGGGAATGGTTTTTCCAGATCAATCTTCATCAAATTCGGGCCTTCAGTAAAGTAGTCACAAAAAAACATTTCTGCGCCAGGATCTTTCTTAAGAAATCGAAAATAACTTGAACCGTCACTTTTTGCTCCCAAATCTATAATCTTTCCTGTTAATCTATCGAATGGATATTTTTTCAAACTTAAATTAAGCAGTGCTCTTGGTAAACTTTTGCCTCGCATCGACTCAGCCCAAACGAATCCTAAATCTGAAAATGAAAATTTTGAATAATGCACGGCGCAAGCCTACCGTAAAAGCTCGACTTTTTCCAATCCCTCATTTATTGTTTAGTCCCGCAGGGAGCATTAGGCCGAAGGCCGCATAATATCAACATGAAAATAACAGTCGTTGGAACCGGATACGTTGGATTGGTCACAGGAACCTGCTTTGCGGAGCTAGGCAATGATGTCATTTGTGTTGATATCGACGCTGCAAAAATCGAAAGATTAAAAAAGGGAGAAATTCCAATTTACGAACCTGGGCTTGAAGAGCTTGTTTTACGAAATTACAAAGAAGGACGTTTGAATTTTTCTACAGATTTAAAAACTGCAATTGAGGCTTGTGAAATTATTTTCAGCGCAGTTGGTACGCCTCAAGGTGGTGACGATCGTGCCGATCTTTCTGCAGTACGTGCCGTTGCTAAATCAGTTGGCCAAAATTTAAACGGATACAAAGTTTTTGTTAATAAATCTACAGTCCCTGTAGGTACTAGCAATGAAGTGAAAGATATAATCGCCTCACAAACCACACACCCTTTTGACGTAGTAGACAATCCTGAATTCCTTCGTGAAGGCTCAGCAGTTAAGGACTTTTTGAACCCTGACAGAATTGTTTGTGGTGTGGAAAGTGACAAAGCTCGCGAAGCGATGGAAAAACTCTATTCACCACTTGTGCGTGCCGGTAGACCTCTACTTTTCACAGACATTCATTCTGCGGAAATTATTAAATATGCTTCGAATGCTTTCCTTGCCACAAAAATTTCCTTCATAAACGAAATAGCAAATTTCTGTGAAGCTGCCGGTGGAGATGTAACAATGGTTGCGAAGGGAATGGGCCTCGACGATAGAATCGGTCCTCGGTTTTTGCACGCCGGAATTGGATACGGCGGAAGTTGCTTTCCAAAAGATGTAAACGCATTCATTCAAACCGGCCGTGATAAAGGTTACGAATTCAAAATTATCAAAGCTGCAAATGAAGTAAATCAAATTCAAAAGAAAATAATCATCGAAAAAATCCGCAAAGAGTTTCCTGATCTGAATGGCATAACAATTGCAGTTTGGGGACTCGCGTTCAAACCAAAAACTGACGATATGCGTGAAGCGCCTTCATTAGAAATTCTTCCTGAGCTGTTGAAATCCGGCGCAAGCCTCCGTGTTTTTGATCCTGTCGCGGCTGAAAATGCAAAAAAGATTCTTGGAACAACTAATATTGAATATCTTCCTTCACCTTATGATGCTGCCACCGGTGCAGATATCCTTCTAATAGTAACTGAATGGGATGAATTCCGTGCAATCGACCTCACACGCATTTCAAGCCTGATGAAAGGCAAATCAGTATTTGACGGAAGAAATATCTACCAGCCAGCTGAAATGGAAAAACTTGGATTTAAGTATGTGTCAGTGGGTAGATAATTGAACTCGCGTGCACTTTTTAAACTATAGCTCATGTCCAACATCTTCATCATCCACGGCGTTGGCGGAACACCTGATGAAAACTGGTTTCCTTGGCTTAAATCAGAACTTGAAAAGGCCGGCCACAACGTAATCATTCCGCAATTTCCAACACCTGAAGGTCAAACTCTTGAAAACTGGCTCGCAGTTTTGAAAAACTACGAAGAATTTATCACACCGGAAACTATTTTTGTTGGTCACAGTTTAGGCGTGCCTTTTGTATTAAACGTGCTTGAGAAACACCAAATCAAAGCTGCATTTCTTGTTGCCGGATTCATTGGGCTTGCAGGAAATAAATTCGATGAATCAATGAAAACTTTTGCCCAAAAAGAATTCAACTGGGAAAAAATAAAACAAAATTGCAAAAATTTCACAATTTTCCACTCGGACAACGATCCTTACATTAAGTTTGAAAAGGCTGAAGAACTTGCAGCATTACTTAACGCGAAAGTGACGCTCGTGCCTGGTGCCGGCCATATTAATCAATCAGCCGGTTACACAAAATTCTATCTGCTTCTTGAGAGAATTCTTGGGTAGAATTTATCTTGGAGAATTGTGACTAGCCTGGTTTCATGCTAACTTACACGAGCATGAAAATTTTAGTCACAGGCGCGGCGGGTTTTATTGGATCGCATAGTGCGAAGGCACTTCTCTCGCGTGGCGATACTGTCTACGGTATTGACAATTTTAATGATTACTATGAGGTTGAACAAAAAGAGAAAAATGCAGAAAATTTAAATGTCTTTCGTGTCGATATTTGCGACGAAGCAGCAATAGATAAAATCTTCGCTGAACTTAAACCTGATGTACTTTTACATCTCGCCGCACGTGCCGGCGTTCGCGCCTCGATTGCAGATCCTGTGCTTTATCATAATGTGAATGTTCTTGGCACAAATATTCTGCTTGGAGCTTGCAGAAAACATGGAGTAGCTAGAATTGTTTCAGCCTCCAGTTCATCAGTTTACGGAAACCAAAAAAAGACCCCATTTTCAGAAACTGACGAAACAGAAAATCCAATAAGTCCTTATGCCGCAACAAAAAGAGCAGGAGAAAATCTATGTTACGCATATTCAAAAATGTACGGACTTAGCATAACTTGCCTAAGATTTTTCACTGTTTACGGTCCAAGTGGCAGGCCAGACATGGCTCCATTAATGTTTACAAAAGCAATTGATGCAGGTGCAACAATAAAGCGTTTTGGCGACGGCAGTTCTATGCGTGATTATACTTTTATTGATGATATCGTTTCAGGAATCGTATCAGCCATTGATGAGCCTTTCGATTTTGAAATTATAAATCTTGGTAATAATAAACCTGAAAAATTGCATGTTTTAATTTCGACTATTGAAAAAAGCCTCGGAAAAAATGCCATCATTGAAGAGCTTCCAATGCAACCAGGCGATGTTGAAATGACTTATGCGGATATCACAAAAGCCCAAAAACTTCTTGGCTACAATCCTCAAACAACTCTTGAGCAAGGAATAGAAAAATTAGTTAACTGGTATAAAAAATGAAATATTTAGTAACAGGCGGGGCAGGATTCATTGGCTCTCACATTGCGCGAGAGTTACTGAAACAAGGCCACCAAGTAACAATTATCGATGATCTTTCAAACTCGAAAAAAGAGAATGTCCCGGTTGGTGCAGAATTTTTTGAAGGATCAATTACAGATGCAAACTTAGTTCGCGAATCAATGCAAAATTGCGATGGAGTTTTCCATTTGGCTGCTCTAGTTTCAGTTCCAAAATCAATGGCTGATCCAAAATACACACTCGAAGTTAATGCACTCGGCACTCTGCGAATACTCGAAGCCATGCGAGAATTAAAAATCAAAAAAATTGTCTATTCCAGTACATCCGCGGTTTACGGCGATCAAGGCTCGGCAAAAAATACGGAAGACATGACTCCACAAACACTTTCTCCATATGCTTACGCAAAACTCGAAAGCGAATATTTGATAAAAACATACAGCCATCTTTACGGAATTCAATCTGTTATTTTCCGATATTTCAATGTTTTTGGTCCTGGCCAAGATCCATCCTCACCATACTCCGCAGTAATCGCACTTTTCACGGACAAAATTCAAAAAAGCGAAAAAATTTCAGTCTACGGAAACGGTTCACAAACCCGCGATTTCATTTTTGTTGACGATGTGGTTAATGCAAATTTACTGGCAATGAATTCTTCAGTTACTGCTGAAGTTATGAATATCGGCCGTGGTGAATCAATCTCAATTCTTGATTTAATTTCAACTCTCGGCAAAATTTTCGACCGAAAAATTGAGCCTCAGTTCAAATCACCTCGAGTCGGCGACATTGTTCATTCCTGTGCAGATATCTCAAAAGCCAGAAATTTGCTTGGATTTGATCCAAAAGTCACCTTGGACGAGGGTTTACGCAAATGTTTGTAAAAAAAATCCTGAGATGATACAGTCGCTCACTAATAATAACCACAAATGATATGTTTGCATCAGAAGTACCAGTCAAAGAACTTACACAGGATGAGTTGGTAAGATCAATACAATCGGATTCACGACGTGCTGCCGATCCTTTACGTAGAATTAATTATGAACATGCTAAATTAGATGCAGAACACGCGATTTTAAGTCCTGAAGATGCAGACATATTAAGCAGAGCAGCTGCAATCGTTAAAAAAATTCGTGATACAGTACCTTCTGTTTTTGATAAATCAACTACACCTGTAAGTAGAGAAGGTCTTGGCCCAGATGGTGGACGGTAATTGTTTAAGAAGGCTTGTGTGACTGTTTTAATGTTGTCATATATAAAATATACACATTTCTTAAATTCTCGTCACCAAAAGTGTTCCCGGGAACACTTCTCAACCTGTAAATCCCCCGCCGGCGGGAGTTTTACAGAGCAAAGCCACTTTATATTGCAAAAACCTGTTAAAGTCATTAACCTTCACGAGTATGAAAACAGCTTTAATCACAGGTATAACAGGTCAGGATGGTTCTTATTTGGCAGAACACCTGCTAACACTCGGCTATAAAGTATATGGCTTAGTACGCAGATCAAGCGGAAATAATCTGGGAAGAGTCTCTCATTTGCTCGACAAAGTAGAAATTGTCTACGGTGATCTTCAAGACATGTCTTCTTTGATTACGGCTATAGAAAAATGCAAACCTGATGAAATTTACAACTTAGCAGCTCAATCTTTCGTGGGAAGTTCTTTCACAATGCCGGTTTTAACAAGTTCTGTTACCGGTCTGGGTGCACTAAATCTTTTTGAAGCGGCAAGACTAACAAAAAAAGACGCAAGAATTTACCAAGCTTCTTCAAGCGAAATGTTTGGAAAAGTTCGAGAAACGCCACAAACTGAAATGACTCCATTTCATCCTCGCAGCCCTTATGGATTTGCGAAAGTTTTTGCTCATTTTGCAGCGATGAATTATCGAGAAAGTTATGGAATGTATATTTGTAGCGGAATTTTGTTTAATCATGAATCACCAAGACGTGGTGAAGAATTTGTGACCAGAAAAATCAGCATGGGTGTTGCAAAAATCAAACTCGGCCTCTCAAAAGAAATTCAATTGGGAAATCTAGATGCCAAGCGCGATTGGGGTTTCGCAGGTGACTATGTAAAGGTAATGCACTTGATGCTTCAACAAAATGAGCCAGAAGATTTTGTAATTGGAATGGGTCAAACCCACAGTATTAAAGAGTTTTTAGATGCGGCATTTGCCGAAATTGGAATCACAGATTGGACTCCATATGTAAAAATTAACCCTGATTTTATTCGACCTGCAGAAGTAGACCTTCTGATTGCTGATGCCACTAACGCAAGAAAAAAATTAAACTGGGCTCCCGAATTCAACTTCGGCGATTTGGTTAAAATGATGGTAAAGTCAGATATTGAACTTTTATCTTGATATGAAATATCCAGTTCAAATTGGCGTTGGCTGCGCTGACATTACCGATTTAGAGAAAAAATATGTGAACGAAGTTTTAGATTCTGGCCGACTTTCTTATGGAAAGTTTTCTCAAGCATTCGAAGGCAAATTTGCTGCAGCGCACGATAGAAAATTCGCCGTTCTTAGTAACAGTGGAACCAGTTCTTTACAGGTTGCACTAGCTGCCATGAAGGAAAAATGGAAATGGAAAGATGGAGATGAAGTGATTGTTCCTGCCTTAACATTTATTGCAACTTCAAACATAGTTTTGCAAAATAATATGAAGGTCATTTTCGTAGATATTGATCCTATTACTTATAATATCGATCCATCAAAAATCGAAGCTGCAATCTCGCCAAAAACTCGAGCAATTATTCCGGTTCATCTTTTTGGACTTCCATGTGATATGAACGCAATCTGCAAGATTGCGCAAAAGTACAATCTAAAAATTCTTGAGGATTCATGTGAGACAATGCTGGTTTCTGCGCAAGGTCATAAAGTCGGCTCACGTGGTGATATTGCTTGTTTTTCAACATACATGGCGCATTTAATTGTCACAGGAGTTGGCGGACTTTCACTCACAAATGACGACGAGCTGGCGATTATGATGAAGAGTTATTTAAATCACGGACGCGACTCAATTTATCTAAAAATAGATGATGATAAAAATACAAACTCAAGTGAATCACTTTTTCAAATTGTAGATCGCAGGTTCAGTTTTATTAGAATGGGTTACAGTTATAGAGTAACTGAGATGGAAGCCGCTCTCGGGCTTGCTCAAATTGAAAGAAAAGATGAAGTTATTGAGACTAGAAAAAAGAATGCCGAAAAACTTACAGAAGGTCTGCTTGAACTTGAGAAATATTTACAATTGCCAAGTACTCCTGAGGGTTATGAACATGCTTTTATGATGTATCCAATTGTATTGAAAAATTCTGCAGCACGCGATCCGCTAATTATATTTTTGGAAGAAAAAAATATTGAAACAAGATATATGGTTCCACTTATCAACCAACCTTATTATTTAGACTTATTTGGTGATCTAGCAGCACAATTTCCAAACGCTGATTATGTGAATAAACATGGTTTTTACATTGGCTGTCATAAAGCTATAGGCGATGCCGAAATAAAGTTTATTATCGATTCTTTTATAGAATATTTTTCAAAAAATGCCTAAAGTTTTAATCACAGGTGGCAACGGATTTCTTGGAAAAAATATTATCCCAATACTTCTAGATGCAGGTTTTGACATCACAAATCTATCATTGCATCCGTATGAGAATACTAACGTAAAAAATATTCATTTTGATGCTTTCAAAGATGAGCCATCAGAAGTTTTAAGAAGCACGGATTTTGATTTTGTGATTCATTTGGCTGCATATGCCAGTCCTAAACTTGCTGATGATTTTGATAAAACAATTGAATTAAATGTTCTTCTCACTGAAAAACTTTTGAAAGTTGCAAGTACATTTATATCACTCAAAAAATTCCTATTTTTCTCTTCAGCAACGACATATTCAGATGAAGCAGCTCGTCCATTAAAAGAAGATTCCGAGCAAAAAGCACATGAAGGTGACAATTATGCATATTCAAAAATTGAAGCAGAAAAAACCTGTAAAATCTATATGTCACATGGAGTACCGGTGAAGATACTTCGTATAACTAACTGTTTTGGCCCCAATCAAAATTGGAAGGATAGGCCCAATTTAATCCCACAAATTATTAAAGAGGCAATTTTAGATAAGAAAATCACAATTTTGAACGGAAATCACACACGGGATTTTTTATATGCCAAAGATTTAGCAAGAATTATAAGATTATGCCTTGAAGATAAGCAAAATTTCGATATCCTAAACATTGCTAGTGGCAATTTACATGAAGTAGGTCAGATTGCGGAAATAATTGCAAAAGAACTGAATGTGCAGGTTGAAGATCAAAAAAAAGAAATTAACAGGTCAAAAGATCTAACCCTAGATACGACTCAATTTAAAAAATTATTTCCTGGATTCATGTTTACACCATTAGAAAAAGCGCTTAAAGAAACTCTGGAATCATATATCACTGAAATTGGCGAATGAAAAAATCTTTGATAGTTATACCAACCAAAAATGAGAAGGATAATATAGCTTTAATGATTAAAAGTGTGCTTAAAAATATGCCTCAAGCTACGGTTCTTATTGTCGACGATAACTCCAAAGATAAAACCGCAGACGAAGTAAGAAAATTTGCAAAAGACAAACGCGTAAAATTAATTATAAGGAAAGGAAGGAAAGGGAGAGGTGGAGCAGTTTTAGAAGGTTTTAGATGGGGACTTTTAAAAGGCGACTTCAATTATTTTTTTGAAATGGACGCAGATTTTTCACATGATCCAAAGGATCTTCCAAGACTTCTTGAGGAAGTTCAGAAAGGGTATGACATGGTTATTGGGTCACGTTATTTGCCTAAAAGCGAAATACAAAACTGGGGCGTCAAACGCACCATATTCAGTAAATTGGCAAATATATATGCAAGGTGTTTTTTGGGCATACCAATCAGTGATTATACAAATGGATATAGAATATTTACAAAAGAAGCAGTGGAATCAATCAATTTGAAACAAATAGATGCAAAGGGATATATCGTTTTGAGTCATGTGTCTTATCAACTGCATCTTAAAAGGAAAAAAATTGGTGAAATCCCAATTATTTTTGTAAATAGAGTTCGTGGCACTTCCAATTTACATCTCAAGGAGATATTATCAGCCTTTTCAGGTATACTTATTTTAAGATTAAAAAAACATAAATTATTAAAATAATTAGAATATGTGTGGCATAAACGGATTTAATTTTAATGATAAAGACCTCATACTCAAGATGATAGATGCAACCCATCATCGGGGGCCTGATCAGGAAGGCTATTGTTTGTATGATGAAATGTCAATTGGGCACACGAGGCTATCAATTATTGATTTATCTGAAAATGGTAAACAACCTATGTATAGTGAGGATAAATCTTTAAGTATTGTATTCAATGGTGAAATTTATAATTACATCAAGCTCCGAGAAATTTTAAAAAATAAAGGTCATAGCTTTAGAACAAAAACTGATACTGAAGTAATTTTAAAGGCATTCATGGAATACGGTGAGGATTGTGTTAATCATTTTAATGGAATATTTGCATTTGCAATCTATGATAGGAATGATAATTCTCTTTTTCTTGCCAGGGATCATATTGGAGTAAAGCCACTATATTTTTTTTGGGATGGCAAAAAATTCATTTTTTCATCCGAAATTAAAGCAATTTTATGTCATGAAATTACAAGAAAGGTTAATAAGCATGCACTTCCATTGTACTTTGACATGAATTATATCCCAGCGCCTCATACAATTTGGGAGAATATTTATAAACTACCCGCAGCCAGTACATTAAAGTTGAAGAATAATACTCTTTCTCAACGTAAATACTGGCAATTAAGCGAAGGATCAATGATTCATTCAAAAACTGAAATAAAAACTGAAATCTTAGATCTATTCAAAGATTCAGTTAAAGGCCAAATGATTTCAGATAGACCAATAGGTATTTTTTTAAGTGGTGGTATTGACTCTACTGCAATGCTAGCTGTAGCAAGTCAATTTTCAAATGGAAAAATCACAACATTTTCATCAGGCTATGGTGGGACTAATATACAAAAAAAATATAATGTTGACTTGGACATTGCAAAACAAGTATCAAAGTATTTTGATACTGATCATCATGAACTGATAATCACTGGCAAGATGGCATTAGCAAATTTAGAAAGGGTAATTTTTCAAATGGATGAACCAAATTCAAATCCTACACAAATATCAACCTACCTATTATCTGAATTTGCAAAAAAAAAGGTCGCTGTTTCTCTTACAGGAGATGGTGGAGATGAGATATTTGGAGGATACGAACACTATTACTCAATCCGTAGATTGAGATACCTCAGTTACATGCCAGAAATATTACATCCAATGATTACTAACTACATTAATAAAAATTCAATTTCAACTTTATCAGATTTAAAGAGTCCAACAGATCGTTATTTGCACTTTTGGAAAAACTCTCAATCAGAGTTAAAGAAGATTCTTAATCCATGTATTTTGAATACAAATATGACCAATAATTTCTTTTATAATCAAAATTTGTTTGAACACAACATAAAGGATTCTGAAAATGAAGTAATGCGTGCTGATATAAAAACATGGCTTGTGGATGAGTCATTGATGAGGGCAGATAAAATGTCTATGGCATTTGGCCTAGAGCTAAGACTGCCATTCCTAGACTATAAATTAGTTGAATTTGCACAGAAGATACCTTCCAAATTTAAACTAAGAAACAAGACACAGGGCAAATCAATTTTTATTCAAGCTATTAGAGATATCATTCCATCTTATGTATTAGATAAGCCAAAACATGGGTGGGTCTCTCCAGCAGCAAAATGGATTAGTAGTGATTTAAAGGAGTTTTTCTATGATACATTATCTTATGCTAATTTAGATCGGGAAGTGTTTAATCCAGAGGAAGTTATGAAAATGCTAGATGACCATGTTAGTGGGAAAAAATACAATCTAACATTATTATGGGCAATAATGACTTACCAAGTATGGAAAAAAACAAACAAAGTATAGTCATGGCAGGTGGTTTTTTTCTATGGCTAATGGCAGCTATACTTTGGAACATTGACTCCATTTTTGTCTCTTTTGTTTTTCTACCTTTTTTTGTTTTTGTACCGGGGTATTTTTTTTTAAAACTACTGTGGCATGGTAGTGAAAAGTTGACTCAACTTGAAGGAATTATATTAAGTATAGGATTGAGCTTTATACTTTCATATCCAGCAGGGTTAATTAATAACCTGTTTGAATTTTTAATGAATCAGGAGCCTTTCCAGGTACATAGAGACTCTCTAATCTTGATATATGGGGTTTTTACTATGCTACTAATTCTGCTTACTAAAAAAAAACAAGCTCCTTTTGAAATTATTATAAATAAAAAGAATAGAAGAGAAATCAGCATTGTATCTTGTCTTTTAATTTTAGCTTTTATTTTTTCAATAATTGGTTTAAAACTCCAAAATATTAATACAGATGAACAGCAATTATCATTGTATTCATATCACTTAATAGACGGAATATTTGCAGGTAGGAAAGCTTTTTTCATTAGCACTTCAATTCATTCTCCACTCGGATTTTTCATTGCACATGTTATTTATCAAATTTTTGAACCTTTCGGCTATCAAAACATGAATGAGTTAGTATTAAGGCTACCGATGATATTTTTTGGTCTTTTTGAATTGATGATGTTTTATATGTTTGCAAAAAAAATCAGACTACCATCGATCATTACTTATTTGGCATTTTTAATTATTGCTATTAATTCTTATCATATTTTTGGAAGTCGACTTATGATTCCTCAGGACGGAAGCATATTGTCATCATATATTTTAATATTTTCATATTTTTTAATTGTGTTTCTGGAGGGAAATAATAGTAAAGTGAATTATTCTCGGCTAAGCATATTAGGGTTATTACTAGCTGCAATTTTTTATATTAAACTCACTGCCATATTATTAATTCCAGTCATTTTTATTTTTTGGTTATTTAAAAAGAAATCAGTACTACAGCTAATAAATTTAAATATACTGGTATTTGTAATATTTTCTCCTGTAATTTTATTCAACTTAATAGCTTATTTTAAAATAGGTTATATGGATGTCGCATTTTCTAAATTAGCAAACATTGTAGGAATTCCTGCAAGATCCATAATGAGTGAGAATGGTACGATATATTCAGATCAATTGAATTCATTTTCAGATACTTCATTAGGATATTTAAGTATACTAATCGATCAGTGGTCGTTTAGCTTTAGCATTTTTGCTTTCTTTGGAATAATCTGTTTCCTAGTATCAAATCAATCTGACAAAAAAAATGATCAATATGGATATTATTTCCTTAGTCTTTTCTCGATTTCAGTTTTATTTTTTTCATTAAATGGATATAGAGCTTACTATAGTGAATTTCTTACTGTACCAATTATGCTTGTATCAATTATGGGATTAATGAAACATATAGATATAAACAAAAAATTAGGATATTTGTTTACTATATCCTTACTTGCGATTTCTTTATTAGGATCAACATTGTCTACCATAAATACACATTGGTTTGTTATAGAAATACCACCTGGATTAAGTCGTGATGATATCAATACTAGATATCTACTGAATGAGTTAAGCTGGAATCAGTCTTTATCATCTACAAGTTTTCTTTCTGACGAGGGATTCTCTATTCTTAAAGAAAGGCTAAAAGATGAGAATCAATCATTGATTATTGAAAATGTTTTATTGGATGATTATCTACACCATTTTCGTTGGTATCTACATATCAATAGAGATGTAGAAAAGTATTACTTAGGCAGTGATTATAAAGATGATTATAAATATATTCGCCTATCTGAAGCTAATGGAGTGAATGGCATTTATATTTATAAATACAATGAAAATATTCTTCAAGTTGGAGATGAATTGCTTAAGAATCATAACGGCGAGCCAAAAATGATTATTAGATATCTAAAAAGGCAAGAATCTCTTTTGCCCGCTCCTTCCATGAATACTTTTTAGCTACACGCGCAGCGTGCTGTCCCCTTTCTTCCTTTGAATTCAATGCTTCAATTATTTTTTTACGTAAATCCTTCACATCATCCGCTTTAAAAAACCACGCCATTTTTTCATTTAAAATTGCTTTTATTGCTGGGACATCACTTGCCAGTATTTTCTTTCCACTGGCCATATATTCAAATAATTTTAATGGGGAAGTATCTTCGGAAAATGCTTTATCTTTTGCACTATTTGGAATCACTAAAAGATCAGCATTAGCAATATATTTAGGTACATCTGAATGTTTTACATAAGATATAACCTTAGAGTTTTGAGCAATTTTTTCTAGATGTTTAAAGTCAGGCTCATTTTTATTCCCACCCAAAAAAATACAATTTACACCCTTAAGATCTTCACATGCTTTTGCCAAAGTAAAAACACCTTTTTCTTTATATGGTGAACCGGTGTAAAGGACATTTTTATGAGCACTACTCTTTTTTAAATTACTAAATAATTCAATATCAACTCCATCATTTGCAATCAAAATTTCACCACTATAAATTCGTTCATATTTTTTTGCTAAAGCCTGACTAATACAAACTAAACCTCTTGCCCGTCTCAGGAAAATTTGTTGAATTAACCTGCCAATTAAGGTTTTTGGAAATGTATGTGCTTCAAAAAACCATTTTCCTCTATATCCTATTAATGGCATAAAAGTTCTCGAGTAAATCACATAATTTTTATATTTCAAACGTCTTAGTATAAATGAAACTGCAAAAGTAAAACTTTGTAAAAAATATGCAAAAGTTCTAGGCACAAAATGACTAAGCAGCAAATCTACATTCCAAATTCTTTTAACACTAATTTCCTGCTTCAAGCCATAAAATTCTTTCGCTCCATCAATTTTCACAGGTTGTTTGCGATTTGGTACAATAAGTAAAACATCTGCTCTTTCTTGCATAAAAGCCTCACACATTTTCGCAATTTGCAGTCCATGTGCCTTTTCTGTTGGAAATCTATTGTTGCTTAAATAAAGAATTTTCATTGTTTTTCTGCAACAATGCAAATGTAAGTTCCCATTTTTGTAAATGGCCAAAAATGCAAAGGTGGATTTTTAAATGCTTGAGGAATATATGGCAGAGCCAAGTTTCTTGTCGTCATCTCTGTAACTTTCAAATTATTCATAGCCAAAATATTGCATAGTGAGAGTGGTTCCCAAAACATCTTATGGTCATCATTTCCCAAAAAACTCCTATAATTGCTTCTCGCATGTGCCTCACCTGAAAACATCCAATGTTTCAACCAGTGTAGGTAACCATAACAGCAGGGCGTTGTAATGATAAATTTACCACCTTTTTGCAATACTCTGGAGATTTCAGCAAAACCTTTCACGGAATCTAGAACATGCTCAATTACTTCAAGTAGAATCACAGTATCAAAAGATTCATTCTCATAGGGCATTTCGAGAAATGAACCAACTGTTGAATTAGGAAAATTATATTTCTTTAACAATTCTTCATTTGTATCAATCCCTGCCATGAAAGAATCCGGATACTTTGCCCTAAGCAACCTATGTAAATCAGCATCCTTTTCTTCTTCTCCAACGAAACCAATATCAAGAATTCGCTTTCCTAAGCCTTTTTCTAGCACCCATTCAATTCTTCTGTTTGGCATAAACTTATATAGAATCACGCCGATTATATATGTATAATCGGCAACATGAAACAGCATTGGGAAAAGATTCCGCTTAGCTTTAGACAATTCATAAAATTTTGTATTGTTGGTGTTATTAATACCGCAATAGATACACTTACTTATTATTTCTTCACGAGATTTTTAAATGTATTTTATCTGACGGCAAATGTTTTTGCCTTTATCATTTCAACCGCAAATAGCTACTATCTAAATAGAAATTTTACTTTTCAAAGTGTTCATGAAAAGAAGAAGCTTGAGTACGGTAAATTTATTGGCATCCAACTCGTAGGCTTGGCAATAACAGAAGTAATATTGTATCTTTTCGTTACTTATTTCGGCCAAGAACACGATATAATTGGCAAGCTTTCAGCAGTAGTCGTAGTACTTTTCTGGAACTTTTTCGGCAGTAAATTTTTTGTCTTTAAAATAAAGAAATAAACTGTTTTAATACCCGTTCTTTACTAAAAAACTCCACCCTTTTAAGGCCATCTTTTTTCAAATCCTCAAAAATTCGCACTGAACTTAAAATTTCTAAACATTTCTCTGCACCTTCTTTAGGATTTTCATACTCAAAACTAAATTTTTTCTGCTTCGGACTTAAAATCGCCTCTGCTCCCAAAGTTTTTGTTGAAACTACAGGTAATCCTGCTGCCATTGCCTCAATTATTACCCTACCGAACTCTTCTTCCCTAGAGGGATTTATAAATATATCAGCACGCTTAAAATATGAAGAAATATCTTTATTTGGAACCGCTCCAGGCATTTCAACGATTAATTTTCTACGCTTAAATTCATTCTTTAATAGTATAGAGTCCGGGCCTTCACCTACAACAATAAATTTTGCGTCTTTCATTTTACTCGAAATTTCAGAAAATATTTCAGGTAAAATTCGTGTTCCCTTCCTTTCTGAAAGCCAATGTAAAAATAAAATAGTTTTACCTGGTTTCCTATTTTCAACCCTTAATTTTTCAGTATTAACCCAATTTGGCATGACAGAAATTTTTCCAGATCGAATTGCAAATTCTTTAGAATAATATTTACTCATTTGTTCAGAGCAGGTAACTAGCCTTGAACAAATTTTCAAAACAATTCTGAACGGCCAGTCTTTACTTAACTTTGCAGGTAAATTACAAAGACTACAGGCAACTTCATATTCTTTCCGCATTTCACAATGCCAAAAATAAAGTTTGCCAAAACTCAACCTGCAAATGAAAGCTGCAATCATTGCGCTCAAATATGCATAATGAGAATAGAAATTTCTATAGCCAGAAATTCTAGCAAAAGAAAAAATAAAAAACCGTTCAACTATTCTCAATGGCAAAAAATTAAATTTTCCAACATAAATATTCTGTATATTCGATTTAAATTTTTCACCCTTTTCAATAAATAAAAAAACCTCCATTTCTTTAGAAACCTCTTCTAAAAGTTCAATATTATACCTGAAGTGAGTCGAGGTATTCTTTGAATATTCAGGCAAGATATAGAATAGTTTTTTCATAGGCTTAAGTAAGTTTTCGCATAATTTTTAATCGCCTTATGATATTCAAAAACTTGCACTGTGTGGGAGCCTTCAAGTCCTATTTTTCCCATCTTAGCCGGGTTCTTCAACACAATCTCCATTTTTTCTGCAATCTCCTCTGCAGTCCATCCAATTTCAATTGAATTCTTTCCGTTCATAACTTCCTTCATGATACCAACCGGAGTTGATAAAACCGCTGTCTCACATGCCATTGCTTCAAGTGTCACTCTTGGCCCACCTTCAGAGAAGGAAGGCATAATTAAGGCTGCTGATTCACAATAAATCTTTGCTAAATCTTCATGTTTTGCTAACCATCCCAATATTTCAACATTCAAGTTCTTAGTCATTTTCTTAACTTTATTCAATAATGTACCGTCACCAATCATTTTTAATTTTGCATCAGGAAATTTTGCAGAAATTTTCTTAAAAGCATCAAGCAATGCAAAAATATTTTTATTTGTTTCAAAGCGTCCGGAGTAAACAAACTGCGCAGGATTACGCTTAATTTTTCTTGCTTTGAAAATTTCAAAATTAACATAAAAGGCAGGAATATAAATTAATTTATTCTCTGAAACTCCTAAATCTAAAATAAACTTTTTAGTCTCCCCAGAATTAATAATACGAATTTTATCAAATTGCTGCCAGTTTTTCTTTAAGAAATTTCCCATAATTTTCTTCTCCAAAAATTCACGCCCTCCACTTGCTTTTGGGTACCCTGGGATATGCATCACTTCGGCATAGTGCGGAATACCGAGCTTACTTGCAATCTTAATCCCAGCTTTGGTTCCAGGAAAAAATGGTGGAATCACATGCGAAATAACAAAATCCAATTTATGCTTTTTATTTATTTCCATCGCGCGTTTTACGGCGAATTCTTGATGTCTAAAAAAATCCCCCCTTAAAACCCTACTCAAATTATTCGGATGTATATGCACATTGCCATGAATAGTAAAACTTTTACCTATTCCATTTGAACCTGTAATTATATCTATATTTTTAAAATACTTTGAAAATTCCTTTAGCATTTCGAAAAAAATATTATGCTTGCCATGAGCGATTCCACTATCGCCACTAATCATCAAAATATTTTTTTTCATATTAATTTTTTGAGCTTCTCTAGATGAGTATTCCATGAAAACTCAGTCTTGAGTAGCTTGACACCATTGATGCAATGTCTTTCTCTTCTTTTCTTGTCCCAAGATAAATTTCGTATAGCTTCAGCCAATCTTTTTGGATTTTCTGATTCTGCCAAAACGGCATTTTCATCATCAATAGCCACTTCATTCGTGCCTAAAATATTTGATGCCACAATAGGACATCTTGCAGCAAAAGCCTCTAAAATCACGTGAGGAAGCCCTTCATAGCTAGAATATAATATAAACATTTCATGTTTTTCCATTTCACGAGAAAGTTCAGCATGGGAAACATTCCCAAAAAACTTTACACGTCCACCGAGTTCCTTCGCAATATCCACCAACTTTACTTTTTCAGATCCATTTCCATAAATGTCTAAAGTATATTTTTCCGGTAGTAATTTCATTGCTTCGATTATCAAATCTACATTTTTATGCCTCTCTAATCTTCCAGCGCACATCAATGAATATGCGCGTTCGCTCTTTTTACTGTCTACACTTCTATACTCAAATGCATTATAAATCATTTCAATTTTCGATTCAGGTACTTCATAATATTTCACCAATAAATTCTTCAGATATTCAGACGGCACGATTATTTTATCAACATTCTTAAAACTTTTTTTCTGTACCCATTGTAAAATTTTAGACTTAAAATCTTTCTTTGGAATTTTCAGCCAATTATTCAAATCTAAATCAGTTTTCCCATGTCTTGATGCCTCTTCCCAAGCAATATCACCAACAAATTTCAGCATAGATTTAATTCCACGATTTTTTGCAAAAAATGATGACAGAAAGCCAACAACCACAGGCCCCTGAATATAAATGCAATCAGCATCTCGTGAAAATCTAATCAAGTTTCTAAGCAATCTTAACTGTCTACCCAAAAATCCATGTCGACTTGGATCAATCGAATGTATAGAAACACCCTTCATCAAATTTGCCTTGCCTTCACAAAAGGTAATCACAGTAATATCAAAATCACTTTTTAAACGTTGTCCTAGCTCATAAACATAAGAAGCAGGCCCTCCAATATCAGGAGGAAAAATAGGGCTTACAATAGTCAATTTAGACAATTTTTTGTTTTTCCAGTTGTTCATTTTCTTGTCGAATATTTTTTTGTTCACGAAGCTTTCCGCTAAAATTTTGAAATAAACTTTCATTTTTAGAAATCCAATCAATCAATTTATTCAATCCATCTGCAGGTGTAAATGCAGGTTCCCATCCAAATTCAGCCTTAGCTTTTCGAATATCTGAAATATAAACTTGTTGATCTCCCGGCCTCCAATCTGTAAATTTTCGCTCCACTTTTTTCTTGAAGAATTTTTCTAAATAATCTAATAACTCCAAAAGCGATAGTGTTTTATCAACACCACCACCGATGTTGTAAACCTGACCAGCAGTCTTTTCAATATTTTCAATTGCCATGTCATAAGCCCTTACCAAATCTTCAATAAAAAGTACATCTCTAACCTGCTTCCCGTCACCAAAAATTGTCAGTTCTTTTCCAAACATCGCCGCAATTGCAAACCACGCAACCCAACCCTGGTCTTCAACTCCAAATTGACGATATCCGTATATGCAAGACTGTCTTAACACCACAGTTTTCAAACCATAAATTCTGAAATAATCACGGAAGTATTGATCAGCACAGCCTTTTGAACAACCGTATGGTGAGTGAAAGTCCAAGCCGCGTTCTTCAGAAACACCTGTAGCCAAATTCTCGTAGCCATATCGCCCATCTCTTTCGACTATCTTTGCATCTTCCATTCCACCATAAACTTTATTTGTTGAAGCATATAAAACAATCGGCATCGGATTTAATTTTCTGCAAGCCTCAACAACATTGAAACTACCCAAAGCGTTTACTTCAAAATCATTTTTTGGGTCCGTAACAGAAGTAGTTACTGCAACTTGTGCAGCCAAATGTATAACAAGTTCAGCTCCTGAAATAGCATTTTCAAGTGCAGTAGCATCTCTAATATCTCCTTCAATAACTTTCACATTTGGACACTCTGAAATCAACCATTCGGCATTTTCTCTTGTTCCGTCTCTAGAAAAATTATCGAAAATTGTAACTTCATCGCCCTTTTTACTGAAATAAGCTGCAGTATTGCAACCAATGAATCCGGCACCACCAGTAATAAAAACTTTTCTCATAGCTAAGAATCTACCAGATCAGATTGGCTTAAGCAAGCCCGTTCACTTAAATTATGAACTCGGCCAATGCTGATAATTCTCCCATTTGTTTTTCACTCATATCAAATGGAATTGCATGTGAAAATTCCATCAGTTTTTTATATTCACACTTCACCCCATTTCTATTCAAAAATAGTATTTCATTTCTACCCATATATTTTGGCAAAAGTTTATCATTTTTTGACCATAAAATATTTACATCAACATCAGCTAGTTTATCCAAGGGTAGTTCTTTCCTCTCTGGATTAAAAACCCAATCCAAAAAAACTCGTGCGGAATCAGGTACGCTTCTAACATAATTATGAAAATCTGCATGATCCTGATCTCCATACATCAAGCCATTATATTCTTCATGGCTTACAGCTAAACTTTCTTTTGTTGCATACCTCAAAATTGCAAGAGCAACATCATTTTTGACCGCCCATAAAAATTCTGGCTTGAATGGGCCGAATGCTTCATCAGTACCAGGCATCATTCCGGTAATTTTTTTTAAATTAAAATCTCCTTGTTCTTCCATCAGTCCACGAACAAATTCCCATGCGGCAATATATCCCATAGAATGCCCCATCACTGTAACATCGCCATTTAAGTCACCATTTGATACAAATCTATTTGCCAGACGCTTTGCATCGCCAATTGCATCTCTAAAACCTGTAGTGGAGGCAGAATTTTTCATTGCATAATCTCTAGTGCCACGCCCTTGTATATTTGGGAAAATTATTGATGGATTCTTCGCTCCATTTTCTTTCAAACCTTTTATCAAAATATCTAAAAAATCCCCACCTAACATTGCAGAGGTTTCTCCCCAGCCAGGGAAACAAACAATTGTTCGATCAGGTCCTATTGTAAAATCATTTCTCAAAATTAAATCCACTCGATCTCTAGTAGAAAACTTAGTCGCCTCAACATCATTTTCAATTTGATACTGGTCAATTACAAATTGGATTGGGCCATTGGCTCTATATTCAAGACCTGAACCGGGACTATAATATCCACTCGGTGATTTTGATGAAGGGTCGTAAGCTGTCCAGTGCTGATCTAAATTCATTTTTATGTTTAAGTATTGCTTTGTAACAAAAATTAGGCGCACTGTCAACGTCCTATTGTGTAAATATCTACGAAATGAGTATTTATTAGATTTAATGTTGTCAACACTCTGACAACGCAATTTTGATCTGGAAACACAAGTTACTTTCAAAAGATCTAATCATTCCTATCCACAATAATGACTGTAAAATCTTCTACAAAAAATATGCAAAAAAAATCCTTAAATCACTTCATAACATTGAACAATAAGAAATATATTTATTCAATGAAAAAAATAGATATGAAATCTACTCATTTTGAATGTGACGCCGCAAATATTTCTCAACCATTTTTGAATGAGGGTATTCCCAATCTTTTAATAGACCTTCCAAATTTGATTCTAGCCGAGAAAGAATATAAGGAAAAACAAGAAGCAGTAATTAGATTTAGGGTTACACTTGAGGATAAAAAACTAATCGAAGAAAAAGCAGGGAAGTGTGGATTTAAAACTGTTTCAGATTACTTAAGAGAAGTTGCGCTTAAATAAGCCTCCTCAACACTCTTTGCAATATTCTGCCAGTCGTAACGTTCTTCCACCAATTTCCTCGCATTCGCAGTAATAATTTTCATTTCTTCAGGCTCTTCAAAAACCCGAATAATCGCCTTTGAAAGTTCAGCTACATTTCCGCTCGGAACAAGAAATCCGGTCTCGCCATTAGTTAAAAAATCCACAATCCCACCAACAGGGCAGGTGATTACAGGAGTTCCGAGAGCCATTGCTTCAATAAAAGAAACACCGAATCCTTCAAATCGAGATGGTCTAACAAAAACATGAGACTTCCTAACTAATTCTGGTATAGCATCATGATTTATTGTTCCTAAAAAATCCACACAATTCTCAATTTTTAATTCTACAATCCTTGCTTTCAGCGAGTGCTCCATTGGCCCCTCACCTGCAATTTTCAATTTTGCCTCAGGAAATTTTAGCAAGACAGCCGGCATGGCCTCGATGAGAATATCAATTCCATTTCTTGGAATTAATGTTGAAGTCGTTGTAATCTCAAACTTATTTCTTTCCCCCTCATAAAGTCTGAACTTTTCTAAATCAATTCCGTTTGGCACAAGTACACATTTTTTTGCGCCCATTTTTTTTGCCCCCTCAAGAGAATACGAGCTTACACATGCGCATATATCTGCCACTTTCAACGCATTTCGAATCTGCATTTCTAAAGCCCATAGACCGTGTGAAAACATCAATCCCCAAAAGCCTTTCAATACCATTTCTTCTTTATAAGCAAAAGGATTTTGCACCGTCACATACAAAGGAATGCCCAACTTTTTCTTCAATTTTGCAGCGACAATTGCCTGTGGATAAACCTGTTTTGCATGAATAATATCAAATTTTATTCCGCAATTTAAAACCTCTTTATAGACTGCACGACTAAAAAAAATGGAATTCAAATTTCTGATTTTCCAATATTTCACAGCATGAACAAAAACCTTCTCACTAAAAAGTGACTTTGCAGAATCATCATTCCCAACAAATAAGTGAATTTCATAATCTTTTTTTGAAAGCTCTCGTACAATCTCAACAATATGCACTTCTGCCCCACCCAAATCATTTGGATTCAAGTCCGCACAAATTATGGCAACTTTGACACTCATCTTAGATATTTAAATAAAATCCTTGACGCCATTGATAGCACGGAAACAGGTAAGAAAGCGAGCATTTTAGCTGGTACTTTACTCCTTTTCCCATGTCGAATTTGTCCTTTTTGAACTGTCCATATCGGGATTTTTTTTGCCCCGAATCTTGATTTGAAAAATGCCAAGGAAGAACCTTCTTCGCAGTTTCCAAAATCGACTTCTAAATTATTTTCACAGGCAAATTTGATAAGATCAGCATAGGTTTTCATATTTGCCGCCGTCACGCGCGCAAGCGCGCTTTGTCCATTACTCCAAATATGTAATCTTGCGTCATCTCTCAATGCCACAATCCCAGAAGTATATTTCCCGTCACACTCGCTCATAAATAAAATAAAATCTTTTCCAAATTCTTTTCTTGCTAATGAAAAAAGGTCGTAACTTTGGGGAATGGCTCCAATTCCGCACATAGTGCGAACATACATTTTATAAAAGATCCAAAGTGATTCTTCATCATCTGCAATTTTTGTTCTTACACCATTTTTCTCTGCTTTATAAATTAAATTCCTAGTTTTTTGATGTATGCTCTCTTTCAAAATCTTATCGAAACTTTTGTCACATTTTAACCTGTAAGTTTCCAATCCAGATTCAAAATTCCAATGATTTGGTTTTGAATCAACACGAATACTTGCATTTGCTTTTGAAAAAAAATCTTCACTTGGCATTTCAAGATAATCACCTACAAAATTCATCTCCATTCCTGCACGAGTTTCATAAAGCCAGACACCGCAAACTTTTTCAGAGCGTATACCGTATGCTTCTTTCAAAATTTTTGACCACTCATCACGATTAAACATTTTTAAGTAGGTTACAAATCATTTTGACATCTTTCTCTCTCATAAATTTATTCACCGGTAGAATTAAAACTCTCTTCGCAAAACTACATGAAGAATTGTACCAGATCCTATCTGCAAATACGCCAAATACTCTTAATTTAGCTAAAATCTCATCACGATTTTTATCTTTTGGTACGAGAATAGGAAAGTTGAAAAAGTCATAAATTGGCTCACTTAATACAGCCCTATATTCGACGGGTAAACTTTCAAAATAAGCTCTATAAATATCTGCACAATTATCAATCATTCGAAGCCGTCTCATGAAAAGCCTTTTTGAGCCCTCGCTTGCGGCTAGAAAAGTAGAGTATTTTTTATCATTATTTACATCATTGTCAAGCGCCAATTTTTTTGTTGACCGATATAAATTCAATAAAGGTCGGATAAGACCAATCTTTAAAATAACAGGTATCAACCCATCAAAAAAAACCACCCGGTTCTTTATTTTAGGAAAATCAATATCTTCGGAAATTAAAATCCCGCCAAGTGAATTTGCAAGTCTTTTTGCAAAATGAAAGAGTACAAAATCACCAAAAGTTTTTTGAGAACTGAAACAATGTGCACAATCTTCAATCAAAAAAAGTTTATTTTGTTTGCAAAGTGTTGAGATTTTTTCCACTTCACCTTTGTTCCCAAATGTACGAACAAAGAACACTCCTCCAAAATCTTTCAAAGGCATTTCTTTCAATTTTTCAAAATCTAACAATCCCTCTGAATTGACCTCACAATAATCCACTTTTATACCTGCACGCTCGGCCGCCCGAGTAACCGAACTACAAATATATTTTGGAAAAATTACCCGTCGTTTTTCCATCACCAAATTTTTAAAAAGAAACTCAATAGCACCGCGTAAATGCATAAAACTTTGAGCATATTTAAATTTTCTACCGGTCATTAATTTCTCAGCGACATCAAAGTCGGGAAAGTTTTTTGACTTAACCATCAGGCATTGAATGTCGCGCCAGTCAGATACCGGCATTACATCAGGAATTGGCATATATTGAGGTACAAAGCTCTGTTAACGTCATGAATTCAAGATCCATGTGTCCTTTAAGCATAGCAATCTTTTTCGACATTTCTGTGAAGTTTTCCCCGCTCGGATATTTCATATCCTCGCGTGATTGGAACTCCCAACTATGGCACAAAAACACAATATGCGGAGCCACCTTATTCTTGCGGTGATATTCACGCAAACGTTCAATTGCAATTAAAATTTCACCGTCTGAGAGTTTTAAGAAATTAAACAAATTCATCACAATATAATTTCCAAACGGCACAAAATATTTCCATTGAATATGTGGCATTGGGTCACGACTCACAGGAACACGACAAATTCCGTCCTTCAATTTTGGCATTGGTTTCCGACCAAGCATCGCCGGCGAAGATGAGTCGATTTCAAATCCATATTCACGAATCAATGCCAAGGTAGTTAAATCAATAACCAAGTTAGGTGCACGGAATGCACGTACTGCTTTTAATCCACACGAATCCACAATCTCTCGAATTTTTTTTAATAATTTTTTCCTTTCAATTGGAGAGACCCATGAGTCTTTTAGAAACCATTTTTCACGACCCCAAAGTTCATGATGCAAACCATGAATTCCAATCTCATGGCCATCCGCCTCATATCCTCGCAATTTCTCTTGAAATGTTTCAATTAAATCAGCCTGACAAAACAATGTACTCTTTATTTCAAGTGTTTGGCACATCTCTCTAAACCTATCTAGAAAAACCGGGATATGATCAATTTCATGTGGCAAATCAGCAGATCCATAAGCCTGTTCAACATCCACAGTTAAACAAAACTTCAATGGTAATCTCCCCTTATAAGTTTCTTTATGTAATTTTCTTTCAACTAAAACTTGTGGCAAAAACCAAGGCATTCTACCATCCTGAAAAATTGAAATAAATCGCATATAATTAAATCTTCCCTCTACATTTTTTGTTTTTAAAAGTTCCTCGTAAATTTCAGCAGTTCTCGCCGCAACTTTTTCCCATGAATATTCATTTTTCACTAGCTCATAGCCATTTTCACCCATATGTCTTAATCCGGGATTCAATGCAAAGTGTTCCAAATAATACGCCAATTCTTCTACATCTTCTGGCGCTACAAGGTGTCCGTTAACCTTCTCAATAACTAGCTTTTTATTGTCACCGACATTAGTTGCCAAAACAGGTAATTTTGCTGCGCTTGCCTCCAGTAAAGTAAGAGGGAAGCCTTCTGACCTTGATGGCAAAACGAATAAATCGGAGCTCTTATAAAGTTGAACAAGGGCTTCGCCGGAAACTTTTCCGTGAAACTTTACATGTTTACCCAAATCAACTTTTTCACACATTTTTTTAAGAGTTTTTTCCTCTGTACCTTCACCTACGATATGTAATAAAAAATCTTTGTGTGACTGAATAAATTCATTTGATTCAATAACTTTTTTCACGGCTGAGATCAGAACATCAACTCCTTTTATATGATCAAGTCTGCCAACAAAAATCGCATCAAAAGTTGTATCAGTTTTTTGATCTGGAACTGCATCAAAATTATCCAAGCGAATTCCGTTAGGAATAATTGCAACATTTTTATTAACATTTTCAGCTTTCAAAAAATTTTCTGCCACACTTATTTCTCTCGCATATCTTGTTTCTAAAAGCGTAACTCTTTCTATTAATTTTTTAACAGAAAATCCTTTTTGAAAAATCGTTGTTCCATGAACTGTCAAAACCGCAGGAACTCCGGTTATTAATGAAGCAAGTTTCATTGGAACAGAACTTGAAACTGCATGTGCATGATATAAATCATATTTTTTACCAAAAAAATGTGCATGAATTAATACAAAAAAACTCGCAATCATATACCAAATCCTCATTGCAGGATTTCCGAATGACGACTTCCAGCCCAATTCTTTAACGGACAACAGGGGGGAAGCAGCAAGTTGTTTTTCATAATGACTCATCCTTCCACTTATAGCCCTTGTAATAATGTCAATTTCATAATGATGACTTTCAATTAAAGCTCTCGAAACCTCTGCAACGTGCACTTGCCCTCCTCCAAAAAGCGGAAACCAAGCGTCTACTAAAAGTGCTATTCTTGGCTTATTTTTCTCAATTTTTCTTATTTCCATTTGTCTATAGTTAGCAGCACTTACTGTGCTGTGAATGCCGCTCCGGCTTTGCCTTCGCGCTGTTCAATCTTTAATGATTCTTTCAGTGAGTTTAGCGCAATTTCCAATTGTTTGTCATCGGGTTCTTTAGTTGTAAGCCTTTGAATTAAAAGCCCAGGTAAAACGAATAATTTTATACAAACATTTTTTCCGTATTTCGCGCTGAATTTTAAAAACTCATAGCTTATGCCGGCAATTAGTGGCAGTGAAGCAATTCTCGAAAAGAAGTTCACCGCAAAACTCTCGGATTTTGGTAGAAAAGTATAAACCATAACGCTCATTATAATCACAATAAAAATAAAACTTGTTCCGCAACGTGGGTGGAAGCGAGTTTGTTTCCGGGCATTTTCAACAGTCAGAGGAAGGCCTTTTTCATATGTCCAAACTGATTTATGTTCAGCGCCGTGATATTGAAAAACTCTTCGAATATCTTTTAAGATTGAAATCCCCAGAATGTATCCAAGAAAGATCGCAATTTTTGTTAGGCCGTCAATTGCATTAAAAAGAATGTAGTAATTTTTTACTAGAGGCAAAGCCTCAGAAACTTTCTCTGCGACCCAAAGTGGAATAAATTTAAGCATGAAAAGTGTCAAACCCAATGTCACCGCAACGTACAAAATTCCAAAAAAACCATAAACATATTTCTTCCAGCCTTTTTGTTCCACCTTTACTTCGCCTGTATAAACATCACTTGAATAATCTAAAGCCCTAAAACCAATTATCATTGATTCCACCAACTGAACTCCTCCACGAATAATCGGGAGACTAAAAAATCCCTTTTTCGTACGGGAAGAAAACTTAGCTTGCATCATTTTTATACTACCGTCTTCATGCCGAACTGAAACGGTGTAGTAATTTGGAGATCGCATCATAACTCCTTCGAGTACGGCCTGCCCTCCAATAGCGAAATCAATTTTTTCAGTCATATATTTTTAGCAAATGTGATAATTGTACCAAAACGTTGTTTACACCCATTCCTTCTAAAAGAAAACCACCCTTCGTCACATTTCGTACATATATTCATATGATCGATATTTTCATTTTTGATTCCCAAATCCGCCAGTTGTTTCAAAGCTATGGCATTTAAATCAACTTTTTTCCCATGAATTGCCCAATGAAATTTCTTTGGTATCTCATTCTCAGGATCAGAAAACTCGCTGCATTCAAACCCTAATGACGGGCCAATTCCAACGCGCATTCCCTCCGCCGTACAGCCCATTTCAATCATTTTCTCGAGAGTTTTTGGAATTATATCTTGTGTAAGGCTCCTCCAACCCGCATGCACCACAGCGACAATCCCTCTGCCGGCAAAAACTAAAGGAATACAATCTGCAGTTTTCACCATAAGAGTAACTCCTGGCTTATTGCAGATTATTGCATCATGACCGATTTCATCTTCATGATAATCCTCAAAAATCATAATATCACTACCGTGAACCTGTTTCATTGTTTGCACTGGAAAAGGCAGACCTTGTAAAACATCTTCTTGGATTACCGCCGCATTTATTCCTGAACCTAAATCTAAGTCATGAATCTGCATTTTTTTGACAATAGGCAATGTAAAAGTCATACTGACTATACCAATTTTTAAACTTTATGAATAAGAAAAAACACGTCCTTGCAGTTTACCTTTGTGTTGCTGTGGCTCTTTTGGTTGGAGGTTTATTCTACCTAAGAGAAGCGAGTACTATAATCAATACTCATGAATCTATTGAAAACGCTGAACAGATAGATAAATTACAAAAAGTAATGTTTTGGTCTGGCATGAGTAGAGTGGTTCTTGCTGGAATTCCATATGAAATGCTTCATTTTACAGCTGAAAATGAGCCTACTTACAGTAAACTTGATGAAAATAACGAACTTTTGAAGACAACTTTTGAAAACTATCCCGGGCAATTTCCTTATTTTTGTGGAATTGATCCTCATGATTTCTCTGCACTTGAAAAAATTGAAACTTGCATGAAGGAAGGGGCACTAGGAATTAAAATTTACGATGGATATAAGGCATATCACACACTAGCATTGGACAATGCGGACATGTTGAAAATTTTCGCAAAAATTCAAGAACTCGGTGGAATTTTGTTGATGCCTGTGAGTACTGAAAATTTCAGAACAGAATTTGAGAATATGTTGAAATTAAACCCAGATTTGCCGGTTATTTGCTCTCATTATTGCCTTTCTTCAAAGAATTTGGACAGGCTTACTGAATTAATGGGAACTTATCCAAATCTCTATATCGATACAAGTTTTGGATTTATTGATTATGCCATTGCAGGATTCCAAACCATTACAGCAAATCACGATCAATTCTTATCTTTCTTCACTGATTATCAAGACAGGATATTTTTTGCAACCGACAATGTGATTACAGGTTTTGAAAGCAAAGATCGTGATTGGATTACTGCTCTTTATTCTGATTATATTTCCATTCTTACTGAAGGAGAGTTTGAGTCAAAATCACAAGATGACACAATATATAAAGGACTTGGCTTGTCATCTTCAATTCAACACAAAGTTTTCTCCGAAAACTGGAATAAACTGACCGAAAAATGAAAAAATTTTGGATCGTAGGGCATCCACTTTCTTTCTGTCTCTGTACACCTGTTTCTAACGGTGCATTTAAAGAACTTGCTTTCGATGCTGAGTTCGAAACTCACGATGTCGCTCCGGATGACCTACATCTCGTGATGGAAAAAATTCGCTCAGGTGAGCTTGCTGGTGCAGTTACAACCATGCCACATAAAACTCCCGCACTAGAATTGTTGGATGAAAGTACTGATGAGGCAAAAGCAATTAACGCGGTTAATCTTGTGCTGGGTCACTCACCGAATGGTGAGCTTCCCTATAAGTTAAAAGGTTACAACACAGATTGGCTTGGTGCTCTCGGCGCAGTTAAATCTCTAATTCCAGAGCTTAAAGGAAAACACATTTTAGTACTTGGAGCTGGTGGAGCAGCTCGAGCAGCGGCTTACGCTTTTCACAAAGAAGGTGCGAATGTTTCAATTTGGAATCGAACGTCTGAACGAGCAAAAGCTTTTGCCGAAAAAATGCAAATTACACAGATTCCGGACATGCGAAAATGGGACGGAGAACCAGATATAATTATTAACGCAACTTCAGCCAGTTATCAGCCAAGCCAATCAACTCTTGTACCATTTCCACTCTGGAAAAATGTACAATTGGCAATGGATGCGGTTTACGGTAAAACCAGCCTTTTCCTTGAAGAAGCAAATGCTGCCAAAGTAAAACATATCATTTCCGGAGATGTTTGGTTCTTAAATCAAGCGGCACCACTTTTGGAAATAATTACGGGAAAGAAAGCGCCCTTGGAGCTGATGAAAAAACTCACAGACGAGGCCGTGGATATTATAAAATCCTAGCTAGTTTTTTGTAGTTGAGTTGGTGACAAAATGTCACGAGTTGAACCTACTAAGTTTTTGATAGAGATAACTGTTGTCAGCCCTTCGACAACAGGAAATTGATCTGTTAAATGGAATCCTTATTTGTCATATTCCAATTTGGAAATCAAAATCTCAACGTATTTTATAAAAATTATTATGACAACAAAAATTGCTTTGTTCGGCGGGAAGAAAATTAGAAAAACTATGCATCAAGATGAGTGGTGGTTCTCGATTGTTGATGTTATCGAAGTATTAACAGATAGCGCAAAACCGAGTGTTTATTGGAGTGTCATGAAGGCTCGTGTTAAAAATGAAGAGGGATCCCAGTTGTTTACAATTTGTAAACAACTCAAACTTGAAGCTTTGGATGGCAAAAAATATGAAACCGACTGTGCCAACACCGAAGGCATCTTCCGCATTATTCAATCAATTCCTTCTCCAAAAGCTGAACCTTTCAAACGTTGGCTGGCTAAAGTTGGATATGAGCGTGTGCAAGAAATAGAAAATCCTGAACTTAGCGCAAATCGAACTCGAGCCATCTACAAAGCCAAAGGATACAGCGATGACTGGATAGAAAAAAGAATTCGCGGAATCGCCATCAGAGAAGAATTAACAGATGAATGGAGAAATCGTGGAGCCGCATTCGACGATTACGAAATTCTAACTGCAGAGATTTCCAAAGCGACTTTTGGAGTAACTCCTCGTTCATACAAAAAAATGAAAGGCCTCAAGCGCGAAAATCTTAGAGATCACATGAATGATTTTGAACTAATTTTCAATATGCTTGGTGAGCGTTCCACAACAGAAATTCATCGAAGTGAAAATTCGAAAGGTGTACCAAAATTACAAGAAGACGCAAAATTCGGAGGTGACATTGCCGGCGGTGCAAGAAAAAAGCTTGAACAAAGACTCGGGCGATCAATAATATCGACAGAAAATTTCCTTAAAGGTCTTCAAAAGCATTCTCCCGAATCAAAAATTCCCAAGCAAATAAAGCCACAGCGGAAACAATAAATACGTCGGCTAAATTGAATGTTGGCCACCAATAAACTTTCAAAAAATCAACAACATATCCAAGTCGGAATCTATCAATTGTATTTCCAATTGCGCCAGCCAAAAGCAAAGCTAAACCTGTTAAATGCCAGTGATCACGCCATAATTTATTTTCAATTACAAGCCAAACTCCAAGCCCAAAAACCGCGATAGTTAAAACCCATATCATCCAAATTGGTAAGTTTAATCCAAACACAATTCCGTCATTGTAAGACAAAGCCATTCCAATATTTTGATCATTTATTGAGTCCAAATTTTTAACTGCCCACCATTTTGAAATTTGATCTGCACCAAATAAAACCAAAAAAAGCGGACCGAAAAATTTCCAAATTCTATCCAATTCCGGCGACCTCGCAAATTTCATAATATTTCGTTTACATTCCCACCATATAAGACCCATAAAATTTCGCAAACTTTCAGGGTTGACCAAAACGCCATAATACTGTATACTTTTATATTGAAATATAATCACTATGGCAAATCCTATAACAGCATCAGATATCGACGACGTAAAGCCTGATCCAGCCGACGCTGGAACTGACTCTGGTTCCGAACCAGAGTCTGAGGCTGGCTTCGAAGACGAAGAGCCAACTTTAGCTGGTGACAAAGGTGAAAAACCAGAATCAAAAAAACCATCATTGTTGGACAACGCTCGTGATGCTGTTAAATCAGGTGTTAAGAATGTTTATTCAAAAGTTAAAGATGCAAACGATGGAAGAGTAAAAGAGAATGAGAGAATAAAGAAAGAATATGATGCAAGGCGTGCAGCAATTGAGGAAGCAAATAAGTTGGTTAATGACGGTGAAATTAATAATGAGCCTAATGAATACAGAAGAAAAGAAAAAATGAGAGAAATTATAAGCCGTAGATTAAGTTCGACAGGCGTTAATGTAAAATTTATTGATGAAGCGATTGAATCAGCTATAAAAGCAAAAAAAATTAGAGATGATAAAGAAAAGAAAGAAAGTGACATTGCGATTGATAAGGAACAATCAGAGTTTATAAAATCTGTTTTAGATCTACCCGAAATAAAGGATATAAAAGATAAGCAGAAGAAAAGAGAAAAAATAAAAGAGAAGGTAAAGGCTAAAACAAAAAAAGTTTTTCGTGATAGAATGGGAAATGGGATTTCATCAGATTTTAATGAAAAAAGATTTAACCAAGCTTTTGATAGAGCTTACGAACAACAGGAATCAAATTTTGATGGCCTTATTGACAAGGGTTTGAAGGATGAAGATGAGAAAGAAAAAATAAAAGCCAGAAAAGCCGAAGCCGCAAAAAAACGTTCAGAATCAAAACCAATAATCACAACTGAAAAATTTCTACTCGCTACTACTCTCGCTATCCACACAGGAGCATCTCTTGGTGGAATGGCTGTTGACGGTACTGTTGCAGTTGCAAAAGGCACAGGACGATTAGTTAGAGAAGAAGTTGTTGGAATTGCAAACAGTGGAGTCGAATTAGGAAAACAGGTTGGAAAGACTGTAGTTTATCCATTTGGACGAATTGGATTCGGAGCAAAAAATCGATTCAGTCGTGGCTTAGATTGGGCATTAAATTGGCCAACTGATCACAGTGATGTTGTAAAAAAATCTCATGCACCAGTACATCCAGAAGAACCAAAAGCAGATCATGGAGGACACGCAACTCCAGCCGCAGCAGCTGCCGGCCCATCAAAGCCAAACATCCTTTCAAGAGGTATAGATTATGTCGGTGGTGGACTTTCTTCAATTGCCGGAGGCATGTGGAATTTAACAAAAAAAGCTTGGTACAGAACTCAGCAGGCAGTCTTAGCGACTGTTGTTGCTCCAGCAGGATTAGTTCTGGGTGCACTTGAAGGTGCCGCACTCGCAATTCCACACGATATCATTGGTGTTCACTGGGAAGGCGAGGCATCAGTTAGCGAAACAGGCGCAGCTGCAAGAAAAACTACTGACAAAAAATTCCACGTTGATGGTGGTGCACTTGGCATTTTACTTGCCGGCGGAAACACAGTGAAAGATATAGTTTGGGACGCGCCAATTCGTGCATTCGAAGAACAATTAACTACTATAAAGGAGACACCTATTGAAGATAAACCTGCAGCAAAAGCTGCCGACAAAGCTCATCCTAAACCTGCAGAGGCTCCAAAAGCTGAAGCATCAGCCGGAGGTGGACATGCTAAACCAGAAGAAAAGCATCCTAAGCCTGAGGAAAAAGCACATGATAAAGAACATGAAAAGCCGGCCGAGAAACCTGCAGAAAAAATAGCTGAAACTGATTCAGCTGGTCCTGGCGAGCACCCTAAAGAGGACCACGACGACCACCACAAAAAGTCGGTAGTGCCTGTGCATACTGATAAAAAGACAGGATTTACAGCAAGAGTTAAAGGAATTGGAAATGCAATAAAGGCTTTTAGTGAATATGTTCGAGAAGATGAACCTACACAAGCTGACTTTGAAAAAGCTATTGATGCAATGGATGAAGCCGTTGGCAGTGAAGATGGTAGCGTGATTGGTGCTCTAGCGAAATCAGGCCGAAATATATTAGGGCGACCCGACAATATTGAAGTGCATTACGACGAACTCGGAAAACAAATGTTCAAACTTAAGACCAAGGATCGTGAAGCATTTTTCCGATCACTTAATATGGTTGATTTTAGAAAGAAGTTTAGGGTTTTAATTGAAAATCCTGGAGCAACCAGATTTACTGCCGGAATGAAAACAGACCCAGGAAAGCAAGATATAAAGGATCAAATTGCTAATTTATTTAACCACAAAGGAGCATTAGATGCTGCTGAATTGGGAGCTATGATTGATGCTCTTGAAGATAAACTTGGAATTAGAGCTGCAGTAGCAGGCAGACCGGGAGAATTAAGAAGAGAACTTGAGAATATAAGGACGCTTTTGGCACCACAAACTTTAACACCACCTCTTGCAGCTAATACAAGATTGAATGATCTATTCCATAGTGCGGAAACTACAACTATTGATATTAATTACAAGGCACTTGGAGAACAGATTTTTAATTTGAAAACAGCTGATCAAACTAAGTTCTTTAGCTCATTTGACGAGGCAAAGTTTAATATAGAATTTCCATTAATCTCGTCATCACCAGTAACATCTGCGGCGGCAGATCTTGCCACGATGTTGGATAACGATGATGACGGTTCGCTGAGAAAAGGTGCTAAATTAGAAATTAATAATATACTTAAGTCAGATAGAAAATTAACAGTCAATGAAGTACTTGCAAGAGTGAATATTTTAAGAACAAAACTTTCTTTACCTCAGCCGGCAGTTGCGAGGACTCCAACTGCATTTCCAGCAACTACACCACCTAGTACGCCTCCTCCAGCTCAAGTAACAGTATCCAGATTGTTAGATAATGTGCTGGCAGCGTTAGACAAAGATAACCTTGATAAGGTCTTTGCCCCTGAAATAGCTCCAAATTTAAATTACGCAAAATTTGGAGAAACAATAAGTAAAATTAAAACAACACCACAAAGAGATGCATTTGTAAAAAATTACAGTAAGAGCGATTTCGAAATTTACTTCAGATCAATGCTGACGACTTCTAGTTTTGCTGAAAACACGAAAACACCAGACGGAAGGAAAATATTAAAAGGTAAAATCGCTTCATTATTAGGATATCCGGATGAAAGCGAGGTGCTTCCAGATGAATTTAAAAATAGAATTGACGACTTAGTAAAAGCATTGAATACCCCAGCACTTACACCTACCACTCCAAGACCAGATGTCTTAGCAGGAATGGAAAAAATTCGAGAATTTCTTCTAACTGCCACGCTTTCAGATCCTAAAAAACTTAATGAGATATATAAACCATTGAAAGAAATACCAACTATTTCAATAAACTATTCTAAATTTGGTGAACAATTATTACAACAAACAGATTCTTCGGATGTATTAGGATTCATAAGAGGTTTTGATCCTGCAGATTTTGATGCTGAATTTGGTGTACTGACAACCCCTGACACAAAAGCTAAATTTACTACTATGGTATCTGACCCAAGAACAAATAAGCCAAATCTACAAATTAATATCAAAAAATTATTTAATCATAGGGCTGTCACACCACCCACAGAAAGTTTATTGAAGATAAAAATAAGTCAACTAAAATCAAAGTTGGTATTGTCGACTACTCATCCAAAATATCAATCACCTGATGATGTTGATAAAGTTAAATATCTTAATGATTTTTTAGATGATCAGGCTACCTTCGCTGCTGAAGAATGCAATAATATCTTCTAAATAAAGAAGATTTCATACTCAAAATTTGACAAAGCTCACCATTTGATCTAACGTTCAAAGCCTTCCTTAGCTTTGTTCAGATATGGCAAAAGATAATCCGACTGATGGAAGGCTAATCGAGTCCATACTATATGGGACTCCTGTGTATGGACACATCACAACACCGGACGGTCGTGTTTTGACGGAAGTGCACAGAGGCAGGCTTGATGATGCAAGAAGACATGAGCAAACGAAAGCTCTACTAGGAGAAATGGTGACCGAGCTCAAACAAGTTCATGGTGGACAATCGAATGTGACTAGAGATGCTTTCTTGAGCAGAAGTACTGAAGTTGCACAAGCTTTGGGTCAAGTTTCGGGCCCTGAATTCTAGTCCGAATCGCACTTGAAGACTTCAAAAGGTGAAGAGTAAGCC
>CAYHXO010000009.1:0-67082 GCA_964360635.1 uncultured Candidatus Peribacteria bacterium
TAAAAACACCTATGCAATCAATGAAGTGTTTCCAAGCTATTGACTAGAAAACGGGGTTAAGATGTCAAGTCACTCATGAAGTGAATTTTTAGTCTGTGATCTAAATTCAGTTCTAACATCCTCCACGGTGGAGCTCCAAAGTGACTTTAGTCGCTTGTTTGACAGGGTAAAATTAATCTGTTATTATGCCGACCTTTAAATTTAAAAAATGAAAGATAAAGATTTCGAACCATGCTGGGTATTGGGTACACCAAGAAATGATACATCGATCGTCGATGCAACACTCGTAGATCCAAAGAAAAGTACATTAGGACCAATATTCCTTGTGGATGAAAATGCTATCCTAGGATCACGAGCTGGCAATGGTAAACTTATTAAGAGGGTACTTGGCGAAGAGACTAAATAAGTTCTTAGTTGCATAACATTTTTTGCTAAGATCTTGCTTTATGAATCACGACATAATAGCAATACTAGATATGGTCAAAGCCAAATCGTAGAGCTTTTTGAATTTGACCAGTCTAGTGGACAAGAAAAGCAATGTGCAAAAAATGCATATTCCAAATTCAGACTATCCTGTTACTTTCTGTTCTTTAGATGTCATTTTCGCAGTTGTATACCTAGTCAACTGTTACAATTTTTGCAACAGTTCAAACATCTATCACGGTGAAGTTCCAAACTTTATAGTGTTTCATTTTTTGACATACTTTATAAAGTTTGATAGAACTGAGTTTTGTGATGCAATTTTGGATGGATACAAAATTTTGGACATGTTAAAGTTCTAAGATCATCTACTTTGGAGCTCTACAGCATGCTAAAGTAACTTTGATGGAGAAAAATTGTAAACACTGTGGTAAGGGCTTCACGGTTTTTCCGGAAGATATTAAATTCTATGAAAGTATTTCGCCGACTTTTAAAAGTGAAAAATTTACAATTCCGGCTCCAACATTATGTCCTGAATGCAGGCGCCAACGGAGAATGAGTTTTCGCAATGAACGGAGTCTTTATAAGAGGAAATGTGATCTTACAGGCCGCGAGATTATCTCTGTTTATTCGAATGACAAGCCATTCAAGGTTTTCCAACACAAAGAATGGGAAAGTGATGCATGGGATCCAATAGATTATGGGCGTGAATACGACCCGACTCGATCTTTTTTTGAACAGTTTTCAGAACTGCAAAAAGTTGTTCCAAAGAAGGCGCTGCATATTCCCGACGACATGATTAACTGCGATTTTTGTAATTATGGTGGAAATTCCAAAGATTGTTATTTATGTTTTGCTCCGTGGGAGAGCCAAAACTGTCTTTATTCACGTGTAGCTTACGCCTCTCAACTTGATGTTGATGGTGAGGCCAATCTTATGTGCAGCTATACTTATCAATGCATAAGTTGCGTGAACTGTTATGAATCTTTTTATTGTCAGTTTTGTGAAAATTGTCAAAACAGCTCTTTTTTAATTGATTGTACATCCTGTAAAAATTGTTTTGGATGTATCGGGCAAAAACATAAAGAATATATGTTCCTTAATGAACAATTGAGTAAAGAAGAGTATGAAGAAAAAACTCGTGGCATACTTGCATCAGCAGAAAAACTAGCTGAATTTAAGGAGAAATTTGAGGGAATAAAAGCTAAAGCAATTTATAAATATGCTCGTAATACCAATACGGAAAATTGTACCGGTGATATTTTGAGAAATTGCAAAAATTGTTTTGATTCATATGATCTTTTTGATCAACAAGATAGTCGCTATTGTGAACTTGGAGGCGCTCAAACTACTAATGTACACGACTCTACAATTGCAGGACTGAACATGGTGAACGGCTATGAACAAATCGGTTCGGCTAGCTGTCATGACAGTGCTTTTATGGTTTACGTAACTGCAGACCAAGATTGTTATTACTGCATTTCTTGTCGTAATTGCAAAAATTGCTTTGGCTGCGAAGGGCTAAAATATAAGGAATATTGCATATTGAATAAACAATATAGTAAAGATGAATATGAGGAGCTCATGACTGTGATAATCAAAAATATGATTGAATCTGGTGAGTGGGGAGAGTTTTTTCCTACTGCAATTTCTCCTTATGCCTACAATGAATCTTTGGCATATACGTATTTTCCTTGTACAAAAGAAGAAGCCGAAAATGAAGGATGGCAGTGGAAAGAAATTGAAGATAATGTTCGATCCTTATCTGAATCTGAAGATTTAAAAATCTGCTTGGAATGCAATAAGCACTTTAAATTGATTAAACAAGAAAAGGACTTCTACCAAAAATATAGTATTTCTACTCCACAAAAATGCCCAAACTGCCGTTATAGGGAAAGAGTGCAATCTACGCCGCCAATGCAATTTTGGTCTCGCCAGTGCATGAAGCCCGGTTGCCAAAACACCTTTCAAACTTCCTACGCTCCTGAAAGACTCGAGACAGTTTATTGCGAAAAATGTTATCTTGAAGCGGTTTATTAAGGTTCTATCCTGATATCAAAACTACTAGCGATTTTTCAAATATTGATAGATGGCAACAGCAACTTCATTTCTTGTTAAATTCTGACTAGGATAAAGAAGCGTGCTCCTTTTTGGAAATAATTCATATTCATCTGCAACACCTGCGTATTGTGAAAACCACTGAGTTGAATCAACATAAGTGTAAGAGTATGAAAGATTTTTTGATAATCCGAAAGTTATTGCTTCAACTTTTTGAAAGTTAACAGATAAAATTGTAGCAATAATAAACAATCCCAAAAGTCTGTTTTTCATGAGTTTTATTTTAAAGACTACTTACTCGAGAGTATTCAAATTGATTGGAGATATCAACTTAATTTCTGACATTTGACAAATTGCTAAGAAGTGCTAAAGTAAAACTACTTAACCTAATCCATGAACCTTTCCTCCTTGCCCAAAGCCTTACTTTTGAGCTCTGCTCTTGCAGGTTGTTCTGACTATAATTTGAACAACATAGCTAAGAATGACCAGACTGGGGCTACCGTTTACCCTGATGCAACAGATTCAGGTAGTGATGATACGGGTGAAGATACCACCGACACCTCCGGTTCCGAAGAAATGCCCAGTTACCCTTTTTCGACCTTGATTGCCAACTGCTTGAAGCTCGATGAATCGGCCTGTCCCGTTAATTTTGAAGAAGGTGGGGTGGATTCAGAGTGCGTTGCCTCCGCTCTTGAGAAGAAGGCGACTATGACGGCTCAAATTGAAACTGCCGCCCGAGCCGTACTTTCAGATGAAAACATTACACTGAATGATATTTTGAACGGAGCCGATGTGCCCGCTACTGTTTATGCGTACTACTCCTTTGACACTGCCAGATTTAACGGCGGCGAAGCCTGGTCAAAAGGTGCCTATATTCATGTTTCGATAGGTGATCATGAACAGGCATATAGAGAAGCGTACGAGGAACTTTGGCCTTTTGAGACTCCAGCCATTGATACCATTACATGTGACGCTTCGGCCCACTCTTATGAGATTGACATCCCTAAAGAGGATGCTCAAATGATCAACGATCTGGTCCATAACCACTTTTCGCCTGAGGATGAGTCTTCACAAGAGACAGCTCTTAACATTTGGAATTACGTAGACTTCTCCGGAGAGATGTATGTCTACGATGAACACTTTGAAGTTGAGGATCCGAATTACCTCTTTGACTCCACATGGAATGCAGTAGATTCTAATGCCGAGGACATCTTCAGAACAGCCTGGACTATAACCGGTGAGCCCACCGCAGGTACTACGTCAAAAATTATTCAATACTAGTAACTGAGCCAAGCACACCTGGAATTGAAGATGAGCTATTGATTAATACTTTGGGTGTTGACCGATTAACTATTCATTTATGCGTACGTCGGATGTTATTAAATGGTAGTATGGGTAGTGGACGGCCTCAAATATAAACTTAAAATCAATTAAATGATAAAACCCTGCCAAAACTGCCACGTCGCATTTGCAATTGATGATGTTGAGTCAGCTTTTTATCAGCGTATTTCTGTGCCGTCGCCGGTGGATTGTCCAAAGTGCAGGCTTGTGCGCAGATTAACAGAGAGAAATTCGAAGAATTTGTTTTACAGAAATTGTGATTTATCCGGGAAAAAGATTGTATCGCAATATTCTGCGACTGCACCTTTTCCGGTTTATGATCAGAAAATTTGGTGGAGTGATGATTGGGATGCAATGACTTACGGAGTCGATTTTGATTTTGGGCGGCCGTTTTTTGAACAATTTGAAGCGCTGCGAAATAGAGTTCCACAGATGTCTGTATTTGTGATTGGAGACACGCTGGAAAATAGCGATTTCACAAATTGCACCGGGTATTTGAAGAATTGCTACTTACTAGGCGAGGCTGATTACGACGAAGATTCTTATTTTTCAAACAGAATTTATTACTGCAAAAATACTTTCGACTGCTCGACGATTTATGAAAGTGAACTTTGTTACGAGTGTATTGATTGTTCAGGCTGCCAAAGACTTAAATATTCTCAAGATTGCAAAAATTGTCACGATAGTTATTTTTTGAAAGACTGTATTGCTTGTCAGGATTGTATTGGCTGCGTGAATCAGCGTCAGAAGCAGTACATGATTTTTAACAAGCAGTATTCAAAGGAAGAATACTTGGCAATGAAGGCGGATTTGAATTTAGAAAGTTCGTCTGGTTTGGAAAATTTGCGCAAAAAATGTGAGGCATTTTTCAAATCACAGCCTATGCGAGATTTACACGAAGAACAAAATCAAAATTCTCTAGGTGATCATTTGTACAACTCAAAAAATAGTTCCTGGTGTTTTGATTCTAGAGATTTAGAAGATTGTAAATATTGCACACGGTTGATTGGACCGGTTAAAGATTGCATGGATTATACTTCTTGGGGTAGTAAAGCCGAGTTAGTTTATCAATGTACATCGAGTGGAGATGGCGCTTATAATTTGAAATTTTGCAGTACTTGCACAACGAACAATTCAAACATGGAATATTGTTTTTCATGCACAGGTTGTGATGAAGTTTTTGGATGCGTGGGCTTAAAGCGAAAAAAATTCTGTATTTTTAATAAGCAGTATTCAGAAGAAGAGTATCGAGTTTTGAAAGCAAAAATTATTTCTCAAATGACTGCATCTGGCAAATATGGTCAATTTTTCCCAAAAAATTTATCTCCTCATGCATACAACGACACTTTGGCGATGGATCTTTTTCCACTCAGCAAAGAAGAAGTTTTGGCGGCTGGATACAAATGGCGAGACGTGGAGGATGCCGTAAAATCTGATGCAAATTTAAGCTGCTCTGATTGTAATAAGAGTTACAAATTGATCCCACAAGAGATTGATTTTTATGCGCAGAACGGAATTCCACACCCACAAAATTGCCCACTTTGCAGACACAAAGCTCGACAGAAAAAACGAAATCAAATTGATTTGGCGCAAAGAAATTGTGATAAATGCTCAAAACAAATTATGAGCACTGTTGACCCTAATCAAACTGAAAAAATCTTCTGCAAGGATTGTTATTTAGCAGAGGTCTATTGATGAGCATGTGAATTGGAAATATGGTGCGGCCGCGATTTTTGCAAACTTACATAATTTAAAAGTCTGGGATAAAGTTACTGTGGAAGATAATAAGGGAAAACTGATTGATTTTATTGTGCGTGAAATTCGAACTTATCATTACAATGAAGATGCATTAAATCGCATTAAATGTTAGATTGCAGACATGAAAATCCTAAAGTTTGGTGGAACATCTGTTGGATCTCCCGAGAACATAAAAAAAATACAAGAAATAATTGCAAAAAGACAGCATGAAGAATTTGCAATTGTGGTCTCAGCATTTAGCGGTGTAACAAACAGTCTTATTCAAGTCGGTAAAATGGCTGAAGCCTCTGATTTAAGCTATAAAAATCTTTTTGAGGAGCTTGAAAGTAGACACATAAATGTCGTTAAAGAATTGATTGAAGTTGGCAGGCAGAGCTCCGTGATTGCAAATGTGAAAATGATGACAAATGAAATTGATGATCTCGCAAAAGGCGTGAGTTTGCTCAAAGAATGTAGCCCAAGAGTTCTTGATTTACTGATGAGTTTTGGCGAGAGACTTTCTGCCTATATTATTTCCGAATTTCTAAATGGAGAATTTTTGGATGCCAGAGAACTTGTGAAAACCGATGATAATTTTGGAAATGCGAAGGTTGATTTTGAAAGTACTAATAAAAATATTCGAAGGTATTTTGAGGAACATAAAAAGCTCCAGATTATTACAGGATTCATTGCATCCACTCCGAAAAATGAAACTAGCACAATTGGCAGAGGCGGTAGCGACCTTACAGCTTCTATATTCGGCGCTGCGCTTTCTTGTGAAGAAATTGAAATTTGGACCGATGTTGATGGAGTAATGACCGCGGATCCAAGAAAAGTTTTAAATGCTTTTCCTGTTGAAGAAATGAGTTATGAAGAGGCAATGGAATTGGCTTACTTTGGAGCTAAAGTAATATATCCACCCACAATGTTGCCGGCAATGGCGAAAGGAATTCCCGTAAGAATAAAGAATACTTTTAATCCAGAATATATTGGGACTTTTATATCAAAAAAGACTGATGACAAGTCTATAATCAAAGGAATTTCTTCTATCAGTGAAATTAGTTTACTTAGAATCGAAGGCGGCGGAATGATTGGAATTGCCGGAATTGCTATGAGATTATTTGGAGCTTTGGCGAAAAAATCTGTAAATGTTATTTTAATTACACAAGCTTCGTCGGAACATTCGATTTGCGTAGCAATTGACCCAAAAAATGCCGCACTGGCAAAAAATGCCATTGAGCAGGAGTTTGAAATGGAAATTAATGCAAAAAGAATTGAAAATGTGGTAGTTGAAAACGATCTTTCAATTGTAGCGGTTGTTGGAGAAAATATGAGAGATAGACGTGGAATAGCCGGACGTTTTTTCCAATCGCTTGGTAGGAATGGAATAAATGTGATTGCGATTGCACAAGGATCTTCGGAATTAAATATTTCTACGATAATTAAAAATGAAGATGAGTCTAAGGCCTTGAATGTAATTCATGATGCGTTCTTTTTATCAGAAAGAAAAACCTTGAATATTTTTGTTGTTGGAAGAGGACTTATCGGTTCCACTCTTTTGAAACAAATTGAAGAACAAAATGATTACTTAAGAAAAGAAAGGAAAGTTGATATTAATGTGCTTGCGGTGGCGGACAGTAAAAAAATGATTTTCGAAGGCGAAGAGACTGCTATGGATATCAATTTGTTTATTGAAAAAATGAAGATTTTAAATTTACCAAATACTGTTTTTGTGGACTGTACCGCAAGTGAAGAAATCGGATTACATTATGCTGAAATTTTGGAATCGCATATTTCAATAGTGACTCCAAATAAAAAAGCGAACTCCATGAAATATGGATATTATAAAGAATTGAAAATGCTTAGCAGAAAACACAATGTAAAATTTTTATATGAAACAAATGTAGGTGCCGCGCTTCCTGTAATAAGTACCTTAAGTGATTTAATAATGACCGGTGATAAAATCTTGAAAATTGAGGCTATTTTGTCCGGAACGCTTAGTTATATTTTTAATAATTTCAAAGGCGATAAGCAATTCAGCGAAGTCGTAAAAGAAGCAAAAGAGCTTGGATATACTGAGCCGGATCCGCGTGATGATTTAAGTGGAATCGATTTTGCCAGAAAACTTTTAATTTTGGGAAGAGAGATTGGACTGCCATTGGAACTTGAAGATATTTCAGTCGAAAGCTTATTGTCAGAGAATTGTATATCAGCAAAATCTGTTGGAGATTTTTTGGAAGTACTAAAAAATGAAGATCAAAACTTTGAAGATAGAAAAATTCAAGCCGCAAAAAATGGATATGTATTGCGATGTATTGGAAGCCTTGAAAATGGGAAGGCCGGTTTATCAATAAAACAAGTTGATCAAAATCATCCATTTTATTCTCTTGCTGGTAGTGACAACATAATTGCATTTACTAGCGAGAGATATAAAAATACACCGCTTGTGATTAAAGGCCCTGGAGCAGGGGCGGAAGTTACCGCGGCCGGCGTTTTTGCTGATATACTTCGAATATCAAATTATTTCATGTAGTTATGGAAGAAAAAATACCAGTTGGAATTCTTGGTGCAACAGGAATGGTGGGGCAAAATTACGTAAAACTTCTTCAAAATCATCCGTGGTTTAAAATTCATTTTCTTGCGGCTTCGCCGAATTCTGCCGGCATGAAATATTCCGATGCGGCAAGCGGAAGGTGGCAAATGTCGGATGAAATTCCCGAAGAAGTGAAGAATATTATTGTAGAAGATGTGAGTAATGTTGCTGCAGCTGTTGGCAAATGCCAGATTGTTTTTTCCGCTTTTGAAACGGGAGATAAAGATACTGTAAAAAGATTGGAAAATGATTATGCCGCTGCCGGCATTGGGGTTTTTTCAAATGCTTCTGCAAATAGATGGAGTGAAGATGTACCCATGTTAATTCCGGAAATTAATTTTGATCATTTGAAAATGATTAGTAATCAAAGAAAATTGAGGGGTTTTGATCGTGGTTTTATTATTGTGAAACCAAACTGCAGTCTGCAAAGTTATTTGACTCCCATTTGCGCTCTTTTGAATGCTGGTTTTGAAGTTAAAAAAATTATTCTTACTACAATGCAGGCAGTTTCTGGCGCTGGTTATCCGGGTGTTGCGAGTCTGGATGTAATAGATAATATTGTTCCTTTTATTTCCGGTGAGGAAGAAAAGACGGAGCTTGAGCCTCTTAAAATTTTAGGCCGTAATGATATTCAAATTTCTGCGCATTGTAATAGAGTGTCAGTTATTGATGGACATACCGCGTGTGTAAGTGTTTTATTTGGAGAAAAAAAGCCAAAGCGTGAAGAAATTTTGGAAATTTGGAAAAATTTTACAAGCCGTCCGCAGGAACTTAATTTGCCTTCGGCACCTATTCAACCAATTATTTACATGGAAGAAGAGAACCGACCACAACCAAGAAAAGATCGTAATAATGACAAAGGAATGGCCGTAACTGTGGGCAGGCTTAGAAAATGTAATGTTTTTGATTTTAAATTTGTAGGTTTAAGTCATAACACTGTGCGTGGTGCTGCCGGTGGTGGAATTTTAAATGCTGAACTTGCCTTTAAAGAAGGATTATATGGAATCAATTAAAGTTTTTGCACCGGCGACAGTTGCGAATGTGGCATGTGGATTTGATATTTTGGGTTTTGCCATAAATGAACCAGGTGACGAAGTTCTTGTAAGGCTTAGCAAAGAGCCTGGAGTAAGAATTACAAAAATTGAGGGTGATAACGGAAAACTTCCATTAAATGCAGAGCAGAATACTGCAGGAGTGTCTGCTCTTAAATTTCTGGAATTTATAAACTCTAAGCAGGGAGTGGAGATTGAGATAAAGAAAAAAATGCCGCTTGGAAGTGGCCTTGGTTCCAGCGCTGCCAGCTCAGTTGCGGGCATTGTTGCAATTAATGAACTGATGGGAAGACCTTTTGAAAAAAAAGATTTACTCCAATTTGCAATTGAGGGAGAAAGAATCGCTTGTGGTTCAGCTCATGCTGATAACGCTGCCCCGGCTCTGCTTGGTGGATTTGTGATAATACGAAGTTATAAACCACTTGATGTAATAAAAATTAATACTCCAGAAAATTTATTTGCGACAATAATTCATCCTCACATTGAAATTAAAACATCAGATGCAAGAAAAATATTAAAAATAGATATACCTTTTTCTGATGCAATTATTCAATGGGGAAATGTTGCTGGATTGGTGGCAGGGCTAATGAGTTCCGACTATGCACTGATTGGAAGATCATTGAATGATGTGATTGTTGAGCCTATTCGTTCGATTTTGATACCAGGTTTTGTCGAATCAAAAAAAGCTGCAACGGATGCAGGCGCTTTGGGCTTCAGTATTTCTGGATCAGGACCATCCCTATTTGCCCTAAGTAATTCAGAGGAAATTGCTAAAAATGTAGGAATTGCGGTAGAAGAAGTATTTCATTCGCTGAAAATAGAATGTGAAGTTTATATTTCTAAAATCAATCAAGATGGGCCTAAGATTTTATAGTACAAATAATAGGAATTTTGAAGTTACATTAAAAGAAGCTGTTATGTCTGGACTTTGTAAAGATGGTGGTCTTTATATGCCGACTGAAATTCCTAAAATGGATGAGAATTTTTTCAAAAAAATAATCGGAATGAAGTTTCCTGACATGGCATTTGAAGTGGCGAAAAACTTTTTTAAAGATGAAATTGAAAATTATGTTTTGGAAAAAATAATATACGAATCATTTAATTTTGATATACCTGTTTTCGAAGTTTCAAAAGGCAGATACGTGATGGAACTTTATCACGGTCCAACACTGGCATTTAAAGATTTTGCGGCAAGATTCATGGCACGTTTGATGACTGAATTTCAAAAAAATTCTGAAAAAGAATTAACGATTTTAGTCGCTACGTCGGGTGACACTGGTAGTGCTGTGGCAAGTGCTTTTCTTGGGCTGCCGAATGTAAATGTCATTATTCTATATCCAAGCAAAAAAATCAGCCAAATTCAGGAAAAACAACTCACAACATTCGGACAAAATGTAACTGCTCTTGAAGTTGATGGCACTTTTGACCAATGTCAGGCTTTGGTAAAAAAAGCTTTTTTGGATAAAGATATTTGTGAAAAACTCAGCTTGGCATCAGCGAATTCAATAAATATTGCCAGGCTAATTCCACAATCATTTTATTATTTTTACGCCTACTCTTCTATTATCAAATCAAGTTCACCGAATGTTGAAAAAGAGATTGTCATTTCCGTTCCTAGCGGAAATTTTGGAAATCTTACAGGAGGATTAATTGCTAAAAAAATGGGACTGCCAATCACACGATTTATTGCTGCTACGAATGAAAATGACATTTTTACGAAATATCTTGAAACTGGTGTTTATGAAAGTAAGCCGTCGAAATCTACAATTTCAAATGCAATGGATGTAGGTAATCCAAGTAATTTTGATAGGATTCTTGACCTATATAATCATGATCTTGAAGTTATTAAAGAAGACATACTCAGCTTCAGTTTTGACGATGATGAAACAAAGAACGTCATTAAAGAAGTATTTCAAAAATATAATTATATAATGGACCCACATGGAGCTATTGCTTACCTTGGATTAAAAAAATCCGCTTATCCACTTGGTTTGTTTATTGAGACAGCGCATCCAGCAAAATTTGCAGATATTGTTGAACCGATAATTAATAAAAAAATTGGCTCTCAACTACAGCTCGAAGTAGCTATGAGTAAAGAAAAAAAATCGATTTTGACCCCAAATAATTTTGAAGATTTTAAAAGTTTTCTTATGTCCCGCTTCTAATGCATTGTTATTTGGCGGCGGTTTACTAGTCTACTTCCTCTCCATTTCCTGCTTTAGCTCATCCTCAATCATGGCAAGGTCTGTTTTTTGTTTCATTAAAACAAGCTCTTCATCATCTTCGGGTGGTAAACCAAGATGGTCGTGGATTCTATCTAAAATAATCAGCATTTTTGTAACTTCTTCTTCAGTTTTGAGATTAACTTGAAGGTCGATTTCTTCGCGCAAATCTTCAATGTGAGAAGAACGATTCTGACTAATCAAAACAATAATTGCCAAGAAAATTGCTTCGAGTGATACAATCATCGTTAACAATCCGAACGGAAATGGATCAAAAATCGGAATTGCAGAAATGAAGCCTGTATTTATTAAAATCCAAGTTGTGAACCACATGGCATTTATCGCAAGAAATAATACAGTTCCGAAAGCATCTGTCAAAAAATCTGCAACCTTATCGGCGAAGGTTCTTTGTAAATCCATTTTTGCCTTGAAGCTTTTGATTTTTTCGCGGCGAACGTGTCCTAATTCTTTATGAAACTCTTTTTTGCGCATAATAGTTTTTATTATTTAACAAAAAATATACTACTCATTTCAATGATTATTGTAAAACCTGCAATCGACAATGTAAGCCACCCTTAAATCCGGTTTTTACTGTTGTATTTTGGAAAAAAACTCCGCGACTCGAAATCATGTCTCCTGCTACACTTTTTGAATCTCTAAAATAAGGTGCAATTTTTACATCGATACCGTTATCATTATAAATTTGCACAGCGCGATCAAAAGTTTCCTTAATCGCATAATTCAACATTACTTCATCCATATATTTCCCCTTTATATCCTCTGGATCGAAATGGTAGGAGGGAAAAATGACAGTTGGTTTATGTGTATTTTTGTCAGTATAAGGAATCACATTTACATAATTTAAATCATTGTTTGCAAAAGGAACTTCAACAACTGCAAAGCCAAGATCTTTAAATTGCTTTCCAATTCTTTCAAACATTTCATCAATATCTTGATTATATTTAAAGCCCATTATCTCAGCGCTTAATCCTGGACTTGATAAGAAAATCTTATTTCCACTCTGAGAAAAGATCATGTCATTATGGAAAAATATATTAGGAGCAGCTGATTGATTCATAGATTCGCCTTCCATTTTATTTAAAAAATTCTCTTCATCAATCACGATTATATTTTCAGTACCGAATGCTTTTTTATACATCTGCTTAGCCTCTTCATATGTTTGTTTCGAAAGACTTGAGTCAAATGGGATTTTAAATTTATCCATAATGAACATCGCTATATCACTCTTATTTATGAATACACACTTTTCACCATTTGGCAGTCTTCCAAAACTTGTATTTCCACCTGTGAGAAAAGAATCGACGTGAGGAGTTTTAAAAACTGAAGGATACTTCTCCGCAAGAATTTCATCCGCTAAATATGGATCGTCAGGAACTTCCACAGCAACCGGTGCATATCTTTTATCAAGAAAGTACGAAGGGTGGTTAATTATTTCAAATTGACCCGCGCTATTACGTGAACCTGTAGCTTCTCCAAAATCTTGAACATAACCCATTGGCCCAATAACAGAATTAAATGTCGGATAAATAAAAATTTGCCTTTTTGGAAATAATTTTTTGATACTCTCAAGTATTTTCTCATCTGGATTATTTTGGATGATAAAATGTATATTTGAATAATCAGGCAGTGAGTTAATCATTGGAGAGTAAATATCGTCAATTATCGCGAGTAAATTATCGCCGTAAGGTGGATATATCACTGAGATTAAAACATCTTCAGCCGTCCTTTCAAATTCCGGGACAACGTCATCAATATTTACGCTTGTGATTTCCTGTTCCTTTGCTTGAAAAGCAGCAACATCTTCACTTGTTACTGATAAAGCTGATTTCAAATCGTCATTATATTTTTGTCTTTCTTCAATTCCATTCCAAATCTTAATTCCTAGAATTGCCCCTGTTGCAAGTGCGCCATAACTTACTATTTTTCGTTCTAGTCCTGACATATTTATGAATTATAAGTTGTGACTGTACAAGCTTTTTGTATATGGCGCAATAGCTATTGACGTATCAATTGGAAAAGAAAGTAAGTATAACTGTGAAATCTGAAAATTCTTACGCCTTTGTTGTTTCTTACACGAACCAATTCGACGAGAACTCATATACTAATAGCCATTCAATCGATTTCGAAATTCCCGAGCATCTTAAACCTGTAGATCGCTTATTTTAGAGTTCAAGAGTATCACCAAAGTTCGGAACAAAAACATCTTCATCTTTGCGACCAGCTTCTATTAGAGATTTTTTAAGATCATCTTGAGAATCTTCTTCACCATGAACAAGAATTATCTTCTTAAGACCTTCAACTTTGCTGATATAATCTAATAGATCATTTTTATCAGCGTGTGCAGAGTAAGCATTCATTATTTTAATTTCTATTCCAACATGTACCGGCTTTCCAAAAATTTTCACCTCTTTTTGTTTGTCGACAATTTTTCGGCCGAGTGTATTTACAGCCTGATAACCAACAACGATTAACATATTTTTGTGATCGGCAATGTTATTTTTAAGGTGGTGCAGAATACGACCGTGCTCCATCATTCCGGAAGCGGAAATAATAATTGCAGGACCGTTTAAATTATTCAAAGCCTTAGATTCTTCAACTGAAGTCACGTACTTTAATAGATTAAACTTGAAAGGATCTTCCTTCTTATCTAAGAAATCAGTGTGAGTTTCTTGATCAAGAACTTGTGGGTTTGCACGGAAAACTTGTGTTAGATTTACAGATAATGGTGAATCAACAAAAATCGGGAGATTTTCAGGAATTCGACCTTCGTCAGAAAGTTTATGAAGAGCGTAGATAATTTCTTGAGTTCTACCAAGTGAGAAGGCAGGAATTAAAATTTTTCCACCTCTTGCTGCTGTTTTTTTAACTGTTTCTTCAAGGTCTTTTTCAGCGTCATCAAGTGAATCATGAAGTCTATTTCCGTAAGTAGACTCAATCATCAAATAATCTACTTTTTCAACCTGATAAGGGTTTTGAATCAGTGGCATATTCGCTCGTCCAAGATCGCCAGTATAAGCCAGAGTTTTTTCAACTCCGTTTTCTTTCATTGTAAGAACTGTAATTGCAGACCCAATAATGTGTCCGGCTTCATGGAAACAAGCTGACACTTCAGGTGTTACCATTAAACATTCTTCGTAGGATACCGGTCTAATCAATGGCAAAGTCGCATGCACATCTTCTGTAACATAAAGTGGTTCGACTAATTCCTCACCTGCCGCCATCTTTTTTTCATTCAAATATTCAACTTCAACTTCTTGAATGTGAGCTGAATCAAGCAACATGTAAGACAAAAGTTCTGCTGTTGGTTTTGTACAGTAAATTGGGCCATTAAAACCCTGTTTTACCAGGTTTGGAAGGTTTCCTGAATGATCAATGTGAGCGTGTGAAATTATTACAATATCGATTTCTTTTGGATCGAAGCTGAAATTCTTGTTTCTATCAACTTCATCTTTACGTCGCCCCTGATAAAGGCCGCAATCCATAAGGATTTTCTTGCCTGCAACTTCAACTATGTGTCTTGAACCTGTAACTTCCTTGTCTGCTCCGTAGAAATGTAATTTCATGATTTGCTTGATTAAATCTTAATATTATATCATATTCTCCTCTAATTTAAAAGGTCATGACTAAGAGAGAATATATCCGTGAAGAGTTTGAACCAATATATGCCAGTGGCAAAGATGCTCGTGCAGAATCATATCCTCTTTTTGGAAAAATTGTTGGACCAACTAGAAAAGGAACTCAATGGGATTCACTTTAAAGTGAAGCAGGCTGTGGCTCCCCTTTATTCACCAAATTGACGGGGATTTCTTTAACAGTCACAACGCCGTGATCTAGTTTTACTGCAAGCACAAGGCCTTTTTGCGTTTCTTTTGACCAATATTGATCAAATACAAAATTTCCCAGCGAATAGTAAATTGTTTTACCGTTATATACTTCGCTGTTTTCAACAACGTGTGGATGAGTTCCCCAAATAAAATCAGCGCCAGAATCAATAAACATGTGGGCTAGGGCGACTTGATTATCTGAAGCTGTGGCCTTGTATTCAATTCCCCAATGCACGCCAATAATTAGGAAATCTACAAGTGGATCGAGTTCTTTAATTTGATTTTGTACAGCTGTTTCGTCGATTTTATAATCAACATCGTCCAAACCAAGGAAACCTATTTTTTGACCATTGATTTCGTAGGCAATGAAACCGGTAGATGAATCAGGCGCTCCAAAACTATCGAGCTCAGCTTTCTCTAGCCATTCTTGGGTCTCTGCGAGGCCGGCTTTTTTCTGATTATATGTGTGATTATTCGCAAGTTGAAAAGTCGTGAATCCAACTTTTTTCAGGAGAGTAGCGACTTCCGGATCGAAGCGAAAAACCATATCGCCATATGCAATTTGATCTTCCACAATCGGGCCTTCAAGATTACCTGCAATTATGTCGATTTTTTCTACGTCAAGATCTGATTTCGCACGCGCAATTAGATCAGGCATATATGTAAACGGAAAATCTTCGCCGTTTCTTTCTCGCAAAGTTGCAATGTATCTGCCGAGCATTATGTCGCCGGTCATGATGATTGAAACTGGAGGAGTTTCGAGGCCGGATTTCTCCTCGAGGTTGATGCTGAGAGTTTTCGCAAATTCGCTTAGTGAAACCTCGCGCGCACTGAAGATGGAAAACGGAACAGTGAGAATGAGCAATGTGAGTAGGAGTTTTTTCATACTATGAGTTCTGTAGTAGGATAATGTACAAAAGTGTCACTTTCTGAACTTACTTATGATAGTGCTTTCCGATCAAGATTGTAAATGCTCGATAAATCTGTTCTTTGAGAAAAACTCGTACCATTTCGTGAGTGAAAGTCATACGTGAGAAGCCTAAAACTAAATTCGCGCGTTTGCGGATCGAATCGTCTAGACCGTGAGAGCCGCCAATTACAAACTGGATTTTACCTGGACCAAAATCGCGCTGTTCTCGAATCAGTTCGGCGAATTCAGGGCTACTGAGTTGCTTGCCACGTTCATCGAGCACTATCACGAATTGATCTTTGTCGAGCTTCTTCAAAATCGTTTCTGCCTCGTCTTCCCTTGCTGATTCGTTATCACTTTTCGAAGCCTTCAAAGTCACCATTTCCAGGTCTGCGAAGGGTGAAAGACGCTTTTCAAATTCACGTTCAAGTTCAAAAAGATTTTTGTCACGCGTCTCCGAGATTTGAATAATTTGAATTTTCAGGTACTATGCGGTCTATGAAATTAAAAAAAGGCACTGAAATTGTAGTAAAAATCGACTCGCTTGTATATGGCGGTCGTGGAATTGGTAGTCATGAAGGCATGAAAGTTTTCGTTGAAGATGTTGTGCCCGGAGACACAGTTAAGGCTTCCCTAAGCCGAATTAAGAATAATTATGCGGAAGCGAAGTTGGTGGAAGTGATCGAAAAAAGTCCGCAGAGAATTGAGCCAAAGTGTAAGCACTTTGGAGTGTGCGGCGGTTGCAAATGGCAGTTTTTGAGCTATGAAGATCAGTGCAAAGTGAAGGAAGATCAGGTTCGTGATGCGATTGTGAAGATCGGTCATCTTGATGGTGCTCTTGTGCAGACAATAATTCCGAATGAAACACCTTGGTTTTATAGGAATAAAATGGAAGTTTCTTTCGACACGCAAAATCGCCTCGGCCTCTATCCTAAAGGTTTTCACTACGAGGTTTTCGACATGGAGGAATGCTTTTTGCAGTCTGAATTGATGGTGGAAATTGTTGGAAAAATGCGCGAATTCCAGAAGAAATATAAAATTCCGGCTTATGATAGCGAAACTCATGCAGGACTTTTGCGAAATCTAATAATCCGTGAAGGTAAAAACACAGGCGAGTGCATGGTGATTTTGGTAACGTCTACCGGAGTTTTTGATCAGCGTGCAGAGTTTATTGCGTTGTTTAAAGACGATCCTCGGATCACTTCACTTTATTGGACGACTATTTACCAAGTTCCCGGTCATCCAACTTTCACCGAAGAAACATTGCTACACGGAAAACCCGCGCTAACTGAAATTTTGAATCTTGAAAACGGCCAAAAATTGGAATTCGATATTTTGCCGAAAGCCTTTTTCCAAACAAACACAAAGCAAGCTGAAAAGCTCTATTCGAAAGTTATTGAACTCGCCGGATTAACAGGTGATGAAACCGTTTTAGATTTATACTGCGGAACAGGAACTATCGGACTTTTCTGTGCTCACAAAGCGAAAGAAATTGTTGGGATTGAGGAAAATGAGCAAGCCGTTGAAAGTGCTCGAGGCAACGCAAGAAAGAACGGAATCACAAACGCAACTTTCTATCTTGGTCGCGTTGAACACAGACTTTCAGATTTACAGCACAAACCCGACGTCGTAATTGTTGACCCTCCCCGCATAGGTTTGGGCGAAGAAGTTGTCAGTGCAGTCGCAGCTTTCGGCGCAAAAACGGTTGTATATGTAAGTTGTAATCCCGCCACTTTAGCCCGTGACTTGAGCTATTTCGCAGGCCTTGGCTACTTCACTCAAAGTGTTACGCCCGTGGACATGTTCCCACAGACGCATCACGTGGAGAGCGTGGCGGTGATGGTGAGGGGGTAGATTGCAGGTGAAGGTAAAATTTAAGTTAGTCTTTTCGCGACGAATGTTGACGGTGTTTTTATTGGAAAATACGAATACGCAGACGGCAGCGTTGGTTGGACAATACAAGCTTTGGAGGTTGAGGAATAGAATTTACTAGCTTTTATGGCTTAGATCTGGTATAATTCCATGATCTAACCGAACCTAATGTCAGAAATACGCATCGAAGATTGGGAAAAACCATACGAAGAAGCTACTAAATTGGCTGAAGAAATTTTTGATGAGACTCAAAGAATTGGTGATGCGATTGGTGGCGTTAACGGGAGTAATCGTGCTAATGAGTTATGGGAGAATGTTTTATTGCGTGATCGCCGTGATGATATTATGAATGTGGTAGTTTATCGTGGTTTTATTGGAGGTGGCTCACCTTTTAGCAATTACAAAATAGATTTATCAGGTGAAGAAAGTCTGATGGGATTTTGGCGGGCAAAACTTGAGGAGTATAAGAATTTGTAAGAATAGTGTATGTTGAGGTCGATTTTACCTTAAACATAATGAAAAAACTCTCCTTTTTACTTATTGGCTTCATTGCTGGTCTTGTTCCAACTGCATTCGCTGCAACTGTTTTTACAGATGTGGAAGAAAGTTCTTGGTATTACGAAGCTGTTCAAAGTTTGTCTGAGAAAGGCATCATTAAAGGTTATGAAAATGGTAGTTTTAAACCTTCTGATAATGTTAACAGGGCGGAACTAGCTGTAACACTCGATCGTTTGATTGAATATCTTGAGCCGGCTGAGCATGAATATACATTATCAAAAATTCAAGTTGGCGCTGATCTCCCTGCAGATAGTGATAGTTTTTCATTCACATCCGACACATACACAAATTATTATTTTCTAGACGGTGATATTCTTTATCTTTCTCCAGGCTATGGTGGTGGCTGTGAGGATCACAGTTTTGAAATGATCTGGGATGGCAGCTTCACAGATTCAGAACACAGTAATTTATATTTAATTCATGATGAGAATGGTGAAACATGCAAAAATTATGAGACTCAAAATCTCAAGTTTGACCTGAGCACTATTAGGCAGGCTTATGAAACGGAATTTGCTGTGACTGAGGGAGATTTGCAGTTACGAATTTATAATAAAGCTGAAGACGGGAATAGTATTACTGTGAATTATGACTTTTAATTAATATTGCATTCATGATTAACGAAAATTTTGTATTTTTGGGCCTGGCACTGAGCATACTTGGCGGGCTGAGTTATTTAATTGATACTTTAAAAGGCAAAACAAAACCGAATCGAGTAACATGGTTTTTTTGGGCGGCGGCACCGCTGATTGCTTTTGTTGCAGAGATTCAACAGGGCGTTGGTATTCAATCATTGTTAACATTTATTGTCGGATTCAATCCGCTTTTGATTTTCATTGCCTCATTTGTAAATAAAAAAGCTTATTGGGAACTTAGAAAAGTTGATTATTTTTGTGGGCTACTGGCAGTTTTAGGAATTGTATTTTGGCAAATTACAGATGAGCCTAATATTGCGATTTTCTTTGCGATTGCAGCAGATTTAGTTGCTTCATTCCCAACTATTATAAAAATTATGAAATTTCCTGAAACGGAAAATATTTGGATTTATGTTGCCGCCGTATTAAATGGAACGATTACTCTACTAACTTTTAAAATGTGGAATTTTGAGGGATATGCTTTCCCACTTTATATTGTTGTATGCTCGGCAATTATTGCAGGTCTTATTGAGTGGAGAAAATTTGTTCACAAAGTTAGCTAGTTTTCACCCATTCCATTGCTTCTTCCCTATTTTTAATTTCGTGTGAAAGTTGTTTTTCAATTAGCGATTTTGTAATTTCTCCAACTTTTGGGCCTGGTTTTAAAGCAAGAATTTTCATAATTTCTTCGCCTGATAAAAATGCTTTTGGCATTTCAGGAAAATGATAAAGACATTCTTCATATGCAGCTTTTACTTGCTCAAAAAGTGAAAGATCTGTTGGAGTTGTTCCGGCTGCATCTGCATAAAAAAGTAGAAGTAAATCAGGAAATCCTTCGTTCAAAAACCACTGTCTTTGTCGACCAAGTGGCATTTTCAAAAGTTCGATCATCATAAAATGATGCTTCACCACCCAAGTAATTCTTTCAATTTCACGGCGTGGAAATTTTAACCTACGCATAATTTTTTCTGCAATTTCTGCAGAGATTGAACTATGATTATCAAAGCGAATTCTTTCAGCGATTTTAAAAGTTTCCGGTTTACCGATGTCGTGGAAAATCACTGCCCAGCGCGCGGTTAAAGATGCATCTTTTGGCAATGAACTTAGTGACTGCATTAAGTGTGTCCAAACATCACCTTCATGGTGATATTCAGCCGGTTGAGCAACGCCCTTGCACTCTTCAAGTTCAGGTAAAATATAAGGCAAGACTCCTGTGTCTTGAAAATCTTCGAATGCCACTGCAGCTTGCCCACAGCTAATAATTTTATTTAATTCATCCCGCACTCTTTCCCAGCTCACTTTATCTGCAAGTTGCGCATGTTTTTTTATTGCGTGATAAGTGTCCGGATGGTAGCCGAAACCGAGAGTATTTTTGAAACGAATTGCACGAATAATTCGCAAGTGATCTTCCAAAATGCGTTCGTGTGGAGTGCCGATAAATCGAATTAATTTATTTTCGATGTCGTTTCTGCCACCAACAAAGTCATGAATTTCGTCTGCAATAGGATCATAAAATAATCCGTTAATTGTGAAGTCGCGACGCTTTGCATCTTCTTCAGCGTGAGTGAAAATCACAGCATCAGGTCGACGACCGTCGGAATAGCCGGAGTCGCTTCGGAAAGTTGCAATCTCAAAATTGTGTCCGTTTAAGTGTGTGAAAATTACGCCGAATGATTTTCCAACAGGAATTGTTTTTTCAAATAGCGCTTCGATTTCTTCAGGACGTGCAGATGTTGCGATGTCATAATCTTTAGGTTCGACTTTCAAAATCATATCGCGCACACAACCGCCGGCAAAGTAAGCCTTATGACCGGCTTTTTGAAGAGTTGTGACAATTTCGATGGCAGATTTGAGCACGATGGAATGATAGCAAAAATGGCAGAGGATGTCTGCCATTTTTAGATAAATGCGAATATCTAATTACTTACTATCGTGTTTAATGAAAAACAAAGCCAGTGCTATTGCCATTACATCAAACATTACAGTAGCGAATTGCTGTAGCCAGTGGATTTGATTTAGAATTACAGCAGTGTAATTGAAATGTGAATTATTGAGAATGTTAAAAGCATCATCTGTACCTGTACTCTCCTCTTTCCAAGATGAATTACCACCGGAATATTGAATTAACGTGGTAGACTGAGCAGGGTATTGCGCCAATATCATGTTCTGATCTTGATCATTATTAGGATATAAACTTGGAAATAATGTGCCCTGATAAAACCAAAGATTCACTAATAATGTGGCCGTTAATAAACCATAACCTAAATGTTTCAACTGAAGTTTCATTTTTTGGTGGTGAAAGAATAAAATGAATTCATAAGGTAATATATATATATATATATATATGGGTTGTAAATCTATATAGAACATTTATTTTTAGAAACTCACAGGAAGATCGGCAACTTTACAAGATGATTATGTTTGATAGAATCGAGCAATGAAGATTTTAGCCATAGAAAGCTCATGTGATGAGACTGCAGCGGCAGTAGTTGAAGATGGAGTTAAGGTTTATTCGAATGTGATTGCGTCTCAAATTGCAATTCATCAAGCGACCGGAGGCGTTATGCCGGAGGTCGCGGCGCGCGAGCACATAAAAGTGATTATGCCCACGATTGAGTTGGCGATTTCTCAAGCCGGTGTGACTTGGGAGGAAATCGATGCGATTGCAGTAACAAAGGAGCCGGGGCTAATTGGCTCTTTGATTGTGGGACGAATTACAGCTGCTGCATTGGCATTTGCGAAAGATAAGCCGCTGATTGAAGTGAATCATATTCACGGACACATGTATGCGGGCTGGCTTGAAAGTGAAACTTTACCGGAATTTCCAATTTTAATTTTGACAGTTTCAGGCGGGCACAATGAATTGGTTTTGATGCGCGGTCATGGTCAGTTTGAAATTTTGGGTGAGACAATTGATGATGCAGCCGGTGAAGCCTTTGATAAGATTGCAAGGCTTCTAAAATTGGGATACCCGGGAGGACCTGTTATTGAAAAAACTGCAGTGCTTGGGAACTCGAAAGCGGTGAAGTTTCCTCGTGCATTAAAAGGAGATTATGATTTTAGTTTTTCTGGTTTAAAAACTTCAGTACTTTATTATGTACAAAAAAATGAGGAAAAGCTCGCTAACGCGAGTGTTGTGGCAGATGTTGCGGCAAGTTTTCAGTCGGCTGTGATTGATTCACTAGTGGAAAAATTAATGAAGGGAGTTCTAGAATTCTCTCCAAAAGAGATTCATTTATCAGGAGGAGTTTCTGCAAATAAAGCTCTGCGAGCTGCGATAGAAGTGGAGTTGAAAAAGCTCAGAAAATCTACGATTTTCCGAGTGCCAAAAAAAATGAGTTACTGCACAGACAATGCTGCAATGATTGGAGCTGCAGCTTACTTTTTAGGAAAAAGCTCTTTAGCAGTTTTTGAAAGTTCAACGTCGAGAGTAACTAGCTGAAGATTTCTATTTTTTGCTAAAACCATCAAGCTCACATCAGTAAAAGATGCTTTTCTTTTTTGCTTTAAAAACAGCTCAAGAACTTCACCCATTTCCATCTGACTCAAACGTAATACTGCAACATCCTTATTTTTCTGTAAAAATTCCAAAACTTTCTCGACATCACTTTTAGTCTCTTTTAATAGCATAATTGTTGTAACTTCCAAAAGTGTGTAATCACAAATTGAAAAAGTATCTAATTTTTGAATAAAATCATGTGCCGCCTTATGATCTAATTCGGCAGTCCTAAAATATGCGATGATAATATTTGAATCTAATAAATACATTACAAAAGATAAACGAGTTCATCTATTCTGCGAGAGATATCTTTTTCTTCAGGATTTTTGCCTTTAAAATTCCATTTTTTCAGGTCTTCCATAGTAAATTTATTGTTTTCAGTCTCCACAGGCATAAAAAAGTAACCTCCGTCTTTAATAACACACATGAAGTAATCCGCCTTAATCTTAGTTCTAAGTTTTTTGGGGATACTGATTTGCCCGCTTGTGGTTACTTTTACAATATCCATAATAAATTATTAATTTATTAGATTTTACTGCTCATTTCAAAAAATCACAAGCAAAAAGCTTGACTAAAGCCCTTAAATATGAAATATAATAATCATTTACCAAAAAATATATGTTAGATGCATTCATCATAGATAGAATTCGGCGGGATCAGGATAAAATAGACAGAAGAGATCAGCCTCACGTGAATGATTTAGACGATGGCAGACCTCCTGTAGATATAAAAACACCCGAAAAACAATCTGAAAGAGGCATTTTGGATATAACAGATTGTTTCGAAATACGATTAGAGGGTATAGTGCGCGAGTAATTTAATTCATACAATAATATGTCTGTCTATAAAGACGAGGATGAAGCTAAACAAGATCAAGACTGGCAACCTAGTGAGCCTGAGTTTGACGAGGATGAAGAGAACGAAGAATCTGACAATGATGGATCTGAGTTCGATGAAGATGACGAGGGCGACGATGAGGAAGATGACGGAGAAAGCGCTTCCGACCTTGATTAACCTTATTATTACTGTATATTAGAGCCCTAGAACCTATTTTTTTATGTCAGACGAACAAAATCCAGCAGTAGAAGAGGCTAAAGAGCACAAGCCAAAATTGCAAACTCCACCCGGATTTCACGATATTCTTCCAAAAGATCATGAATATTTCACTTTTGTGAAAAAAGTCGTGCGTCACCGTGCAAGACAGGCTGGTTACAGAAGGATTACAACTCCAATTTTGGAGTTTACTGAGGTTTTTGACCGTGGAATTGGAGATGCAACTGATATCGTTGAGAAAGAAATGTACACTTTTATGGATAAAGGTGGCAGATCAATGACAATGAAGCCTGAAGGAACTGCAGGAATTTGCCGTGCTTATATTGAACATGGAATGAAGGAGCTTCCACAACCTGTGGAATTCTATTATATTGAACCGCATTTCAGATATGACAAGCCTCAGAAAGGCCGATTCAGAATGTTTTGGCAATTCGGTTTTGAAATTATTGGAGAAAGTGATCCTGCTCTTGATGTCCAATGTATTTTTATTGCATACAAGATCTTCAAAGATTTAGGAGTTGAGAAAAACTTCACATTGCAGATCAATAATATTGGTTCGCAAAAAAGCCGCGCAAAATATATTGAAGCTCTGATTAATTTCTACAGTGGCAAAGAAAGATCACTTTGTGAAAATTGTCAGAAGAGATTACTCAAAAACCCACTTCGGCTTTTAGACTGCAAAAAAGAGGACTGTAGAATTTTGGCTGAATTGGCGCCTAAATTTATTCAATATAGAAGCAAAGAGGATTCAGAATTTCACCAATCTGTTAAGGAATTTTTAGATGAACTTGGAATTGTTTACGTTGAAAATGACAAATTGGTACGTGGACTAGATTACTACAGCCAGACTGTTTTTGAATTCTGGGATGCTGAAACAGGCGCACAAAATGCGGTTGGTGGTGGTGGACGATATGATGGATTGATGGAAATTATGGGTGGTGAACCGACTCCTGCGGTTGGATTTGCAGTTGGAATCGAGAGATTGATTGATAATATGAAGAAGAATAATGTTGAAGTGCCATCAAAAGATGATGTTCAGATTTTCGTTGCTCAATTGGGAGATTTGGCAAAGAAAAAATGTCTGAGATTGATTGATGAGCTTCGAGATAGAGGTGTACGCACAATTGGAGCACTTGGAAAAAATAGTTTTAAGGCACAACTTCGTTTGGCCGATAAATTTAAAGTTCCATATGCTCTGATTTTGGGAATTACTGAAGTACGTGATGGCACAATTATTATTAGGGATATGTCTAAAGGACAGCAGAGATATATAAAAATGGATGAGGTTGTTGACGAAGTTGTCAGATTGATCGGTCAAGATAATTTGGACATGTACAGCCCTGGAGAGATTGTGGTAGCTTAGTGATGTGAAAAGAATATTCGCCAGCCTTATTTTATCGACTTTCCTGTTTGCACAGCTGGCGCTGGCAGCTTTTCCTGATTTACCGGATTCGAATCCCCATTATGCGGCCGTATCTGATTTGGTGACTCAGGGAATTTTAAAGGGTTATGACGATGGAAATTTTAAACCGGACCAAAATGTTACTCGTGCTGAAGCGATTAAGATTATTTTGATGGGAGCAGGTATTTCGCTTGATGGAGCGGCAAGTTTGCCGGCATTAACTTTCAGTGACGTGACTTCTGCTGATTGGTTTTACGATTATTTGAAAATTGCTGTGAATAAGGGAATTGTTAAAGGTTATGAAGATGGCACATTTAAACCCTCACAAAATGTGAATAAAGCGGAGGCTATGAAACTTGTATTAATCGCAAGTGGAGTAACTGCTGATGCGGTTGTGGAAAATGCATTCGTTGATACACCTTTTGATGCATGGTTTGGTGCGTATGCCGCCTATGCGAAAAAATGGAATATAGAGCCGGCATGGATAGATGGTCGATGGCATCCTGAAGTAGAAATGAGCAGAGGAATGATTTCTGAAATGGTTTATAGAATGCAGAAGACGAAAAGCAGCTCCGCTGTGTTTGACGAAGCCACAAATTGGCCGACAAGAAACTTTCCAACAGTCTCTGCATCGCTGAAAGTTCCTTTCGGCTGGAGTTATAAACCAGATGGCGTTGGTGCTGTTTGGTTACTCGACAAAGCTGGCAATCAATTTAGCTTACTTGATCCTTATGCAAATGGTGGAACACTTTTGATGACAAGATATATGAACACGGAAGGCAAATCTTCTGCGGATTTATTCAATCAAATTGAAAGTGACTTGGGTGTCAAAACAAGTGAGGGAGTTGTGAACGGTTACTCAACTTTGGTGGCCTACCATGAAGACGGGGAAAGATGGAGAGAGTGGTATATTGTGTTGCCGAATAATACGATGCTAAGTTTTGTTGCAATGAGGGGCGATGGATATTATTCAAGCTATCTCGAATCTTATCTTGAAAAAGTAGTGCAAAGTGTGGTTTATGTTTCTCAAGATGAGCTTTCAATGGATGATATTATTGAAGCTGTGAGAAGTGCAATTAATGCTGATGGAATGGGCAGTGACGCGATTGAACTTTTGGCAGATGCAAAGATAATTGAAACTGATACTATTGGGGTTGGAACTGGGCCTGTTGATTATTACTATTCCGCAAGCGCCAATATCACTATAAAATACGAGCGTTCTTATAATGTAATTCTGGATATCCGTGACGGACAAACAACTGCTTTCTAGTCGCGCTTTAGCTCTTCATCGCGAAAATCGTGGAAAATTGGGAATAGTTTCTAAAGTTCCTTTGGCAAATCGAGATGACTTGAGTTTGGCTTATACGCCTGGGGTTGCGGCGGTTTCAGAGGCTTTGGCGGCTGATAGTGCGCTGATGTATGAACTTACACCAAAGGGAAATATGGTTGCAGTCATCAGTGATGGGAGCGCGGTTTTGGGATTAGGGAATATTGGACCAGAGGGGGCTTATCCGGTTATGGAGGGAAAATGCCTTTTGATGAGACAATTTGCCGGCTTAGATGCCTTCCCCATTGTTTTAAAAACGCAAAATACTGAGGAAATTATTTCGATTGTTGAAAATTTGAGTCCCGGTTTTGGTGGAATCAATTTAGAAGATATTTCAGCGCCGAGGTGTTTTGAAATCGAAGAGCGACTACGAGCTAGTTTGGATATTCCAGTGTTTCACGACGACCAACATGGCACGGCAATTGTAGTTTTAGCAGGTTTAATAAATGCATTGAAAGTTGTTGGCAAAGATAAAAATGTGAAAATTGTATTGAATGGCGCAGGTGCAGCGGGAATTTCAATTAGTAATTTACTTTTGCTAGCGGGCTATAGAAATCAGATTATTTTGGATACTCTGGGTGCAATTTATGAAGGTCGACTTGAGAATATGAATTCTGCAAAAGATGAAATTGCTAAGAAAACGAATCCGGCGAGTTTGCGAGGTGAGTTGAAAGAAATTATGAAAGATGCAGATGTATTCATTGGAATTTCCAAAGGTGGGTTAGTCACGAAAGAAATGGTGAGAGGAATGGCCGCTGAAGCGGTGGTATTTGCAATGGCGAATCCTGTTCCAGAAATTATGCCGGAAGATGCTCTTGAGGCAGGTGCAAAAATTGTTGCGAGCGGACGGAGTGATTACCCGAATCAATTAAATAATGTTTTGGTTTTTCCGGGAATGTTCCGTGGAGCTCTCGACAATAGAATAAAGCAATTTACAGATCAAATGTTCCTGAATGCCGCCAGCGCTTTAGCGGCATTGGTGAAAAATCCAACAGCGGAAAAAATTATCCCAAGCCCTTTTGATGAAGGAGTTGCAGCGACTATTGCTGCTTCAATAAAGCTTTAGGAACTCGGTAATAACTTTCTTCATTATTTGAATTATATAATTGCAAAATATCTGAAGAAATTCCGTCAGGATTTTCAACAAGTAAAAGAGTTGGATCACGCAATTCAGGTTTCATAAATTCAACCGGAATCCAAATGACATCTTCAGGAGAAATATGGTCTTTTTTGTTGAATTTCTTGATAGCTTCGATTGTACCTTCACTAGAAGAAGTGCATAGCAAATCAAGCATTTTTGTCAGCTTCCAATTTGGGACTGTGAATGTGTAATATTTCACCCCTTCGTTCACACGTGTATATAATTTTCCCTCCTCATAAGTTTCCTGAATTTTTGGCTGCTTAATTATTGAGGCAGGTGATGAATCTAATTCAACTGTCTGAGGTTTAAGTGGAACAATATTTTCAGGTAAATAAAGATGATAATGAGGAATATTTCCGTGTGTTTCATCAAGTACCAAAATTTCGCCTCTTAAAAAATACTCAGATAACATTTTATCTAAGAGTGGCCTTAGTCTATCCTTTATGTCCTTTTCATTTTCAACACTTGTATTATCACGATTAACCATTTCACCGGCAATCACAAATCTTTTCACTGACTGATCTAATGATCTGCCTGTGATGTGGGTTGAACCAAGTTTTGTTCCACCTTTCCCTTGATCTACTATTGCTTGTTCGCCTACTTCATCACGCATTAAATCATTGTAGACCAATTTCACACCAGCACTTCTTTCGAAAAACTCTTTAGCAAATTTCTCGTATGTTTTTTGGGAATTTAATGCCAGCTGCTCCTTACAATCTGAATCAGGATCTTTACATTCATAATATGGAGAATCCGGCATTATAGGAAATTTTGAAGCGTCCTCATAAATACCTTTTCTTTTAGCAGGATCAGAAATATCCATACCGTCGGCACGAGCGGCATCTCTTAAGTATTCATAGCCTAGTCTACTTCGGAAAAATTTTCCTTCTCCAGGCGTGAATAAAACTTTAAGTGGCAATTTAATATTCTTCCCTACAATTTCGTCGATATTATTTAAATTTAATTCAGGGTTCAATCTCCTCGTAATCTCGATATATGCATTAGTGAATGTTTGCAAATCTTTTTCGTAAGATAGATCAGCTCCGGTAGTCCTTGATAATTTATCTTTAATATAATGCGCGAAATATTTCTGCCCTTCACCTAGTTGAAATGTTTCTTCTTTTACTTCCATAACATCAAATTTCCAATTTCCGCTTTCATATGTCAATTTTACTTGAGGCTGAACTTCCACGGTTTCATCTTTTTTTGTTACGATATTGTATACAATGCCACCTGTAATTCCCGCTCCGGTTAAGAGTAAAATCGGAAGTGCCGCTTTGCGAACAAGACTAATTGCGATTTGAACTAGTGGCGAGTTTTTAGGCTTTTCTGTAGGAGTGACCGGATCTTTTTCTGGAGTGTTTACTGATGTCATATTTTTTATAAAGCACTGAAGAGTGCATTTAAACACGTTTAGCTTAAATAGTCAATTTTTGTACATTAAGAGAAGCTGCACGAAGTTTATTTATTGCTTCAAGCTTAGTATAAATTCCATGTACTGCGGACTTTAATAGCTCAAAATATTTTGAGTCATCATTGCCAACATAAACCCACAGAATTTCCGTTTCATTACTTCCCGAGAAAATATTCACATTAGGATTTTCTAAACCTGCTACATTAGACTCAAAAATCGTGTGTCCGGCATGAATTTCCGCCAACTTTTTAAAAGTGTCACCATTTTTATAAACCTCAACTTTGCCAGAAGTAACTAAAGCAAGATATCCAAAACAAACCGGCTCAATTCCCATTCCATTTGAGTATTTTTCTTTAAAATGTAATTTAAAATGGATTGGGTCATCTTCATTAGATAAATGTATGCCCTCAAAACCTTTTGGAGAATAATCTCTCTTTGGGAAGATTTGATATTCATCACCTTCATGCTCCTCATTGATATTAGAAAGTAATGGCATCCTAAGAATATTTAATAAAATTTCTACTTTTGCTCTTTCAGGCAAATCTGTAAATACATCTTTTGGAATAAATAAATATAAGGAATCTTGCGTTGTATTAATTATATTTGCAGAACCTCTTAGGCCAGTGTCGGTAAATAAAAATTCACCTAGATAGGCACCTGCAAAAATATTCACTTCAGCAACTTGGTTAAAATAGTCATCTGTATCACTTGGAATCACTCGAATACTACTAAGTTGTTTAGCAATTAATAAACCTCTATTTAGTAGTGATTTACCAATCAATCTTGCCCCAAAATCAGCTTTTACAGCCTGTATTCTAGATAAAATTGTATTCAAAGTTTGTAGAGATACTCCTTTAAAGAGCGGACACTTTTCAAGTGTTAATTGAATTTCTGAATTAGGAATTACTTCCGCAGCATTCATGTATCTCTCAATTCCAGGTGAATCGTCACTCATTGTTTCACCTACGACAAGGGAAACTGCTTTTACTTCTTCATCTACTGCAGCGACATGAATACTTTCTAAAATACGACTCAACGGTGATTCTCCATCTTCTTCCGCGAGGAACTCTTCATCATCTTGTGTATCTTGATCAGACATATTTTATACATTTAGTAGATTATTCTAGTATATTTTTCCAAAAAAAGCATGTATTTTTGAAACGTTTACAAATCATTTATGGCAAGACATAGCCAATACGCAAATATTAAAAAAAGAAAAGGAGCTGCTGATAAGGTTAGAGGCAAGGTTTTTACTGTACACGCGAAATTGATCGAAATTGCTGCAAAAAGAGGTGGAGATCCTGTTATGAATCCTGGATTGCGAACTGCGATTGATAAGGCAAAATCAGATAATGTGCCAAATGCAAATATTGAAAGGGCTGTTCGACGAGGAACCGGCGAAGATAAAGATGGTGTTGTTTATGAAGAAGCAACTTATGAAGCATTTGGACCTGAGGGAAGTGTTTTTATGATTGATGTAATTACTGACAATAAAAACCGGAGTTTGGGAAATTTAAGGGTGATTTTACAGAAGAAAGGCGGAAATTTGGGAGCTGCCGGAAGTGTTGGCTGGAAGTTTGAAAGTAAGGCGTATTTTGAAGTTGCTGGTAATGGCTCAGGAGATGAAGTAGAAATGAAAATTATTGACTGCGGAGCAGATGATTTAATTTCGCTCGGCGAAGGGAAATATGAAGTTTACGCCGCTCCGGAAAAATTGGGCGAAGTGAAAAATGCGCTAATTAAAGCTGATTTTAAGGTTGAAAAAGACGAGTTAGTTTGGAAGGCAAAAGATGAAATTCATGTGAATGATGTTGCTCTCGGAAAGCAAATTTTAGATATTATTGAAGCCGTTGAAGAAGATGATGACGTGAAAAGCATCACTTCAAACATACATATCGATGAATCAATCTTTAGTCAGCTGTGAAAGCATGTCGGCAACTGTCATTTCAGGTTTCATTTGTCCGTCCGCATCTTGGAAAAACTTCGCAGACTGATCTTTAATTCGCTCTTCTTCAGGTGTATTTTGTTTTTGAAAGTGCTTTAGTAGCATGTCTTCACCACCTTCTGAAGGTTTTGGAATTGAGGTTTGTGGTTTTACTACAAGGGACGGGAAAAGTTTGCCCGAATTTGTGGCTTCGTTCGTGGGTTCACTCGTTTGGCCACCCGTTTTTTCTCTCATATATTTTGCAATCACCTCTTTTGCAAACTGCAAACCTTCTTCCAAAGTTTTTCCTTTAATTCGGAATCCTGCGGCTTTTTTGTGACCGCCTCCACCAATTATTCCTGCAATTTCACTAACGTCGGCAATATTTCCCGGAGCACGAAGACTTCCAGAAAGGAATCCTGGCTCTTTTTCTTTAAGCAACATCACGACTTCGGAAGCCGGGGCATTACTCATCAATTCATCGATAATTCCACCGCTATCATCACTTTTTGCTCCAGTTTCAGATAGATCAGCAAGTGAGATAGTTGAGTAAACCAGTTTGCTTGATTCTTCGTATGTGATTTTTGAAAGCACTTTTCCCCAAAGTTTAAGTGTCGCAAGGCTCTTTGTTTTGAAAAGATGTTTAATAATTTCCTGTTGTCTTGCTCCTCTATCTAAAAGTTCAGCAGCAACTTCGAATGCCTCTGGGCTTGTGTTTGAATGCTGAAAGCTACCTGTATCTGTGATAATTCCAGTAAGTAGCAAAGTCGCAACATCCTCATCAATTAGCGCTTCAGCGCTTTCTTTTTCCAACTCTTGAATAATTGGAGTAATCATTTGAGTTGTGGCTGCAGCACTGTAATTTAAATAATTGTGCGTTCCGAATTTTCCGTTTGATGCGTGGTGATCAATATTCAAAAGTGGACCGTTCAAGAACATTTCCTTGTTTTCTTCTTGAAGTTTACCGAGCTGAACTAAATCACCTGTATCAACTGTAATTATCAGGTCAAAACTTGTGCCGCCGGTGTTAAAAGTAATATCGTGAGCAGTGAATTTTCCGTTTTTTGGAGTGATAATAATGTTAATTTTTCCTGCCTCAACTTCATATTTCATATGGTCAACTTCTGCACTGTTTGTATCAAGACTAATCACAAAATCTTTCGATTTTGGCAGATCTTTTTCAATTAGATCAACCATTGGCAAAAACTTTAAGGCTTCCGGCATAGGGTCGCTTGCAACAACAATAACGTTTTTCCCAAGCTTTCTCATTACTGATAAAAGTGCAAGAGAACTGCCCACGCTGTCCCCGTCCATTGGAGAAGAGGGTGCGATTAGTATATTTTTTGCCGACCTAATCAGTTCCAGCGCCTTATTTTGATCTATCATTTCCATGTAAATGTATTCTGTGAATTATACTACTTTTTGGGTCTTCCCGCAAGCAATAAGGGTCTAGTGTACACTTTGTCTACTGCGAAATCAAGCTCAATCACACAAACCTTTAATGGTTCTGTAACGACTTGATTTTAATTTATTTCACTTCTTTATCTCGCCTTGGACACGCACTATTTAAACAATTAGTACATTCCAATCTAACTGAATTGAGATATGTCGCAAATTGAATTATATCAATTGGAGTAACTCCATGAAGAGAATCCCGTATGAATGATCTTTCTATCATGGATGTAGTAAGTTTAGCCTGACTTTCAGTCAAGCATATATCTGGGTTTATCATACTTCTAAGTTGTTCAGAGGTGTGACATATATTAGATGCTGCATATGCAACCTGTTCACCACTCTTCAAACTGTTACATTTCACGTTATATTCATCGTAAAGATCTTTCAAAACATCATCAGCTGGTGTTCCATTTTGGCTTTCTATAATTTTTGTCATAATATTAATTTTTTACAAATAAGAACCTTATATAAACCATATTTACTGACTTGTCAATCAAAATCCACAAGTTTAACTTGGAGCTCTGTGCGGTTTTGCCATTCGTTTTTTTCGAGTTGGATTGCGAGTTTTTTTGAGTTTTGAATTGCGTCGCTGTGTTCTGCCATTCTGAAGGCAATTGCGGAGAAAATTTTGTTGTCGAATTTTAACGAGAACTTTAGATGTTCGGCGTTTTTTCCAATAGGTTTTAAGTTAAAAATTTCAGCGTTTTGGAGGAGAAAAACAGGCTTTGCATTCCCAATTCCAAAAGGTGCGAATGACTCGATTTTTTCTGAACTTTCGATGCTTAAATCTTCGGCAAAAAGTTCTGTTTCGAGTTCAAGTTTTTTTGTGTGTGGGGTTTTTGCAAAGTGAGCTTTTGTAAATTCAGTTAGGATTTTTTTGAAGTCGGAATAGTTGGACTTTTTAAGTTTGAAACCGGCCGCCATTTCGTGACCGCCAAAATGTTCGAGTACTTCACTTGCCTGAGTTATCGCTTCGATAATATTGAAACCTTCCACGCTTCGAGCAGAGCCGATTAGGAATTCGCCGCGGTCGTCTAGAATTAGTGTGGGTTTGCTGAATTTTTCCTGAATTTTTCCTGCAATGAGTCCGACGAGTCCGCTAGACCAGCCCTCGCCTTCGGCAATAATTATAGAATCGTCGAGATTGATTTTTAACAAAGCTTCATCAAAAATTTTAGTAGTTAGGGTTTGACGGTCGCGGTTTAGTTCTTCGAGTTTTTGGCTTTTTTGACGAGCATCTTCACCTGTGGCAAGTAAAGTTTGAATCGCCCAGTATGGCGTATCCATTCTTCCGGCGGCATTGATTCGTGGACCAATTTGAAAGCCGATTGTATCTGTTGTGAACTCTTTGGCGTATAAATTTCCTGAACTTTCTAGAATCGCCTTCAGGCCCTCCCATTTTGTGCGAGCAAGTTGTTTGAGGCCCATTTTTACTATCGCACGATTCTCGCCAACCAAGGGAACGCAATCTGCAACAGTGCCAAGGCTGGCAAGATCAATCAAAGTCATTGTCATTTTTTCATCGTTCAATAGTGCTTGCGCCAATTTGAAAGCAACTCCACTACCGGAAAGATGCTTAAATGGATAACTTGAGGTGAGTGGATGTAGAGTTGCAAAAGAGTCAGGGCGTTTTGCTGGAATTGTGTGATGATCTGTAATTATCACATTAATGCCGAGAGATTCGGCGTGGTCAATTTCCTTTTTGCAGGAAATTCCGCAATCGACAGTTATAATAATGGCGACAGAATTTTTCTTGGCTTCCTCGATGTAGCTCATGTGCAAGCCGTAACCCTCATTGAGCCGATGAGGCACACGATAAGAAACTTCAGCCCCGAGAAATCGAAGAGTGTGTATTAAGAGAGATGCTCCGCTTGTGCCGTCCACGTCATAATCGCCGTAGACTAAAATTCGTTCACGTGAGCGGATGGCTTTTTGGAGACGTTCAACTGATTTTGCCATGTCATCAAAAAGAAAGGGATCGTGCAGATCTGAGTAGCTCGCATCAGAAAAAAACTCACCGGGATTTTCAACTGCTCGGGAATTTACAAGCGCTGTCCAGAGAGATTCTTTTTTTTGTCGCTCGTATTTTAATTGCCAGTTTTTCATTTTTCCTTTTTCTTATTCTCTTTCCAAAGTGCGAGCGCTTCTTCCGGAGTGCTTGCTTTATCTGTGCCAAAAACCCAAGTGTGACGGGACACAATTTTTTCGCCGATTTTTTCCATTACAGATTTCATATCGAAATCACCTTTTTCAGATGCAATTTGTGCGATTAGCAAAATATTAAAAAGTAGATCTCCGAGTTCTTCTTCAAGGTTTGGAATATCGTTTTTATCTATTGCTTCAACAACTTCTGCGCTTTCATCAACTATGCATTTTTTCATTGTTTCATAAGTCTGCTTTCTGTCCCACGGACAGCCCTCTTCAGAGCGAAGTTTTGAGCAAAGATCTATAAGTTCTTGAAATTTTATGAGCATAATTCTGTGAAATCTTCAGGCGTGATCCAATAAATTTCTTCATCACGACGAAACCAAGTTAGCTGTCTTTTGGCAAAATTGCGAGAATTTTGTTTGAGTTCTTCTTTGCAGTCCTGTAGCGGTCGTTGGCCGCTGATGTATGCGAAATACTCTTTATATCCAAGCGCCTGCATTGATTGCAAATTTTCATCATAACCCTCAAGCAATAGCGTTTTAATTTCATTCAGGAGCCCGAGATCAATCTGATCATCAACTCGTTTATTAATACGGTCGTATAAAACTTCTCGCGGCCAATCGATTGCCATCTTGAAAACCTGATAAATCGGCTTCGCCTTACGGGGTTCTCGCGGACCAGTTTGCATTACAACTTCAAGTGCACGTGCAACATATCGTACATTATTCGGATGAATTTTTGCCGCCGTGGCCGGATCAAGTTCAACTAGCATATTATATAGATGTAAATTTCCACCTTTTTCGTATTCTTTTTGTAGTTCTTCGCGAATTTTCGAGTTAGGTGGAGCTAGAGGTAGATCATAATTTTCAACTACCGAACTTATATAAAGACCAGTTCCACCGCAGACAATTGGAAGCTTTCCCCTCATCAAAATATCATTGATCGCATGAGTTGCTTCACGCTTAAAATCAGACATTGTGTATTGCTGATCAGGATCACGAATATCAATCAAATGATGTTTAATTTTCTTACGAATATCGATACCAACTTTGTCGGTTCCAATATCCATTTTTCGGTAGACCTGACAAGAATCCGCCGAAACAATTTCACCGTTAAAATCCTGTGCAAGCTTAATACTGAGCGCGGTTTTACCAGATGCAGTTGGACCACAAACAACAAGAAGCGGCTTTTGATTATTTTTCTTGCACTCCTTCAGCAAGAGCAAAATGTGGTGATATAGATCGGTCATTCACGGCTTAATATACTTCACTTTCAGATTTTTGAAACTTAGAAAATCCTTATCTGAAGTTATAAGGGTTTTGTTGTGAACAATTGCAGTAGCAGCGATTATTAGATCTTTGAATTTGAGTTTTTTCTTTGATTTCTCCTGGAGAACAGTTGCCTTTCTACAAACATCTTCATCAAGAGGCAAAGAAGGATAGTTATCAAGAATCATTTCAATTTGCTCAAGGTTTATTGAATGTTTCGAATGTCCCATCATAACCTCAAGCCTAGTAATCATACTTACATAAAAAACATCTTGTTTGAGATTTCGAGAAAATGCTCTAACCAAGGAGTCCTGGTTTATCAGGGCTATAATTATGTTGCTGTCTAAAATATATTTGTTCACCATAGTATTTTAGAACAAATCTTCTTCAGGACGTACAATCTGAAATGGTCCAAACTCTTTTATCATCTGTAAAGAGTGTTCAAAAGGTGTTGTCTGAGCTTGGACAACAACTCTAAAATGTCCTCCATTTTTCTTTTCAATCAGTATCTCACTAAGCTCACCCTTTTCGAGCTTATTTGTTAGTGTTTTGAAATTTCTTAGGAATTCGCGAGTTTTAACCTTCATAAAAATAGTATTATTATTTAATGACAGTATAGATTTGTCAGACAAATTTGTCAAACAAATTCTAAGTACAAAATTTGGCATATAGAGATTCAGTAAATTTATTTTGTAGATTCCTTTTGCTTTTTTTGGCTAAGATGACAATAAATTCATTATTTTTAAATTTATGAAGAAAATCTTCACACTATTTTCAATCCTTATTTTCTTAGTGTTTCCAAATACTGCGTTTGCGGTCACCGGATCAGTTGCTACATATGAAGGAATAAATGCGCATGCTGATGATGTACTTTTCCACTCTGACAATATGGGTCCGTATTACTCTTTTCTCGATGAATCCAAAGATAGCACTTCTGACGACACCCTCGTTGCTCTTGATGAAAAAAGTTTTTTTTATGTTGGTTCATACTCTCCATTCGACACAATTTATTTTGACGTGACAACTTCAAGTAGTGGATCAAGATCATGCTTCAAAACACTTACTTGTAAACAAGTTGACCTTGAATATTACAATGGGCTAACTGATGCCTGGGAATCAATAACCTACACCGACAATACGAATAATTTAAAAAAAATCGGTATAAACTCTTTCGAATTCGATTTTCCTGATGCTTGGTATGATTCTTCTAATGTAAATATTAAAGTTGGACATAGCACGAGTTATGAATCTGACGAAATGTACTTTGTACGCTTGAAAACGAAGAGTGACGTGAGTTTTTCAAGTTATCTATATGTAGCTGAAGTTGCTGTCAGATCATATAATTTAAACTTACTTGTGACTGATGAATTGGGAAATGTGATCAGTGACCTCGAAGAAAGCGATTTTGAACTATCAGGTGGAACTTCAAATGATATAGCCGGATTTCTAAATGCCGGAGATGGAATATATAAATTTGCCTTAGACTTAGAGCAAAGTGATGGAAATTACAATTTACAAGTGCAAAAAGATGATTTTGTGCACGAGACAGTTGCTACCGGCACAATGTCTTCAACAACTACGGATTCTTGGGCAATACTTGAATATACGCACAGAATAAATATTGAAGATGAAAGTGGCGTGGGTTTACTGCCTGATTCGGCTTCGATTGACGGAGTCGCGTGCAAAATAGATGATTCAAGTGTGTTCTGTAATGTTCACCCTGCAGATGATGACAGTGCCGGTAATCCAAAATCTGTTGATGTTGTTATAGATGGTGAATCGCATTCAATTGCACTTGCTGATGAAAGAGATGATTATGAAGATGTTCAGGTTGTTACAACAGGTGTAATTGAAAGTGCCACTGAGTCTACCAGTAGTTCAAGCACGACTACCGGCAGTATTGAAATAAACGTTGAAACAGAGGCAGGTGATGCAATCAAAAGTCTAAGTCAAAGTAGTTTTGAAGTAAGTGGTGGGAGTGACAACAGTATTTACGGCTTCACAAATAATGCAGATGGTTCATATGAACTTACCCTTGAAACAGGCAGTAATTATACAATCAAAGCTATCTATGACGGCTATGAAAGTAGCTCATTTACAGCCGAAACGGGAGATACTGAAAGCGTATTGATGAAATTTGCTTATAAGGTAAAAGTTGAAGATGAAGATGGTGATACAATCAGTGGTGGGAATGTAAGAGCCGGTGACGACTACGGACTAACCTGTAAGTATATAAGTAGTGGATATTACGGATGTGCCGTGCCACTTTCTGATTCAAATTATAGTTTCCGCGCCGGAAGTTATGGATATTATGTTTACAATGGGAATTTTGATTCCGATAGAACAAGCAATGACGACGATCAGCAGATTGAGACTGCAGTTTTAAGTAAAAAATCCTCTTCAACTTCTACAGATGGAGAAGATGTTAGTGAAGATTGTAGTTCAAGTTTTGATGACATTTATGGCCATTGGGCCGAGGGTTACATTGAAGAGCTATATTGCCGTGGAGTTATAAGCGGTAAAAGTGAAGAAAGTTTCGCACCAAATGACAACATTACTCGTGCCGAATTTTTAAAAATTGCCTTACTAAACGCAGGTTATGATGTTTCAGGTAGTACAGATTCGGATTTCAGCGATGTTTCAAGTGGAGACTGGTTTTATGAATATGTATCATTCGCGACAGAAAATGAATTTACCGAAGGATATGATGACGGTACATTTAAACCTAATGACTCAATAAATCGAGCTGAAGCCATTGTGATACTAATGAGAATAGCTGATGAGAAAATTACTGAAGAATATTCAGGAGATGAAGATTTTTCAGATGTAAGCTCAGATGATTGGTTTGCTGAAGCGGTTGGACTTGCTTATGAAACCGGTATAACTGAAGGGTATTCGGACGGTACATTCAGGCCTGCAAATAATATTAGTCGCGCTGAAGTTGCGGCTATCGCCGTAAGAGCATATTCCGAATTTTATGAATAAAAAAAAATTATCCTCACTCCTGTTTTTATTTCTTGTTTTAAGTTCCTGTCAAAAATCTATGCCTGAAAAAAGCCTTGGCTATAAAATTGACCGCATTTCAAATTCAGAAAATGAATATCTTGATGTTGATTTTTTCTTATGCAGAAATGATTTGGCACTGGATGAGTCGAATTTTCCTGAAAATACATTGAGCGTTGATTTGCCTGATGAATTTCAAACTGAATCAATATATTTGAATGATACACTTTGTGATCAACCAAGATTGCCTCACAGATGTCAGGCGAGTAAAAATGAAACAAAATATACCCTAAAAGTGACATTCAAAAATGGAGATTATTTTGAAGAGAATGTGAATTTGACAAGTGTTGCAAATTTGGAGAAACCGGAAATTTCTTTTCCTAATACTGCCCCTGCACAGGAAGCAAATTTCAAAATAAGTTTCAAAGATGTGGGTGCAGACAGATATTCTGTGGAAGTAAATTTCTGCAAAGAATATGCTAACGACGGAATCAATCCTTGTTTGGATGGCAAAACCTACACCTTGATTAAAGATGAAACTGATCAAATTCACTTTGAAAATGCGGGCCAATTTTTACTTAGTTTAAGCGTAGATAACGGGGTTGTAACAATTGAAGATAAAACATTGATGGTTGAATATGAAGAGAGTGTTATTTATTCTGTAAAAGCTGAAATTGATACTCTAAACGAAGATGGCGTAAAGATTCATAGGGAGAGTACTGCAGGTGTTAGGTTTTAAATTAATTTGATTTATTCAAATAAAGATGTATAATCAGGGATATGAAAAATTCTACTACATTTTTGACCTTAAATCTTCGCAGACGCGGAACTTTGATTCGGCAGTTGTTCCGGCGTAGTTAAATTTTCAAAATTATACTTTACATGCTGGCTCAATTGTCCAGCTTTTTTTATTTAATTATTAATTATATATACCATGAAAGACTATAAAAAATTTGAAGGCAAAGGCATAACAATCCAATCTAGCTCACCAAAACCAAATGTCACTGTTATGGGCGGGATACACGGGAATGAAACCGTTGGAATTGACGTCCTTGAAGCTATTTTGGAAATGATTAATGATTCTAGATTGCAAGTCGGCACTTTAAATCTAATAGCAGGAAATCCATCTGCCTTGGAGCAAAATATAAGGTTTATTGAGCAGGATTTAAACAGGTGTTTTGGAGAAATGCCGAAGAATCCAACTCTTGAGCATAAAAGGGCGGCTGAATTAAAGCCGATTCTAGCTAAGACAGGAATACTCTTAGATATTCATTCGACAATGAAACCCTCAAAAGCATTTATTGCCGCTCCTGTTCTCAATCATCCTGCTGCTGCAATTCTTCCATACTTAAATATTCCAACAATTGTAAGCGGCCCGGGGCTTTTACCACCTGATGGCACTCCAATTTATGCTGATACATATGTGAATAGTCAGGGTGGTTTTGGAGTAACAGTCGAATCAGGTTGGAGGGAAGATCCAAATGCAGCTAATATTATTTCTAGTGTAAAAAAAGCACTCGAATTTATTGGATTATTTGATGAGCAAAAATACCAAAAATTTCTACTATCGCAAAGTCCCCAACATAATGTTGAGTGGACAACATCTGACGGCAAAGCAATCGAAATATATCATGCATATAAAAATTTGCTTGCCGGGAAAAATTTCGCTTACGCAAAAGAATTCAACAATTGGGAAGAAGTTAGTGCTGGCACCCTGATTGCCACTCAAGGCGAAGGCGATGATTTTCTGGAAATTTATGCGCCAGTTGACTCCTATCTCCTTTTTCAAAAGAAAAACGATAGCATTGTCGTTGGAAATGAAGTATGCGTTCTCGCGGAGAAGATAAAGTAGAGCAAAAGGGGTGAGTATAATAATATTCACCCCTCCCTTGCTTGACGTGAGCGTATAAATTGACTAACAATCTAATTTATGTTAAAATCGACATGTAAACTTACAATAGGTATGAAGCTAGAATTGTCACAACAATTGACTCAAACAACGACTCTAGAACAAGGCTTGGTTGATGAGGTGAAAACTGCAATGAAAATTTGGGAAACAAAAAAACCAAATAGTTTTTCTATCTCCAAAGATGATCTTATTAGTTTATTTAAAAGTGACAAAATCACGCCTGAAAAAATTAAATCTTCATTAACGGATGGAGAAAATCTAAAAGAATTACCAGGTGAATTTGTATTTGTATCAAAAGAAGAAATGGAAGAGTTGGATCCAGATGAGCAAATTGGATATATAATAGGTAATTTCATTTTTATATCGGAAGATACTCCTGAGGATTACCTCCCATTTGTACTGCTAAATCTTAGACTTTTAGCATATTTTTCAGAGGTTGAAGCTAAAAAAAATATTTCAAGGTTTGGGATTGATATTGAAACTCAAAAACACTGGACCGCTAATACTTTTGACATCATTGTGGCTTCAAAAGCATTCCGAGAAAAGCCTGAAGACTTCATAAATTTTTTAAAGTGGAGAAAGGAGAAAGAAAGAACCGCATATTTTGACAGAGTGAACCTAAATGATGCACTTAGTGAATTTATTGATTACAAAAGATATAAAAAAACGACCCATCCAAATGCCAGAAGTAAATGGACAAGAATGTCATGGAACAAAGGAATGGCACTTTCCGAATTCTCAAGCGAATTGAAAGGGCGGAATAGGAATCAAAATGGAATAAGTAGAGTGGATTTTCAGATCATGGAACTATCTAAAGACAAAAATTTTGATCCAAATGCAATGCTTTCATTACTAGAAAGAATTATATCATTGACAGATAAAGATAATATAGAAGTCACTGAAAGAACAGTGTCTGGCTTTAGAGTAAAAACTGCCAAGAAATTAAAATTGGATGATAAGGAATTGCTAAAACAAGCATATTTATTAACAGAGCAAAATTTACCTGGAGGTCATCTTCTTGAAGAATTAAGAGATACTCCGGATAATTTTATAATTGTTAGACATGCGAGATCAACAGCATCTGCACTTATAGATAGAATCAGTTACTTTAGCAGGAAAAAACTTATTTCAGAATTCGGGCCGGGAATAATAGCTAGTTTAAAATCTATATCTGTAGGAAATGGTAACATTGATGAGGAGAGTAATATTGATGATGGTAGAAATAAACTGGCTTCTGATCTTAAAGAAATTGAAGATCACTTGAAAAGTATTGAGGAAATTGAATTAAAATTCAAAAAACTTAGACCAAATGCTCCGGAGGAATTGATACCTCTTTCCATAGTTGAAAATAAGAAAAAATTACTTGAATCAAAAGGAGACATAGCCGATAAAATTATGTTAATTGACGATCTAAGAACTGAGATTGATTCTATTGGGAAGAAAACAGCAAAATTTATCAACACCTTAGAAACGTAAATTTCTTTGACTTTTTTTGTATGTTTTTGTAAGCTTCTTTCGTATGAGATTAAATTCATTTTTTAGCGCATTTTATTTCTTCGCAGCAGCGAGGCGCTAATGTTATGAACTAAAATCACAAACATTTAAGCCTCGCAAAAGCGGGGATTTTTATTTTTATAACCATATTTTTATGGCAAACCCAGAGACAACACAAGAACCAGTAAGTCAGGAAGTGACTGTGACTGCGCCGGCACCTGCTCCTCAAGTTGGAATGGTTCAGGCTCAAGTTATGAAAGATGTAGCAGTAGTAGTTCCTGATTATCCAGTAGATCACAGTAATGACGTAGCTAATTGGTAATTATGAAAAACTCAAAAAATACATATCTATACTTTTATTTTACCGGCTCGCGGGGCGCCTTTTGACTTAGATTTTCAAAAGACCTGCCCTGCTAATTGCGGGGCTTTTTATTTTTTACCTTAAAATTATATGGAAAACCCAAAAAATGATAAAGGATTGGTTAATCTATCTGAACTTGTTGCAGTTCGTGAAATGGCTACGGGGATAGTCGAGCACGTTGATAGAGTTGAATCAACGGTAGATTCAAGAGTGAAATCAGTTAGATCTGAAGTACAGATGGTGGATATTTGGGGTGATTGATCAGCCGAGAGATCAATTCAACTTTACAAATCTAGAAAAGCTCAGTAGAGTGCATGTGCGTCGTAGACAGCTGGCAACTCCATCAGGAGTAATAAGACCCGCCGAGATGAACAAATCTTAATATTTGTATCTCAACGCGCAAGCTTGAGAGCTTTTATAAGGTCGACCTCAACTTAAAAAGGACAATACGTTAATAAATTAAACTATGGCAGTTACAAGACTACAGAAGGAAGAAAGTCTCGTGGAACTTAAAGAGAAGTTCGCAAAAGCTAAGTCGGTTGCCTTTGGGCAATATGCCGGCATGAGCGTTGAACAGATCTCTGCTATGAGAAAAGAAATGCGATTGGCTAATGTTGAATTCAAAGTTGCAAAGAAAACTTTGATGAAAATTGCAGCTAAAGAAAACGGCGTAGAGGTTTCAGACGATTTAATGCCTGGAACAATCGCGGCTATTTTCTCTTATGGCGATCAGGTTTCCGGACCAAAAATCGTTAGTAAGTTCGCGAAAAAAATCGAGGTTTTGAAACTCGTTGGAGGAATCATGGACGGTAAAGTATTAAGCATGAAAGACGTTAAAGCGCTTGCTGATCTTCCATCAAAAGAAGAACTTCTTGCGAAATTTATGTCTATGCTTGTTTCACCTCTTCGAAACTTTCATGGAGCAATTTCATCTCCTCTCGCTTCATTTGCCCGAACTACTCAGGCTTATGCAGATAAACAGTCACGCGTAGCGTGAGCATTAGGCCCTAAGCAGGGGCCGCAATACATCTTAAATTATAACCCCTTATAAAATGTCAGACGAAGCTACAAAAATCGAGCTTAACAAGGAAGAAATGGCCGTTATTGAGGCCCTTGAAAAGCTAAACATCGTTTCAGTTAACAATGTTGTAAAATACATGGAAGCTGAATACGGAATTTCAGCAGCCCCAGCAATGGGAATGATGATGCCAGCAGCTGGAGGTGCAGCAGCAGGTGAAGCCGTTGAAGAAAAGACTGCATTCACAGTTCAGCTTAAAGATGCTGGAGCTATGAAGATCGGAGTTATCAAATCTGTAAGAGAACTTACAGGTCTTGGTCTAAAGGAAGCTAAGGACATCGTTGACCAGAACGGAAAAGTTATGGAAAACGTGGACAAAGCTAAAGCTGAAGAAGCTAAGAAAGCTTTGGAAGCAGCAGGAGCTAAGGTTGAGCTATTGTAATTTAGTCTCAAATTTAAGCCCGTACAGTGATGTGCGGGCTTTTTGTTTATTGCAGGAATAATTCAGGACTTTGTCAGCTTTTGCTGTTATTTTTAGATTGTTTTTATTAATTAACTTGTCTAAAGGTTAAACAATTGTTAAACTATAAGTGGACTAATTGTTAAACTTTATGAATCCAACAGCTCAAATTATCGGAATAAAGCAATTTCACAAGGATATGAAGAAGATTTCTGAAATGGTTGCAGAAGGGCAAGAATTTGTAGTCGTGAAGAATTCCAAGCCGGCCTTCAGGATAGTTCCTGTGTGTCCATTAAAAGATCTATTTACACTAAAAGATCTTTCAAAATTGCAATTTAATACCGGGCAGAAAAATTTGAGTGAGGAAATAGACAAAATTCTCTATGGAACTGATTCTTGATACAAACATTTGGATTGCTTACCTCGAAAAAGCAGATTCTCAACATGAAAAGGCATTACATGTCTTTGATTTAATAGATCAAAAGATATGGATTCCCGAATATGTTTTGATCGAAATTTTAAACTTTCTTGTAATTAAGGTTGGCAAAAATCGAGCGGATGAGGTCCTAACAATGTTTTTTCACAATCGAGATCTAGAAATATTGTGGAATTCTGAAGAGTTTAGAGCACAACTTCTTAGCTTCTTTGTTTCCAACAAATTCGAGAAACTTTCGTTCGTTGATCAAAGCCTCTTATTTTTATCTAAAAAATACAAAGTTGTGACATTTGATAAAGTGCTGGCAAAACGGATTGGACGATAGAGTCCATGTAGTTGCTTTTTAGCCTGTTTTTTGCTATAATAGTGAGATTTAAATAAATATAAAAATGGCTGAAGAATTAAAGATGGCTCAGGCAAGCCCTCAACCGGCATCCATGACGGGTGTACCGGGTATTCCGATGGCTGCGAAAGTTGCAGAAAAGAAGAATATTTTTTCTGAAATGTTTGCTGCAAAGAAAGCGCCGCTCGTGTTGAAAAAGGACAATCCGCTTGAAGCGCCTAAGAAAGCGAAGCCAGGAACTATCGTTTTGAAGGTTTCATTGGGGATTTTTGTGATTATTGCTGGATTCTTTTTCACTCAACTTTCAACAAGTTTCACAATACTTGGAACGAATACTGCGCAGAAAAATGCCTTAGCAAAAGTGCAGGTGACAAATTTACAGGCAGAAATAACAATGGAAAAACATTTGAACGCAGTTTTATTGCTTGAAAAATATTCTAAATTTGGAGATGAGTATTTTTATTACTTGAAACAATCGACTTCTGAGTATGTTTCAGAAAATAAAAAGACAGAATATAAAACAAAAGTAGATTCAATTAAACCTCAAATGAAAGAAATTGTGACTGCTTTAAAAACTGATCTTGGTGATGTGATTACTGAAGAGCAAAGACAATTAACTGTTCAAAAAATTACTGAAGCAATTGATCTTTTGAAGGCAAAAACCGGCCAGGCAGACGAGCAAGCGATTCTGAGTGATATTCAAGATTTGGAAAGTACTAGAAAAATTCTTATTGATGACGCATTTAAGTCGACCGTTAATTCTACAGATTCAGAAAAAGCTACAAATGATGATTTAGAAAAAATACTAACCGCTTATAACACAATCAACCAGAGCGTTGCGTCATTGATTTCGAGCATTGAAGCCAAACGAATTTCTTGGTCCACATATTTGGTGGGAGCAGAAGAAATTGCAAAAGATATTGACCCACTTTTCAACACTGAATTTAAAGGAAATATGACTATTCAAAGCCTTGATTTTAGTAGTGAAAATTCAACAATGAGCGTAACTGGTGAAACAGAAACCGCAGATACAAAAAACTTTACCTTAATTTCTGATTTGGTTGATGCATTTAATGCTTCCAAAATCTTCAAAGATGCGCAGCAAAGATCTTTCTCAAAAAATGAATCTGGCGATGATGAAGCGGCAAATTACAGTGCATCATTCCAACTTACTATTTCTTTAGAAACAGAAACAAATGAATGAAAGACATAGATTTATTACCGGCTTAATTATAACTGCAATCGCTGTCGTTGGCGGAGTATGGCAGTGGAATGAATTAACTGCGATGCAGTTAGAAACAAATACTTTCTCAACAGATGCGAGTAATTTAACAAATACAAAATCTGAAATTGTTAAAGATAATGAAAACAAAAAAGGTGAAGTTATTAAACTCAGAGAAGGTTCTGGTGAAGAGTTGAAGGCAGTTTTTCCAACAAGTGAAGATATTACGTCTCTGACGAGACTGTTTGATGACTTCTCAGTTCAAAACAACTTCCCTGCTAATCCATTTTTCATTGGAAGTATAAATTATGAGGCTGCCGAGGCAGCTGAAGGAACAACTTACAGATACGTTCCTGTAAATTTATCGTTAACTGCATCAAGAAAAAACTTAGACAAATTTATTGAATACATTGAAACTTCAGGATCACTTGAAAGCGGCGTTCGATTAATGAGTATTGATAATTTACGACTCTCCTACCCTGAAGAATTTGGCGGAGAATATAGCGTAGAATTCCAAATTAAAGCTTACTTCTCACAAGAAATAGATGGACAATCCTAAACTTCAAGCATTGCAGGACGCGATTGTGGGAGGAAACATCCCTCAACTTGTTATGAATGCGCTTTCTTATGCGATTGAAATCAGATGTTCAGATGTGCACATTGAACCACTGAAAAATACTGTCGCAATTCGTTATAGAATTGACGGTTCACTAAGAAGAATTGTGGAATATCCGCCAAACATTCACCCTGCGGTGACTTCGAGAGTAAAAATTATGGCGAATTTGAAGATTGATGAACAGCGTGTTCCTCAAGATGGACGTGCTCAAGTTACAACTGCAGATGGCCGAGAGATGGATATTCGTGTTTCTACGCTACCGACAATTAACGGTGAAAAGATTGTAATGCGTCTTCAGGATCAATCCAGAAAAATACCGACTTTTGCCGAATTGGGAATTACTGGTAACGCATTGAAATATTTGCAAGAAGGACTCGATTTACCTAACGGAATTATTTTGACTTCCGGACCAACCGGTTCAGGTAAAACAACAACTCTTTACTCTGCGCTGAGCACATTGAATAAATCGGATGTAAATATTATGACAATTGAAGATCCGGTAGAAATTCAGATGGATGGTCTTAACCAATCGCAGGTTCATCCTGATATTGATTATACTTTCGCCGGAGGTTTGAGAGCGGCGCTTCGTCAAGATCCTGACATTATAATGGTGGGAGAAATTCGTGATCGTGAAACAGTTGATGTGGCGATTGAAGCTTCATTGACAGGTCATTTGGTACTTTCCACAATCCACACGAACTCAGCGGTTGAAACTTTGACTCGTATTATGAATATGGGAGTTCCGGCCTTTTTGATGACTGCAACAATCAATGCGATTGTGGCTCAACGACTTGTGAGAAAACTTTGTGATGTTTGCAGAGCGCCCTTGGCGCCGGATGCAGCAACTCTTGAAATTGTTAAAAAAGCGATTCTTCATCTTCATCCTGATGAACCTTTCGATAAAGCCAAAGGTGCCGCTCTTCAGTTTTTTGGACCGGGAGAAAAACCCGACTGCGCGAAATGTAATGGAATTGGTTATTACGGCCGAGTTGGTATTTATGAAGTTTTGAGAATGAACAACCACATTAGAGATATGATTTTGAAAAATGCCAGCGTTGTTGATATTGAGAAATCATGTTTAGAAACAGGAATGGTTTCACTTGAACAAGCCGGCCTGATTAAGGCCCTAGATGGAATTACATCTCTTGAAGAAGTTTACTCTGTAGCAAGGCCTGAGGCTGATTAGCCAGCGACGCCAGTCGCAAACAGCGTCGTAAGACGCAAATATATGAACGAAACTACAAATCTACAAATCGGACTTTCGAAAGAAGACCAAGCGCGAATTAATTCGCTGAAACATGTAAAAGTAGAAAAAGTAACTTTAACTGGTTGGATTAAAAAGGCGAATGATTTTGCAATTAGTCTTAGTTCAATAAAACTTAAAGATAAAGTAACTTTTTTCCAACTTCTTGCCGTGATGATAAATGCGGGTGTGCCGATTATTAAGTCGCTTTATGTTCTATCCGATCAAACAGAAAATCCGCTTTTGAAAGAAGTAATTAGAAAAATCGCAGGGAAAATGGAGGGCGGTTCAAGTTTTTCAATCGCGATGGGAGAACATGAAAAAGTTTTCAGCGAATCTGAAAAAGGTATGATTGCCAGCGGTGAAGCTTCAGGTAATTTAAATGATATTTTAAAGGACCTCGCCCACCAAGCTGAAAAAAGCGCCGGAATTGTTTCGAAAGTTAAAGGCGCAATGGCTTACCCTCTTGCGATTATTACAATCATGATCATCGCATTATTTTTAATGCTAACAATTGTGGTTCCTCAACTGACTTCAATTTTCACAGACAGCGGAAAAGAGCTTCCAATTGCAACAAAAATCTTAATTGGAATGTCTGACTTTGCAAAGAATCAGTGGATGGTAATTTTGATATCAGTATTCGCTGCAGGCATCGGTCTAATGGTTTTCCGTCGAACAAAAACCGGAAAATACGCAATGGACTACGGAATTCTTTACGTTCCAATTTTCGGATCGCTAATTAAAAAATTGATGGTTTCAAGATTTGCCCGCCTGCTCGCTAGTCTTCTTAAGAGCGGAGTGCCAATTGTTAAAACTCTGGAAATTACTTCTAAGGCGATTGGTAATGAAGTCTACAAAAAAAGAATTGAATACGCCGCACAAGATGTGGCACAAGGAATTCCACTTGGTGAAAACTTAAGTGACAGCGGAAGTCTTTTTCCACCAATGGTTTCATCAATGATTCTTGTGGGAGAGAAGACAGCCAATATTACTGAAGTAGCAAACAAAATTGCGGATTTTTATGAAGACGAAGTAGACAACGCCGTAAGCACTTTGTCTAAACTTATGGAGCCGGTGATTCTTGTGGTTATGGGAGCTTCAGTCGGGTTTATCGTGGCGGCAATCATGCAACCTATAATTGCATTGAGTGATGTGTCAAGTTCTGTTTAATCTTGAAATTTGCCTGAACAGGTTTTTTGGTTTAGGATTTTTTTCGAACAAACGCCTAACCAATTTCATATGAACATTCGTTCTCTTCGCTCATCTCGAGCTTTCACGCTTATTGAACTTTTAATCGTTATCACAATCATCGGTATTTTAGCAGTCGCTCTATTACCAAGAATTACTGCTGGACCTTCAAAGGCAAGAGATGCTCAGAGAAAAGCGGATTTGCAACAGATTGCAACTGCGTTGGCTTTGTATGCGGATGATCACAGTTCGGCTTATCCGTGGGGCACAACAACAGCAGGATGTATATATGACTACACAAGTAGCTTAACTCCTTACATGACTTCTGTCCCTGCAGATCCACAAGTTTCAGCTACTGCAGGTCAGGGAGCTGGATGTACATATTCAGCAGGAAGCGACTCATATGGTTATTTTGCAACTTATAATGGATTTGCTTTAACTGCCAGGCTTGAGAACAATACTCAGACTGGAACAGGTATTTATAGAACAGGTAATGTGACTGCAGCAAATATTCCACCTACACCAAGTTCAGCTACAACTTCAGCAGCAGTAACAACAATGGCCAGTTATTTATGTAGTACTACTGTTGACTGTACTGCATCTGCTGCTTCAGCACAGTATGTATTGTTCAGATAAAGTCTTACTTCAAACCACGATTTCACACACATTTATCGAGAGGCATCCGTGAGGGTGTCTTTTGGTTTTTGGTGGTTGGGAAATTGTCGTAAATAAGTAGGGCGCGAGGACTTCGTTTACGACTTTTATTGAATGGGTCAAGGCGCATTTTTAGGTATAAAGGTGATTTTATACTCACCATCTAAATTTGTCTACTTAAGTTGCTTGCAGTGGCTTATACAACTGCTATTTTGGAGACATGAATACACACGAAAAGTTCAAAGAGTATGGAGCTAAGTCACTCGAGTATCGTCGAAAGTGCGAGATGCTTTTGCCAGAGATTTTTAAATCTGAAATTTGGAGAGAAAAGGGTTTTTTAAGCATTTATGAATACGCGGCAAAGTTAGCGGGCATGAGTGCTGCAGTTGTGGATGATTGTTTAAAAATTCATAAACGTATCGAAGATAAACCGGAGTTGATGGCGATAGCAGAATTGAAAGGACTCCGAGCGGTTAAGCCAGTGGCATATATTGCGACTCAAGAAACTGCAGAATTTTGGGCTGATAAAGCAGCTGAAATGAGTCAACATACTTTACAAACATATGTTAAAGAATTTCGAAATGAAAGTGATGTGAAGGCTGAAGAAGAGGTGACGATGAAGCTCAAACCAGAAGTTTTAAAGCAGTTAGAAAAAATGAGAGGTGAATTAACTTGGAATGATTTGATGGAGAGGTTGTTGGGGAATGATGTGCCGGAGGCAGTTGAGGCAAGTTCACGGCATGTTCCGAATGAAATGCAAAGATTTTCTAAAGGTAAATTCAACGGAAAATGTCATTATCCGAACTGTACTCGACCGGGTGAAATTTTACATCATACGCAGAGGTTTGCACTCGAGCGAGTTCACGATCCAGCCAGATTAGTTTATCTATGCAAGGCACACGAACAGATTGCACATTTGGGTTTGTTCGATAATGAAGATGAAGCTCCGCATTCGTGGCGGCTTCGTGAGGCGGCGGATAAAAGTGATTTGAAATATTTTGTTGATCGGAAGGTGCAGATGTATCGGTCGCCTTAAATTCGAGCCGGACAATATTTCTTTCCGTCGCAAGCAAAAAGCATTTTAACGGATTAAATGAGGGCGGAGAATTGTGGCTTTTTTGATAGAATTTCAGCATGCAAAAATGCACGCCTTGGCATATTCGGCTGATCTCGTCTGTTATTGTTTCTTCGATGCTGATGGGAGTGGCTCCGGTCAGCAAAATTATTGAGGTGGCGGATGCGTTTACATTTCAGAGTGATGGAGGTGATTTAACTGAAGTGCATCCGGGTGGAGGTCTAACTGAAATTAGAGAAGTGAGTAGTGTTGAAACACGTTATGGGCTAGTGGCGATTTTGGTAAATAGTGAAGTGTGGGAAGATACAACAAGTTATCAAGGTTTGGTTTCTGGATATTCGGCTAGTAATACAAGAATTTTTGAGAGAATTCAGAGATATGCGGCAGATGTGCAAGCGGCAATTCCATGGACAAAGACTTTGATTATTACAGTTGATGAAGATGAAAGTACTGTTGGTATTCAGAAGCTTTTGGAGCGGCTTTATTTTGAGGGTGATCCGAATGACACTGATTTAACAAGGTTGTCTGGTTTGGTTATTGTGGGCGATGTGCCATTGCCGGTGGTGAATAAAAGCGGACACAGATTTATTTCAATGATGCCGTATACAGATTTTGAGGATCCGTCTTATTTGGTTAATGAAACTACTCAAGATTTTGAGAGGAACAAAGTAGCAGATAATTTACAGGCTGATATTTGGCACGGTGTCATTGTTCCGCCAAAAAGTGGAGATGAAGGTATGGAAATGCTGGCGGAATATTTCGACAAAAATAATAGTTTTCACGCTGGTGATTCTGATTTTTCTAATTTTACTAAGAAAACTTACATTGGTGATTTTGTGACAGAAGAGAACACTGTAAATAATGTTTCATTCGCAAGTTATAATAGATTTTTAGATCACTGGGAGGAGATTGCATATTACCGTTACACAAGCGCGATGCTAACGGAAATGTATGCGGACATGCTTGCTTCTGTTGAATCAGGCGACAAAGTGGACAATGACGGTGATCTAGATGTGGATGAGGAAGCAAAGAATGGAAAAGATGATGATGGCGATGGTTTAACTGATGAAGATATTGGTGATGGATTTTGGCAAATTGATAATGATGGTGACGGTGAAATTGATGAAGATTCAGGCCAAGATAACAATAATGATGCAGATGCAAACCCATTGTATGATGACAAATTTGAGGATGTTCCATTTTACAAAGATGGAACGAATGATGAGGATCCACCTGGAGATGCAAATGGAGACGGTTGCCCTGGAGCTTGCGGCAAAGATGATAACGGTAATTCAATTGATCATGATGAAGATGGATTTCCTACCGGAATGGAAATGGTAAACGGGTGGCATTGGAGCAAAGGAAAAATTCCTTGGGCTACTCCAAAGGGTATTGCGAATGGAGCGCCTTTTGAAAAGGATTACGATAGTGATTCGCAAGCAACAACGTATTTCACATCACTTTTTGTTGATGAAGATTACCGAGATTTACTTGCACTAGGATTGGTGACAAGAGCAGATAGCAGCTGTTACGAAGGCTCAACTTGGCATGGTGAATGGGACGATGATGAAGATGGCCTTTGTGATGAAGATGGTTCGACAGAAACAAATCCTGATACAGGCTATGCTTATAACGATAATGACCGTGACGGGATTGTTGATGAAGATCCTGCAGGAATGAAGCCAGAGGGAATTTTTGAGAGTTTGCCGGACATTCAGTCAAAGAAAGTTTTTGAGGGGCTTGTTAGTAGATATGTTGAAATTTTCCAGCAACCACTTGGTGTTTGGAATCGAATTGTTGACGGGACAGGCAGATGGGGCACAAGGAATGAAGATGCAGGAGGCAAGGTTACAAATGATTATGACAGCAGTGTTTCTTTAATTTCAAAAAAAGATGAATCCGTTTTGCAATATTTGCGTGCTGTGAATGATAATTTTGAGAGTGAAATTAAAGTAATGGTTGATGATTTGCAGGAGGATATTCCGCTTTTTGGATATCAAATGCTTTATGGAACGATAACTTTTGAAGCGGAAGATGAGGATTCTGATCCGGTTACTGAAGATATTTGTGACCCATTAGCAAATAATGATTGCCATATATTTGTGAATCAATCTACTTCTGATATTGCTACTGAAAATGTTTTTACATCGCTACTTGCTCCGAATGCTGAACAAACCTACATGTATGGGACCCCATACACCGAGATTGATAGCGTAAAGGATTGTTCTGATTTGGGTGGAACATATGAAGATGGAGGGCAATTTGTTAAATATAGTTCTTTGTACAGTGTTTCGACTGCTGACATTACTGAACAAGCTGAAATGGAAGGTTACAAAGGATGTTTGATTTCAAATTTGGCACATGCGATGGATGATCCGGAACAAGAAATATGTTTTCCGGCGATTGCGACTGAAGATACAAGTTTAAGAAATGGAGCAAAGGCATTTACTGATGATCCTACAACATCAGAGGATGAAATTCAATCTACTTGGAGTACATCTGAAGAAGGTTATCCGGCTTGTTTCGAACTTCGAGAAATTCAAACATACCAAATTTACAATAAAAAATACGGCGGTGTTTGGCCTGATGTGAGTTATTTATCTCAGTTAGCGCAGCTAAACAAAGATGATCCGAAGACTGAAGAAGAGTATGAAGCTCTAGTTGATCAATATTATGAAGAGGCTGAGCATCCAACTTTGAGACAGGCATTTAAGGAAGTGATGTTATATGACAAAGATGGAATTAAATATTCAGTTCAGGCGATGCTGAAAGATGCCGGCTTTGATACTTCGAGTGATGACGCAATGGATTTGGCATTGTCATTTAATGATTCTTTTAATATCGACAATCCTGTTGATGGTGTGCAGGAAATAAATATTGATGTTCAGAGAAGATATTTGTACGACGGTGCATATGACATAACCACGGGTGGCTTCACATTAGATAAAAATGACGCAAAAATGATGAGTTCTGTTTTCGAATACATCGAGCCAAGAAATGGTACGCTAAATATTCAAATTGCAGATGGAGCTACTCCAAATTTGCCGGTAGATGCGAATAGAAGAATTTCATTTATGGATAAATCTGAGACGCCTCAGGTTTTGAAATATATAAATTTGTATAGGGCTGAAACGGTTGAGGATGTGCAGGAACAAATTGAAACTTTGGCGGCTTCGATGGAGGAAGTTTCAGGTGGAAATGCCTACGCGGATGACATTAGAGATTTCAAATTAAATGAGGAGCAAATTACAGATGCATTGGCTTGGTATCACATGAATATTGATCAAAAACATAAATATTTATTTACACATTATTTAGGTGCTGAACCGGCAATCACATCAAAACCCGGAGATGGCTTTGAAGTTTCAAACATTATTGCGAATGGAACTCCGACACAAATGGATTTTAGTTTCAACGGTGCGAAACCAACTGAAGAAGATGATTTGGAGTACATATATAAAACTCAGGCTTTGATTGATGAGGCTTTGGCTGCAGATGCCAGCACTGAGGCTGAAAGTTATGATGCAATAAGTGAAGTTAGCAATACAACGCCGATTCCGCTCGTGGAGTGGATGGATGAAATTTTGAAATGGTTGGAAGATATTCAAGATTCTGTTAGCAGTGTTGGAACTTTTAGTGGCGGTGATTATTGTGCAAGCGCGACAACTGATTTGGCGGCGGTGAGTGCCGCAAATAATACTGACAGTGATGGAAGCGGTAAGCCGGATGTTGCGGATAATACAAAGACGATTAAATTAACTAGTGAAGAAAATAATGTTTTGCAATCGAACGGTGACAGTACTTATAAAGTCAGCGTAAGTGCTAGAAAATCAGACGGTTCATCGAATGCTGAAGACAGTTACACTCAAGTAAAACTTGAGATTGTTTCCGGTGATGAATCTGTTGAAGTGAGTGGAAATGACACAATGCAATTAACGGCCGGTGTTGCGACATTTACTTTGAATAGCAAGGATGCCGGTGATTTTAAGGTAAAAGCTACAGTAACCAGTAGTGATGATTTGAGCGATTCGAATTCATTGAGTGGTAGTGTGACGGATAAATATGTGAAAGTTACGACATATACTTTGAGTAATCTTGTATCTACCGGAAGTGGAGAATCAAGCATTGGTCAGAATATTGATGTGCTCGATTATGATGATAATATTGTTGCAACTTTAGATACAACAACTGGAGATTTAACTCTTGATGGTGCTGAAGCAAAACTTTTGGAAGCTGATGCCGATTCATCAACAAGTATTGCTATTCGAAGTTCAACCGGAAATGTTTTTGCAACTTTTTATTTAATTCCTGCAACTCAAAAAGTTAGTGTCGGTGATGGTTTGGATGGGGTTTATGTCAGCGCCGTGGGCGGCATTGCTACTTCGACTTCTGATGGCGTGAGTCTCGAACACAATGGTGTGGAAATGGGATTGGTAAACGGGATGGGTCAAATTGCAATTTCCGACGACTATTATTTAGATTTTGGAAATCCCGGGGAAATAAATATTTTCGATCCGATTAAAATTTCAGATGCTGATGGAAATACAATTTTCGAAGTCACGATAAAAGTGCTCGATCAAACTGTAAACTTAGTTGATGCGGGAATCACTACAAGTTATTCCTGGCCTTCGCCGAAAAAAGGTAGGATTGTGCCGGCGAAAAATATGGCATATGCGGAATCTGTTATTCCGGATACTGATGGCGATAGTTTAGATGATCTTGAGGAGTATGCGATTGGAACAGATCTTGATATTGCTGATACTGACGGCGATGGTTACGGGGATGGAATTGAAGTGTTCAGTGGGAATGATCCTTTGGCAGAAGGAAAGAAATTATTCAGTGATGTTGGACCAACTGACGAATCATACGCGGACATTGTAAAACTTTATTTACGAGGAGTGATTCGCGGATATACTGACGGCTCATTTAAACCAGATAATGCATTGACTCGTGAAGAGTTTTTGCAGGTGGATTTGGGCGGGATTTGTGTAGCTTGTCAAAAGTTTTCAGATGAATATAAAGAGAGTTTGCTTGAAAATTATAATACTGACCCCTTCCCTGATACTGATATAAATCCTGAACTTTTATATTGCGTGGCGGAAGGAAAAACTCGGGAAATTGTTTCCGGTTATGCCGGTGGATCAAGTGTTGGCTACTTCGTTCCTAAACAATTTATAAGTAGAGCGGAAGCAACTAAAGTGCTTGTTGAAACTGCTGATTTGGCTGTGGCAAGTAGTGAAGGGATTTGGTATGGAGCTTATGTGAAATCGGCACAAGAAAATCATATTTTCCCAAGCGGTAGATTCACAGAATTAGATGGCGATTCTCCACAAGATTTTTCTGATTGGTTTGATGCTGATCAAGCCGCAAATGGGAAATTTAAAACTTGGATAGAGGGCTACATTTCAAGAGAAGAATTTGCAATGATGGCTTCGAATTTAATCGCTGTAAAAGATTGTCGTGCTGTTGATTTTGACAGTGAGGGGCTTAGTGATACTGAAGAAGATTATATTTACAATACTGATAAGTATGCAAGCGATACAGATGGAGGTGGTGTTAGTGATTTTGATGAAGTTGTGAGGGGAACTGACCCGAATGATAAGAGTGATGATTATGCGACTTCCAGTGGTGACGAGGGGGAAAGCTCGACTGCGTCGAGTGTTGAAGATTTTGCATCTCAGTTTGGCGACTACAGCCATGATGCAGGAGTTTATGGCGAAGGCGATACAATTGTTTATGAAACAGTGACGACTTCTGTTGATACTTCTAGCACTGAAGTTAAAGTTTACACTGACTTACTAGCGGCTGACGGAGAGTCGATAATTTATGTTAAAGCTGAAATTCGTGATCAAAGTGGAAATGTTTATACGGATGATAATTCGAGCATAATAAAATTCACACTATCTACTTCAGATTATTCTGAAATTGACAGTGACTCTGTAAAAGTTAGCGGTGGAATTGCGGAAACAGTAATGACTGCAAAAACAGTTGCCGGTGAGTTAACTGTTGAAGCAAAAATAAGTGATGGCTCAATTCCTTCTCAAAATAGTGATGTAAAAGTTTACGCAGGTGTACCTGTCAAAACTGTTGTTAGTGCAGATTCAACTGTTTTGCCTTCCGGTGGAGAAAGCCTTGATGATGTGCGTGTTACTTTATATGACGCATTTGGAAATGTTGCGAATTACGGTTTTCACACGGTGACAATTGAAAGTGAGGGCGGAATCGAAGTTATGGATTTATATGATGAAGATGAGGAAACTGAAGGCTATCAAATTACAAGTTCAGAAGGTTTTGTTGATTTCAGAATTAAGTCTTCACTTGTTGAAGATATTTCTGTGATTAAGGCGAGCCTTTTGGATGGTGGAGATGGAGGAAGCCAGTTGAAAATAAGTTCGCTAACCGGAATGAAAATCCAATTGAAAACTAGCCAGCCTTACATGGTTGCCGGAAGCGCGACTTCGCAGGTGATTGCCGTGCGAGTTGTGGACTCGATGAATAAAGTTGTGACAGGATTTCAGGGTGAAATTAATTTAGTTCCAAGTGATGATAAATTCGGAACTTTTGATGCAGAGACTTTAGATTTGGTTTTGGGTGCAGGCACTGTGAATATTACAGTTGGAACTTTGGCAGGAATTGCGAGTTTAATTGGAACAAGCCCAGGATTCTCTGCCGGTAGTACAAATATGACAGTGAAACCGGCTGATCCATTTTCCATTCAATTGGTGAAAGAAGATGGTGGTACAAATTTAAAAGCTGCCGGCAAAGAAACTTTTTATGCTGATGTTTATGATGAATATGGAAATTTAGTTAGCAACGATAGTACAACCGCAATCAGTCTTAGGAAAACCGATTCAACAAGTGAATATGGACAATTAAGTAGCACTAGCGTGACTGCGAAAAACGGACGCGCGAAGTTTCAAGTAACGGCTTCAGATGTTAGCGGCGTTATTAATTTAGTTGCTTCAAGCGCTGGGCTTGTTGCGGGAACTTTTGGTGGCAATGTGAATTATTCAATGAGTTCTGATGACTTTGAGGCGATTGAGCCGCAAGGTCTTTACACGAATTTATTGGGTGCAAATTATGGTGATGTAACCCAAAGTAATTATATTGGTGGATACATGACTTTCAATGGAAGATCACAAGTTGTAAACACAATGATTGCTGCACCTAAGCCTAAATTGGAATTGGCAAGCGTGGATGCAAACGGAAAAATAAACATTGTAGACGGCGAATCTATTTCACAAACTGTGATGGGAGCAGGCGATACTTTACCTGTTAAAATGACATGGAGAAGTTTCCCTGATGATGTTTTACAAGCACAGATTTTCTATGTTGCACCCTCAACTACAAATTCAATTGCTACGACATTAGTAAGCACTGATGAATCATTCGAACTGGTACAAAAAGATTCAGATATTTATTTAAGAGAAGATGATGCAGGAGTTGTGAAAGTTCGTGAAGATGGTCAAATTGAATTGATGGATTCAAATTATAATCTTTCTGTTAATAGCTCTGCGGAACAATTGAGCTTCATTGTTTATAAAACAACTGAGGCGGTAATGCAGGTTGATTTTACTGGTGAATGGACGGCTGATGTGACAATGCTTGCTTCAAGTTATGACATTGAAGAATATGCGGGGCTTTCACCGGGAATTTATTTGATTCCGACAACATCGAATACAGGAAATTTTGTGACAATGCCTTCAGGAAATTCTTCTGCTGATCCGATTGGGCTTGTTTTAACAGATCCGACTCAGGAATTGGCTGAACAAATGAGGCCTTCCCTAGGATATGATAGTCTTGATAAGGCTGAAGATATCGGCATTGTTGGTTATGAAGGTGACAACAAAAATATTCTGCTTTTTGCGGCTGGAAATACTGCCGGAGAATCGAATATGTACTACACATCTGAGGCGGGAATTTTACTCGGTGACCCTAGTATTCGTCTAGAAAAAAATAATACACAGAATGAAGCAGGCTTCACTGAAGACATTGGAAAAATGGTTTATGCGAATAGTAAAGATATCACATCTCTTCTTAAACTTGATTACAACGGAGATGAGTTAGATGATGTTTTAATTGTTTATGAAGATGGTCAAATTGATGTGCTTCAAAATTCTAAATCAGCAAATCGTTTGAATAATCGTGGCACAGTTTTGTATGTTGAGAATAAAATTGAATCTGTAGATAAAGGAGATTTCAACGGTGATGAATTGGATGATCTTTTGATTGTTACAAAAACTTCATGTTTGGCTGATGAAATGTGTCTTTATATTTATGAAAATATTGGAGGAGGATTTGTTGCTCATAATTTGACATTGAGTGAAATAACTTCAAAACCGGAACAAGTGAAAGCAAGTGATTTAAATGGAGACGGATATACCGATATTGTAATTATGGATGAGAATTTGAACCTTTATATTATTTGGAATAATGAAGGTTTGCTTGAAGAAGTAGAAAAAATAAATAATTTTGGATTGAATGTTACTGAAGGAGATAATTTGTATTCTGACTTAGCTGTTTCTTATACAGGAATTGATACCGAGGCGATTATTCTTGAGGTGCCAAGTGATGAAGTAACAGGTCAAGAATACATTGATGCAATTGCAGGAAGTTCTGATTACACACTTGAGGGCTCGGATATTAGTGGTAGTAAAAATGTAAATTTTGACATTGCTGATCAAGAGACGGTTAGTGATGCAATTGCAGCTACTAAAACTTTGGCTGATGATAATGGCGGTGAAGTGGAAGTTGGTGATACTTTGACTTACACAATTACTTTGCTGAATAATTCCAGTGGAATCGGTTTAAAAGATGTTTATATTGCAGATTCAGTTTCAACTAGATTTGAATTCAGTGAAAGTTTGGAATGTTCTGAATGCAGTGAAGCGGAATATATTGAAACCGGTGATAGCGCGAGGCCTTGGGCATACGGACCAATTTCACTCTCAGGTGGAGAAAATGTTGTTATAAGTTACAAAGTAACTGTTAATGATTTACCGGGAATGTCGATGATGATTGGAGATGATCTTTATAATGATTATACAAATGATGACTATCCTGACATTGGTCTTTCACCGGAAGGAAATACTACAGGAACGATGATTATTTATTACTCGGATGGCAAAGATTCTTCAGGTGATTTTGATAGAATTAATTATGTTGAAAAAGAATACTCAGGTGAAGATGCTGAAGAAGAAACTCCAACTGCTGTTGAAGATGATGCTATAGATTTAACAGATGCAGATGGAGATAATGTGCCTGATGCTTTTGGTGAAATGGATGCGGATAAAGGTATTAAAAAAACTGCTGGAAATAAAGAATTGATGGAAACAATAATGCATGCAAAAGATTTTGATGGGGACGGTTGGTACGCAAAAGATGAAATAACCGCAGATGATACTGATCTTGATGATGACGGGTTAAATGATTCAATTGATCAGTGGGTAATTACAGGAGCTGCCGCAGGCGCATCTATGCTACTTGACCCAGAAAAAACTCTTGATGAATTAGGTGATTCGATTAATGAACTTGATACGTATGTGCAAGCAGGTGCGGCAATTATTGAAGATGTAGTTTCAACATTTTTCTGTAATGGTGGTTGTATTGCAATGCCATCAAATATTGCATTCCTTGCGCCTGGAACTTTTCATATGCCACTGACCGGAACATCAATAAGTCCGGATGATCCTGGAATTCCGATATTTGGGATTTATCCTGTTCCAACACCTCCGGTTGTTTGTTTCTTCATGGCTTGTAATAAAACCTCAATTTTCAGATTCTTTATTGCTCCAACAACAACTCTAGGAATTGGTGTTGCTCTATGCGTTTCTCCACAAGGAATTCAGGGAGTATGTTTTGCTTTCACAGTTCCATTGTTACAAATGCTGGGAGTTTGTGATGCGATTAATGGTGCGATTTCAAGTGCTATGTCTAGTGCGACTTCGTTTACTGCGAGCGTTGATACAAAAATTTTTAGTGCCAGCGTTTCTGCAAGTGCAGGTGGTGATGGTGGAATTAGCTCAGGTGTATTTACTGATTATTCACCCCCAATTATCACAAATGTGAATATTCAAATTCCGGGCTTCCCCGCAATCTTCACGGACTGGTGGAAAAAACAAAAATATGAATTTTTCCAAATGCTTGATTTGCCGGATATTACATTTATATATCCTGATCCCGATAGTTTAAAGAACGCATTCAAGCCTGACCCTTCACAACCTGATCTAGGGCTCAAAACAAATATTCTTGGGCTACAAAAATGGCTTAGTATTGCGAATTCTTTGCCAGTTGTAAATATTGAACCAAAAGTTGTAAATATTAATTATCCTTTTATAACTCCGGAAGAAATTGAATTGGCTAAAAAAGATTGGGAAAAATGGCTAGTTGATGCGAAGGCAGAATGGGAAAGATTTAAGGCTGAATTTGAGCCTCAAATTGACGCTAAGCTTTTTGGAAATATTGAAGAAGCATGGAATGAGAATATTGCGATAATGGAAAATAATCTTTCGATTCTAGAGGATTATGGACATGTGCCGGAAGATCTTTTGAAAATTAGAAATCTGCATGCTTATTACGCTAAAGTAATTATTTGTTATCTAGATGCTGTGCTTGGCTTTACTGCGGGTTATTTGGGAACAAATGCAGAAAGAATTGAGGCTTGGATGGAATGGGTTGCTCAATTAAAGAATATAATAAAAGGTTGGGGCGCAATCATAAAGCTTTCAGGAGATTTTATGAATGCGTGTGATAAATGTACAAATCAGCGTTATAGCGCTTTCCAAATTATTGCGAGTCTTTTCGCATTCCTTCCAGATATTCCAGTAATTGAAATGCCGAAATGGCCGGATATTGTAATTGATGTTTCAAATATTGAAGCTGGAGTAAATCTTATTTGGCCGGATTTAAAATTTGTTCCACAAACAATTATTATTCCAAAAATTCCACGTGTAAGTTTGCCGACCGGCAGTATAAATCTAGACTTTTTCCTTGGCTATAATATTGACTTACAATTGCCTACCCTACCGGAATTGAATTTGGATTTCGAGGTGCCGGAAATGCCAACTCTTTCTCTTCCAAATCTTCCTGATTTACCACCACCACCAGCCATTCCAAAAATTGATGCGACTTTGAAAGCCAGCTTAGATATTGTTTCAACTGTATTGAAAATTATCTGTTTAATCAGATCAAATTTCTTTCCTGTACAAGAATCTGCATTAAAGACAAAGATTGAAGAAATGACTGAAAGATCAAGCAGTATTGTGCTTCCGGTTGATCTTAAAATAACTGTTTCATTCCCCAAAATTAGCCTCGATTTTGTTAAAGAAATTGATATTACAACGTATCTAAAAATTGAGCCGGATATTACTGCAGTTTATGATGTTGTAAATATGTTGGGAGAAAAATCTAATGATTTCCTAGATAAAATCCTTACAGAGTTTAATTCTGCCACAGCAGGTTTGGCAGGAGGTGTTCAAAGTTGGATGGACCAATTGGGCGATATGAATTTAGATGTTGATGTAAGTGCAGGAGCGGAGGCGGAAATTGATGAAGATGGAGTATCTGCTGAGGCGGAAGCTGATGCTGGTGTGAAACTTGAAACTTATAACCCTGCGCTTGATATTGCGTATCAATATAAAGATGCACCTCTTGTTGCAGGTAATCTTGCAGTATTAAAAAGCACATTCGGCGATCTTACCAAACAAATTAAAGATTGGAATGATGCAACTCCAGATAATTTTGAATTGAAAGCTGAAAGTATAATTCTGGCAGAGGATGATCCACTTCTTCACAGATATAATGATGTAATTAAAAATCAAAACCTTGATTCAACATTCTTGGCTCAAATTAAAGATAGTCCTTTGGCTAATGTTGTCACTATGCGAAATAAGATGATCGCATCAGTTCAGCAATTAGAGAAAGGGACTCAGACATTGGAGAATATGGATGGAAATAATTTCATGAAGTATTTGGCGATGGAAAGTGAGAATGAAAGATATGGATTTGTTTCTGATAAAACCGGGCCAATTTCCAGCGGTAACGTTAAGAGATTTAAAGATGAAGCAGTAGAGTCAAAAAATATGACGGTGGAACTTGCCTCAGAGGATGAAACAGAACTCACTATTCAAGCTCCGGAGGCAGTTAACGATGGTATTTATATTTACAATGAAGAGCTTGGCATTAGTCAAAAATTAATTAAATACACTAAAGAATCTGATTCTTCCATTAGCTTGCTAATGTTTGATATAGATAATGACAGTGATGAAGACATCATTTATTCAATGGGTGGAAATGTTTATATTAAAGAAAATTACACTGAAGAGGCTAGTCTAAAATATGTTAGTGATGATCCTGCTGTATATTCTGTTGAAGATTTGGAGCCGATAGCAGGAAATGTGAATAATTTTGAAACAGGTGAAAATTCATACCAGAAAGCTAGTTTTGCATTCGACGCGAATGAAGATGCGCTTGGTTATCAAATTTTGCTTTATGATTCACTTGATGCTGAAGAAAGTGCTCCTGATGAGAATGTTAAGAGAATGTTGCTTTTGAAAGACAGTGAAAATGATAGCGCGGTATTCGTTGATAAGGATGGCCTCGAAATAAATGGTGGTGGATCTCTGATTGCTGATACTGATTCTGCATTATTCGAATCAGGTGACTTAAATGAAGAAATTCCGGCCGGAGCGGGAACTACTCTACCAACTTTCATACAAAGTAGAATTTATGTTAAGAGCGAAAGTGGCTCTGCTTCGCTTCACGGCGGATATTTGAGAACTGAAATTGATTCTGACGGTGAAATTATTTCTGATGATAGCGTGAGATTCCAAACACTTGAAGATACTAATATAAAATTGATTGAAGAGATCGGTACAACAAGCATAAATGTGCCTGCTCTATATACAATTGATTTACCAAGAGGAGAAGGTAGAACAATTCGTGTTGAAAGTGGAAAGGTACTTTGGATTGATTTAAATGAAACTGCGGATGAACAAGATTTAATGGAAAATATGGAAATCTATGCAGAGGAAAGTGTAGTTTTGTCAGGTAATGGAAAAACAACAATTACTAGCACTGAGGGAGTTGATTTTGAACTTGATGAAGAAGAATTATTTGTAATGGATTTATTGGCAAGTTCAACTAATCCAAATGCTGAAGTTGAATTGGAAAATGGAGCTTATTACACAAATGTAATGGCCGTTTACACGGAAGGTATTTCTACGGTTTCTGAGAACATACTTTTGAATCCACAAATTTGTGGAGATGACAGTTCGCCTTATCCGGTTTTGAGTAACACAGAAATGGATATTGCAGTGTTCACAACTGCAAGTGTTTCCGCAGCAAATTCATTCGACTCAACTAGTGAAATTGGAGCAGTTTATTGGGATACAGATGATACTTTAGACAGTGATTCTAATGGAGTAAAAAATGATGATAAAGATGTGGAGGGTGAAACTGTTGATATTGGCCCATACAGCAATATTGATGAGAGAATTGTAACTGCATACATTGCAGATATTGTTGGAAATGTTTCAAGCGCGACAATTTCTGTTAATGTTTTTGTGCCAGAAATAATAATTGAGAGTGCGGATTCTGGTGAAGTTTTAGGAAGTACTGATCCTTCAACAGCAAATCTTCCACTTCATTTAATTCGTGATAGAAATGGAGAAATTACTGAATTAGGCGAAGGATATATAACAGACGCCAACGGTGAATTCGTGGCGGATGATTTAAATGATTCCGATTTGATTGATGTTTACAATCAAAGTGAAGATACAATTGCTCAATTCAATCCGACAACAAAACAATTAGTAGTTTATAATGATTCATATGAAGCACTCGCCTTGCCTTCCGGTACTGATTGGCCGGCGAGATTAGTTGTTTCTGAAATTGCAACCGGAGAAATAATGGCGAGCTTTATTGTTGTCTCAGATAGTGATGGTGAAATTACTCAAGTTGATGATGATCTAGAAGACATCGATCTTGCAAATACAGAGAATGTAACAGTTCATGTTTTGGAAGATGCTGAGAATTATGAAGTTACGGAAGATGGATTTGCTGCAAAAGATGAATTCGGAGTTAATGAAATGTTAATTCGAAAAAATGGAAATGTAACAATGTATAATTCACGATTTGAATTGAAAAAACGTGAGACAGATTCACTTGATGATTATTTAATTCTCGATCTATACGATGATGGAGTTCTTGAACTTGAGGTCTTCATTGGCTCACCAAGTGTCGTTGAAATTCAAAGCAATGAAGAGCTTGGATTACCAGTTTCAGAACCATTACTTGCAAGTTCTTCAAGTGGCGAAGAAGAGGAAGAAGTAGCACAGCAATATTTCGTAGATATAACATCTGATGATCCACTCTTTGAAGACATTTGGAAGCTTGTACAAAGAGGAATTTTAAGTGGATATGTTGTGGATGGCTTGAATTATTTTGAGCCGGACAATGACATAACAAGAGCGGAATTCACTAAGATTATTCTCTCAATACTTTGTATAACACCTAGCACGGAAGCGCAGGCTACGCCTGTGGTATTCAACGATATTTTAAGTACTGAAGATTGGTATTACCCATACACAAAAGAATCTTATATTCGCGATTTAATTACCGGTTATTTGGGTGAAGTTGATTCAAATGGCCAGTCACCTTTCAAACCTAATAACACGATCACTCGAGCCGAGGCTGCAAAGATTGTGCTTGAGGCATTGAATATGCAAGAAATTATTACATTGCCTGAAGATATGTCCGGTGAATATTGGTATTCTGAATACATTACTGTTGCTCAAGATTTTAGTGAATATTTGACGGCAGAATCAGGTGGAACAGAAAATTATATTTTGACTGCTGAAGAGGCCGAAGATCCTTCTCATATTGTTACAAGATATGAATTTGTTGAAATGTCTGTGCGAGCATTGAATGCATACAATTGTTTTGATGTTGATAGTGATGAAGATGGGCTCACTGATTTTGAAGAAGAAAATACTTATGGAACCGATCCATTTAGCGCGGATACTGATAAAGGTGGAATTAATGACGGTGATGAAATTGATCGATCAAGTGATCCACTTGATCAGGAAGATGACTTCCCTGATGCGAATCCACTTGATTTGGAAACTTCAGTTTACGCGGTTGAAGAAGCATGTAATTCTTGTCCATGTTATTCATCAATTGATTATGAAGGAGATATACAGAACGGAGATACAATATTTGCTATAATCCAAGATGAGCTTGGTAATGTACTTGGAAAAAGTAATGAATTAGAATTAACTGAATAAATATGAAAAACATTCTCGTAATTTTCGCACTTATTGGATCTGTGGCCGGATTTAGTTTCGGCAGAGCTCAGATAATTTATGCTGAGGAAACGGAGGATGAGGAAACAACTGACGAGACAACAAGTACGGAAAGCGAGGAAGATTTATTATGTGGGCGAAATATGTCTTCATCTGGAGAGGTGGCTTTAGAAAATTATATTATTTTCCTTGATGAATATTTTAAACAGGTTGAACCTGCTAGTGAACAAATTGAAGATGGAATTACGAGATACAGATATTTTATTGAAGAAATTGAAGCAGCTTTTGAATTAAATTCAATTCCTGTCGGTGGTAAAACAATTGAAAGGAATGTCGCTTCTTACGCATATTGTGAATCAATTCAAGATGAATATCTCTCTATTGGTAAAAACTTGTTGGCTGTATTTTCTGTAAATTCCGCAAACAGCAAACGTACTTATAAAGTTGTGGATGCCCTGAAAGCAATCAACACAAATATGTCTGATTTTTCACAAGAATACAGCGCAGTATTTCCGCAATTATTTCAGAAAATGGATAACGCTCTGCCATGTTACGCAAAATCATGTACGACAAAATAATTCAGCACAAAACTTATATTTTACTTTTTTCACTCGCTTTCGCGGGAGGACTCTACTTGCCAAAAATTCCAACAAATTCATTGCAAGCGGATGGTTTTAAATACGACAATACTAAATATACTTTGGAGGAATCGGTTATCGCATTTCACACACAAATGAATAAAACCACTAATGATTATTTGAAAAAACTTTTAAAAACGGCAACTCCAAATGTGGCTTTTGTAATTGATGGGTCAGAATGTAGTGATGATAATGTTTCAACATATTGTCTCGCTGTAGATTTGAATGCTGAACTACTTAAATTTGAAA
>CAYHXO010000010.1:0-64680 GCA_964360635.1 uncultured Candidatus Peribacteria bacterium
TTATTATTCACTCCTATCCTACTCCTGAGTGTTTCCAAGCTATTGAACCATTACGAATCGGTTGACAATCAGCAGCAAATAGCGAATACTCGCCGAGTAAAAATAGCTCCTTTAGGTGATCGCCCTTCGGGGAGGAAAGTCCGAGCAACATAAGGCATGAAAGCAGCTAACGGCTGCCGGAGCGGAGTCTAATAAAACCGCTTTAGGGAAAGTGCCACAGAGACGAATAAGGTGAAACGCCCCCTCTGCCTCACGGTATGGGGATCTCGCAATTTAAACGGCGAGATCGGTAAACCCTTTCTGTTGCAAGTCGGGAATGGATATTTGGAATCGGCGGCCTTACGCCCCAAATAGCCCGACGCTCGAGCGGCGCAGTGATGCGACGCCCAGATAGATGATCACTACAGCTTCCGCTTGCGAAGGCTGACAGAACTCGGCTTATAAAGGGGCTATTTTCTACATATAATGCAGTTTTAGGGCAAAAGCCCTTTGCTTTTCAATCATAGGCGAATCAGATTTTCTTTTTTGTTTTTGATAAAGAGCCACAGGCTTACTTTTCCAAATCTTAATTGCTTAGTTTCCATGCGTCATACACACGGCTTGGGCACTCTGGCATCATCTCACGTGTGCCTGTTGAAGACAATTCTGGTCGGTAAGAGTTCTCATACATGAAGGTGTAAGGGATGTGGACTGTTTCACCACCACTAATATCATATGTGACGGGTCCACCCTCCGAGATAGACTCCATCTCCATTGGAACACTTTCACCAGCACCCGCAAAACTGATGACAACCGATCTGCCTTCATAACCGTCAGCCAATTCAAATACATAAGTTGTTCCTCCTTTTACTTCAATTGTAAATCCAGAACCCATAGAATCTCCACCATCATCACACTCCTCGGGTGTACAATCTATGATATCTGATTCTGGTGTACAGGCCACGTCTCTTACAGATATTCTCCCACAATTACCATTTGTGCTATTGTTGGTGACATTTACGGTTTTCCCATTTATTCCATAAGTAAATTTTGGCTTTATCGTTCCAGCTGTAAGCTCGGAAAATAATGCTTCTCTTGCACTTAAATTTTCGGCACCCGACAATTGTTCTTTGGCTACTCGCTTTTTGAACAAATCAATGGCTTTAAGCTCAGCTAACGGTGTATCTTTCGTAGCTTTATCTATAGCTTTTTTTACAATCTTAACTGCATCATCAAAATCTTTTTCATAAGCCGGACCATTGGACTTCAATCTATCTGTTATTTCCTGTAGCCTCCTTTCTGTTTCAATCTGATAAGCCTGTCTTTCCTGATCCAGTTTCAGTTGTTTGGCTTTTACTTCGGCCAATTCCTTTGCACGGAGGTCATCGTGATAGCTGTATGGGATGGGCGCGGCTTTAGGAGCTTCTTCCGTACATCCTGAGAGAGCTTCACTCAAGAAAACTACTGCGGCAAAGTTTGACATCTTATTCATTGGAATGTAGTGAAATGTATTATAGTACTGAGATGATAGCAGGTATTTTATATTTGTCAACAGTCAGTGCCTAAAAAGGCAGGAGTTTTTACACGTGCTAATCCAACTCGCCCATTAGATAAGCAAACTTGTGTAGGCCACTGCCTTCAGCTATTTTACAGATGAACAAGTTCTCAGATTTTCGAAGCCTATGAAAAAATCAGAAATCGCATTCGGCGTCCTGCGTATACCTGTCGACTTCGGCATGGTTGTGCTTGGATTCATGCTCGGTTACAAGATTCGACTACACGGCGATTTCATTCCTGGAATGCAGTTCCCTCTCGATTCTTCAACTTTCCCACCTGTTAACGACTACTTTCACCTCGTTTTATATTTTGCCGCGCTACTAATTGCGGTCTTTTTCTTTTTCGGTCTTTACAGCATGAAAAATACTGATGGACCACTTCAAGAACAGAGAAAAGTTATAACTTTTTCAATAGTCTGGATTTTACTTGTAACCGCATACTTTTTTGCAGTCAGACAAGTTTTCTTTTCTCGACTCGTACTCGGAATGAGTTTCATCATTACTCTTGCACTTCTAATTACTGCACGCTTGATTTTACATCTTATGGAACGTCAACTTTTGCGAGCAGACATAGGTACAATTAAGCTTTTAGTCATCGGCTCAAATAAAATAACTGAAAAAATTGTTAAAAATTTAAAAGTTGATCCACATTACAGAATAGTTGGATATATTTCTGTAAAAAACATGGAGATAAGCGGACTTCGCAGGCTAGGCTCACTAAATGAACTCGCCCGCATGGTTCGCAAATTTTCTGTCGATCGAATTATTCAAACCGGCCATGATCTAAACAAAGATCAAGAGCGCGAAGTTCTCGATTTCTGCAAAGAAAATCGCGTTGAGTATTCTTTTGTACCGGATATTTTGGAAATGGAAAGAAGCAATGTTGAAATTGTTACTGTAGCCGGACTTCCTCTAATTCACTTAAAACCAACTCCGCTCGAAGGTTGGGGGAAAATAGTAAAACGCGTCTTCGATACAATCGCTAGTTTTTTTGGGTTAATTCTTCTATCTCCTCTCTTCGTCATAATCGCGATTCTAATTAAACTCGATTCGACCGGACCTGTTCTTTTCACAAAACTCGACGACGGCTCCCCTGCCTGCCGAGTAGGCCAAAACGGTAAACTCTTCAAATTCTACAAGTTCAGAACAATGCGCCCAGGCACACATAACTTACGTTTTACTGAACTCGCCGACAGAAACAACCGTAAAGGTCCAGTACTTAAAATCAAAGATGACCCACGAGTTACTCCTTTCGGCCGTCTCCTCCGCAGAACCTCAATCGACGAACTCCCACAACTTTGGAACGTCCTCAAAGGCGACATGAGCATGGTTGGCCCTCGCCCACACATTCCTGAAGAAGTGGCGGACTATGAGAAACATCACAAATTCCTACTCACAATCAAACCCGGGATCACCGGTCTCTCACAAATCTCAGGCCGCAGTGATCTCGACTTCGAAGAAGAAGTTCGACTCGACACCTTCTACATAAAACACTGGACCATCTTCCGCGACCTCAAGATCATCCTACGAACTTTTTTTGTTGTTTGGGGTGGAAAGGCCGCAGATTAATAGTATATTTAAAGCATGCATAGCTCACCAGATAATCAATCTGAAATTCAAGAAATCCCACTGGAAATCACCTCCGGGAAAGTGATTTTTATGAAAAAAACTGAAGATAACGGGCGCAATATAGAAATTTGTGGAGTCCTTGAAAATCCACCAATTGAAGTTGGAAAAGCCATAAAACTTAGCAGAGGAAATACAACAAGCGTAGAAACAATTTCTCAAGAAAATGAAATTTATTTAATTACGACTCAAAGCGGCTCACTTTACAAATTAGACCCAAGCAGAATACTTGATCATCACTTGCCACCTGAAGATCTAGGATTTGTGAACTAGTTATGGGAGTAAAAACCACTTGTAAAGGATTTCTTTACAACTCAATTTGAACTATCTGGCATCTCCGGATAGTTGATTCAATTATTTCCATTTTGGAACATACTTATTCCCAGTGAAAAATCTCAGAAATCGTGTAATGTCTAATTACAAAACCTAAACATTTATGACCAACCATCGCAAACAACTCGAGGAAAAACTATGGGCTGCCGCGGAACAACTTCGCGCTAACGGAAGTTTGAAGCTTAATGAGATCAGCGAGCCAATTTTAGGACTAATTTTTTTGAAATTTGCCGATGTGAGATTTAAAAGAGCAAAAGAAGAAATCGAATCGGAACGAAAGCAAACAGAATCTACTCGTGTTCGCCCAATCACACCTGATGACTACAAATCTAAAGGCGTGCTTTATATTCCTGAAACTGCAACTTTCTCGCATTTGATGAGTCTTTCAGAATCTGAAAATATTGGAAAAGCAATAAATGACGCAATGAAAATTATTGAGGAACAAAATCGTGATCTCGCCGGAGTTCTACCTCAAGATTACACTTCCCTGTCAAAAAAAGCTGATGAAAATAGTCGGATCCTCATCACCCTATTAAAAAACTTCAACCAAATTCCAGACGATATTGAGGGCGATGCCTTTGGAGGAATTTATGAATACTTTCTTGGAAATTTTGCACGCTCAGAAGGTTCAAAAGGTGGAGAATTCTTTACTCCGCAATCAATCGTTAAGCTTCTTGTTGAAGTAATTGAACCTTATCATGGACGTATTTTTGATCCTGCATGCGGTAGTGGTGGAATGTTTGTTCAATCAGCTCGCTTTGTTTCCGAACACGCAAATGGCAAATCTCAAGTAATGGATGAAGTGGCTATTTACGGTCAAGAAAAGGTTGAAGCTAACATGCGTGTTGCAAAAATGAACCTCGCAATTCATGGGCTTTCCGGGAAAATCGCTCTTGTTAACAGTTTTTATGAAGATCCTTTTGAAAGCGTAGGAAAATTCGACTTTGTGCTCGCAAATCCGCCTTTCAATGTAAAAGGAAAAGATAAAAATGGACAAATGGTGATTGACCCGGCTCGATTGCACGGAGATCCTCGTTACTATCTTGGACTACCACTAACCGGGAAAAATGAGATCAGCAACGCAAACTATCTTTGGATGCAGATGTTCGCCAGCTCACTATCACCAAAAGGTCGTGCAGGTTTTGTCATGGCCAACTCTGCAAGTGACGCTGGAAATGCCGAAAAAGAAATCCGCAAAAAAATGATTGATGCCGGAATAGTGGACTGTATCATTTCCGTGGGAACAAATATGTTCTTAAACGCGACTCTTTCTTGCACACTCTGGTTTTTTGATAAACGCAAACATGGCAGTGACAGACAAGACAAAATCCTCTTCATAAACGCACAAGATATTTTCACTGAAATTGATCGTGCACACAGCACTTGGACAGAGGAACAAATTCAAGAAATTGCAAACATCGTACGCCGTTACCGCGAAGAAGAAGGCTATGGAAATTATGAAAACATCAAAGGCCTTTGCAAAGTTGCAACTCTTGATGAAGTTCGAAGCGACTACTCATTGAATCCGGGCAGATATGTTGAAATCATTGAAAAAGAGATGAGCAATGTCGATTTTGAAGCCAGAATGAAAGAATTGATGAATGAGTTCACTTCCCTCACCCAAGAAGCTCACGGCTTGGAAAATAAAATAATGGAGGATTGGAATAAAATTATATAAATAAGCTATGGAAGGAAAATCACAAATCATCATCTACAAAACAGAATCAGGCGAAACAAAAATCGACGTACGCTTTGATGGTGAAACGGTATGGCTTTCACAGAAGCTAATGGCTGAACTTTTCGATGTTACTGTTCCTACTGTTAATGAACACTTGAAAAATATATTTTCTACCAATGAATTAGATGAAAATTCAGTTATTAGGAATTTCCGAATAACTGCCTCAGACCGGAAATTATATGACACAAAACACTACAACCTCGATGCCATTATTTCCGTTGGTTATCGGGTTAACTCTACTCGTGGCACTCAATTCCGTATTTGGGCCACCCAAAGACTACGCGAATACATTGTGAAAGGTTTTGTGATGGACGATGAACGACTGAAAAACCCGGATCTACCTTTTGATTATTTTGAAGAATTATCACGCAGAATTTCTGATATTCGAACTTCAGAAAAGAGATTTTATAGAAAAATTACAGATATTTATGCCACCAGTGTTGATTATGACCCAAAAGCCAAAGAGAGCATTCTTTTTTTTCAAACAGTGCAAAATAAAGTTCATTTTGCAATTACCGGAAACACAGCTGCAGAAATAATTGCAAATAGAGTCGATAGCAAAAAACCAAATATCGGGCTCACAAACTTTAGAGGTAGCAAACCCACAAAAGAAGAAGTATCAATCGCTAAAAATTATTTAACCGAGCAGGAACTTCTGGTGCTAAACAATATCGTTGAGCAATATCTCGTGTTTGCAGAAGGACAAGCAATTCAAAGAGTGCCAATGTATATGAAAGATTGGATAGAAAAGCTCGACGCATTTCTTCAAATCAACAATAAAAACATTCTGGAAGACGCCGGCAAAATCTCCCACAAACTAGCCGTCGAAATCGCCGAAAGAAACTTCAACGAATACAAAAAAATCGAGGCCAAAAGCGCAGACAATGACTTCGACGAAGCGGCTTTACACGCTTTGAAGGTGGCGAAGAGGCAGAAAGGTAAGAATAAAACTTAAATAAATTATGGTGACTTTTCAGAAAGTAAAATTTAAAGACTTCGCTCTCTTACAAAGAGGGTTTGATTTACCAAAAGACAAAAGAACTGAGGGAAAATATCCTGTTGTAGCATCAACATCTATAACCGGATACCACGATACATTTAAAGTTAAAGGACCTTGTGTGACCACAGGGAGAAGCGGTGCACTTGGTGAAGTATTATTTACTAAGCAAAATTGTTGGCCTCTAAACACCACACTCTGGGTAAAAGATTTTAAATGTAATGATCCAAAATTTGTTTATTTTAAATTAAAAACCTTAGGTTTAGAAAAATTTAATGCAGGAGCAGGAGTTCCTACATTAAATCGAAATCATCTGGATGAGTTAATTCTGGAAGTTCCCGACCTCGCCACCCAAACCCGCATCGCATCCGTCCTCTCCGCATACGACGACCTCATCGAAAACAACGAAAAGCGCATCAAGGCTTTGGAAGAAATGGCTCAACTCCTCTACACCGAGTGGTTTGTGAAATTCAAATTCCCAGGCCATGAAAAAGTAAAAATGGTGGATAGCGGCACCGAGTACGGCATGATTCCGGAGGGGTGGGACGTGGGGAGGTTAGGAGAAATTGCAGATTTAATTATGGGCCAGTCTCCAACATCAAATCATTATAATTTAAATAGAGAAGGTGAACCTTTTCACCAAGGAGTTGCTGATTTTGGTAGTAAATATCCAATTGATAGAGTTTATTCAACAGCTGGGAATAAATATGCAGAGAAAAATGATTTATTATTTAGTGTTCGAGCACCAGTCGGTCGAATGAATATAGCAACTAAGAAAATTATCCTCGGACGTGGTTTATCTGCGATAAGACATAAAAATAATCAACAATCATTTCTTTTTTTAATGTTTAACCAAAAATTTACTGAAAAAGATATGATCGGCAATGGAGCAATTTATAAGTCGGTGAATCAGGTCGAGTTGAAAAATCTTAAATTTGTTGTCCCTACACAAGAGATTGTTGAGGAGTTTGAAACTATTGTTAGTTTATATTTTCATGATATGGAAAGTTTAACTGCGGAGAATATGATTTTATCAAGACTATGCAAAATGCTTATTCCTCAATTGGTTAGTGGAAAACGAATTTTAAAATTTTAATTATCTATCCATGAAACTTAAATCATTCCAAATTAAAAATTATAAATCTATTGTCGGCACTGGAGAAGTTGTACTTTCTGGGCATGACAATATAACTGTACTTGCAGGACAGAATGAGTCAGGTAAAAGTTCTGTTTTAGAAGCTTTGAATGCCTTTGAAACTGGAACATTTGACTCCGACTCAAAGCCTTTTACTACCAAGGGCAGTCTTGTTCAAAGTGTAAGTTGTACTTATGAAGTTGATGATACTAAGTTATTGCTCGAACAATTAACACAAGGTTTACGTGATGCGTACAATCCTCAAATTGGTGATGAAGATCCGATTCTCGATGACAAGAAGATAAAAACCATAAAAGAATTTACGTTAACTCGCTCTTATCCAGATATGGACGGAAAGTCTAAGCTAGAAATTACTTCTAATATTTTTGAAATCGTCAAAGCGGCTATTCTTGAGCAAGAAGTTGAAGAGGACGAAACAAAAGCAGATGGAACAGTTGAAAAGAAAACTGTAAAAGAGAAAATTATTGAGTTAGATGAGAACGACATTTCAACCATCGCTGATGTATTTTGGAGTAATGTTACCCCAAAGATTATACTCTTTAATGATTTTTGTGACCTTTTGCCAGACCGAATAACTTTGGCTGATCTTAAGACAAAAAAGATTGATGTTAAAGGATATCGAGCTGTAAAAAATCTCGAAAAAATTCTGGGGCTTAATTTTGTCAACCTCTACGAGAAAGATGATCTAGAACGTGAAGCGATTCGTGATGAGCATAACAATACAATTTCTGTCGACTTTCAAAAAGCATGGGGTCAGAAAATACATAACGACAACAAAATTGAAGTTAAGTATGATTTTGAAAAACGAGATACTAATGATACTTCATATGTGAACTTTTATACAGAAACCAAGGATCGTCAAAAACTCAAACCTCATCAACGAAGCAAAGGGCTCATATGGTTTCTTTCATTCTGGATTGAACTCAATGCTCAAAATTCAACTGACCAGCAACTCATTCTCCTCGCTGACGAACCAGGTTTGTATTTGCATGTCAAAGCACAGGCAGATATTTTAAAGTTATTTAAAAAGCTCTCTGGAGAAGGACATCAAATTGTGTATACGACCCATTCTCCAAATCTTATCGAGTCAGAAAAGCTTAATAGGATTAAGTTGGTATTGAACGATCCCAAAATAGGAACTATTCTTGAACCTGTCACAACCTCAAAAATTGACTCTCAAAACAAGCAAGACGCCCTGCAACCTGTAGCGAATGCAATTGGGTTTTCAGTAAGCGATTTTGCACTTTCCAGCCCCAAGAATGTGATCCTTGAAGGTGTCTCTGATTACTTCTATTATTTGGGGATGCGAAAACTACTTGGACGAAAAGATGGGTATTCTTTCGTCCCAGGGATAGGAGTACGGAAACAAAATACACTCGTCTCTTTCTGTATTGGCTATGGTATTGATTGGGTTGCCATCTTTGATGATGATTCAACTAGAGGTGCAGATTCACAAAAGACTTTTGCGGAGATAAAGGAGTACTTGTTTAACGGAGATGATGTGTCGGCTGAGGCAAAGATGCACATAACCACAAATATTTCGGGTGTTGAAAATATGTTTACTGTTGATGATATGAAGCTTGTTGATGATAAAATCGCTATAAAAGCTGATGCGGGGAAATCAATTGCTGATAAACGAAAAATTGTCTTTTCCAAGGCTTTCTATGAGAAACTGGAAAACGGACAAATCACTAAGGAAAACCTTAATGCTACAACCATAGCTAATTTCAACAAAGTTTTTAACTGGATAGAAACCAACTTATCACTATGAACCCCTTCTCCGAAGATCAACTCGTCGAACAAACGGTCATCACCCTCATCAAGAAATTGTGGGACGATAAAACGTGCCATATCAATGCGTACAAAGATGAGGATGATGCGAAGTTGGGGCGGGAAAATCGGGGTGAAGTTGTGCTGAAGAAGTTTCTATTGCCGGCAATGCAGAAAATCAATCCAACACTTCCGGAAGAATTGCTTGTAATGGCGATGGAAGAACTAACAAGAGACAGATCTCACCTTTCACTCGTAAATGCAAATCATGAAATTTATAAACTTTTGAGAGATGGGGCGAGTGTGATTTCAATGAATAATGATGGAGCGAATGAAACCGAGCGGGTGAGATTTTTCGATTTTGATAATCCTGAAAACAATAATTTTCTTTGTGTTTCACAACTTTGGGTTGTGGGTGAAATGTACACTCGTCGACCTGATGTTGTGCTATTTGTGAATGGGATTCCACTGATTCTTTTGGAACTGAAAGCTTCACAGAAAAGTCTTGTTGACGCCTATCGTGATAATATTCGCGATTACAAAGACACGATACCAAAACTCTTCAGATACAATATGGGAATTATTATTTCCAACGGCGTTGAAAATAGATTTGGGTCACTTACATCGCCTTTTGAGTTTTTCAATGAATGGAAGAAAGCTGAAAATGAAGAAGATGAATCTAAAACCGATCTGGCAACAATGATTCAAGGTATTTGTGATAAAAAACGACTACTGGATATTTTTGAAAATTACATTTTATTTGATGAATCAAAAGGTGAAACTAAAAAGATTATCCCGCGTTATTTTCAATATTTCGGAGTAAACAAAGCCTTTGAAAAAGTTATTCATAGAAAAGAAAATCAAGGTAAACTCGGAGTTTATTGGCACACTCAAGGTTCCGGTAAATCATATTCAATGGTTTATCTTTCACAAAAAGTGCTTCGTAAACTAACGGGAAATTTTACTTTTGTGATTGTGACGGATCGCGCAGCATTAGATCGACAAGCATACAAAGAATTTGCAAGTGTAGGAGCGGTTTATGAAAAAGAAGTGCGTGCGGACAGCATTGTTCACCTGCATGAACTTTTGGCTCAAGATCATAGACAGATTTTTACCACCATCCAAAAATTCCAAGATATTGAGGGCGCAATTTCAAGCCGTGAAGACATAATAGTGATGACGGATGAAGCGCACAGAACACAGTATGATCGAATGGCACAAAATATGCGCAAAGCTTTGCCAAACGCTTCATTTATCGGGTTCACGGGAACTCCCCTTTTGGCAAAAGGTGAAGAAAAAACCAGAGAAACTTTCGGTGATTATGTTTCAGTTTATAATTTCGGTCAGTCGGTTGCAGACGGAGCAACCGTGCCTCTATTTTATGAAAATAGAGTTCCAAAATTGGAAAATGTTAACTCCGATTTGGAGAAAGATATGAACAAAGTGATGGAGTTTTATGATTTGAATGATGAAGAAGAAGAAAAATTGGAGGCGGAATTCTCCACTTTCTATCATTTGGTAACTCGTGAAGATCGCTTAAATGCAATTGCTAGAGATATTGTGGAGCATTTTGTTGGCCGTGGATATGATGGCAAGGCAATGGTGGTTTCAGTAGACAAAAAAACAGCCGTAAGAATGTATTCAAAAGTTAAAGCTGAATGGGAACGTTATTTGGCCAAACTCCGAATGAATCTTTCTCGAACAAAAGATGAAAGAGAACAGGCTAAAATTGAGGCGCAACTCGAAAAACATGAGAATGTTGATATGGCTGTTGTTGTTAGCCAAAGTCAGAATGAAATTGCAGATTTGGAGCCTTTTGAAATCGATATGCGGCCACTCAGAGAAAGAATGCAAAAAGAGAATCTTGAAGAGGAATTTAAGAAGCCGGATAGCGATCTTAGAATCGTTTTTGTTTGTGCCATGTGGATGACGGGTTTTGATGTTCCAAATTTGTCCACTTTGTATCTTGATAAGCCCTTGAAAAATCACACACTGATGCAAACGGTTGCACGCGCAAATCGTGTTGCAGTCGGCAAGAAGAACGGTTTGATCGTGGATTACATCGGAGTCTTTAAAAACATTGAAAGGGCATTAGCGATGTATGCAGCAAATAATAATGGGAATAACATCATTAGAAATAAAGATGAGTTGGTAACGGCTTTGAAGAATTTACTCGAAGAAGTGAAGGAGTTTTTAATGTCTGAGCAAATAAATATTGATACTCTTTTACAGGTTCCAAACGAACAAAAACTACTTTTGATTGAAAAGTATTCAAATAAGATTGTTGGCCAACAGGAAAAGAAGAAATTGTTTTTAAATCTTGCGAGCAGTCTGCAAAGTGCTTATCAGTCGGTTTTACCTTCACCTGATGCTGAAGATTATTATGGCGAGGTTACCGCGATTCGAGTAATTGCTTCACGTGTACGCGATGTTGGAGCTCAAAGTGTTGATGTTTCACAAGTTCAAAGAGATTTAGAAGATTTGCTTGATAAATCCATCCAAGCCGGAGATTACGTTATCCCTCAAAACAGAAAGGTAAAAGACTTAAGTGCTCTTGATGCTGATGCCTTGCACGATTTTTTCGAGGGCTTGGAAAATAAGAATTTACAGGTTGAGTGTATGAAAGTAGAGCTTGAGGAGAAAATCTTGGCGATGATTCAGCAAAACAAACAACGAATGAAATTTATTGAACGACTTAACTCAATTTTACAGAAATATAATCATGGAGCTGAAGATATCGACCATCTTTTCAATGATCTTGTGGATTTATCAAAAGATTTACAAAAAGAGGAGTCTCGGGGTGAAAAAGAAGGTTTGAGTGAAGAAGAATTGGCAATTTTTGATTTACTAAGTAAAGATAATTTAAACTCGGAAAATGTCGAAAAAGTTAAAAGCGTATCAAGAAAATTATTGGAAAAACTAAAATCTGAAAAAATCGTGCTGGATTGGAGAGAAAAAGAATCCACCAGAGCAGGTGTGAAAACGGCAATTTCAGAAGTGCTATATTCATCTCTACCTGAACCGGAGTATGACGAGCACGATTGTGAGAATAAATGTCTGGAAGTCTATAATTTTATGTATGAGCGCTACAAATAAATAGCAAATCCACCCCACCTATGCTTAAATACCTCAGCCACCTATTTAAACTAAATGCTTTTAAAACTACTTGAGAAAATTGTCGGTGATCCAAAGAAGAAAGATCTGAAACGGCTCGCGCTTTTGGTAGAAAAAATCAACGTAATCGAAACGACTTACCAGACCGAATTAACGGATGAAGACGTAGCGAAAAAAACCGCGGAATTTAAAGAGAGAATCGCAAACGGTGAGAAACTAGATGCTATTTTGCCTGAAGCCTTTGCCTTAGTGAAAAATGCCGCTCGTCGATTGGTAGGAAAAAGTTGGGATGTGCGTGGACACGAATACACATGGGACATGGTTCCATACGACGTTCAAATGATTGGCGGAATTGTGCTTCACGAAGGACGAATTGCCGAGATGAAAACAGGTGAAGGTAAAACCCTGGTTTCAACCTTCCCTATTTACCTAAATGCACTCGAAGGAAAAGGTGTGCACGTGGTGACTGTGAATGATTATCTCGCTCAACGTGATGCAGAATGGAACGGTGGACTTTTCAGATTTCTTGGCCTCACAGTCGGCATAAGCTTACACGGCCAAAATCCTGAAGAAAAACGTGCAGCTTACAACTCAGATATAACTTATGGAACAAACAACGAATTCGGTTTCGACTACTTGCGTGACAACATGGCTCAACGCAAAGAAGATCTCACTCAACGCGATTTGCACTATGCAATCATTGATGAAGTGGATTCAATTTTGGTTGATGAAGCCAGAACCCCGCTGATTATTTCCGCTCCTGCTGAAGAATCAACAGAGAAATACATGATTTACTCGCGTTTGGTGAAATCTCTCGAAGAAAATACACATTACGACATCGACGAAAAACAGAAAGTCGCAACATTAAATGAAGTTGGAATTAAAAAAATGGAGGAACTACTCGGCGTAGATAATATTTACACCGAAAAAGGCTTCGATGAAGTTCATCATATTGAGCAAGCACTTCGCGCTCAGGCTGTTTACAAAGTCGATGTAGATTACGTTATTAAAGAAGGCGAAATTCTAATTGTAGACGAATTTACAGGTCGTTTAATGCCAGGCCGACGTTATGGCCAAGGGCTTCACCAAGCAATCGAGGCCAAAGAAGGAGTAGAAATCAAACGTGAAAGTAAAACTCTAGCAACAATCACTCTTCAAAATTACTTCAGACTTTTCAAAAAACTCGGTGGAATGACAGGTACGGCCGTAACAGAAGAAGAAGAATTCATCAGCATTTACGGGCTTAGCGTGCTTGAAATTCCAACAAACAAAAATATCTCTCGTGCAGATAAACCAGATGCAATTTATAAAAATATTCAGGGAAAATTTATTGCAATCGCAGATAGAACAAAAGAATTACATGCAAATGGTCAACCGGTTTTAATTGGTACAATTTCTGTTGAAAAATCAGAGGCACTTTCCAAATTACTCACTGCGAAAGGAATTCAGCACACCGTTTTAAATGCGAAATTCCATGAAAAAGAGGCGGAAATTGTAGCAGGTGCAGGTCAAAAAGGCGCTGTTACAATCGCAACAAACATGGCAGGTCGTGGAACAGATATTAAACTCGGCGAAGGTGTAACTGACCTAGGCGGGCTTTGTGTTATCGGTAGTGAAAGACATGAAGCACGTCGTATCGACAATCAGCTTCGAGGTCGTTCAGGCCGTCAGGGTGATCCGGGAATGACTCAATTCTATGTTTCAATGGACGACGATTTGATGCGAATTTTCGGCGGCTCACAGATGAAATCTCTAATGGACAGGCTCGGTCTTCCGGAAGATATGCCAATCGAAAATCGACTTATCAGCAATTCAATTGAAGGCGCGCAAAGAAAAGTTGAAGGCCACAACTTTGATATTCGTAAGCACCTTGTTGAATACGATGATGTAATGAATAAACATCGCGAAATTATTTACAGACAACGTAGAAAAATTATTGATGCTGAAAATCTGAAGAATGATGTAATTTTGCTTATTGAAAATCAAATTGAAGAAATGGTTCTTCGAAATGCAGGAAACCAAAAAGAAACTTGGGAAAACGTGATGGCACTTCATCGCGATCCTGTTAATCCTATCGCATTTGAAAGTTTAGAAGGAAAATCCCAAGAAGAACTCATGGATATTTTAAAGAAATATCTGGAAGCCGAGTATTCAGAGAAAGAAAAAAATCTACCGGATCCAAAACTTATGCGTGGCGCAGAAAGAAGCATAATGCTGCGGGTTATCGACAGAATTTGGATGGAGCATATCGATGAACTTAGATACCTCCGCGAAGCGGTTGCATTGAGCGGATACGGTCAGCGTGATCCATTAATCGAATACAAGAATCAAGCCTTCCAAATCTTCGAAGAAATGGTTGCAAAAATTGACTATGAAACTTTGGCGACTTTAATGAGAGTTAAAATAAATGTTCAAATTGTTAAACCTGCTCCAATGCCGCTTATGCGAACAAATGAAGATAAAGTTGAAGAAAATTTAGCTCCGGAAAAAATGGGGCCAAATGATCAATGCAAATGTGGAAGCGGAAAGAAGTATAAGAAGTGTCACGGAATTAACGCTTAATACTCGCCAAAATATAAGTCCCGTCATCACTAGTCCCAACAATTTTTATTCGAGGGTCATTTAGCCAAATCTCAGGAGAAACCGGACCTGGCATAAAAATCGCATAATTCGCACCTGCAGAAATCACCTGTTCAAGAAGTGCCAAATCATATTGCTCAGAGTTCAAATCTTCTTTATCTAGCCCAAGTCCACCAACACCAGTCATCAAATAAGAGTAAATATATTCAGGGAAATAAGGATTGTAAACCGCATAAAAGTTAAAGATTTTATCACCTGGTTTTTTCACATCATCAAGAACATTCATAATTTCCATCGCCTGCCCACTTAACCAAACAGGCTGCTCATGAAAAGCAATTTCAGAAGTTAAAGTAAAGTATATGAATGAAGAAATTGATTGACCACGCGGATACTCTTCATAATCGGAAGGCTGAAATCTAACAGATACAAAAAAGAAAAAAATCGCCATCGAAACAACAAGTGTCCACTTTTGCCAGAGCCAATTTTTAACAATCCAAACAAGAACTCCACTCAAAAAAATAATCGCAAATGAAGGCAAGAAATATTCCTGCACCTTTGTTGCCAGCTCTGGAAAAACTGAGCCCATACCCTTATCAAATAGAAAAAATTGCAGTTTTTCCGGAAGGCCAATTGTCAAAGCAGCAGGCTTCAGTAGTGGAAAAATATCTATGAATAAAATTGCAAAAAACCATGAGTAAATAAAGAATGAATGTCGATCAAAATCAGGTTTTTTCCATGCAAAAAATATAATTGGAAATACAGAAAAAATAGCAAGATATCGCAATGAGTCAGGTAGTCTAAATAAACTTGGACCAGAACCAATATAAAGCGCAATCACTGTCCCAAGCATCAAAAGCAGCAGCATAATTTTCTCAAGAAAATTAGAATCTACTTTCAGCTTCGGCAAGAAAGTTAAAGCGAGCGCGAGCAGAGCGAGCGCGACATAAAGAATAACTATAGAAACTAAACTATCTCCGAACGCCAAAAGAGCAACAGTCAAAAACCAAGGTGCATAGAGCGCGAAGCCTCCAGCCACTCCAAAAAGCAGAGTTTCCATCATCGCACGCCTTCCCGTCAGCCAAGATCCAATAACCGCAATTGCCAATATTCCAAGCAAAATCGCACCGATTTCAATGTTTGTATAAAGTGAAAGTGCCACTAAAATCGCAGTCGAAATAATCGGCCTAATTAGCTCCTTGAACTTTGCATCGCCCCTATCATTCAAGTCCTCAAAAATTCGTGGCAGAAGCAAAAATCCAAACAAGAAAACCAGTGCAAGCACTGTTCCACGACCATTTTTTATTCTGAATCCCAAAAAAGTATTCAGCATCATAAACACAGTAAAAAATTCACTCCTCGGAATTAAAAATTCAGAAAATTGACCGAACATTCTAAGCATCAATGGCGCCAAAATAACCATGACTGCCGTCGCGGCAACCCAAGGACTTGACCCAAACATCATGAAAACAGAATGAAAAGAAATTGGTCCGGGAAAAAGTTCATGGCGCACAATTGGAATTGCACCCATATCAAAAGGATTATAAACATGTTCAAAAAAAAGATGTACAGCAGGAGCAACCTGGCCAAATAAAATGTCATAATCCATTATGCCTTCATTGAAAAAAGCCACATACATCATCAAAAAAAACGCAGTCAAAATGCTATAAAAAATCTTCTCACTTTTTCTAATTTCTGAAGTTTTCCACTCACGCAAAAAATCCGCCTTGAATCGCCACACAGAAAATCCGCTAAGCAAAATTCCGCAACTAGCCCAAGCCATCTTGTAATATAAATGCGAAAATCCCAAAATATAAAAAAGTAAAACCGGGAAAATAAAGCCGATTGAAAGTCCAAATGACACTCGTAGCGAAGCCGACAACTTTGGACGCAAGAAATAACTCAAGCCAATTCCTGGAATTAAAATCAGCAAGAAAAATCCAAGATTCGCCAGAATCAAAGTCGACCAAAGTTCAAAATTCCAAAACTTCGCAAAAAAATTAGCAAAGTGATCTGAATTGAGCGAAAAAGGTAGACTTAATAGCCAGCTCATTCATCATCAGATAAAAAGACATCTCGCGGCTTGCTGCCCTGGGCAGGACCAACGTATCCCTGCTCTTCAAGCATATCAATAATACGCGCCGCTCTTGAGTAGCCAATCCTCAAATATCTCTGCATTGAAGAAGTCGAAGCGGCCTTCCTATTTTTCTTTAAACATTCAATTGCAGAAGAAATCAAATCGTCGTCGGTTTGATTATCTCCCACCACATCAGGAACTCCGCGCACGCTCTGCTTAGCAGTTTCCTTTGCAGTAATATCGTCTCGATAATGCACATCTCGACTCAATTTCAGCCTGTTAGTTACATTTTCAATTTCCTTAGATGAAATATAAATTCCCTGAACTCTAAGTGGTTTTGCCATAGTACCATTCAAAAAAAGCATATCACCCATACCAAGCAGATCTTCCGCACCACTAGAGTCCAAAATTGTCCGTGAATCAATTGATGACACCACAGTAAAAGCAATTCTTGTTGGAATATTAGCTTTAATCAAACCTGTTATTACATCAACAGTTGGCCTTTGTGTAGCAATAATTAAATGCATTCCAACAGCTCGCGCCATCTGAGCAATTCTGCAAATCGACGCCTCAACTTCTTTCTGTGCTGTCATCATTAAATCAGCCAACTCATCTATCACAATCACAATTTTCGGCATCTTCTCAGCAGTTTTTTTATCTTTATTATAATCAGCGATATTTCTATGACCGGCCTCAGCACAAACTTTATATCTACGATTCATCTCTGCAACTGCCCATCGCAATGCAGTAGCCGCTTTTTCAGGTTCAGTAATAACCGGTGTAAGCAAATGAGGAATTCCGTTATAAGTTGAAAGTTCAACCTGCTTTGGATCAATCATAATAAACTTCAATTCTTTCGGCGAATTATTATAAAGAAGCGAAATCAAGAAACTATTCATTCCCACAGATTTTCCGGCTCCTGTTGCACCGGCAATTAACAAATGTGGCATCTTCGCCAAATCAGCCACAATCGAATTACCGGAAACATCACGCCCAAGGGCAAATTTCAGCTTCGATTCAGTCTTTTTATACTCTTCCGTTTCCATCATTTCTCGCATAAAAACGTTAGATCTGTGCTCACTCGGAATTTCAATTCCAACGAGCGACTTCCCGGGAATCGGTGCCTCAATACGAACAGCCTGCGCCGCAAGTGCAAGCGCCAAATCATTCTTCAACGAAGTGATTTTCGAAAGCTTCACACCCTCGGAAGGCTTCAAAGTATATTGAATTACTGTCGGACCAACATGAACTTCATGCATAGTCACAGCAATGCCAAATTGATCTAGTTTATTTTTAATCAGCTCTGCCTTTCTCTTCAAATCAGATTGATTCAATGTGAAACCTTCCTTGCCCTCAAAAAGTAAATCAAGCGGTGGATAAGCCCATTCTCCTTCCTCATCATCTTCCAAAACTGCCTCATCTTTCACTTCAACAGGGTGCGAAGCATCCTGCAATTCGGATTCTCTTTCAGCCTTCGCCAACTTAGCTTCAACTTCTTTAGGACTTACTTCTTTTATTGTCATTGCATCTTCATCCTCCGTAGCCCCCCCCACAATTTTCAGCGGCTCATCTTCAAAATCATCCGCATCAATAATATTCAATTCTGGAGTAATAGCAGAAATTGTTTCACGAACCTGCTGAGGACTAGGTGTAAAAAATCTAGCAATATCGCCCAAACTAATCTGCAAAGTCAACAAAAGTCCAATCAAAAATGATGAGATAAACAAAATGTATGCACCGCTCATTCCAAAAGCTGTAATGAAAATGAAAGCTGAAACGAAGCCGATATAACCTCCTCCTCCACCTGACTGCGCAAGTTCAAGCATCTGATCAAGCGGAGTATTTGCATGCACCGTTCCTAAAACTGCAACCGCCAAGAAAAATAAACCTGTATACCTAGCCAATCCCCATTTAATTCTCTTTGAGAGAAAAACAGAAGCTCCCATAAAAAGCAGCACAAAAGGCACAATACTCAAACCCACTCCAAAAAGCGGTTTCAAAATCGAAGTCCACAATTCTCCCATAAAACCAATTTTCCCGTTCAGAGAAAGCCAGGTCATTGCGGCAAGCGCCAAATAAACCACAGCCCAAATTTCCCTCGCAATATGACTCGCAATCTCAAAATTCAGCAAATCCGATTTATCAGAAGCCTTTTTCCTCCTCACCGGCTGCCTTCGCCTCCTTCTAGCCATAGCGATCAATTAATTGCCTAAGTATCCTATAAGAAAACGAGGATTTAGGGAATCTAATTTCTGTGATACTTTATGCCAGATGAAAAAACTCCTCTACTTCACTCTCGCGGCTCTTTACCTCGGCCAAGTTTACATTGCACTTGCGAATTACTGGTGGGGCTTTGAGCTTTTCACACATTATAGTCTTCACTTTTTTTGGGCTTCAACGATTCTCGCTCTACTTCTGATGCGCCGAAAAATGTTTAAAACACTCCTAATTTCAACAGTAATAATTTCAATACATCTGACGCAGATTATGCCTTATTATCAAGCGCCTAGCGCCACAACAGCAACAGGGCCAAGTATCAAAGTTTTCAGCTCAAATTTCCTAATCACAAATACAGATTTCGAAACTATAAAAAAAGTCATCGCTGAAGAAAAACCTGATACCGTTATAATTCTCGAAGCTGATTACGCTTGGCGCAAAGAAAAAGCTATGTTCGAGACCGACTATCCTTACATAACAATCTCAGAGAAAAATGGTCCATTTGGCATTGTTATGGCAAGCAAATATCCTGTGGAATACAAACATTTCACATTAGCCGGTTACGAAGCACTAGAAGCAATTCTAAATGTAAACGGCACTCAATTTCGCATAATCGGAGTTCACCCTTTTCCTCCTTCCAGAGCCGATTTAGCCGAAATAAGAAATCAACAATTCACAGAGCTAATCGCCAAAATTAATTCGGAAAAGATACCTACGGCAGTAATGGGTGATTTTAACTCAAGTCCATGGTCACCTTGGTTTGAGAAACTCCTAGCAGAAACTAATCTGAAAGATGCAGCGCTAGGCTTCGGAATAATCAACACATGGAACGTTAATATTCCATTCATAAAAATCCCAATCGACCACGTTCTAACTTCGCCGGAAATTGAAACTCTAGACTTTCACCGTGGAGCTGACGTATCAGCAGATCACTATCCAATTGTTGCAACCCTTCGCCTTCCCTGATATTTTAGAAGCATGAAAGTAAAAACAAGATTCGCACCATCACCAACAGGTTCACTTCACGTTGGTGGACTTCGAACAGCACTTTATTCCTATCTTTACGCAAAAAAACACGATGGCATTTTTATGCTCCGCATAGAAGATACAGATCAAAAACGATACGTTGAAGGATCTGTCGAAAGTCTGCAAAATTCCTTAAAATTTTTTGGCCTCGACTGGGATGAAGGTCCATATTTCCAATCTCATCGATCTGCAATTTACACAAAATACGTTGAAGAACTTCTAGCAAACGGCCATGCATACAAATGCTACTGCACACCGGAACGCCTCGAGAAAATGCGTACTGAACAAGCCGAGAAAAAACAAGCGCCAAAATACGACCGCCTTTGTTTGAACAATCAAGATCAGGAAGGAACTTATGTAATTCGCCAACTAATTCCTGACGAAAATATTCTTTTCCAAGACGAAATTCGCGGCGAAATAAGTTTTCACGGAAAAGACATAGACGACCAAGTTCTAATGAAATCCGATGGTTTCCCAACTTATCACCTCGCAAATGTTGTCGACGACCACGAAATGGATGTTACTCACGTGATTCGTGGTGAAGAATGGCTTCCTTCAACTCCAAAACATCTTTGGCTTTACAAAGCTTTCGGCTGGACTGCCCCAAGTTTCGCACATCTTCCCCTCCTGTTAAATCCAGATAAAACCAAACTTTCAAAACGTCAGGGTGATGTTGCCGCTGAAGATTACATAAAAAAAGGTTACTTAAAAGAGGCCATGATAAATTTCATCGCTTTCCTTGGCTGGAACCCAGGCGGTGAAAAAGAAATCTATACCATCGAGGAACTAATTGCCGAATTCTCATTCGAAAAAGTCCAAAAAGCCGGCGCAGTTTTCGGCCTCGATAAACTCGATTGGTTGAACGGTCTTTACCTCCGAAAAAAAACTCCAGAAGAATTGGGTGAATTAATACTTCCATACCTGCAAGAATGCGAATGGTACAAAGATGAATTAGTAACAAAATTAAGCGAAAAAGAAAAAACCGCATTCATAAGTTGCATTCAAACACGAATGAAAACTCTTTCAGACGGACCTGCAATGTTGAAACCTTTTCTCTTGGATAAACTTGATTATTACCTTCAATTATTCAATCACGAAAAAATGAAAGTCGACAAAGCCACGGCAATCCTCGCAATTGAAAATTCAATTCCAGCCCTCGAAAAACTGGAAGACTGGAGTTCAGATGACTCAATCAAAACAGTGCTAACAGAAGTAATTGCAAAACTCGGCGTTAAAAACGGCCAAGTCCTCTGGCCGCTTCGCGTTGCACTTTCAAACGAAGAATTCTCCCCCGGTGTGTTTGAATTGATGGTAGTTTTAGGAAAGGAAAAGAGTTTGAAGAGGTTGAAAGAGGCCTTAGAGGTTTTGAAGGAATAACCATGGAATATCACATCAAACGAATGGAAGAAAAAGCATCTAAGAATGAAATAACATGAAACTCCTCCTCATCCGCGGCCCACTTGGCGTCGGCAAAACAACCATCTCAAAGATTTTGGCTGAGAAACTGCGCGCGGAATATTTGTCGTTGGACAAAATTATAGATGACAACAATCTCGCCGGAACAGACGGGATTCCTCTGGAAAACTTCCTAAAAGCAAATGAGATAATTCTTGAACTCGTCGGTAAAAATGACAAGATTTTTATCGTCGACGGCTGTTTTTATTATCAAAAACAAATCGACGATATAGAAAAGAAATTTGAAAATAAAATCATAATTTTCTCTCTCGTTAGTAGCGTTGAAAAATGCATCGAGCGAGATTCCAAAAGAGAAAAAGTTTATGGAGAAGATTCCGCACGATTTGTGCACATGGTCACAACTAAAATTCAAGCCGGTTATGAAATTGATAACAGCGATTTAACTGTTACGGAAACAGTCGAGAAAATTATTGAGACTCTCAACTAAAAGTAACCACCAACTTCACTCCCAAAGCCTTCGCAACCTTCCCCAAAAAAGCAATGCTCGGATTGTAGCTACCCGACTCAAGCCTAGAAACCGCCGATTGTTTTGTGCCGATTTTTTTTGCGAACTCGGATTGGCTCAAACCACTTTCCAATCGCTTCTTGATTATCATTGTTGCGACTTCATATTCAGGACCAAGTCTTTCGTATTCTTCACGAATTATTTTATTCTTTAATGCCTTCTTTTTAAATGTTTCAAAATCTATCATATTCATATGCTGATAATATCATATATGTGATTTATTGGTCAAACACCGACTATTGCTAGAACCCGAAATGGCAACTAAACTACAGTCAGAATCTAACAAAATCTCTATGAAAGACCACAAAAAACTCTTCAACATCATAGGCTTTCTAGCACTTTCAGCCTCTATAATCATGTATGTAGTTGGCTCAGACAGCACTCACCTTTCTGAACTGAAAGACTACTTCTGGTCGCCATTAATTCTTGCCATAGTTTGCTTTGCGGCGGCACAAAAAAACTAAGAACCACTACTTTCTTAAAACTCCCCTCTGCTCTCTATACCTCTGAATCAACTTCAGTTGGTCAAAAAATGGCGTTATATCTGCGTACTCTGAATCTTTATTATGAATTGCCTGAACCGGTCTGGCAGGATTTGGCATAATTCTTCCACTCAAATGCAGGTCAAGAACTGCGATATATGCTCCACCAGCAGGATTCAAAGCTGAAACCTGCTGAACATAGTCAAATGGCTTCATCGATAGTGGTCCGAACTCCAAAGATTTTTTACGAGTACCATAAGAAGTTAAATCTCCGGTTTTCAAAGTCTTTTCAAGACGATCCACCCAAACTCTCCCTTCCTTGTCTCTAGCCATATGAAAATCTAATTCGATTCCACGAAAAGTGTGATGATAATGCTCAATAACTCGATCTTCACGAAGCTTGACAGCAAGCGGCTCAACTGTAAAATCAGGAATAAAATCATCAGGCATATAATCTGGATTCATCAAATCATCTGCCTGTTGAGGATTATGAGGGAAATGATTAGTGGAAAAATTCGCGAAATCATATAACACAGGCATATCTCTCTCAACTTCATGCGAATAAGTATGAATACTTTGATCATCTAAAAAAAGATCTCTTTCAACTTTTTCGTTTAAAACAACAGATTCCTTTTCTAAATTTTCAAGTGCATCATCCAACTCAATAAAAGGAACCGTTTCTATAGTATACGAAAATTTCCCTTTTCCACGCATGTGACCAGCGAATGTATCGATTCTCCATCTCATATGAGATCTGGATTTATATGCCAACCTGGGATACAAAACCCCATCTTTAATAACATAGAAAACACACTCCAAAACACTTCCCATCTTTCGCAAAGGTGTAAGCAAGAATGAAATTCCATCTTTCTCTATTTTTTTAGAAATCTTCGTTCCACACCTGCCCAAAACATAACCCACGCCTTCAATCATTAACTCTTGTTCAAATTCCTCCTCTGCAATCGTCCAATTAATTTTGCTTTTATATTTTCTACTTTTAACTTTCTCTTTTCTCTGTGATTCAGGACAATAAAATCCGACTGCGCTCTGTAAATTTAATGCCTGTCTTTTCGAATCCTCAGTATTCAAATCATTCAATCGCTTGATCACATCAAAAAGCACTTTTACCTTCTTAAGACCGGGTCCGATTATTCTTACAGGACAAATTTTAGAATTTTTTCCGTAAGTACTGACAAGTGTACTCAACACATATGGAACATATTTACCTGCATCGACAACATATGTTTCACCATCTTTACTTATGAAATCAGTCTGCATTTCCAAATCTGGCTTGCTTGAACTAAGTTCCAAAGTAATTTTCTGAGAATCCATCTTATATTTACTTCCTGAAAAACAAATATCATGCGCCCATTTTACGCCATACATTTTTTCTCGAGCTGATTTTAATTTTTCGAAAAGCGGGCTTTTATATAATGCATTCAAAAGTAAACTCGGAGCTTTATATTCGAAAACACTCCTTGGCCAATATTTCCTTTCATAATAATTCTCTTTCTGATGTTCAGGGAGCTTAGGAAAACTCACTTTGGCAAAATCAATAGCCGGCAAAGAATCTATTGGGATGTCTAATGTAATTTTTCTTCTACCACAAAAAAACTCATCCAATTTTTTTTCATCTTGTTGAGAAAGAAGATCCAGCAAACATGAAGTAATTTGCTCCATTCGTGGATCAGCCACATCATAAAATTTCATTGCTTGGTGAGCATAATCAAGCTCGTCCATGCGTTCAGTGTCAGTAATATGGAAAGCTTTTGGACCTTTACCTGCAAAAACTCTCGCATTTCTATCTCTAGACTTTAAAATTATGGAATCAACCTCAGTCGGAGTTCTGAGCTTTTCAAGTTTATCAGAATCATTCCAAAAAACAGGCACATCATAAGCTCTATACTTATCTCTCTTTTGCTCAGAATCGATCTGAAATGATGTTTTAAATTCAGGCATAAAAAACATAAAGATATATTAAATATCAATAAATGAGCATTTTGTCAAATGCCTCAACTTGAGATAAGGCAAGTAATCTGGTACAATTAACAGATATATTTTTCTATGTTAAAAACCTTAATCGAATCTAATCCGGGAATAAGTTACGCAGAGGCGCGCGCACTCCTTATGGTAGATGTGAAATCTATTGAAACTGACGTGACTACATCAATTGCCTCAACAAGAAATAAGCTTAAAAACAGGTTAGCTGGATTAGATCACCCATATCATAACGAAGAACATTGTGAGGAAGTTGCCGATCGAACTAAGGAATTTTTAGATAACTTGGTAGATCCGACAATCTTAACAGATACAGAGAAAAACCTCTTAGTGGAAGCCGCACTGAGACATGATGATGCTCATGCTGGTAAAAATTACAGACAACTTGTCCCAAATATCGAAGGCGCAGGAATGAGCAATGAAGAGTGGTCCGCTCTGCTGGCAATTGACGACATGAAAGACAAGTTAAGCCAAAAAGAACTCGAATTCATTGAAAATCATATTTTAGCTACAACTTTTGGTCAAAGTTCTGCACTTATAGAAAAAACATTCCCTCATTCATCAGAGTTAAAGGGGAAACTAACCCGCAAGTATGCGCCAGTCAGCTCAAGTGAAAAATTACTAGCATTAGCAGATGTGGGTGCCTTCCGAAACGGTTGGGATAGATGGATAAATACAAGCCTAAATTTAGTAAAAGAACAGGGCAATATTCCTGAAAATATTGATGCATGGATAAAAAACAATGAGGCCTTTGTAATATTTTACTTAAAACCCCTTCTAGAAAGCATTAAAGGCACATTTAAACCTGAATTTTACCTTAAACTCACTAAAGAATTACAGGATATTATAGATGGACTTCAGTCTTTAAAAACTATAGATAGCCCACAAAGAGCAGATTACATCAATAAACTCGAGGCACTAAAAAAGTAAATTCGCCGCCCTTGACTTTTTCTTAGTTTAGGCCTATTTTAAAACATACCAATTTAACCAAAAATTATATGGTAAATCACGAAGTAGAGGACAACGACAGTTCTAGTTCAGTACCTGACAATACAGATAGTGGATCTGATGTAAAACCAGCCCCTAAAGACAATGATGATAAAGGAGATCAAAAACCTGATGGAAAAGACTCAGGGTCAGAATCTACTCCTAAAATAGATCTTGAAGCAGCGAAAAAGCTGGTTTTAGAAGAGGCTGTCGAACCTATTGCAGATCAGATTGTACAAAGAATTACAACAGACAAGGAAACAATGGAAATGATTGCCGCTTGGAATAAGCTAAGCAAACAAGACCAAAGAGATGCAATGATGCTGGATGATTCAATGATATTGAACGTGATAAAACAGAACATTCCATTATACAACTTCTACCAAGTTTGGAAGAACATTAGCGCGGCCAAGAAAAGAGCATATGTTTACTATGGAGTTCTCCCTTTCCCTGAGGCAGAAATCAGAAAAATCGAGGATAACGCAAGTTTTAAAGATAAAGCAGCTGCTTTTGTTCTAAAAGCCGCCGGCTTCTTTGTTCCTCAATTAGAAGTATTAACCGGTCCTATGGCAGTATATGTTGCATCTTCAGAGTTTAATAAACAACTTTCTCGTGGCGTTAGAGCACGTGTGGCAGAAAAAGTACTTGCAACAGAAGTAACTAACAACACTGAGCACTTCGAAGAAGAAGAAACACATGCTGCAGGAATTGATGCTGCTGCCTAAAAAACTATTGCTAGAAAGTACTCGAAGGGTTAATAATTGAACTATGAATTTTCAAGATATCAAAATCATCGTAGGTCAGATCAAAAAACAGATACATTGTATGCAATGCAAGGGTGCTTACACAGATCAAGATATTGAATTAATAGGTAACTTGAGTTGTGATCAAACCTTCTTTTATGCATACTGCACGAAATGCGAACTCGAATCTGTTATTGATGTTTGCATTCACTGCGATCATGAAGGAAATGCATATGTTGATGACATGATTAGTTCGAAAGTTGAAAGACTGGGCTCGGCTCCTCGTGGCAACAAGATTTCAACTAATGAAGTTTTAGATATGCACAATTACCTGAAAGAGTTTGACGGTGATTTTTCAAAACTTTTCAAAGATAAGAAATCACAATGAAAAAACTTCTGATCATCCTCGCGGTTTTAATTCTGCCAGGATGCACACTGGAAGAAGTGGTGGATGGATTTTTTGATGCAAAAAAAGAAACTGTTGAAGCAGCTGAAAATTTAAAAAATGAAGTTTTGGAGGTTAAACATACAGTAGAAGTAAAAACCCAACAGGTTAAAACTGCAGCAGATTCTGTTTCAAAAGCTGCAGACTCAATCAGCCAAGCCAGCACAGATCTCAAAGCTGTTACCAGCGAAGTTGAATAATGGAAAACTTCCTCCAAAAAATCAAAACCGCCGCAAAGAAAAATCCAAAGCGGATTGCTTTTCCTGATTTCGCTGAAGCTCGAGTTGCCGCAGCAATTGCACAAATCAAATCTGAAGGAATTGCCATTCCAGTTCAGACTGTTATCGATCCAAAAAAATATTCCGCCCGACTCGCAGAAATTCGCGGAATCACCTTACAAGAAGCTGAAGAAAAGCTGATAGATCCATATTATTTCGCGACAATGATGCTTGAAGCCGGCGACGTTGACGGAGTAATTTGCGGGCCAAACGGCACTTCACGCGAAAGAATTCTTCCGGCTCTCGAAATATTAAAACTCCACCGCGTTTCAGGTTTCCTTTTTATGGTTTTGCCAAAAACAGTCGATGCAGATGCGGCAAACGGCGGGATTTTACTTTTTGCGGACTGCGCAGTGAATATTGATCCTACTGTGGAGGAACTAGCCGAAATCGCAATAGACACTGCAGATTCAGCAAAAAAATTTGGAATCGAACCAAAAGTGGCAATGCTATCATTTTCAACAGCGGGTTCATCAAATGATCCTCATGCATTGAAAATGCGTGAAGCCGCAAAGATAGCAAAAAAACTACGGCCAGACCTCGAAATTGAGGGCGAAATGCAGGTTGACGCCGCACTAATCGACGCAATTGGTGAAATGAAAGACCCGGGATCACACATTGCCGGTCACGCAAACGTCCTGATTTTCCCAAACCTGGAAGCCGGAAATATTGGCTATAAGCTGGTTGAACGCCTTGCTGGCGCAAAAGCAGTCGGCCCAATCTTGCAGGGACTTTCAAAACCACTAAACGAAGTTTCTCGTGGCTGCTCGGTTGATGATATTGTGAATTTGACTGCGATTACTCAGCTTTTGTAGTCTCAAGAGCGGCTCTAAATTTCATCATGCTTTCATCGATAACTCTCTCAACTTGCCTTGAAAGTGGATCTCTTGCCATAACTTCAAGCGCCTCTGCAAATTGCAAAAATTCTGGAATATCTACACCTCGTGAAACTTCCATAACAGACAATCTCACCTCAAGCGTTGCCAGCATTGTTTCAAGAACACGAGTCAACCCGGCAGCAAATAGCATTTTTTCAAGACCGGCTTTTTTCTGAGCTTCATTCGCACCTTTGTCGTACAAAGTTTCTCCAAGTTTATGAAAATAAATCGCTAAATTATATAAGTCATAAAGTTTTTCCGCATATTCATCTGGTTTTCCTCCATATTTCTTCTCCAATTCCTCCAAACGCGCCTTATCCTTAGCAGTAAAGTTCGTGAGGTGTGCAACTGTTGGCAGATGTTTAACGAAAGCAGATTTTTGCTTTTCACGAAGTTCTTTCAATCGCTCAAATTCAAAATACTTATTCGCGACATATCCCTCACAAATTCCCATACTTCTTGCTATCGGCTTAATAATTCCCTTTTCATCACCTTCATTCCATTTTTGAAAGATTACTTTTCCAAATTCTGCAGCAACATGACTTGGAAATTTCGAATTTTTCTTAACTTCTGCAAAATAATAAGATTTTATATTAGTCTGACCTGTCACGGATATATCATGATCACCACCAAGTTTTCGTCCTTTACTATTATCGTATAGATAAGGTAGTTGCATTTTTAACTCATCTGAATCCCGCATAGCTTCTTCAATCTTATCTTTACTCAATTTTGTAGTAACTTCTGCTCTCTTCTGACTGTAATCAGCCAATTCAGTTTGACGTTTCTTTTTATTAACAAGCTCATATTCCGTACACCTAACCAGTATTTTTAAAAATCCATCAACATCATCAACACGAGATCTTTCAGCCAAATCACCTTTATTACCCAAATCTACAATTAGAAAATTTACTAGGTGCTCAATCCACTCCTCAGAACCTGATTTATCAAGGAAAGCCTCATCACTAATACTAAGCTGACCAAAATTTCTCACTTCATGACGATTTTCTGGAATTGCTTTTAAAAAGTCGGCCAATGCAAATCTTAAATTCTGTTTTAACTTAATAACATATTTATAGCTCGATGATTCAGCACATACAGTCTCCTTACCCTCACGAATTTCAGAAACGGCACAAAATCTCTTTAAAAATTGATCTAAATCAGCGTCTATATTTCCTGTATCAAATTTATAATTGCTAAAAAATTCCTTTGCCAACTCCCCATCATTTTGCTGGAAATAAGCTCTTAATATTGTCTTAACATTTCTATTATGTTTTGGAATCCAATCAATAATACTTTTTATACTCTTACCTCCATCAAGAGAATTAAAAAAAATATTCAACAACTGCCACCTCACATCTCCCATTTTGTCTGATAGTTTGCTGATTTCTTGATAAGGATTCTGAATTTCTCTACTCACAATCTGAATATCCTCTTGGTGCAATTCCTCTTTCCTTTGTGCCCATTTTCCATCAAGATCACGAACTCTCTTCTCCTCAAAATCAACATCATCGATCATTTTCTTTTCCTTCTCTTCAAAATCAGCATAAAGCTCACCCGCTGCCGCCATAGCTTCCTTTAAAAAATTTTCACGATCAGCACCAAGAATTTCAGCAACTTCCGCCATTTGCATTGGAACTGATGTGCTTTGTGGTACTAATGCGCTCGTATCGTTTTTATGACTTTTCATGATCTTTTAAAAAACTTCACCTGAATTATAACACAAAACAAGGAAAAGCTCAAGATTCTCGGCAAGTTGACCTAGAGTAGTTTCACATCCTTCTTCAGCCTTATTTTTGATTTTGTAATATTTTCCGCGACAGGTAACTTTTCAGGCATAGTGCCACCAAGTTCCCGAATTGTTTGTCTTACCTTTTTTCCAACTTCGAAATGGCTTTTATTCGCTTTATCTTGACCACGAACTTCCTCGCGCCTTAATTTAGCCTCTGTTTGAGTTGCTCGAAAAAGATTCGCTGCCAATTCCTCACTTCCCATATGATCTAAAATAACCTCTTTTCTTGGATCTCCATTCTGAGCTATCAAATAACACGCATAACGAGATAAATCATAATCAAATATCGTTCTTTCGGCTTCAGAACCTAATATAACCCAGTGGCGACATTAAATCTCTCGCACTCCAATACTCCGCTCCATATTTATTTAGTTTTTTGATATTTTCGAATACATTATTTGTCATAACAATTTTGATTAAAAACAAATTATATATATTTCCCATATTCTGAAAAACAAATTTCGTGCATAATAAGGAAGAATTATCTGTTGTCAGAGCTCTGACAACAGCCACCAAAATTTATGTCCACACTAGTTATCAACGCCGGCTCATCTTCACTTCGATTCGCACTTTTTGACGGTGAAAAAGAACTCAATCGAGGTCACATCGACCGTATTAAAAGCCACGAAGAAGCAATGCGATCTGTTCTAAAAATTCTAAAAGATCAAAAAATCGACAAAGTCGGCCATAGAGTTGTTCACGGTGGAGAAAAATTCACAAAGCCCACGAAAATCAACTTTCTAAACCTTCGCCAACTCGAAAAACTTTCCGAACTAGCGCCGCTACACAACCCGGCAAACATAGCATGTATAAAAGCCGCAAGAAAAGTTCTACCAAAAGCCACTCACTACGCAGTTTTCGACACTGCCTTCCACTCAACTCTACCTGAAAAAGCCTTCCTTTATGGCCTACCTTACAAACTCTACAAGAAAGAAGGAATACGACGCTACGGCTTCCATGGCACAAGCCATGAATACATTGCTGGCGAACTAAAAAAATATAAAAAAATAATCTCATGTCACATCGGCAACGGCGTTAGTGTCACTGCAATCCAAAACGGCAAATCTATAGATACATCAATGGGATTCACTCCACTAGAAGGGCCGATGATGGGAACTCGGAGCGGCACAATAGACCCGGCAATTATTTTCCATCTAGCAAAAAATCGCCCAATGGCCGAAATCGAAAAAATCCTCGAACACGAATCCGGCTTCAAAGGCCTTTCTGAAATCAGCTCAGACATTCGAGACCTCTGGGCAAAACCAAAATCCGCCGGCACTCTCCGTGTATTCGACGTTTTCTCTTACCAAATGGCGAAAATAATATTAGGAATGTATGCCAACGGCCAACCGGCCGCCATTTCCTTCACCGCCGGCATTGGCGAAAACGCCTTTTATCTGCGTAGCCGCATCTGCAAATACCTCAACATTGACCTCGACGAAAAAGCGAACAAAGCCAATGCCCACGAAATATCCTCAAAAAAATCAAAAGTAAAAGTCTTCGTAATTAAAACAAACGAGGAACTACAGATAGCTCGAAAAATCGCATGATTTCCTTATCGCGACACAGTCACGATAACAACCTGATGGGGATTTAACATGTCACAAAATCCTAACCTGCAAAATGAGACACTGTCGCGATAAGGGTTTCGACGGATTTTTCTAGTACAAGCTTCACATCTTGCGGGGGGGGGTAAGATATGTTATAATCATAAGATTTAAAACAAAACATGTCAGAACAACAAGCTGAAAATAAATCGGATCAAATTAAAGAATCTACTGAAATCACAGTGGAAAACGCTAGAGAGTTGTCTGATAAACTCATAAATATGGGTGGCGGAGATGCAAGGATGCCAAACGGTGAACATACATACCGCTTTAAGCATGAAAGATGGGAAATAACTAATGGCCAACCTGACTCTAAGCGCAACTGGAGAACAAAAAATAGTCCTAGAGATGGAGTAGACGATATAATTTCAGTCACAAAAATTAAAGATAACCCATTCGAAGAAGACGAGAGTAAAAAAAGCTATAAAGGGGAAGTTATGGGTACACTAACATTCAGGGTTACAAACCGAAACGACGGGTCACTTTATATAATATTAGGCTCAGAATCCAATGCTCCGGATAAAGACAATCATTATAAAGAAGTTGGAAGAATTAAGTGCGACAACAAAACTTGCACGAGCATCAACTCGGAATTGATTAAACAAAAGGCAGAGGAATTGAGCAATCTATTATGAATGAAATAAAAACAATTGAAGACGAAATTCAAAATCTTCAAAATGACGAAGCGACTTCTAAACCAAAAGACACATCAGGATATAAAAAGTACGCCGAAGAAAAGAAACGCCTGCTAGAATCCGTGAAAAACTTCTAAATCTTCATCTCATAAAGTGCCGTATCCGTCACCATGTAAAGCATAGATTTGATTCTATCGTAATACATATCTTTAACTGTTTCTTCTATACCATCCAAACGATACTGAGAACCATAAGTTAGATCGTCATTTCGAGTACTCTTTGTGTAAACGAGAATAGTATTTGACCCGGAATCAAGCACATAAATCTGACTCATATCAAGCTCTGTATAGATTTTTGTTACCCGTGTAACAGGTGTAAGTGGAGCCTGTTGGAAAGTAATTGTCACTTCCTTTCCACTTAAATATTTCTTAATTGTTCCATCAGCATCAACAGTCCAAACATTACCATCAATTGCGAAAGAAACCGCTTTGCTAAGATCAACTGCATCACTAAAATAGGCTGTTGCAGCTGAATATGCCGTTCGACCATGAGTATATTTCCAAATTTGATTGCCAATAGAATCAAGAATGTAAACCTTAGAGGAATAGCTTGTGACTGAATTTCCTTTTTTCCACTCAACATCAGCCGTATCAGCAAATTGAGTATTGCCATCTTCATATTCAATCAATTTTCCTTCTGAAGTTAAAAGCAATAACTTCTGCTGATCAACAAAGTAATTACCAGCAATAGCATTACCGGCAATTTCAACAGCAGCCTGGACTTGATCAATCAAAATTTGGAAAATACTGCCATCAGTAAACCCAACAATTCGATCTTTATAAGGTGCAATTCCCAAAATTGGAGAAGTAGATGTAAAATCAGCGAGTTTAATTAACTCATCATCAACTCGAACAACATTATCTAAATAGTCTCGTTGCTCTGCAATTTTATCAATCATCTTGCTTGCCTCAGCGTGATAGTACTCTGAATTCAAAACTTCGACAGCAAGCGCCTGCGCATCATCAAGTAAAGCTGATGCCTTCTTTTTATCAAAACCTCCTTTAGTTCCTGCCTCATTTATATCTTCAGTCGCTGTGTCTAGATTCGCCTGCATGGCGTCTTTAGCTTTTTGAGACGTCAAATGCAAAGTTAAATAAGCGACTCCACCAACAAGAATCACAACTGAAGCAACAATCGCTATCAAAATCTTATCTCTACCCCAAGTTTTCATACCATCCAAAACCTTCATTCGTTCTTGTCTTGCAGCCCACTCTCTTAGAATATGAATTGGCTTTCCCCACTTCACTTGACCCAAAGCAGACTTGGCACGACTGATATGAGTATTAGAAGTTTTCTCATGTTTAATTTCTCGCTCAACAAAAATTTCTTTACTCTCGGATTTCTCAAGAATATCGAAAGTGAGTAAAGCCATCTGTTCCTCAATGTCTCCTGAAATCATTTCTTCAAGCTCCTTCACAGCTTCCATCAAAGATTGCTCGGAGAAAACCTTCGAAAGTTCACTTGGAGTCACATATTGAACCAGTTTACCTGTTACCAAAATCACTGAATCATTAACTTCAAGTACTCCACTTGCAATATTTTGGAATAAATCTTCTGTATTTTTTTCATCAAAAAGACCTTCTGTAATCGAACTCACATGTCTTTTCCTTATAAGATAGCCCTGTGCATCCCCTCTTTGTGACAAGAAAAGCATATCTTTTTCAATCACACCGCACACAACATGCATATTCGGAACAAATTTCATATCAAGAGTCTTTTCCTTCTCATTTATCATCAAATTAACTTCACGAAGGGCATTTTCAAACCTGTCATAAGGATCGCCTGAAAGATCATCTAAATAATGATCCTGCAAAAGCTGAAAAGCTTCTTTTCCTATTTCCTCACCTGGAACTTGGCTACTTCCAATAGACATCACCAAAAAAAGCGAAATCTTACTTTTACCCAATCCATCATCCCACTCCGTATAATAAGTCTCAGTAAAGCCGTTTGGCTTTCTCCCTATAAATAGCGATTTCTGATCAAGTTGCAAAAACATGTTTTCTTATTTAAGCTCACAGCTACTCTGTGAGTCAGGCTAAATTCGTGCTTACTCTACAAATATTCAAGAGGTTTGGCAAGGGCTACTACAAATAAACTTGACTTCCGCATCGACTCGCATTAAATTCACTTGGCTAATTTAAAAATATGCAAGGAAAGCTAAAAAAACTCAAAAGGGTACGAACACATGGCTTCATGAAAAGAATGTCGACTAAAAACGGCAGACTTGTAATTTCAAGAAGAAGAGCGAAAGGGCGAAAAATCCTTGCCGTATCTGTGCCTCGTGTTAAAACGAAATAAGCGGATTGGACACCGCGATAACATCGAAGATATTAAAGAAAACGGCCAGACAATTGATGGTCGGTTTCTCATTATTCGAATTCGCAAAAATGAGCTCGGCGAAAATAGATATGCTGTGACCGTAAGTAAAAAAATGGAGAAATCAGCAGTAAAAAGAAATCGGATCAGGAGACAAATTCAAGAAGTTATACGTTTGAATGAAAAAAGTGATATCATTCCACAGAAATCCTTAGATATAATAATCTTCGCCAGAAAATCTCTCATGAAACTTAAATATCCAGGAATTGAATCTGCAATAATCGAAACCCTCAAAAAACTATGAAAAAAAATGACATTCTCTTTTATGTAATGATTTTTTTGACAACTTTTTTGGTCATGCAGTTTTTTAAAACAGGCACTGCAGTTGACCCTGTTCTTGACCAAGGCGACATCGGCATGAAAATGAGTAAAAATGAATATGCAATTGGGAAACCCCTTTCTCTCGAAATAAAAAATAATACAGCTGAAACTGTAGTGATTCCTTCTGAATGCCCTGAGGCACCATTGCAAATTTTCATGTTCAAAAGCGCTGGTTATGAAGAAATTAAATCCGATTTAGAAATTGATTGCAGCAAGGTCCAAGATATTACAATCGCGGCCGGAGCAAAAACAACAGTCACATATAATGATTATTTATATTCACTTTTTGGACAAGTTGGCAGATACAAAATTGAGTATGGAGCATTCTCAACACCGGAATTTCTAATTGTGGAGCCGGGAATTTTCACAAGTGCATGGAGAAATCTGATTTATCAGCCGATGCTGAATCTTCTAATTGTAATTTTGACATACATGCCGGGCCACAATCTTGGTCTTGGAATAATAGTATTAACAATTTTAATCAGAACAATTCTACTTATACCTTCTCAAAAAGGTATGAAAGCGCAAAGAAGAATGCAATTACTACAACCAAAACTTGAAGAACTTAAGAAAAAACACGCAAGCGATCAACAAAGATTGGCACAAGAAACAATGCTTCTATGGAAGAACCACAAGGTAAATCCACTTTCAAGCTGCTTACCACTATTAATTCAGTTACCAATTCTCATTGGTCTCTACGACGTAATATTAGGAGGCCTAAACCCGGACAGAGCTATATTGATATATGGATTCATGCCTGAATTCTCTATAGAAAATATTAGCAGTCATTTCTTAGGATTTAACCTTCTTGAAAAAAGTTTAATTATCTTACCTATAATCGTGGGTGGTCTTCAATTCTTACAAATGAAACTTATGATGGCGAAACAGAAGAAAGATAAAGGTGCCATAAAAACCATGGAAAATGATATGAAAATGGTTAACAACATGATGACATATATGATGCCAATTATGATCGCCGTGTTCACAGCTTCAGCACCAGCAGCCGTTGGTTTATACTGGGGAACTTCAACTTTATATGGCATATTACAACAGCTTGTGGTAAATAAAGACGTGTCAGAAACTGCTGTAAGTAGCAGCGATGAAGTTAAAATCAGAATCATCAATAAAAATTCTAATTAATATTTAACGCTAACTCGCGATGGAAGCACGAATCAAAAGAATAGTATCTGAATTTCTAGTCCACTTGGGCATAGATTTCACTGACGTAGATGTTGAAAAACTTGAAGACGGAAGCTTCAGAATTAATATAACTTCTGAAGATCCAAGTTTACTTATTGGTCACCACGGTGAAAACCTGAAGGCAATGCAAAGCATAGTTAAAGTTATGGTTTACAAGCAGGCCGGTCAGGAAATTTCAATCAGCATGGATGTTGATAATTACAGACAAAGACAAGAAGAAAATGTGCTAACAATCGCGAGTCAAAAAGCTGAGGAAGTACTTACAACCAGAGGGCAGGTAGCTCTTCCACCAATGTCGCCTTATTTCAGAAGAATTGTTCATCTTCATCTGATGAAAGATGAATACAAAGGCCTAGTTACGGAAAGTATGGGCGAAGGCGATTACAGACAAGTAGTCATTAAATACAAGAAATGAAAGTTTCTCGCTTAAGGCGAGCTGTTAGTGCAGTACTATCAGCCCTGATCATTTCCATCATTTTGCCACTCACAGCCGAATCAGAATCATGGTATGAGGATGTTGCAAGTAACGATCAATATCACGACGCCATTTGGTATATGACCACCGCGAGCTATGCGAGCGGCTACCCTGACAATACATTCAAGCCGGAAAACCTTGTTACTAGAGCTGAGGCCTTAAAAATGATTCTCGCTTCAAGTAAAACTGAAATTACTGATGGCAGTGGCCTGACTTTTTCAGATGTAGTAGATTCCGACTGGTTCCATTCCTATTTAGAAACAGCTCTTAGCATCGGAATAATTTCCGGCTATGAAGATGGAACTTTTAAACCAAATGAAACTGTTAATCGTGTTGAAGCACTAAAAATGTTGCTTCAGGCCCGTGAAGTTACACTAACCGAAGGCAGCGAATGGTATGACAAATATCTGAATTTTGCAATTGAGCATGCCTTAGTGGTTCCCTCTAACACAGGCGATTATCTACCATCAAATCCAGTAAGCCGCGGCGAGCTCTCAGAAATGATTTACCGTCTTTATAAAGACAATTACAGCGGCTCAATTGAGTACGGTGGGGCAACTTGGTATGGTGGACTCTTCGAAGGGTCTGGCACTGCTTCCGGTGACATTTATGATTCCGACCAGCTCACAGCCGCCCACAAAACTCTTCCATTTGGAACAATAGTCAAAACTACAAACCTGTCTAATGGACTTTCTGTGATGGTAAAAATTAATGATCGTGGCCCTTACCGCGATGGTTATATAATCGATTTGTCCAGTTCCGCCTTCGAAAAGATTGCAAATCTGTCTACGGGGGTATTAAATGTACGCGTTGAAGTGCTCAAGTAAACGCCACAAATGATTGATCCACTGACAAGAAAAGTTCGACCTCTCTCTCGACGTAAAGACAAAAAACCTCTTTCCGAAGAAGTTAAGTCTATGTACAGACTTTTAACTGTGACGGTAGCAATTTTAAGTATAACTACAACATTTTCCTATTTATATTTGAGCAGTTTAAAACCGGCGAAAGGCTACACATTAAAACAAATGCAAATTGATAATGAGCAATTACAATCTGAAAGTCGTGACCTTGATAGAGAAATAATTGACGCTCGCTCTTATATTCAATTACAAAATTCAGACGAACTTGATGGAATGGAAACAGCGAATGGAAGTGAATTCAGCTTCGTTGACGACAGCAACGTAGCAAAAAACGACAATGAACAAAGAACATACTGAAATCGTTTCTACACTTGCGAAACTTTACCCAAATGCTGAAGCCCCATTGCGGCATCGCGGCGTTTTTGAATTATTAATTGCGGTAATCCTTTCCGCACAATGCACAGACGCCAGAGTGAACACAATTACTCCACTTCTTTTTCCTGAAGACCGGGCCTGTGAGCCTGCAGATATACTCGCACTAGGAGAAGAGAACGTGAGAGCAATCATTCGCCCATGTGGTTATTTTAATCAGAAAACTAAAGCTATTGTAGGCGTGGCCAAAGCGATTGTAAAAACAGGCACAGTTCCATCCGACTTTGACTCACTTCGCGCATTACCCGGAGTAGGACCAAAAACGGCACAAGTAATTCAGTCCCAGTGGTTTAAAATACCCGCCTTCCCTGTTGATACTCATATTCACCGTGTACTAAACCGACTTGGTATCGCCAAATCAGGCAAAAATCGTGACAAAACTGAAAGAGAAGCAAAGGCCGCAATCGATAAAAAATACTGGATAGACCTTCACCTTCAGCTAATTTTTTTCGGCCGACAAACCTGCTCGGCCCGAAAACCTAAGTGTGGCACATGCCCACTCGCACACCTGTGCAAGTGGGCCGATAAAAAGAAGTTTATTTAACGTCTTCGTCTGTAAATTCTCCATCCAAGATATACAAGCAACAAAGGCCAGCCGTACACTAAGGCATAAACACCTTTATCTAATAGAGTCTGCAAGAATACTACCCAATCACTGAAGGCTTGTTTTACAGTTGTCACAACGCTCCAAGTACTTGCAGTATCTGAAACACTTGCATCTTCTTCAAGGCTTACGCTGATTGAAGAATACTGGATTCTATTGTCATAGCCTTTCTTCTCAATTTGAAGTGATTCAATTTCAGAACGTACGTCAGCTAGTGCCTTAGTGATCGACACTATTGCATCAACATCATTTGCCTTCTTCAAAACCTCAAGATATTGCAATTCCAATGCCTCACGATTTTTAATTTTTGAATCTAAATCGTTATAATACTGAGTCACATCTTCACTATTGGAATACTCATTATTAACATAAACCGCCAAAGCCTTTAATGACGCAACTGTAGAATCAAACTTATCTGATGGAACACGCAATGTCATATTCGCTGTGTAACTTCCATCGTATCTATTGATATTAGAGTCATCAACATAACCAGCTAAGCCTTGAATCATAGCCTTAATTGCATCGCTCTGTTTTCGAACGTCATCAACGTGCAATGAAAGTGAAGCAGTCTTTATAACTTGTTGACCATATTGGGCACCATTAAAACTCTGATCAGACATTGGAGCAACAGACAAATCCATACTCTTTGTGGCCATCATTGAATCCTGATAATATCCTTCTCCACTCGACTCGGTAGTGACACCACTCATCCTTTCACTATTCGACTTAAAAAGCCAAAGACCTGCAAGCAAAGCAAGTATAAGAATCCCAATCAACTTCCTATGTTCTTCAAAAAAGTTAGTTCTCATATTTGTGTGGGTTAAGATTCGATAGAACTTTACATCAAAAACCATAAATCGAAAAGCTCACCTTCGGTGAGTGATGGTAGTCTCAAGGAGAATTGAACTCCTATTTACAGGATGAAAACCTGTTGTCCTAACCGTTAGACGATGAGACCAAAATTTCCTGAAGAAGTATACTTAACAGGGTTTTTTAGTCAAACAAATCGTTAAAATGGCTCTGAAAAGGCAAAAATCGACCATACAACGAGTAAACATTTTACAGGTTACAACAGGCTGGATTTGACATATTTTTTCTCTTACGCAAGGCGAACAGGTTTGCCAATCTGTAAATACCTTACTATAATTTACACGGTTTAGTTCCTAACCCCCCAATTGCTATGGCTTACTCAATAACCAATAGTAAGGGTCAAGCTTATATCCTTCACGGAAAGATGGTAACACTTCGTGGTGGAAGAAAGCAGCAAATCTATTACTTTGCTCGAAAAGCAAAGCCTGATGCTCTTGATGCTCTACCAGCAGGATATGCTGTGATGGAAAACAAGAGGACAGGTCTTCCAATGTTGAAGAAAAAATAGTTGCCACTGGCACCTGAACAAAAGCTCTCCTAGTGAGAGCTTTTTTCTTTTGAGTTTTCTCCGGAAACGTTTATTAAAAAGCGCTAAAGCGCTGGCACAAAAAATCCCGCATTTGCCAGCGGGACTTTTTAAAATTCTTATTGAGCTGTGTCTGTACCTGTTACTGCATCCGGAGCAGCTAGATTGCCTGTCTCTAGATTAGTCACCTCAGTTTCTCCACCTAAAGCACTCTGTAAATCATCAACTGAAAGAGTCTTTGTTGAGAATAATTGAGAACTAACCAAAATCACTGCTGTAAATAAAATAACCATCCACATTATGCCGTAAAGTAGAATCTGGAAACCTGCCATGTGATCCTTTTTATCTTGCGCATAGAAAATTGGGAAACCGAAAAGCACCAAAGCCTGCAAAGACAAGAAAAGTACTACGTTGAACAAAATAAAATAAAGTTCAAGGTGACCGATTCCTTCTTTATATAGGAAACCGATAACCATCGGCGGCATATATGCAATAATTGCTGTGATTAAAAGTGACATAACCCCTATAACAAAACCGACTAGCGTCGTTTGTTTGTGACCGAGTTTTTTTTCGCTTCTGAAGAGAAACATGTTATGAGTGCGTTAAGGATATAAGGAAAGCCGATCATGAGTAGTGCCAAAATAATTAGGTATACCATTGGCGGCTTTTTTTGTATCCTACATGCAGCCACATTACTTATCAATTTCAATGGAACTCTATACTCTTGCCCAAATGTTACACGATGCTGTATTTCGGATTCAGCACATTAGTTCTATTGAACTAATTATCTTTACCATAATCGCAATCCCAACCATATACGCAATGCTTGGAGCACCATTTGTACCAACTCACATGAAACAGGTGAAAAGGATGATGCACGCAGCGCAGCTGCGAAAGGGAATGAAAATTTATGATCTCGGATGCGGAGACGGAAGACTTGTTCACGAAGCATCTGCCATAGTGGGAAGCACTAAGGCAATCGGATACGAATATTCCCCACTTGTTTACCTTTGGGCAAAATTTATATCAATTTTTTGGAGAGGTGGCGCCATAAAATACGGAAATATTTGGAATCAAGATTTCTCAGATGCAGATGTAATATTTTGCTATTTACTACCTCACGCTATGGCAAAATTCGAAAAAATTGTCTTGCCACAATTGAAACCGGGAAGCCTTATTGTTTCTCACGCTTTTGAAATGCCAACCTATCCGATTTATAAAAAAATTCCGCGGGACGAAATGCACGCACCAGTTGTTGTTTATAAAATCTCAACAAAAATTGCGCCAAAACAACAAACGAAGAAACAAAAAGGAAAGAATCAAATTTAACTTCTACCCAAGCAAATGGTACTTGCGCAAGCAAGTTTGCCGTTTCTAAAATTAGCCAAAGAAAAAATATTGCTGGCAAAGCCACAATTTTCCCGAGAATCAAAGACAGAGCCGTCAGCAACATTGAGACAGGGACAAATGGCACCGCGAGCAAGTTTGCTATAGGCGAAATTAAAGAAAGTCTTCCGAATGAAAACGCAATAAATGGCAAAGTCAGAACTTGTGCGGATAAAGTTAAAGCTAATGATTCGTTCATCTTCGGAAAATATTTTTTCAAAATCGGCGTGAAAGCAATCAAGCCAAAAGTTGATGCAAATGAAAGCTGGAAACCAACATCATAAAAAAGAATGTAAGGATTAAAAAGTACCATAAAAAACATCGACCACAAAAGTGCGAAATAAACCTGACTTTTCCTTCCACCATAAAGTGCCCATAAGGTTAGAAAGCCCATGATTGCTGAACGAACAACTGCAGCAGTCAAACCAACCAAAAGTATAAAAATAGAAATTAAAAGCACACTCAAAATAATACGTAATTTCAATCGCAGAAAAGAAAATGCCGAAAAAATAAGTAGAATAATTAAACTGATATTGTAACCGGAAATCGCGACAATATGCGTTAGCCCAACTGCTTTAAATGCATCGCTGACATCTGGGCTCATCCCTCGCCTACTGCCCAAAAGCAAACCGGAAACAAAACCGGCTTCCGGCTCGGGATAAAGTTGATTAATTCTCATCTGGAAAGTTGTCTTCACATTATACAAGTAAGAAAAAAACGATGGTGGCCCAGCTTTCAGAAGCTGGAGTTTTGGATTTTTAATCAGTCCAAAAACGCCATAGCGGGCAAGATAATTTTTGTAGGAAAAATCTACTTCATCACTTGGCGATTCTAATTCACCGCTTATTAAAAAAGTATCACCGTAAGAAATCTTGGTAAAAATATCAGTCTTAACCAGCACCTTCCCAAATTCAGTTTTAAAGTAGACATTTTGATAGGCTTCGCGCTTGTCTACTTCTTCTGTAACTTGCCCAACAAATTCAATTTGACCAAAAGGTAAAACAGGAAACCCGGATTCATAAAGATCAACCCTCAAAATGCCAAAAGCGAAAGCCATGAAAAATAAAATAAAAATCTTACGTGGCAAGAAAATCGCCGGGACAAAATATAAAAACTGCAAAGAAGGGCATAGAATCCGCGCAATTACGCCGAGAAAAAATCCACAAATTGAAGTTAAAACAAGAAGCATAACCTTAACATACACAAATCGACCTGAAAAAAAGCTGAATTAATTTACTTTCATTTTCGGTAGAATTCAGTAAAATTGCTTCGCTATGGATTTACAAGAAAAAAAACCCGGTAACTGGATAAAACATCACTTATTGCTAACAATTTTAGCACTTATTCTTGGGTTTCTTACAGTTAAAGGAATAGCGGGAGCAATCATGTCAGGCAACCCTTTTTCACTAAGGCAGATTGTCCTCTCAGCTGTAAGCCAAAATGTTCAAGAAGATGAAAATGGTCACACTAATATTCTTTTACTCGGGATTGGTGGTGAAGGTCACGACGGGTCAAACCTTACCGACACCATAATGATTGCATCCATCGACAACAGCAACAAAAGTATCGCTATGCTCTCAACTCCTCGAGATTTGTACGTGAATAATCTCGAAGTAGGCTGGAGCAGCAGATTAAACGGAGTCTATCAGTTCATTTTAGATAAAAATGAAGATAAAGATGAGGCAATGCGTGTGTTAATTGAACAGATGCAAGACATCTATGACATTAAAATTCAGTATTTCGCAAAAGTGGATTTCAAAGGTTTTGTTGATGTAGTTGATGCGCTTGGCGGAGTTGAAGTTAGCCCTACAGAAAGCATAATTGACCAATTCTACCCTGCTCCAGACGGCTCATCACGAATCTATGATCCTCTTTATATAAAAGCCGGGACACAGACTCTTGATGGGACAACAGCTCTAAAATATGCACGGAGTAGAGAAACAAGTTCAGATTTCGAACGCGCAAAAAGACAGCAAGAAATTTTAGTGGCAATGAAAGATAAGGCACTCAGCATCGGCTTCCTTTTGAATCCTTTGAAAATTAAAAATCTATACTCGGCAATTTCGAGCAACTTCGAAACTAATATGACAACTGCAGAGATGATTTATCTCGCAAAAATTTCAGAGCAATTCGATAGAAGTTCAATTCTTCAGCAAGTGATTAGCGACGAAGCATACAAAACAGCAGGCTTCGTATATGGACCGGACAGGAGTCTCTATGGCGGAGCAGCGGTTCTAATTCCAACTTATGGAGATTTCACAGAGTTCAAAGAATTCGCAAAACTTTTCTTCTTCAATCAATCAGTTTTCATTCAACAAACTCCAATTACAGTGCTAAACGGAACAAGTACAGAAGGCCTTGCCGTTGATGTAAAACTTTACCTTAAACGTTATGGATTTAATGTTGTAGACCATGGAAATGCTCTAACAAAAGACATAGCAATCAGTACAATTCAAAGCGACAAAGAAACCTACGAGCTTTTAAATGAATTAGTGCCTGGCGAAATGGTAAAGCAGGAAGATGAAAACACCGGCATTGTGATTACTGTAGGTGAAGACTTTTTAGATTTCTACAAAGCAAATTCAGCAAAATTCTATGCAAGTTACTTCTACCAGTAGGCTTCAAAAAATTATCGCCAACCGCGATTTTTGTTCTCGCAGAAAAGCGGAAGAGCTTATTTTAGCAGGTAGAGTTGAAGTAGACGGCACGACAGTAGATAAACTTGGTGAGAAATTTTCCGATTCTTGCGTGGTAAGAATAGACGGTAAAAAAATAGAAGCGAAAATGAAGACAACACTTCTACTTTACAAACCTGTTGATTACGTTTGCACAAAAGAAGATTATCACAATCCAAAAAATATAATGCAGCTTATACCTGAACCACTAAGTCACTTAAACTACGCCGGACGGTTAGATAAAGACAGTGAAGGAATGGTGATTCTAAGTGGCGACGGTGATTTGATTTTTCGGCTCACACACCCAAAATTTGGCCATACAAAGACTTATGAAATTGAGGTGCACGGTCGGCCCACTATGGCAGATCTCCTTCCTTTAAAATCAGGAAAAATGCAGCTGGATGACAAGACTCTGAACCCGATTGAATTTGAAATTCTCGCTCCCGGTAAGATTAGACTGATACTCAGCGAAGGGCGCAAGCGACAAATTCGAAGGCTTATGGATTCGCTTGGTTTTCCCGTGTTATATTTATGCAGAACTGCAATAGGCAAATTGCAACTAGCCGACTTGAAACCCGGTGAATGGAAAGAACTGTCCGAAGAGGAAATTCAAAAAGCTTTATCTTAAATTATGTTTAAAAGCCTACTCTCCTTATTACTCGCAAGTACTTTAAGTTTAGGCGGCATTAGTACAAACCAATATAACGCCTTTAACGAAACTTCACTTCTTTCAGTTGCTTCTATACCAATAAAACGCGCTGAACTCGTGGCACCTGCAGCAATGTCTGCAACGGCTGTAATAGCAATCGACTTAGATTCTCAAACAATTCTCTTCAAAAAAAATAGCGATCTGAAATTGCCAATCGCAAGTCTAACAAAATTAATGACTGCATACATTCTACTCGATGAAGAAGACCCGGATGCAATGGTGACAGTTAGTCAAAATGCAGCGTCAATAAGTGGTTCAAGAATGGGGCTCAGAAGTGGCGAGAAAATCAGCGTAAAAAATTTACTTTACGGTTTACTTATTCCTTCCGGGAATGATGCCGCAGTGGCTTTGGCTGAATATAACTCCGGCACAGAAAAAGACTTCGTTAAAAAAATGAACGCCAAGGCAAAACTTCTCGGCTTAGACCAAACCCAATACACAAATTCAACAGGACTAGACAGTGGAGAAAGTTACTCAACTACTCATGATCTCGCACTCCTCGCCTCTTATCTCATTCGTGACAATACAATCAGACAAATCGTAAATATGAAAGAAGCTGAGGTTGCCGGCCATAAACTTGAAAATACAAATACACTTTTGGGTCAGATGGGAATTAAAGGAATAAAAACCGGCCGAACAGATGCCGCAGGCGAATGTTTAGTAACTCTGGCTGAAAATGCTGCAGGTAAAGAAGTTTTAATTGTTGTACTTGGCAGCTCGAATCGATTCTATGACACAAAAATTCTTCTCGATTGGATTTACAGAGCCTATATCTGGTAGAATTCGCGCATATGTTTCCAATTACTGAAACCGTCAGAAGAATTATATTGATCGTCGGATCAGGATTTTTAGGTTTCACTGTGGCAATAAGCTTTGCAAAACCTTTTATAAATCTTCTGATAAAAAATAAAATCGGAAAAACAATAAGAGATGGGAAAGATGCGAAACTATACAATAACCTTCATGAAAAAAAGTCAGGCACACCAACAATGGGCGGCATTCTAATTTGGGGCTCAACACTAATCGTCATCTTACTCTCACGATTTCTTTCTTACATCGGAGTTTTTGAGCACTCACTCATTAACAGAAATGAAACCTACTTGCCAATAATTACTCTAGTCAGCGTGGCTCTTCTTGGCGCAGTTGATGATTACTTCAACATTAGAGGCTGGGGAAAATCAAAGGGACTTAATGTGAAGCCAAAATTCTTTTGGCTAATATTTTTGGCACTCTTGGGCGGGCTGTGGTTCTACTTCAAACTGGGCTATAACATGATTCACTTACCGGGAATTGGCGATTTCACTATTGGACTTTGGTACATTCCACTTTTCATTTTGGTAATAGTGGCTACCGCTAACGCAGTAAACATCACAGACGGTCTTGATGGACTTTCCGGTGGACTCACAATCATCTCGTATGGCGCGTTTGGAACTCTCGCCTACTATCACGGGCTCTATATACTCGCAGCCTTCTGTGCGGTGATTTGTGGAGCAACACTTGCCTTTCTTTGGTTCAATATTCCACCGGCAAAATTTTACATGGGAGACACCGGCTCACTTGCATTAGGTGCAACACTCGGAGTAATCGCCATGCTTACTAACGGTGTAGTAATTTTACCATTTATAGGAGCGATTTTCGTGTTTGAAACATTGTCAGTAATTATTCAGCTTTTCTCAAAAAAATTCTTCGGAAAAAAAATATTCCACATCGCGCCGATTCATCATCACTTTGAATATCTCGGTTGGCCGGAATCACAAATCGTTATGCGTTTCTGGATAATCGGCGCTCTCTTCGCCACTATCGGCTTGATTCTCGGTCTCGTAGGAATGGGCATTTAGTCGAGGATCAATCGGAGCATCAGTAACAGTTAGATCAACTACTAAACCACTTCCTGAAAGCTGGTCTTCAACTTGAGAAAGTCCAATCTGAAGTTCTGTATCAATATCAATCGAGTTTTTCAACTTTGAATAAATCATCAACTGAACATCTTTATCATCTGATGACGCTGCAAAGAAATCAGAAAGATGATTCAATTCTCTCTCTCTAAGACTCAAAATAATCATACTCATTTCTTGCAATGTTTGAGCATCCACATCAACTGCAAGTATTCTTAGCATTTGTAAATCTGCAAGTTTCTGATCAAGTAGACTGATAATTACAGCTTGCCTATTTTCTAATGGAACAGATTCCAACTCAACCAAAATCGCACGTGATTCATCTTTATAATTAGTCAAATACTGCATAGCTAAATCATAATTCCCATTCTCAATTAAATCTGAAACCATGCTTAAACTCTGTGATGCAGAAAGTGAGACGCTAGATTTCAAAAGCTCAGTTCCGGCATCTATATTTTGAGCAGTTAAAACTTGCTTTTGCACTTCTTCAGTATCAGCCAAAATTTGCTCTTCTCCTGCAAGCCCAAGCGCCTCACTAACAGCGTCTTCATAATCATTCAAAGTCTCAGCTACATTTTCATTTTTACCTTGGGCAATCAAAGATTGAGCCTCATTCAACCTTGTTTGTGCTCTCTTCACTGCCAATTCCTGTTTACCTGATTTAGACAAAGTTACAAATAACTGAACTTGTTCCTGAAAAGTCTTCAACTTATAAAGCGGATTTCCTGGCAGAATCAATACTCTATCTATCGCCTCTTTTTTATATTTTTCATCAACAACCCTTGCATAAGATTTTTCGAAGGCCAAATTAAACTTCCACCACACATCATTTTTCTCTTCCTCAGATAATTCAGAAGTTACAATTATACCGGTTTCCATTTTTACACCCTGTCCTAAAGTTCCTGTATAAACTTGATCTCCTTCATTCACCATAACATCCACCAAATTTCTCGCGACTTCAATTCTTGTTGAATCTACTCCAACATCAACATCAAAAGATGCACGTTGGCTAACTGAAATTTCTCCGTCCGGAAAACGATGTGAAAAGAAAGAATCCTTCCCTACTATATTCAAAACTTGTGTCCAAGCACGACCAGAAAATTGATCAACAACTACTTCAGTTCTTGCCTTATTACCTGGCTGAACATAAACCTCCGTAACTGCCAAAATAGTACCTGGCCCAAGAGTCATATGACTATCATCAACAAAATATAAATGCGCCATAGAGTCATTCGCAATTTCAATTTTATCTCCTTGAATCACCAAACTTTCATCAGTAACAATAATTTTATCGTTACCGCGAGTAATCACCGCGCTTCCCTGAGAAATTTCCAAAGTATTATTTGAACTTGCAGACACACTTTGAGTAGGTGCTAAAACAAATACAAAAAAAACTGACAGAAGAAGCATGCTAAAAGCCGCCTTTTGCTTGAATAACATGCTGAATTTTTCAGAATAAGAAAGTGACGGTGCAAAATCAGGAAGAGAATCTAAAAGCCGCTCTTTCATTTGAACTTTTTGAAGTCTTGGGATTTCAAGGCTCGAAGAGCGCAATAAGCCCACGCCTCTATCCGGCAATTTATCTTGCATCCTTGCCCATATCCGAGATTTTGCGTCGTTGATCATGCCTAGTTAAAACGTAATAAATCGTTCCTTGTTACAGAACTTCAGAACTGATTCCCTTTTCCTCAAGGTGTTTTTTGAGTTCCTTCAAAGCCCTAAACTGTAAAACACGAATATTCCCTTCCCTTTCACCCAAAATTTCTGCAATTTCCGCATTGCTTAAACCATTTAAAAATTTCAAAGTTACAACTTGTCTGTATGGTTCTTTCAATTCATTTACAGCATCTCTAACCTTCCCACTCATAAGGCCCTGCTCGGCCAATTTTTTCGGCTCCGCATCTTCAGATTCATCTTTAATATTCTCATCAATTTGTTCGATTTTTCTGTGCGAACGATGATGATCTATTGTCGCATTGTGTGCGATTTTATAAAGCCACGATGAGAACGAAAAATCACGTTTCTCATATTTTTCCAGATTAACCCAAGCCTTTATAAAAGTCGCTTCAACAATATCTTCCACTTCATCTTGATTCACACGAAAAAAAACATATCGATAAATTTGATCAAAGAAATGATCATAAATTTTACCGAAAGCATCCTTGTCGCCGGCTTGCGCCTGCAAAACTAGTTCGTCGATCATGGTTGTGGTGTGGATTTACCCACAAACCATACACTAAAACCCGCTACATTTCTCTACTTCCGACTTGCTTCCAATAAAAATAGGTGTTCTTTCTTCATAATTATTAATCACTAAATCGAGCACAGGAATCTTACCGTTGCTAGAAGCACCTCCAGCTTCTTCCATAATTAATGACATTGGTGCACATTCAAACAACAATCTCAATTTCCCATTTGGCGCACTCGGCATTCCGGGATAAGTGAAAACTCCACCACCTTTATGCAAAATATGATTGATATCAGGAGTCATTCCACCAGAATATCTCAAAGTATATTTGTTCAAAATGAAATCTTCAACAAGCTTCAAATAATCAGGTCTATCAACACAAGCACGCAAATTTCCGCAGGCAAAATACTTTGCCTCGCCCACCTGCAAACTCTCTTCAATCAAAATCCATTCGCCCTTAATTAACATGAATTCGTGAACGCCTTTTTTCACCGTCACCACCAAAGTTGTTTTTGGACCATAAACTGCATACAAAGCCGCAACCATATCTCTACCGGTTTTTCCGATAACTTCACCATCATAAATTGCAGCAATTGTTCCCACAGAAAAATTCACATCAGCCAAACTTGAGCCATCTAATGGATCACAAAATACCGCATAGCGACCATCCGAATTAACTTTTTCTGGCTCGGCCATTTCTTCACCACCAAGCAATAACACAGAAGGGCAAGCCCTCATGTGCTCGGCAACAATCGCATCAGATCGAACATCCATTGCAATTTGATCATCACCCGTCGCATTGATTGTTCCAAGGTGCTTTGAATGAAGCGATTCACGCAGCTCAGCTCCAATAACTTTGCATGCATCTCCCATCGAAACTATCAGTTTCGCCAATCCCTCTTCTGCTCCTTTAGACTTCAAAAAGCTGAGTAAATCCATTAAAATTGAGGTTTAGGAGAATCGAGTAAATCTTGAAGTTTCTTAGTAATAACTAGCGCATCTGCTGGATCTCTCTTCCACATATTTCTTCCGAAAATAAATCCGAATGCACCTGATTCTAAACAAACTTTCGCATTCTGAAGCAAATCTTCATCTGAAATTTTTGAACCTCCGCTGAATAGAACCGGAATTCCTTGGGCCGCTTTAACCACCAAAGTCGCTCGCGCTTTCTTCTGTTCAAAAGGATCGCTCATCGCCTGAATTTCCTTCTCCTGTTTTTTGAAAAAGTCTGGAATTTCCTTGTTATCAAAATCTTCCTGTTTCATTGGCTCAGGTAAATTCGCCTTAATAATTGTTGCGCCCATTTCCATCGCCATTCTTACTGCTGATTGAACCGCATAAGGACCTTCTTTTCCACCCTTCGCATCAACTGCAGTTCCACGTGGGTAAGCCCAAACAATGAGTGGCAAACCAGCCTCTTCACAATCTGATCTCACTCGCGCAAGCTGTGGTAAATCTAAATTTTGCGCAGGACTTCCATAATACATTGTATAACCAACTCCAGCCGCTCCGATTTTCACCGCATCCTCAACCCAAGAAGTGTGCACTGAAAGCGCATTAGCTTGTGACGGGAATGAAGTCTTTCCGTTTAATTTCAAAATTAGAGGAATTTTCCCGCCTAACTTCGCCCAATACCTCTTAGCCACGCCATAGTGAACCGCAACCGCGTTGTATCCACCATCAACAGCCAATTTCATAATAAAATCCGGATCATCACTACCATTTCCCACATCAGCATGACGATTATCATGCTCAATAAACTGATCGTAAGGCAGAATCAAACTCGTTCCACTCGCTCTCACAAATTTCTCAACATTCGAAATCTCACCTGTACTAAAAGCCGCTTTCTGAAAAAATCTGAGTTTATTGTCCATATTTTGGGTTTAAGGTACCGGCATTTTAGCGCCCACCTCGCCCTATTTCAAGCCCGCCGCTTTCAAAACTCTATCGCGCACATCATGTCTATACTGAAGTCGCTCTTTATTCGCTTCGTAAAATTCACGGCCCATTTCATTTAATGAATCAAGTACTCTCTGAGGCAAACCCATAAATTTCACCGGCTTTCTTTTTTCAAACATTGCTCCTCTTCCAGAAAGAAAATGCCAATTATCAGTCATTTTTTCGTTGCCTTTAAAAACATCAACTCTAAAGATTGAATCACCATTCCATTTAAAAAATTCTTCAATATTAGGTCCATAAACACAAACCACTCTTCCATCCTGCAACGTAGTAGAATAAATCACTTGCTCACTCCTATCCGCTTTTCCAAATTTATCTTGCTCGGTTTTTGTGGCTAGCGCATTTGCATGATCTCTAACATGTTCAAACTTACCTTCACAAGTCGAATCATAAACTCCAGGATAGGCAGCTATGTAAGGCATAATAAAATTTAGATAGTGATAGCGAGATCGAATCTTATATGACCTAAACCATAATTACAACATAAACTATGAATCAGTCGCTTGAGCTGCTATTTCTTTCAGTAATTGAAGATTAGATTTTTGACTATTTATGACGAAATACAGGTACACACTCACCCTCGAAATTGTCCAGCCGATTTGGATGTTTTAATCTGTTAATTTGCTCGCTTTTTGTTATACTTTTTTTAATTTAACCCCACCCAAAATGAATGATAAAGAACTATTAGAAAAGGCAATTTATTTCGGAAAAAGTGTGCTGGAATGGAAGAAGAAATTTACAGGTTTGTTGCCGGAAATCTACAAACGCAAGTTGTATGAAAAGAAGAACTGTTCTTCTATCTTCGAGTTTGCGGCAAAGTTCGGCGGATTATCTAATGATCAGGTTCGTTTAGCACTTAAGTTAGATGAGAAATTCGAAAGTATGCCAAGACTCCACGAAGCTCTTGTTAATGGAGAAGTAAGTATTAATAAACTTGCTCGGGTGGTATCAATTGCAACAAAAGAGAACGATTTAGAACTTTTTGAAATTGTAAAAAACATGTCACAAAAGGCCGTTGAAACATTCGTTAGAGATGAAAATTTTACAGGTCTGCGCGCGCAGACTTTAACCTTAACTGAAGAAGTCAAAAATCGATTAATTGACCTTCAGGAAAAAGGAATTGATATTAATGAAATCATCAGTGCCGCGCTTAACAAGCGTGAGGAAGAAATTGCAGAAGAGAAAGCCCAGCCAGTTGGACCAGCAACCAGTAGACCTGTTCCGGCCAAAACTGAAAAATTACTCACAAAAGAACATGGCACAAAATGCTCAATTCCCACCTGTTACAAACCATCTGAAGTTATTCATCACACTCAAACCTTCGCACTTTCACATACTCACGATCCAAACTATCTTGCTCCACTTTGCAAAGAACACCATGAGATTGCTCATGCAATTAACTTAAAGGTGAGGGAGAAGAGATTTTCCATTAGCAATCAACCTTACTCACCTGCTAAAGTACATTCATGATCGACTTCATCCTCCACTTCGACAAACACTTAAGCTTGGTAATTGAGAATTACGGCACACTCACTTACCTCTTTCTATTTCTGATCATTTTGTGTGAAACAGGTTTGGTAATAATGCCACTTCTGCCTGGAGATTCTCTACTTTTCGTTGCGGGAACATTCGCAGCTCAAGGTTCACTTTCAATATTTTGGATACTTTTTCTACTTTCAATCGCGGCAATCGCTGGAGATACATTGAACTATTTTGCAGGAGCATATTTCAAAACTGGAAACAGATTCATCAAGAAAGAATATCTGGAGAAAACTCAGCTCTTCTTCGATAAATACGGCAAAAAAGCCATATTCATGGCGCGATTTGTACCTATCATAAGAACTATCGCCCCTTTTGTGGCCGGAGCCGGCAAAATGGATTACAAGACTTTCGTGTTTTACAACATCTCAGGAGGCCTCACTTGGGTCTTCCTTTTCGGATTAGCAGGTTATTTCTTCGGAAACGTGCCGATAATCGCAGAGAATCTTACAATGGTAATTTTCGGAATAATTTTCCTATCAATTATTCCACCCGTTGTAGAATATTTTCGGAAGAAAACATAAAACCCGCCTTTCAGCGAGCTTTATGCGATTTCCCCTTAACCCCAATTGGGTTTCGTAATTTACCTTTGTGCTACTACAGTAATTGGTGAAACATACACAATCTGTTCAAATCCAGGCTTCACCATTGCTGAAACTCTGTCTGTCTCTTTTATTGATTCAAGTGATCTTGCTCTTAAATTTAACATATCTGTAATTTCACCGTCACGAACTAAATCCTGTCTTTCCGCTTCAAGCTTGTTAACTTGATAACCTTTTGTTGCTTTTTCATTGAGAGAAGTCATTGAGAATGCTCCCATCAGAACCGCTGCCACAAGGAGCGATGATCCTATATACACAGGATTGAATTCTTCTAATTTTGAGATGAAATTGTTCATAGTTTTTCTGCTACGCGCATTTTTGCGCTTCTTGCTCTAGGGTTTATGTTTACTTCTTCTTGCGAAGGTAAGATCGGTTTTTTGCTCAGGAGGGAAAGAACTTTAGGTCTTAGGACTCTGCCACCAAATATATCAGTTGGATCGCGGAGGTCAGTGGCGAATTGCTTAAAGATAGATTTTACAATCCTGTCTTCAAGAGAGTGATAACTCAGCACGACCACGCGTCCTTGAGGAGCGAGTAACTCAATAGCTTGAGTAAGAGCAAGCTCCAAAGCTTCTAGTTCCTCATTCACCGCGATTCGCAGTGACTGAAATATTGCCGCCACCCTAGTTTCACCGAGAACTTTTTCCACCAATCTCGCTAATTCGAGAGTTGTAGTGATTTTTTGCATCTTTACTGCCTTAGCCAGTTTTCTAGATCGCCTTTCTTCTCCGTATTTCCAGAAAATTTCAGCGACTTTTTCTTCGGGCCAAGAATTGAGAATGTCCGCGGCCGTGAAACCTTTTGAGGCGTCAAAGCGCATATCTAGCGGACCGTCCTTTCTGAAAGAAAATCCTCTTTCGGGTTGGTCAACATGTGGGGAGGAGAGTCCAAGATCAAAGATTATTGCGTTAATTTGATCGCAGCCTTTCCCTCTGAGCCGATCTTTCAAAGAAGCAAATGAGTCGTGGAAAATTTCAAAGTTTTCTGCGACTTCTTCCAATCTCGCCTTTGCTGGCACAAGATTTCTTTCATCTTTTTCGAAGGCAAATAGTGAACCTTTCGGTCCAATTCCTTTCAAAATTTCGATAGAATGTCCTCCTAATCCAAGCGTACAATCAACGGCAATCTGGCCAGGTTTAAGGTTAAGAGACTCTATTGTCTCTTTAAGCATTACCGGATCATGAGTTGCGCAAGTTTTGTGCACACTAGTGGATAAGTTTTTTGAACGAGCGTGGAAGTGACAAAAAAGTATTCCGGAGAATTAAGTCCGTCAAGAAAATTTGATACATTGTTACAAAACAGCACAAAACAGTGCATACAAATTGTGCGCACAAAGTCCTATTTTTAGCCTCAAATAACCTGAAATTCGAGGTACAGAAGTGTCGAGCAAAAGCACTTGCGGGCTTCACCCGCTGTTGTATAAAAAATATGCACCATGAACTGATTTTGTGTGCACTAAAGCAAGTCGCCACGAAATATAGTGGCGCACAGATACTCACCCAATCTTCAGATCACCTTGTCTGATTATTTTCAAACTATCCCCTATCACTTCAATAATAGTAGAAGGAGATATTGGCGGAATTCTACCGCTATCTAAAATAAAATCCGGTTTCAAATCAGCAAATTCATCAACAGAATAAGCCTGATGCAAACCATGAATGTTCGCGCTGGTTGTTGTAATCGGGCCACCAAAACTCTCAACTAATTGACGTGTTACTTCATTCGAACTAACTCTAATGCCAATCGTAGCTACTCCAGGATTAATCCACAGCGGTAAAGCCGCCATTCTCGGAACAACAATCGTAAGTGGGCCAGGCCAGTATTTCTCCGCCAGACCACGCGCCAAATCTGAAAACTCTCCATACTTCTTCGCCTCTTCAAGCGAAGCACACAAAATACTCACTGGTTTATCTAAATCCATCTTTTTCATATCGTAAAGCCGCGTAAGCGCGGCTGGAGAAAAAATATCGGCGGCCAAACCATAACAAGTTTCAGTTGCATGAGCCACAACCTTCCCTGTCCGCAATGCCTGAACTGCATCTGTAAAATTCATATTTTACTTATATCATAGGCTTTACAAAAACACCAAACCATTGTATGGTACGGACAACTATGGGAAATATACAAATTATCGATCGCAGAGAGGATAAAAGTAAAGATATTCCTGATGAAACGCCAGAGCCAATTGAGGGAGAAGTATCTGATGATGTTTGGAATTTAAACTCCGAAACAAGTGCAGAAATAATTAGCATTCTAAGTGAAGGGAATCAGAAAAATATGTTGAGAAGCATTTTACGTGCAATCAAAAAAACCGGGGACATCAAAGATATTACCGATACCTTAAAAACATATAACATCGACCAACTTTGGAAATTAATTACTGCACCACCTTGGGTGAAGACATACATCGAGCCGCTTAGAGAAGAAATTGCAAAACGATTTCTTCTAAATCCTGACCTAAGTACAGATGATGCAATCAGTAACATATATCTAAATTTCAATCTGAAGCCAGGATTTACAGTCGTCGCAGACCTAAATGCATATTCAAATTTTCAGTATAAGGCTACAGACTCACAAAAAGCGTCATTGGATGAAAGTTATCAAATAACAATGTTTGCACTTTGTAAAAAGTTCAACGTAAAACTTTTACAAGCACCGGCGGGAGACGCATATGTTTTTTATGTTGAGGAGAATCTAGCTGCTTTTTTAAAAGCTCTTCGAGAAGTAAAAATCAAAGTCCCATTAAATAATCCTGACAAAAATCTGTATCCTGATGGAAACTTCACATTTTCAACTGGTGTGGCAAAAGCGGATGGAGATTTAAGACTTTCACTGTATACATCTCCAAAAGGTATAGAAGATGGCATAATTGATGTAGACGGAGCAACATATGTTAGGGCAATTCAGGGCCAAAAAAATGTAGGAAAAAATAAAATGGAGGTTGACGATGAGACAAAAGTTTATTTGAAAGAAATTGGAATTAAACTACAGAGCAATGTAATTACGGATACTGATTTGGGAAATATTCAAATCCCAGATAGATGCATCAATTTAAATCAACATTCTCTCCCAATAAGTCGCAAAGAATCAATTGCTATAATCTCAGCTCTTGCTCAGGCAACTCACCCACGTGGTTGCATAAGTGCGATTGATAATCAATCACGCGGGAAAGAAGGTAATGTTAACGCTATTGATCTTACTTCAATCGCATTTCAAATTGGAAGTCTTGAAGATCTCGGCATGAGGCAAGAAAGATATTCGTCTGTAATTAAAAAATACTTCAGATTAATTCAAAATTACCGTGACTTTTTTACATTTAAAAAAGATGGTGAAAAATTACATGTACATACAAAACTTCCTTTGAATGAAGAAAATGGCAAGAAAATTATAGCTTTTTGCAGAGATATGGCAGCAATGATTACAAATGAAGGATTTAAATTAGGAATAGGAGTTGGTTACACTGAAGGCACAGTCAGGACCAGAGTATTAGGTAGCTCTCTTGAAGAAAGAGCAGGACCGGGTATTGTAAAATCCGTAAGGCTGGGCACTCACAGCCGTGATTTAAGAATTGATACTGAATTTTGCATAAAAGCTTTCGGAAATATATTCGAGTTTGAAACTGTGAAAGCTAAAGGTGGGGACATAATGTGTCTAAAAATTGGTCTTGATGAAATAGATCCGGAAAAAATTTCTGGTAAAGATCTCGTCGGAGTAGATCAAGAAAAAAGCGAAATTGAAGATTTCATTTCAAAACTCGGAACGAACGGGAATTTCTTAAAAATTCACTCAAATCTCAGCGGAGCCGGTGTGTCGGCACTCATGAGATATTCTCTGAAAAAAGCCCAGAGCAAAGGGGTTAAAGCAACTTCAATTGAAAAGATTGGACAAGATTCATACTCATTGATTCGAGGGCTTGTTTATAACTTCTATCCAGAACTTAAAAAAGAAATCGGAGTAAAAGACTTATTAGATAAATTTGATGCACTTCTACTTGATTCCACAGTACTCAATAGAACAAATCTCTTAATATTGGATGCGAAAGAAATTAACCCGAATGAAAGACCTCTTTTTGAAAAATTTGCTGCCGCTATCGTAACAACAAAAACTGGACTAATTCACAGTGGTGATTTCGGAGGTAAAACAATCGAGCTTAAAGAAATGAAGATCGAAGATGCTGTTGATATGTTAATGGACATAAATACAATACATTTAGATTTAATAACTGATCTGAAGCCGCTAACTGTAGCGCTGGAAAAATTTTGTACTGAAGAACGTTTTCAAATTACACCCAGAAATTTAATATATATTCTGAACGGAGGACTTTCGAAAGAAGGTGGTAGAATTTTCTTTGACAAACAAAAAACAAAAAATATAAAAACAGGAGAAATCGGACGTAAAATTCGAGAACAAGAAGTCGCAGAAGAAAGACAGTTTATCTTGGGATTAGTAGCATCTGTTAAATTTCAAACAAGCGCAAAGATTCTCTGGCCAATTTATTGTAAATTAAAAGATATTCCGAATAATGATTCTACCAAAAAAAGTGCATTTTTAGAAGATCTCGAATTTTTAAAAGACAAAAACCTACTCGAAAAAATCGGCGATAACTACGATCTGAAAGATAAAAATGAAAGAAGTTCTGCTCTACTTCTCGCTATTAAAGATGAAACTGAATTTTCACGAATGCTAATTTTGGAAAACGCATTTGAAGGAGAAGAAATCGACTCTGTTGAGGCAAAATTCCAACATCTTTTGAATACCGGTGTAGCAAAAGAACAAAGCTTAATTAAATGTTGCACAAAAGTAGCTAAATATTACACTGACCAAGGTTTCATTTCTGAAGCCAGAAGAGTCTATTCAGACTACCTAAGAAAATATGGTATATCGCAAATCAAACCTGAAAACTTTGATTTTTTCATGTCGATGGCTCAATCCTTCCACACCAGCGATGAAGATCAAAGAAAAATAGCCGAGGAAATCTACTCTAAAATAGAATCCATCGATTCCGTCGAAAGTATAAAGTTGAAGCTGATATGGAGACGATATAGATTGTGCGCTTTGAATGGGAAGAATAATGCGTTACCTGGAAATGTAGTTTCAACTATCGAAAATTCCTCCGTTGAAAAAGAACTTGATGGCATATTTGAAATGCGCGAAAGACAAGCGATTTTCAAAAAACTTGTTGCTGATCTGCGAACTCTTTCCATTAGCAATGAAAGAGATGGATTAATTGCTACAATTGAAATGGATAATTTACTAAGAAAAGTTTACACACTCCGTTCTTTAAAAGATAAGAGAGTAATAGAAAAAGATGAATTAAAAGAATATTACAAAAAGAAAAAAATGTTATTTAAAGATGAACTGGATGCATTGATGAAATTTGGTCCAAAAGGTTCAGAAGAAAGCCAAGCCACATTTTTAAGATTATGTGGTGGCACCAGTAATCAACTTGGAGATCCTCAGGCAGCAATTAAAATTTTTGACCAAGCTGGAAACAAATTTGCAAATATTAATCCTCCTGATTTATTTCAAACAAATGACACCCTCCAAGGTGTTGTTGAAGCTTACGATTATTTATGCCGAGAAAAAGCAAGCTCACCTGAATCAAGCAGAGAAGAAACTTTTGAAATGTTAGAGGGATTGGAGGAAAGAATTCGTAAATTGGAATCATCTGCAATTCTCTCCGGTGACATACTAAATAGAGCGAATGCAATGCTAGGGTACTGCGCGCTCTGTGAATATAAAATTAGAGCTATAGCAAAATATCCAAATATAGATTCAGATAAAGAATTGGTAAAAGAGACGATTTCAATAAATGAGCATATGGCTAACAATTATGTCCGCTTAAAACTACATCACACCAAAGGAGCCGGAGAGAGAAATATCAGAAATGAAAATGAACAAATAAAAACTGAACTCACAACAGCAGTTCAGCTTTTACCTCTTGAATTAAGATTTTAATTTCTTAACTATTTAATTCCCATCTCACCCTGTATACTAGAAGATTTCAATTGAAGAATACTTGTTGACCCTTCTTTATAAGACTTAAGCTCATTGTATGTCTTCATATACAAGACTGATACAATAGCAAGAATCACGACAGAGATGATAAGTAAGATTTTAAGTGTTTTAGGTGTCATATTAATTCATTTCTCCTTGAATGGAGTTAACGGGTAAAGATATAGAAGTTTTTTGTATTCTACCTTCGCTGTCTTTAAGGTCAACCTCACCTGTAGAACGAAGATACATTACAGTAACTGTGGCAAGAGCCAAAATTACAAGGATGATTGCAATCACAATTTTATTGTGTTTTTGCGCATCAACATGACCGTGTTTTTGCATATTTGTTTTTGTTATAGAATATGTAATCATTTAATCGTAACATATTTTCGCAATTTAGACAAGCTCGGAATCCTTGCCTATTTTAAGCATTCCAACTCTTACATTCGAGCCGGACAATTTTGCAGCCTGCCCTTGCACTGCAACATCCATACATTTTTCATAATTAGAATTGTCTCTAGCAACATTGACATACACAACAGTCGTTTCTTTATCAGCAATCAATTTTACCGAAGAATGAGGTTGTACTCCAACAGCATTTGCCGAAACCTCACCTTCAATGCCACTATCAGGAATAACTTCAGAAATTTCTTCGTGTATGCCATCAAGCTCTTCATCAATATCATCTTCATATTCAAGAATAAAATCTCTTAAGGCGCTAAGCGAAATATTTGGGTCACCGGCATGAAGCCCTACTATAGCCGCTTCATTTTCCATATCACCTCTGGTCGGAAGCCGAACCGGCAAACCATCAGGAATGGGTGCAGCTTCAGTGTCTATTACTTCATCATCTGGACCATCTGGATTTGGCATAGAAAATTTATTAAGACTTTTGAATCGCGGCCCTTCTTAAGTTTGCTTTTGTAAGTTTTGAATGTTGACCGTCTAAGAGAGCCCTTAATATTTCTTTATAATTTGGCATAGCCGGATTGAGATCTACATATACAATAGTTGTGCCTGAAATACCTGCACTGATTTTAATATTTTTTAGAGGAATAACTCCAAGAGCATTTGCTTCAAAAATAATATTTCCATCTGCAATATCTGCAAGAATTTCATGGCTAAACGGCTCAACAGTCTCATTGGCAACAGTAACCCCACCTCTTGAGATTAAACCAAAATAACCCAGGCCCGGTGCCTTTACTTGATCACCTGCAACATATTCTTTGGCAAAACTAGCATCTCCTTCAATACCCAAACCATCAGCAATTATATCATTAATAATTTTTGATACTTTTGGCATTGGTGGAAAATCAACACATGTCTTATCTGCCATTTCAGGATCAACCTTATCAGGATCCTGAATTTGATATTTTGTTAATGGAGACTTTTTGATGATATTTTCATAAACAGTTTCCTGAGATCTACCATGTAGTGATTCAAAAAGTTCGTGTGGAACATATAAAAATTCCGCTCCGCCTTTCTTTACACACACAACCGAACTGGTGGGCTTATACCCCAAAGCCATCATATACTCACCTAAAAAGTCATATTTTTTTAAATTCCTTCCTGTAATCTGTTTATTCGGTATACCTTCTTCGTCAACTACGATTTGTACACCTGTATCACTCTCCATTGGTATCAACAAACCCTTCACTAAACCACCTTTAGAAATTATTTCAGCTCCCTCATCAGCTCCTAAAATCTGTGCTTTTTGAGCAATAGTTTTCATAATATTAACACCAACTCCAAGAAAAACGGGTGACATTTTCAATCTATCAATAACGTTCCTTTCTCCAAGAACTTCTGCCGCATTTTCATGAAACATAATACGTGGAACACTTGGCGTGTTTGGCCGTACATCATCCTCCATTCTATTCACATTAACAACAGCACGGCGCGTGTCCAAAATAATTTCAAATGAACCGCCCAACCCTTTGGCAAGATGATCTTGAACCAAATCTGCAATTGGCTGGAGATCAGTCTCTTCAATCTCATCAAAATTCGCAGGACCTTCACCACGTTCCGGCACATCTATGTCGTTAGTTGTTCCCATAAATTATTATTAAATGATAGTAGATCTTAATAGCACCCAGCTGCAGCAAAATCAAATTTTCAAACGTGCGTACAAAGACAAATTGTGTGATTTTATTTAATGCGAATACTATAAAATCAAATTGAGGATTTATTGTTAAAAGAAAATATTTAATATCGTCTATGAAGCAATAAATTTATTAGGAAGTTTAAGTAAAGTTCATGAACTTTACTTAAACGCTCCCTTGCTGAATAGACGATATTAAATATTTCCGTCTTAAATCCTCAATTTGATTTTTCCAAATCTCACATTATACTGTCCGCGATTTTAAATAACCCCACACACATGCGCGTTGCAATAAACGGATTCGGTAGAATTGGACGAATGGTTTTTCGTGCCAACCTTATGAACCCAAAAATCGACATAGTCGCCGTTAATGATTTAGGTGATCCGGCAATGGGTGCACATCTTTTAAAATACGACACAAACTACGGAATATTGCCGATGGAAGTTGCGGGCGAAGCTGGAAAATACACAATCAATGGAAAGGAAATTAAAGTGGTTTCTGCAAGAAATCCTGAAGAACTTCCTTGGAAAGACCTAAACATAGATTTAGTAATTGAATGCACAGGAGTTTTCACAGATCGAGCAGGCGCAGGGAAACACATCACAGCCGGTGCAAAACGAGTAGTAATTTCAGCTCCAGCAAAAGATGAAATCGACCGAACAATCGTTATGGGCATCAACGAAAACACTTACAACCCTGAAACTGATCACATTATTTCAAACGCAAGCTGTACAACAAACGGTCTCGCGCCGGTAGCAAAAGTATTAAATGATTCTTTCGGAATCGTTAAAGGCTTAATGACAACAATTCACGCATACACAAATGATCAAAATCTTCACGACAACGATCACCGCGATTACCGCCGAGCTCGTGCCGCAACTCAAAGTATGATTCCAAGTTCAACAGGAGCTGCAAAGGCAATCGGCTTGGTTATTCCTGAACTTCTTGGAAAATTAAACGGAATGGCAGTTCGAGTTCCTACTCCAACAGTTTCTCTTGTAGACCTTACAGTAGAATTGGCAAAGGAAGCCACTCCTGCAGAAATAAATGCAGCTCTAAAAGCCGCCTCAGAAGGTCCGCTAAAAGGCATATTGGGCGTATCAGATTTACCACTCGTTTCGGTCGACTTCAAAGGCGACATGCGTTCTTCAATCGTCGACTCAGCTGAAACTTTGGCCATCGGAAACATGGCGAAAATCTTCGCTTGGTACGACAACGAATGGGGTTACTCAAACCGAGTAATCGACTTAGTTGCTTATATTGCGAGTAAGGAGAAATAATATTAATCCTTCGCCTTCGGCACTTCAAGAACCTGCCCAATACTCAATGTTATTCCTTTTAAGGAGTTATAGGCCTGAATAATTTCTACAGTTGTTGAATTTTCCTTGGCAATCTCATACAAAGTATCGCCTTTTTGAACAGTATACTTAACAATATTGGCCTTCGCCCTAACTTCTTCTTTCCATTTTGCAAGTGTCGCTTGATCCATTTTTGGTAGTGCGTCAGGAACGTTTTTGCCAAGCAATGACTGACCGGCATCAAGACCAAACCATGAACCATGTACATGCTTAGAGTCCCCATTGATTTCTGCAATATTAGATAATACATCACCTTGAGCAACATCTAAATCCATCAATCTGGAATTATCAGGTAAACCCAATTTAGAATACAAAACCGATGGATCATCACATGGATCAGACTTTTCACCTCTACCATATTCTGAATATCTAGGCATTTTATGAAGAAGTACATCATTTTTTTGAAGGTTATAATACCCTCCAATAAAATCAACTAATTTTTTCACGCCAACATACTCTGCTTCAGACCAGCTCTGCCCCTCTAGCGCAACAACTTCAATACCTATTGAATGTTCACTCAGATCATGAAGCCCGTCCCATGCGGTTGTTCCGGCGTGATGTGCATACTTCTTGCTTGATTCTGTATCTTTATCAATAGGGACCAAATACTTAATTGACCCATCACGTTCTACAACAAAATGAGCCTTATGACTCTTAATTATACCGTTTGAATCAGAAGAAATAGTTGAATGCAAAACAATATGACGCACATCTCTAAGCTTCCTTAGAACCTTCTTTATTTCAAAATGCATTTCTTTTTTATAATCTTCATTCCATGCAGGGTGCTGTTCCCATTTTTTTGTAGCAAATCTTTCAGCTCCTTTTTTCATAGCTTCAACATCTCTAACCCAAACGCCATTAATTTTTTTTACGTACTGTCCGGAAGTAACTTTATCCAAAGCAGGAGGAATCTCCCCTATCAGAGCAGGCACAGATGGAATATTATCCGGCTTAGGAAGCTCAGGCTTAGGAATAGGTTTTAACGCTACACTTGGATCCTCAACAATACCCCTAACAGAATCCAAAAAGTATTGTGCATTCGGAACCCAAATTTGGGCGCCTTTCGGAATATTGCTTGCCTTGTCATTAACATTTTTCAACTCCGGATTAAATCTTATATTGAAATCAATTATTATTTCTTCAATGTCTGATTTGTCAATCTTTACCTGTTCCGCAAGGTATGCATTATACTTTTCATTGGCAACCAAAGTAGAGTAAAAACCTTTTCCCTCTACTACTTGTATCCAAGGTGCTCCATTTAATTCTTTATAAAAATACTTAATAGCGCCAGCATAAGTTTCTTTTGTAGGTACTCTCAAAACCTGACCAACTGATAAAGTATCTGAAGTAAGTCCGTTAATTCTCTTTATATAATTTGTACTCAAGCCATATTCTCGTGAGAATTTCCAAAGTGTATCTCCCGGCGCAACTGTACGATTTTCATAAGTAGTTGCCTTTTCTATACCATTAACAGGTCTATCCGGAGCTACTGGCGCGACCTGATCAACTTTTTCAGATATCAATTTATCTTGAATCCCCTCAATCAATCTTGGATATCTAAGAACAATACCTGCTCGTCTAAGATCTAAACCTGTATCCTTTCCATTCAACTTGAATGAACTGTTAAGTTTCGAATCTGTTATATGTTTCAAATAAAGCTCAACACCTTGATATTCAAGGTAAGAAACATTATAAATTCCATCAAGTTTCGATGCAGGCCCTTTTTTCGCCGCAGACGGTTCAAGTTCAGCAACAAGCGCGTCTGAAATTTTTCCCTCCAATTCCTTATACGTTTTTGCTCCGCTTGCCTCAAAAAGAGTTTTCATGGTTTGAAATCCTTTATTGTAAATTGCATATCCCAAAAGATCTTTATCAGCCTCATTTAAATCTTTAAACACTTCATTTTCAGCATAGTGATTTCTCATTCGGTGAAGCGTCAAAATTCCCAAAATACTATTCTGAACCGGGTCATATGCGTTAGTAGCCTGGTAGCCATAATACATTTTAATTTCAGTCTGAATAATCGGCTCAATCTGAAAATAACCAGATCCATTCCCACCTTTCGCATTTGGATTCAATCGACTTTCTTTAATCATTAAAGGCAGATAATCATTTTCATCAAAACCCTTGGAAAGTAAATCTTTCACCAATGCATATCCATTTTTCTCCTCATAAGTTGCTCCTGATTTTTCCGCCTCAATTTTCAATTTTGGAGCAATTTCAGTTCGAATTTTCTCATAAGCAGCTTTAAGACTCTTCTTCGCAACATCTGCATTTTCCTCACTAACTTCACTAATTCCAAGAAAATTCACTTCAGCAGCCTTAGTAGCCTCATTAGCCACTTCCGTACGAGTGCTATCAACTTTAGGATCTTTTGCTTCAGCTAGCCCTGAACTTGCGAGTAATGCCGGAAGCGCTGCCCATAACAATCTGTTTTTCATAAACTTTTTATAAAATTAGCAAAAAAGAGAATAGCACATAATAAACTCTTGTCAAGGTCACCGTAATGGTTCAATAGCTTGGAAACACTCAGGAGTAGGATAGGAGTGAATAATAA
>CAYHXO010000011.1:0-57866 GCA_964360635.1 uncultured Candidatus Peribacteria bacterium
TGGCTTACTCTTCACCTTTTGAAGTCTTCAAGTGCGATTCGGACTAGAATTCAGGAGTCCTCTATGCACTAATGCTTGCCTCGATCCTCTTCCTCATCCACTCAATCACCAAACTCTGAGCGTCGTCGGAATATTTGTCGAGGGGAGCATCTTTTGGGATTTGGTCGCCTTCCAATCTGTTGAGAAGAGCTGCGCAAACAATTGCTGCAGGAATTCCGGCACGTAAACAGAAAGATAAGAAAACAGGTCCTTCCATTTCATTGTTTCTGGCTCCGGCCTCGTATGCTTTCTGCAAAAAAGCCATTTTTTCTTCTTCGCTATAACCTGGATTGAGTGCGCCATCCAATCTCGATTGATGTTCGTAAAACCCATCCGCACCGATTGTTTTTCCAAGCACCACTTTTAGTTTATCGCCAAAAGATGCAGCAACTTCCATGAGCTCTGCAACCAATTTCTCATTGGCTTTTGTCGGATAAGAATGAACTTTACCCAATTTAACCAAATCATATTGAGGTCTTAGTTGTCCGTCTAAAGCTTCATCTGTCACCACAACAGTTCCAGCTTCAACTCCGTATCCGCCTGAAGTACCAACACGAATAAAACTCACATCTTCACAACCTGCGTAGTGAAGAAGTTTGGCGGTCTCATTCAAGAAAATTTCAGTTGATGGCATTCCCATTCCATGCGCTAAAAATAACATCGGTCCGACTTTATATGTTGAGGTTCTTTCGGTTTTTCCAATCGGCTTCAAACCTTCTTCTGGAACTTCTATTCCCAATTCTTTAGCTGCCTTTTCAGCAAAAATCTTGGCTCTGTCAGCACTACCACCCATGCAAACATATTTCACATCTCCAAACATTCCTTGCAAATCCATGCTTCTTGAAAGCCCAATGTGATACAAATAATCATCATTTAAATCATCCAAATGAGGATTCTTATTCCGTTTGCAAGTAAAACCATATAAATTTATTACAAATAAGGTGTCAATTTATCACCGGAATTTGTTTACTGCAAGTGCCTCAATATCTCATCAGGATGATTCGCGGTTTTTATATTTTTCTGCGACTCACCTCCAATTGCCACATTTCTACTCGCGACTCTCTCCGGAGCAAATTTTGAAATTCTTTCTATCAAATCTTGCGTTGTTGCGCCATAGGCGGCATGAATTCCCAAGCAGTCATATAATCTCGCCAAACCCATATCTTTTGCCATATTATCCCCGATAATTACAACACTTCGACTTATTTCTTCACGAGTCATTTTTAGAACTTTTTCTAAATCGACGTGAGGTTTTTCTTCTGGAAGATTGAACTGAGCAATATCCGCTTCTGAACTTCGAAATCGATCTGGCAAGTTCGGAACCACGCCACTAGGCATGGAATGAATTCCCTCAAAATATTCACTAAGTTTGGAAAATCTCAACCGCGCCTTAGCTTGTCTTGCTGTTGCATCAGTTATTGCAATTTGTCTCACTCCATTCTCTGCAAGCTTTTTTATTGTTTCCGGAATTCCTTCATAGACTTTCAAATTTTTCCTACGCACTTTGCTAAAAGCACTCTGCGCCTTCAGAATTGTTTCCTCCATGTTGAAATTTGCAAGATGCGCAAAAAATCCCGCCTCATTAAGCCCCTGAATTAGACCTTCATCTTCAAGTGTACCTTTTGCAGCATAAAATTTCTTCATTTCTGCAGCAGTTTCATCAAAACTTTTATCTGCAATTTCAGCAATCGTTGCACACATTGCTTCATATGCCGGCACAGCATAAGACATCCAATTCGAAATCGTATTATCTATGTCCCAAACTGCTAGTTCAATTCTGTTTAATGCCAAGTTGCACCTAATGATTGGATATATGCTCTTACATTATTACCATAGCCGGATCTTTCTGCATCAATTGCATTTTGTCTATTTGCACGTTCAAATAGCGATTCAGTCGATTCTGCTTGTGCAGGTTGATTTACTTGATCAATTGCAAACTCTTCTTCTCGATCATTTGTGTCATGAGCCATAAACTTAAATTAAGTGACAACGTTTTAGCACGCTGAAACAAAATAGTCAAGGCTAAGAACATGTTTAACAGGTATGCCCGGGCGGAATTGTTTAATGTTTAAGCAGAAATTTGACTCTAAAAAGCGAGAATAGTAAAATCCCAAACGGTACTGAAATAGTACTTTTCGGGATCACCCGCGACCCTCTCAGAAATGGGAGGGGACATTTTTAATGGTATAGATTTTTAAACCCAATCTTTATTTGTTCGAAATCAACATGTTCCAATTCACCAAGTCTTCGATGTAATCTTCTGTAATCAATTGAACGCAACTGATGCAGACATGCACATACTTCTAAATTTTTTTCTCTAAATTTAACATACCAAGTCCCACTTTTTATCTTAGTCGTTGTTGGAATTACGAGATAGAAACCATGTGCCAATTTTCTAAAAATTATTACCGGCCTTGAAAAATCCTGACTTTTCCCATTAATCTCTGCACCCACATTCTCTCCAATACTTGCCCACCATATTTCACCTTCAGAAACGTGTGGTGCTTGATGAATTATTGAATCTAATTTCTCCTTCAAACCTATCCACTCTAAAAATCTTTTTATATTCATAGTTAAAATTAAGTAACAATCATTATAAATCTAAAAAGCTGAATTAGTCCTGAATAAAACCTGTATAAATCAGACTAAACTTTCCTCCTCCCCAAAGCCATTTTATATCCACCGGTTCCATTATTTAACCAATGTGCAATTCGCGTTACCGTTGCTGTGCTTGTCCCGGTTTTTTTTGCGATTGTTCGATAGGGAATTCCTTCTTCAATCATTTTTAATGCATCCCATCTTTCAGACATACATTTCAATTCTGAAATTGTGCATAAATCACGGAAAAACTTTTCACATTCATCAACGTTTTTAAGCGTCAAGATTGCCTCAAACAAACTATCTAATTTTAATTCTTTCATATGTGGCAAGAGCTTAAACCTTTTTTTGCAAGATATTGCTGATGATAATCTTCAGCTTTGTAAAATGTGTCGGCAGGCACAATTTGAGTAACTATTGTTTTGCCGGGCCAATTTGCAGCAACCGCCTCTTTCGATTTTTCTGCTGCCTTTTTTTGCTCTTCATTGTGATAGAAAATTACAGATCTATACTGCGAGCCAACATCCGGCCCCTGACGATTGAAAGTTGTGGGATTGTGATTGGTCCAAAAAACTTCCAACAAATCTTCATATTTCACCTTCGACTGGTCGAATTCCATCTGAACAACCTCAGCGTGATTAGTATTCCCGTAACAAACCATTTCATAAGTTACATCTGCAACATTGCCGCCCTCGTAGCCAACGGCAGTATTGGTAACACCTTCGGTCTGCCTGAAAATCTCTTCAACTCCCCAAAAGCAACCCGCCCCGAATGTTGCCAATTCATTTTTCATGCTTCAATTATAGCTTGCCTACGCCAAAATTCAATTGACTATTACAGATTAAAAGACTAAAAAGTCTACTTATGCAAAACTATAATTCAGCAAGGGAAGCTTTTAACCGGATTCCAACGAAAGTTCGTAAGGTTGGTGGAGAGAATGCCCCTGAGTTTATTCAGAATGTTGAAAACATAAAAGATGGCAATTTAGATGATGACACGCAAATCCTAGTTTTTTCAGCATTGAAAAGTCTTGATCCTCGTCATGCTGTATTTACTTTGCCGACAAGAGAAAAGAATGGCCCTGGTTTTAATACAACTTCTCATCTTATTGAGATGGCAAACTTCTTGATAGATCGAGATCTTGAGAATGCCCTACGCTATCTTAATAAAGTAGAAGATTTTACTAGACAAATCATTAGAGAAAAAATGGAGCCGGAATTTCAAGACGAAATTCATGTTTTAATTGGAATGGAATTTTTAAGAATGATGACAATTTTGGAAGAGGCAGCTGAAAATCCTGATCAAATACAGATTTTGGGAAAAGATTATATTTATAGAGGTAAAGATAAGAAATACACAAGTTTTACAGGTTTTGGTGAAATTTTGTGTCAGAAAATCTACTCAAAATATTTAAGTATGAAGGGTTTTAAGGTAGGCGAGCTTGATCCTGAAGATAATATTGACCGTATTTTTCAAGATGATCCTGCAGAGGCAATGAAGAATGAAAGACCAAAAATTAATCAATTGAGACGGTCATTTGCAGTACAGTTACAAGAAGTTCTTGCAGATAAACCTGATGTAGTAATCACAGGCGGTTGGGAATCGCTAATCGCTACTATGAGAAATTATAGTGATAAAAAAGCTGCTTTGATTGCACAGGCATTGAAGGGCTTGGGCTATGAAGTTCTCTACGTAAATGAAAAAAAAGATCCGATGCGAAGTGCTGATCCGGGAGTTTTAGGCCCAGATAATGGATCAAAACCAATTGAAAGAATGAATTACGGATTCCTCAAAGAGTTAACCGGCTCTCGTGGGGCAGACACCACCGTTCTACATTCTGATGTTGCAGAAATGCTGGAGTCATATGATATTCCTACCGTGATAATGAATCCTTTTGGAAAATCGACGCAAGGAACTTTAATTACAAAGGATTATATGCCTCCTGAATCAGGTGCTGAACTTATTGCCAGTAAGTCTGTGAAAGCCGCCTTAACAATTAAATCAGGTAACATGGCTGATCAGGTAGGAGTTGAGAATACAATTTCAGAATACTTCTCAAATTTATCAATTGATACAACTCACACAACAACGAACACAATTTTTTATACCTTTGATGGTGATGTTTCAGAAGATGAAAGGGCAGAACTAGAGAGAATACTTCAGAATAAATTTGCAGCAAAATATAAACTCGATCTAAAGAAAGATTTAGCCTTTGTTTTCTGTTTGGGAAATAACGTTGATGCAATTCTAGAAAGTGCCAAAGGAACACTTGCTCTCAGAGAGGCAAAAATTAAACCCTCAAAATTACATGCTGATGATGAGGAATCAGTAGTTTGCTTCTTAGTGCCAGAAAAAGATAGAATTGCTGCTGTTCGCGTTCTTCACAAAACTTTAATTTCGAATCATGGAAAATGAAGATTATCTTGCGCTGAGAGAACAATTCGGTAGCCCGATTTTTGTTTATGAGGAAGCAAAACTGCGTGATGCAGCTACTGAAATGCTTTCGTTTAAAGCACCATTCGGTTTGAAAATTCGATATGCAATGAAAGCAAATTCGAACCGGAATATTTTGCAAATTTTCGACTCGATGGGAATTCATATCGACGCGAGCAGTGAATATGAAGCTCAAAGAGCAATTCTTGCCGGAATCGATCCTTCGAAAATTCTTTTAACTTCACAGGAAATTCCGAATGATATTAAGAAAACTGTCGATACTGGAATTGAATACAACGCCACCTCACTTCACCAATTAGAAGAGTATGGAAAAGCTTTCCGCGGCGGAAATATTAGTGTTCGAATAAATCCCGGTGAAATGGGTAAAGATAGTTCAAGCCATGACAAAACTAAGGTAAATGGTGAAGATGCAGGTTTTGGAATTCAGCATGACAGCCTTATCGATGCTAAGGGCATTATTTCAAAATATAACTTGAAAGTTATTCGCCTTCACACTCATATCGGTTCCGGCTCAGATCCTGAAGCTTGGGCTGAAGCTGCTAAAGTTAGCTCGAGTTTCTTGAAAGAATTTCCTGAAGCGACAATCCTTAATCTTGGAGGTGGATTTAAAGTTGGCCGAATGCCAGGAGAAAAAAATGCAAACATTGCTGAGATTAGCGAACGCGTTTCTAAAATGCTTGAAGATTTTCATGCCGAGACCGGTCGTAAAATTTTCCTTGAACTTGAGCCAGGAACTTTTCTAACTGCAAATGCAGCTTCAATTCTTGCTACAATTCAAGATGTCACAATAGATGTTAACAAAATTCTAAAGTTGAATTGTGGAATGAGTGAAATAATTCGTCCTGCACTTTACGGGGCAGAACATACTCTAACGGTGATCCCTGCAACTGAAAGGCCAGAAGAATATGAAGAGGCAATTGTGATTGGTCATGCTTGCGAGCACGCAGATGTACTTACAGTGCTAAAGCCGAGAAAAATGCAAAGAGCTCAGATCGGTGACATTCTTTTGATTGGTGGTGCTGGAGCCTACTGTTCTTCAATGTCCACAAAAAATTACTGCTCATTTCCAGAAGCCGCCGAAGTCATGATTGATTTGAACGGTAAAGCGAGACTAATTCGAAAACGTCAAACAATGCAGCAGATGATTCAGAACGACTTATAGACTCAGAATTGAATCCATAAGTGGTTTTGCCTCCACAACTGCTTTTCCAAAGAACCAGAATCCGTAGATAATCAAAAGTGCTGACCCAAATTTCATTAAATTTTGCAGCATACTCTCGTGAAAAACTTTTTTCACAAAAATTGTCATAATTGCAACACTCAGTGAGCTGATTAAACCTCCAAGAATCACATTCATTGCAAAAACAGGAGGTGTAACAATTCCTTTGTATTGACCATATAGACTTCCAGCGACCATTAGCCAGAAAACAATTGCCATCGGGTTCACAATATTCATTGCAAAACCTTTGAAAAAATCAGTCTCAAATAATTTACTTCTATGTCTGTGCATGTGGTGAAAAGAAATTTTACCAGGCTTCGCCCTCAAGCTATTCATTCCCATATGAATCAACATGTAGGAAGCAGCGGTCCACATTAATAGTCTGATAACTGAATTATCAATGAAGGTTGCTGCACCATAAGTAGCCAAAAGTAGATATATAATATCCACAATTGTTGCACCCAAAATAACCTGAACTTGATACCAAAATCCTTTTTTTACATTCAATCCCTCTTGAATTCCGAATATTGTGATCGGTCCAACCACGAAGCCCTGAGTAAACCCAAATGTGAACGCGCCAGGATTAAATATCATTTTTATATTTGTTTATCCCATAATTATATCATAAAATTCATTAATTCGCAAATTGCTATCTTCTGCTAATTTGTTATATAATCCAGTCATGCAGCAATATCTCTCACTAGTTTCGGAAGTTCTCGAGCATGGCGAAAAAAAAGAAGATCGAACAGGAACAGGCACGATTTCACTTTTTGGAATGCAGAGAAAATATGATCTACGCGAAGGTTTTCCAATCCTAACAACAAAAAAAGTAAAATTCGACGGAGTACTTCGAGAATTACTTTGGTTTCTACGAGGCTCAACAAACATCAATGATGACCTAGCTCAGCACACTCCAATCTGGAACGCTTGGGCTAAACCAGACGGAGAACTCGGTCCTGTTTACGGAAAACAGTGGCGAAAGTGGAATGCGGTTAACGGTCGCGAAATTGATCAAATTAGTGAAGTGATTCACCAAATCAAAACAAATCCGGATTCTCGCCGATTAATTGTGAATGCCTGGAACGTGGGGGAGATTGATCAAATGGCTTTGCCGCCTTGTCATCTATTATTTCAGTTCTACGTTGTGAACGGCCGCCTCGATTGCCAGCTTTACCAGCGTAGTGCCGACATAGCGCTTGGAGTTCCTTTCAACATTGCAAGTTATGCAACTCTTATGATGATGATTGCTCAGGAATGCAATCTTGAAGCAGGAATTTTCACTCACACAATGGGGGATGCTCACATCTATCAAAATCACATTGAAGGTTTACAGGAACAACTGAAGCGAGCTCCCAAAAAACTACCAACTTTGAAAATCGCAAAGAAGCCTTTCTGGGATCTAAAATACGAAGACTTCGAGCTACAAAACTATGAACACGATCCTTTTATCAAATTTCAAGTTGCTGTCTGATGAATTTCTCAATAATAGTTGCCATCGACGAAAAGGGTGGAATCGGTAAAAATAATACTTTGCCTTGGCATCTTCCTGCTGATTTAAAGCATTTCAAAGAGTTAACAACAGGCGGCACAGTAATCATGGGTAGAAATACTTGGGAGTCTATTCCTGATAAATTCAGACCACTTCCAAATCGTCTCAATATTGTACTAACTGGGAACTTGAATTACTTTGTTCCAGAAGGTGTGAAGCTTGCGAGCTCGCTCGACGGCGCACTTGCAGTCTCGGAAGGGAGCACATTCATAATTGGCGGAGCAAAAGTTTTTGAAGAGGCAATTCGACACGAAGACTGCAGCGACTTATTCATAACAAAAATAGAGTCGACTTTTGATTGCGATACTTTCTTTCCTTTCCTTCCATTAGATTTTCAAATAGTACACGAGGGTGAGACTCTTGAAGATAATGAAATTAAATTCAAATTTCTTAAATATTCTAGAGAGCTGCTTTAGAACGGAGTAAAACTCTGTTCTTTAGCTCTAAATTATGATAGAATTAAGAGATTAATTTTTATTATGCATGATGGTTTAGAAAATTTCGGCACGAATCCTCAAAAATTAAAAAATAATTTACCCGATTCGAAATTATTAATTGAGGAAGATGTAAAAGCTGAAATTAAAAGCCTGAATGAAGATTTAGTAAGACCGAAGAAAAAGACTTTTAAAGAGGTTCAGAGCTCAATTCTCAAGAAATCTATTGAGTTTAATGATCCTGAAAATAAATTAACAAAGGAAGAAAAAAAACAAAAGTTTAGAGATCAATATGTAGAGCAAATTAAAGAAGCTCGTGCAGATAGACGAAATCAAGTCATTTCAGAATACATTTTTAAAGGTGAAGATCCTAAAAATATTGATCAAAAAAAAGTATTGGAAAAACTCAAATCAATCAATGCACTATTAGAGGTATATAAAATAGAAAATCCTGTTGATATTTTGAACAGAGATAAAAAGGAGATTCTTGCATTTGCAAAAGATTTAGAAAAAATTGTAAATATCCCTCATACAGAATTAATTAAGGAGTGGATTGAGATAAGCAAAGAAAATATAGAATTAAGAAAACAAGAAAAATTAATTGAAGATGAGAAAATTGCAAATGAAATATATGATTCAGTTAATAGGGGTGAAGATGTAGATTACTCGAAATTATATGAACAGAATGCAGATCTTTTGAAAGATGAAACAAAAGCCACAGAAGAACTTACAAAAAAAGAAACTGAACTTACAAAACCGGAATCTAGTTATATTGAAACACTTCAACCCGAGGCTAAACTAAAAATTGAATCTATTTTATCGAAATCTACGATAACACCCGAGACATTTGAAGAGGTTATGACACTTGTTGGAGGGAATGTTGAACCGGATAAAATTTCAGTAAGCGGAGGAAATATATCTTTCCCAGTTATAAGTCCTCAAGGTTTAAGTATTCCGGCGACGATCGTTAAAGATGAAATTGTTTTACGTGATCGTTCTGGAGACGTTAGAATAAAAACAGGCAATAAAGATGCATATAAATTAGAGATCGAAATTTTTGAAGTGAAAAACGAATTAATTAGAATGGAAAATGAACATGGATTTCAAATCCCAAAAGATCTAAGAAGATTTTTTCTCAGTAGAGATTTGGCAAAATTAGTTAATTTTATTTCAGGATATCGTGCCAGAATTGCTGGAAATTCAGATAATGATAAGCAATTTGAAGTAAGAAAAATTTACGAATATGTATTGCGATTGCCACATGATCAGCAATGGAAATTAGATAAAGATATCGAGAAGGCTAAAGATGATACAGAAATAAAAGATATCGCGATTAAACTACAAAAAGTGATTCAATAACTCTCTCCAATTCATCAATATCATTCTCTGGTAACATGGGGAAAGGATTGTTCATTTTTGATCCACATTTTTTAGCTAAATTGATTGAAACGCGATTGAAATCATTTATTGTTCTTATGACTTGTAAAAGTGCATCATGCCTAATTGAAACCACATTTCCCGGGAAAGATTTCCGAATTTCTATTTGCTCTTTGTAAAGAGGCATTGAACTCTTTAAATCCAGAAGTAAACCAAGCATTCCTTCTTCGTATACTTTTTCAATTGGGCTTAAAACTACTTCAGGGGTATCAATCATTTGAAATCAAAATTCTTCTTAAATGTGGCGGAATATTCACCAATATTTCATAGTGTGAAGTATCACAAATTTTCGCAATATTCTCGATTGAGTTCAAATCTTTCGGTTTATTGCTAATGACAGTTACTACATCTCCAACTTCAACCTCTAAATCTGTCACATCACATGAAGAAATGTTCATACTAACTCGCCCCGTCAAAGGTGCAACTTCACCATTTATTAAAAACACTCCTTTCCCAGATAGTTTTCTATTTAACCCTTCAAAAAAACCTACCGGAACAGTTGCAATTCGACTTTTTTTCTCAGCCACAAAAGTACCGTTGTAGCCCACTGATTCTCCAGCTTCAATTTCGCGAATTTCACTAATTATAGACTTAATTTGTAATGCCGGCTGCAATCCGGTGCCAATACCATAAAGCGCAATTCCACTTCTTCCAACATTCGCATTAATTTCACCTGCAAATCCAAAAGCTCCGGAATTAGCACAGTGGTAATACTTAACAGGAAAGTCACTCTGAAATCGCTTGGCAATTTTATTCCATCTCTCGATTTGCAATTTAGTAAGCTTCGAATCCGGTTTTTCTGATTCTGCAAAATGTGACATTACTCCTTCAACTTTCAAATTTTTCAGCAGCGGAAAAACCTTATCTAAATCGCTGTATAAAATTCCCTGCCTATGCATTCCTGTGTCGAATTTCAAATGAACTACTCCTCTTTTTAAAGTGCGAAGTTGCTCGATAGAAAAAATCACAAAAGAAATATTTTTCAATTTATTTTTTTCGATAGTTTCTGTAGGAGTATGTCCCATAACCAAAATCGCTTTTTTGATTCCGGCTCGTCTTATTTGCTCCGCCTCTGGGTAAGAATCAACACAAAAAAACGGAACATTCTCATCTTTCAAAAGCTCCGCAAGCAAAACCAAACCATGCCCGTATGCGTTGCTTTTCAAAACAGGTGCAATGCCACAATTCGGTGCCAAAGTTTGCATAGATTTCAGATTTTCCAAAATCGCGGTTCGACTAATCTCAACAGTAATAACAGGTTTATGCACTCTTAAACTTCTCCGCAATTTTCTAATATAGTTCAGCATTTATTTCAGTTTGAGAACAATTGGAGCGTGATCTGACCCTTCAATTTCAGTCAAAATATATGAGTCATCAACTCGACTTAAAAACTCCTTATTTACGAAAAAATAATCAATTCTCCAGCCAATATTCCTTGGCCGAGCATAAGTACGCATGCTCCACCAAGTGTATGCATCTGTAAGTTCAGGATAGAAATTACGAAAAGTATCTACATAACCGTAACTTACAAATTTATCTAACCACGCACGTTCAATTGGCAAGAAGCCCGAAATTCCCTCATTTTCTTTCGGCCTCGCCAAGTCAATTTCCTTGTGAGCCGTGTTGTAATCCCCGCAAATTATCAGGTTTTTTCCTTCTTTTCGTAGCCGCTCGGCAATATCTAAAAGTTGATCATAAAAATCTAACTTATACTTAACTCGATGATCTCCCATTCCTCCATTCGGGAAATAAAGATTCATCAAAACAAAATCTTCAAATTCAGTCAAAATAAATCTGCCTTCATGGTCAAATTCCTGAACGCCCATTGAAAGCTCGGTTCGAATCGGCTTTTTTTTACTAAAAATCGCAACACCGCTGTAACCCGGCCTTTCTGCACTATTCCAAACTGAATAATACCCAGAAGGATTCAAAACTTCCTCAGATAATTGCTTCGGTTTTGCTTTGCTCTCTTGAATGCAAAAAATATCAGGGTTTTCACGCTCCAAAAACTCTAACATACCTTTCTTTACGGCCGCACGTACTCCATTAACATTCCAGCAGACAATTTTCATAGACCGAATTCAAATTCTGCTTTATTCTAGTTAAGTCATGGTTAAAATGAAATACAATTGGTTGCCTGATTTTGTTTATGCGGGCATAGATGGCTCCATTACCACTTTTGCGGTGGTTGCAGGTGTTGTTGGAGCAGATCTATCTAGCCCGGTAATTTTAATTTTGGGTTTTGCAAATTTATTTGCAGACGGATTCTCAATGGCTACAGGCAAATACTTGAGTGACAAGGCTGAATTAGAAAGGATGCAATACCTGCGAGCAATTGAAGAAAGATCAATTATTGAAAAACCAAAGGAGGAGAAAAAAGAAATTGAAATAATTCTAAAAAGCTTCGGTTTTCGTGGCGAAGACTTGTCTCGAGCAAAAAAAGTTATTTTCAAAAATCCAAAAACTTGGGTGAACCTTATGATGAATCACGAATTAAATATAATTGAAGATAATGTAGAACCTGTAAAAGGGGCAATGGTAACTATTTTAGCATTCGTTACGATCGGGCTAGTTCCACTTTTAGGCTACGTTTTTCAGAGATTTTTGCCAATGAATACGGAGAGTTTATTTATTGGAACCTGTTTCTCAACTTTACTGGCATTATTTTTTGTTGGAACAGTAAAATCACGCTTCAGCAAAAAATCCTGGGTTATTGGCGGACTTGAAACATCAGCAATCGGAGGCCTAGCCGCATCAATTGCCTATTTTGTTGGATACTTTCTTAACTTCCTTTCTTTACAAGCTTAGCTTTGTGCTTTGTTCTTACTCGAAGTTTTGGGCAATATTTCATTCTTGTAAGATCCTTGATCTTCTCTTTCATAATTCTGAAAGCGCCATTTATAGCACCTGTTTCCTCGCATATCCATACTGCCGCAACTGTTTTTCCTTTAGCCATAAAATTTATTAGAGCAGGCGGAGTATATAATCATATTTTTCTGAAGGCAAGTCGATTTTTACAAATCTTTAACTTGCGAACGGCTTGAAAATAAGTAAACTAGCAAACGTGCCGCGGTAGCTCAGTGGTAGAGCAGAGGATTGAAAATCCTCGTGTCGGTGGTTCAATTCCGCCTCGCGGCACCAAGTCACCGAAGGTGAGCATTGTTTAGTCGCATGTTTGGTTTAAGAAAAAGTTGTGACTTTCATTTTCACATAGACTCGATTATAATCAACGCATGATAAACAAATTTTCAGAACACATCAAGGGCTATCGTTATCTTTCCAATCTGGAGAGGTAGTCTTAGTTTATATGAGAATAAATTAGAAATTCAAACCTCTTCCGGAAATCGAAGGGGTTTTTTATTTTTTAAAATTATTCTTATATGAAAAAACATCAAAATCAACACAGGATAGGCATTCTAGGCGGACTGGGACCTGATACTACGGCACATTTCTACTTAGATCTAATTAAAGGCTCTACAAGGGAAGCAAGACCTGATCTTTTTATTGCTAGTTTACCGTTGAACCTTCAGAAAGAAGCAGAGTACATTGCTACCGGAATACATCGTGATCACTACCTTCAACTCTTGAGGGATGGAGTTCATGCCTTGGTAGGAGCTGGTTGCACAGAAATTGTGATGCCATGTAATACAGTTCATGAATTTCATACCGCACTTCTTGAGGAAGTTGCTATTCCATTCCCAAATCTAATTGAAGTTGTAGTGGAGGAATTAAAAAGACGTATGTGGACTAGAGTTTTGCTGTTGGCTACAAGCAGAACAGTAGCAACAAACTTATACCAAAATGCTGTATCAGGCTCTGCTATAGAGTTTGTTCCTCCGATAGAACAGGATCAGAGGCGGCTTGACCTGCTAATACAAGGTTTATTGGGCAATAGTGCTGATGAAACACATCAAGCTTTTCTGGCTGAATTGATGGAGAAGGCCGGAACGGAAAGTGTTCTTTTGGGTTGCACCGACTTGCAACTCATTATCTCACCTTCGAAAAGCGTTGTCGACAGTATGAAGTGTTTGGTGAACCACACGGTCAATATACTTCTTTCATCTTATTAATAAAAAACAACTGACAAAAATAAACTGCCTTTCAGATCAAAAATTCAGCTTTTTTTCAGGACTTATGCATTTCATTTATGCTAGTCTTTAATGTATTCTTAACCCCAAAGATATGAATAACCTCATTTCTCAGATGCAATCACATTTAGAGTTAATTAAGCACAAAATAGACGATCTTGAGTACTGGTCTGCCCGTGAACTTATGGACGTACTTGGCTATAAAAGCTGGGCAAAATTTAAAGACGTAATTTCAAAAGCAATGATAGCTTGCCAAACAAGTGGCCAAGAAGTTTCCCCCCATTTTGCCCGTTCGGGCAAAATGGTAAACATTGGCTTTGGAAGCCAAAGAAACCTAGATGATCTACTACTAACTCGCTATGCATGTTACCTAATTGCTCAAAACGGTGATTCATCTAAAATTGAAGTAGCCTACGCTCAAACATACTTTGCATTTCAAACGCGAAAACAGGAATTAAATGAAGAAAGATTAAAAGAAGACAAGAGATTAGAAGCCAGAAATAAACTTAAAGAAACTGAGAGTAAAATACAGCGAACAATTTACGATCGTGGAATTAAATTACCTGTAGAATTTGCAATATTTAAAGATAAACACATAAAAGCGCTCTACGGAGGAATTAGTACAAAATCTCTGAAGAAAAGGCGAAATATTCCAAATAAAAGAGCTTTGGCTGATTTTGACTCACATGTTGAGCTTCGTGCAAAAGATTTTGCCTTGGCAATGACAGATCACAACATAAAAGACAAAGATATAACAGGTAAGCCAAAACTTCAGGAAGAAGTCGTTAATAATAGTAAAGCTACAAGACAAGCTCTACTTAAACGTGGAATAAAACCTGAATTGTTAAATGCTCAGGAAGATATTAAAAAAATCGAGAACAGACGTTCTAAAGAAAATAAACAAATCAGCAATGTATAAAGCCCCATTCTACTTAACAGGCAATCGAGGAAATAATGCCTTCTCTTACGAACTCAGAAAAGATCCTAAACTTTACATTCCTTCTTTGGTTTCCGGCACATTAGACGATGCCGAATTGGGAGATGAAGTCGTTTTTGAAGACTTTGATGATGGTATTCTTAAATCATGCACAGGTTTAAAAAACCTACTCGAATTCGAATTTCACGGAGTACCGGCAATCCTGATAGATAACCATAACCACGCATTCTATTTCTGGCATCGCTCCGGCCTGAAAAATGCCACCTTAATTCACATCGACCAGCACAAAGATATGCGAGTTCCTCCTGAAATGTTCAGCGATGACGCCTTTAAGTACACAAACGAACTGCTAAACGTGGGAAATTACATCGTACCTGCTCGCGAAGCCGGGATAGTCAAAGAAATTCAATTTGTTACCAGTGAAACTTCACTCGAAGACGAAAGCAATTTCACAACTACAAATAAAATTCTAAATATCGATCTCGATTTTTTCGCTCCGGAACTAGATTACATTAACTTTGAAAAAACTAAACATTTCATCCGTGAACATGCAAAAACCGCCTCTCTGATTACTATAGCAACAAGCCCATTCTTTATCGATCAGGAGAGGGCATTGAGAATACTTAGACTGTTGTCAAAGGACTGACAACATATAATTGATCTGTAAATTGAAATAATGATTGTCAAAAATTTCACCCGAAATGGAGAAAAAGTACAGAGGTTACTCTGTCATTTCATTAGGAGGAAAAATTTTAGGAATAGGCAAAAATCCTATTTTAGCCTTAAATATGGCAAAAAAAGAAATGGTCAATATAGAGAAAAAAGAATTTTTAGTTTCAAGAATTTATGGGGACGAAATTATCCTTCCTGGAATGCGGCTATAAAAAAGGGAGACCAATGATTACTGATGCACATGTTGATCCACTAATGGGGAGGAAAGGTATATTCGATAAATTCGATGTCACCTTTAAAGAAAGAGATCAGAAAACTATATTTAGTGCTTAGTTTTATAAAATAGTAATGTATAATGAATCTATTATGAATAAATTAGATCAACAACAATTTGAAAAACAAATGGTCCAATTTGCTAGAATAAAGGCTTCTGAATTTATGGCAGAGATGAGAAAAAAGTTTAAGCATAAAACTACCAATAAAAAAATCTACTCTACAATAAGAAGCGGAAGACTTTAATTTTTAGCCAATCTAATTGCAATCTCACGGTAAAAATCAGGAGTACTATTTACTCCAAATAAACGGTATCCAACTTTGTATACGTAGTTTAGAAGAACCGTATCGATAATACCCATCACTGATGATTTATCTTCACTATCTTTAAGTGCATTTACACAAATCTCTAATAATTTCTCATAAAGTCTTGCCGACTCATTCTTATGCTCAGCTTCTCTTTCCGAGGTATGTCCACTTCCATAAGTATAATGTGCAGCTTCAGCATACTTTTCGGTAGTCTGAATTAGCTCATCTTTAAATTGCTCTAAATCGAATTGTTCTGGTACATCTTCATTCATACCTGAATTAGAACAATTCTTGCTTCTATTCACAAGTGACCTAAGCCCAAAACTGCTCAAAATGTATGTCCTCTTTTGGAATACCACGCTCCAGCATTAAATCACGGACATCTTTAATCATATTTCCGTTCCCACAGAGGTAAATCGCAGTATTTCCCGCATCAATCAGTGCCTCTTCAAGGTGTGGTGTTACTCGACCTTTCAAACCTTTCCAACCAGAGCTTTCTTCGGACAAAGTAATCAAAAAAGTGAAGTTATCATGTTCTTCTTCCCACTTTTTCAAAATATCTAAGTAGAAAAGATCAGTTTCGGTCGCGACTCCAAAATACAAAGTCACTGGTTTACTAAAACCCTTTGACCATAAAACATTGAGCATAGACATAAATGGAGCAATCCCCGTTCCGGTTGCAACCATTACAATATCTTTCTCAGAATCTTGCAGAACAAATCTGCCATAAGATCCTATAAAACTGCATTCATCGCCAATTTTTAAACCTGCAAAATATGAAGAAGCCCTACCTCCGGGAATTAATTTTATACAAATCGTGAAAAAATCTTTATTCTCCGGTGAACTCGCGATTGAATAAGCCCGCTGAGCTTTTACAAGATTCCCATCCAAAACATCAATCATGAAAAACTGTCCTGGAAGAAAATCTAGCGGATCTTTAGAGTAATCAAAATCATATTCATAAACATTTTCCGTGAGTTTCGATATATTTTTTACAGGTGCTTTAAAGAGTTTCATTCTGTATAATAAATTTCTGACAAATCCTAACATGAATTCAAAACACGTTCTACCGATTAAAGCAGAGAGTTTTGCTCTCCTGGTGAAACAACTCAGATTTTTCTACGAAAAGGCCGATATGTTTGAAATCTGGCTGGATGTTATGAAAGTTAAAGGCGATCTCGCAGTCATTCAGAATCATTTTCACAAACCTCTGATTGCAAAATCAAACTCGCTGGATTTATTGAGACGCGCTGCAACAGCCGGAATGCAATACATCGATATTCCGCATGATTTAGAAGAAACACTCGAATTTAAAAATCTACTTAACAACAAAAAAAATAAAGTAATCCGTTCTTATCACAATTTTGAGCTGACTCCTCCCAAAGAGGAGCTTATTGAAATAATTAAAAATTCAAAAAAAGCTGATCTGATAAAAATCGCAACAAAAGTAAATTCTGAATCCGACAACGATACTCTACTTTCACTCTTAGAAATTCCAGAATTCAAAGATCGTCTGATTATTACAGGTATGGGTGATCTTGCCAGACGAGTTCGAATTGAAGCTCCGCTAAAAGGCTCCGTGCTTTTTTTCGCTCCATTGGATGCTCGATATTCGACTGCCGAAGGCCAGTTAACAATTTCAGAGCTTGAGAAAGAGTGGAAAATACATTAAAGTTCGCCTGCTATGGCATTACAAATCGCAATCGTCGGCCTGCCTAACGTGGGAAAATCAACTCTCTTCAATGCATTAACGAAGAGCCATACAGCAATGGCTGCGAATTATCCTTTTTGTACTATAGATCCTAATGTGGGAGTTGTTGAGGTGCCTGATCACCGTCTTCAGGAACTCGCAAAAATTGTGCAACCAGATAAAATTCTCCCAGCAATTGTGGAATTCGTGGATATTGCAGGTTTGGTTAAAGGCGCGAGCCAAGGTGAAGGTTTGGGAAACCAATTCCTTTCTCATATTCGTGAATGTCAGGCAATAGCACAAGTTGTGAGAGTTTTTGTAGATGCAGACGTAACTCATGTTCATGACTCTGTTGATCCAAAACGCGACCGTGAAATTATTGAATCAGAATTAATTTTGGCTGATCTTCAAACAATCGAAAAAAGAATGTTAAAAAGTGCGGGTGAGGCAAGAAGTGGGGCAAAAGATAAAAAGATTTATCACGAGTTATTGGAGCGTGTTAAAGCGCAAATGGAAGCCGGAAAACTCGGTATTCAAATTGAAATGATTGAGGAAGAAAAAGAGCTGCTTAAAGATCTTCATTTAATCACAATGAAGCCGATGATTTATATTGCGAATGTACATGAAAATGAACTAAAAAATATTAATATTGATGAAATTCGCAAGAAATTAGAACTTCCTGCGAGCACAATCGTTATTCCGATTTCGGCTCAGGTTGAATCAGAGTTAATCGCATTCAGCGAAGAAGAAGCAAAAGATTTCCTTCAAGAATTTGGCCTTAAAGAAAGTGGGCTTTCAATGTTAATAAAAAAAGCTTACGAAATTCTTGGCCTACAAACTTATTTAACTGCAGGAAAAATGGAAGTGCGTGCATGGACAATCCACAAAGGTGACACCGCACCACAAGCCGCAGGAGTAATCCATACAGATTTTGAAAAAGGATTCATAAAAGCTGAAGTTATCGCTTACGAAGATTACATTAAAAGTGGAGGAGAAAGTCAGGCTCGTGAAAAAGGTTTACTCAGACTTGAAGGTAAAGAATACATCGTTAAAGATGGAGACGTAATGCACTTTAAATTTGCAAACTGATGAAGATTATTCCCGCAATATTCTTGCAAGCGGGAAAGGCTGTTTCACTTTACAAAGGCAGCAACGATCACAAAAAAGTCTACTCGAAATCGCCTAAAAATTACGCGGCTTACTTTCAAAAAGAAGGAGCTAAAATTTTGGAAATTGTTGATCTTGATCAAAAAAATAGAGCTAAGTTAGTTGAGTTACGTTCAGTGTTCCACGGAAAAATTTGGTGGGGCGGGGGAGTTAAAACAATTGCAGAAATCGAATCCCTTTTTAATGATGGAGCTGATGTGGTAATTCTTGGGACTTCTGCAGAAAAAATACATCTTGAGGCACTTCAAAAATTTGGAAATGAAAAAATATTTGCAGGTGTAAAATTTAGAAATGACCCAGAAGCACCAGAAAAATGTACTACTCTTGTTGAAAAAGGCTTCACTCAAATTATTGTTAAAGATATGGAAGCAGACGGAGCACTTTTTCACCCGAACTTTGATCAAGTCGAAAAAGCAGCATATTTTTCGAAGGCAAAAATTTATTCCTCAGGTGGAATAAGCGAAATTCAAGATTTAGAAATTATGAAAGTAGCAAAAGTTGAGGGTGTAATTATTGCGAGAGCTCTTTATGAAAATCGTTTGAATTTATCTGAGCTGATTCGTCGCTTTGAACACGATTAACTTTCAAAACACCTGGAACTTCATGAATAGCGTAAACTAAATTTTCATATTGGTTAATGTTTCTTATTTCAAGAAAAAACTCCAATTCGCTACTGCTGCCATCAGTTGATAAGTCTGTAGAAATTTTTATAATATTCACTCCATTTTCCGCAATTACATCTGAAATATCACGTAGCATACCGACACGATTAATAGTCTCAATTTTTAAATGTACTTTGTGAATTTTTGGCGGAGCAATTGAAACATGAACTCGATCAGACCCTTCAACATAAGCTTTCATGTAATCTGTATTCATTTCTTCGCCAATTAATTCTAACTTGGAGAATAGTTCTGCAATTGAGTCGTTCACATTTATATTTCCGCAACCTAAGTTCAATAAAACCGAATCCCAATCCTTTTGAAGAAATTTCCCAATCAATTTAGTCTTCTGTTCATCAGTGAGGTAGTCTATTCCCTTATAACCGTAAACTTGAATTCGTGAGTCTAAAATTCTTTTCCCTCCCTCAATTAATTTTTCAGGGCTTAGGGTTTTTAGAAATTCTTTGATTCTATGTTTTGAAAGATTTGCATGAACGGAATATAGCCATTCAATTTTCGGTTGTGACTCTTCAGAAGTAATAATTTCCACTACGTCACCGGTTTTTAAAGTTGTGTTTAGAGAATCCTTACTGCCATTTAATACTGCCCCACATGCACGCCTGCCCAAGTCACTATGGATATGGAATGCCATATCAATAATATTCGCATCTTTTGGCAGATCAATAACATCACCTTTTGGAGTAAAAACGAAAATCCTATCCTGAAAAATATCCAATTTTAAATCATCTAAATAATGACTGTTCTGTGCATTTCTTTGAACTTCAAGAATCTTTTTCACCCAACCAGCTTTTTTCTGCATTTTTTTAAATGACTTCTTCTTATCTTTTTCATTTGTATAGAAATAATGTGCTGCAACACCATATTCACTTTCAAGATGCATTTCCTTTGTTCTAATTTGGAATTCACTAAGCGCGCCATCAACTCCAAAAATAGTTGTGTGAATACTTTGGTACCCGTTACTTTTTGGTATGGCGATATAATCCTTAAGTCTACCCAACTTAGGAGTGTAATTTTGATGAAGTACTCCTAACACTTGATAGCATTCGCCAATATGATCAACAATCACACGGAGTCCAATCAAATCATAAATCTCGTGAAAAGATCTACCTTTATTAACCATTTTTCTATAAATGCTGTAGAAAGTTTTCTTTCTTCCTTCAATTTCAAAATCATATAAATGATTCGCTGCTAGCATTTTTTTCACTTGTATTATACTTCTCTTCACAATGTCACTGTGAGAAAGTGCACTTTCCTTTGCAAGTTCTTCAATATGTTCAAATTCTTCAGGCAACAGTGTTTTGAAACATAAATCTTCAAGCTGCCCTTTCAACTCCCATATGCCGAGTAAATTTGCAATCGGCACATAAATTTCCAGAGTTTCTTTTGCAATTCTAGTTCTTTTTTCAGGCTTTGGAATTGCAGCAATCGTGCTCATATTATGTAGACGGTCTGCAAGTTTAATCAAAATAATTCGAATGTCTTGGGCAGAATGAATAAACATTTTTTTGAGCGACTCGATCTGTCGCTCTTCCATGTTGTGCCTGTAATGCACTTTGGAAAGTTTTGTAATTCCCTCAACCAGAAATGCAATTTTTTTACCGAAGTTTTTTTCAATGTCTTCCAAAGTGTATGAAGTATCTTCAGGAACATCATGTAGAAGAGCTCCAATTAAAGTATCTTCATCAACTCTTAATCCGGTTAAAATATATGCAGCCGATACAGGATGCACAATATATGGGGAGCCTTCTTTTCTAATTTGCCCAGCATGAGCATTAGTGGCAAATTCGTAAGCACGATAAAGTCGCCTCTCGTTCAGGTTGGGAAGATAGATTTTTGCCGCCTTGATTACTTCCTCAATGCTATGGTTCATAACGATTGACTTAACCAGCTAAAGATTTTATAGTAGATCGGCTAATTCTGCAAGCTCATATGAAAAAAAAAGGAAAAGTTCTAATTGGGATGTCTGGAGGTGTTGATTCCTCAGTTGTTGCTGCCATGTTGAAGGCAGATGGCTATGAATGTATAGGTTTTTATCTGAATCTTTGGGCTGATCCAACACAATTTTCTTCTGAGGAAAGTAAAAAATTCCCTCAAAATAAATGTTGTTCGATTGCATCAATGATGTTCGCACGCCAAATTGCGCAAAAACTCGACATGCCTTTTTATTCACTAAATCTTGAATCTGAATTTAAAGAAAAAGTTGTAGATTACTTTATAGAAGGACATCGCCAAGGCACAACCCCAAATCCATGTGTTAGTTGTAATAAAAACATTAAATTTGGTGCAATGTTCAAAAAAATGGAAGAACTAGGCTGTGATTTTCTTGCAACAGGTCATTACGTTAAAATTAAAAAATCAAAAGGTAAATTTACTCTTCACAGAGGCCTCGATGGCTCGAAAGATCAAAGTTATTTCCTATACAATCTTTCCCAAGAAAAATTAAGTCGTTTACTTTTTCCACTAGGAGATTATACGAAGCCACAAACCCGTGAACTAGCAAAAAAATACAATCTCACTGAATTGGAGGGAAAACGAGAAAGCCAAGGAGTTTGTTTTTACCCAGAAGCAACTTATAAGCCATTTCTAGAGCGCTACATGAAGCCGGGTCTAGATTTCAAAGCTGGTGAAATTCACGACACTCACGGTAAAAAACTCGGTGAACACGAAGGCTTGCCTTTTTACACAATTGGTCAAAGAAAAGGTATTAAAGTAGGTGGCGGGCCTGCACTTTATGTCAGCGGTGTTGATAAGATAAAAAATGCACTAATTGTGGGATCTGAGGAAGAACTGTACTCGAATAGCGTGAAAGTTACAGATATGAATTTTTTAACTGGCGTGCCACCTGATGATAATGAAATATTCGATATTCGAATGAGAAACCACGGTAAATTCAGCCGCGGTCGCATCAAAAAAATCGAAAATCACTTTGAGGTTGAACTACTTGAACCAGAACGTGGTGTTATGGCTGGCCAATCACTTGTTCTATACCGTGGAACAGAAGTTGTAGGCGGAGGCATATTGACATAGACACTCATCAGTGTTATATCATAATTATGTCTAAATTTGATCAATCAGGTCTAACAGATGCAGAAATAGCATTCGAATTGTCTATACAGCATCTTCCTCTTCAAGAAAGAGTAAGAAGAAGATCAATATTAAGTGATGCAGATGTTGAACAAGCATCTAAAGTAATCCGATCAAAAATTATGGTGAATGATTCTCTTGATGTAGATCAAATATTGAAGATGTATAAGGAGAATTATGATAGATGGGACCCTAGAACTAAATCAAATACACCTTGGAAATTGCTTGAAGAAAGATTTCTTGCAAATGAATGCTACAATTTAGAGAAGGCAGATGAAATAGAGCGTAAGTATGGATCGATTTTATTTGGGGTAGATTCAAATGGAAATCCACTTATTTCGAATGCAGATCTCGGGCCAATTATGGCAAGATTAACTTATGAAGAATCTCGAAGGATTGTTCTTGCCGAAGGCTACGAATTATTCCCATATGTTGAGCCTTATTCTAGAAGCCGTGAAATTTTTTTGTTTGAAGAATTTACAGGGCTACCCTTTGTTAAATCAGGTTCAATATGGCTGGAAAGTGGAAGCGAAAAATCAAACCCAACACAAGCTTTAAGTAGAAAACTTCCTAAAGTTGCAGGTTGTTATGGTAATGATAATGAAATTAATATTTGTAGTGTGTCTAATCTTAAGTCCAGTCCCACTCGCGGTGTTCGAATATTGCTGAGAATGAGAGGCTAATATTGTATAATTCTGTGCACGTGCAGAGTATTTACTCGAATTAATCTCTAAAGAAAGCCATCTAGAATTTCTCTTGCGAAAAGCCATAATTTTTAGTCAATACCTTCCACCTGCAAAATACTCCTTTTCGTGCTATAATTTCCTGATGGCACAAATTCACATTCAAGCATCGAAACTGGCTTATCTAGCCGATAGAAAATTCCTCGCTTTACCCGAGGAAAACTTTTATCGTCTCGATATATCTGCACATGAAAAACTGATTTTACCTTGGTTTTTACCAAAAAAGAGGAAATCCACTCATAACGCGAAGTCATTTGCTCATTTCGGACTTGTTTCTCTAACAATTTTCACACTGTTATTTGCGATGACAAACGCTCAGGCATACACAAAAATCATACTTTCAGATATAAATCAGGCTCAAGAAGCTAAATTGAACTCAATCCCAGTCCAACATCTCGCCATTTTGACTGAAGACATCAGCACGAAAGATTCAAAACATCTACAAAAACCGACCCAGTTAAAAGCACTCGAAAAAGCCGCAATTATACCTGAGAATGGGATTGTACCACTCAATCTTTGGCTAACAGAACCAGATGATAGAATCAGCATTCCTTCGCTAAATATTGATGTTCCATTGGTTAAGCCACAACTTGGTTTAGACTCATTGAAATCACAAGATTGGAACGCTCTCGAAGAGCAAATTCGTTCCTCACTTCAAAAAGGTGTGGTTTATTACCCAGGAACGGCAGAACCAGGAACTCGAGGTAATTTCTTTGTTACCGGTCACAGTTCCAATTTCTTTTGGGAGTTTAGCAAATACAACACTGTTTTCGCACTTCTTCCAAAAATTCAAAATGGTGCCGATATTTACATAACATATGATCAAAATCGTTATCATTACAAAGTCAGCTCAAAAACTGAAGTTAAACCTGATGATGTGAGTATTTTGAAGCAGGGTAATGACTTCAAAATGACTCTAATGACCTGCACTCCTGTCGGAACAAGTTTAAAAAGACTGGTCGTTAGCGCAGACTTGATTAATTAAAGTTGACCCAATTGATTCAATAGATCTTCCTGATGTTTTGCTTCTTCAGCTGATGATGCTGATTCCACTTTCTTCAATTCATCTCGTTTTTGTGTTCGTTCAAAGTCATCCCATTCTTTCAAGTGCTTCTCATTCAACTTTGCAAGTTCACTCTGATATTCACTATCTAATTTAGTGAGCTGATTAGCTTCATCATCAAGTATTTTCCTAAGTCTAACAACCTGTTCATCAGTCATTATCGGCAGAATCTGAAACCAGTAATTCCTCTCATCTTTTGACATTGATTCAGTCTTCTTAATCAACTCAACCAAATCCGGATATTTCTGCATCACAACATCAGGAACATTATATTCAACAGGAGCGGCATTCGCAGCCTGACCTGTTGTAGTTTGGGCACCTTGAGCCGCCTGAGCAGTACTAGTTTGAGTTGTTGTGGTTGTTGGTTCCATGTGGCTATTATAACTTATTATGTATTTAAAATGAAATTTATTTCCTGACCTTTGTCTGTTTTAAATGGTACATTCCCAGATCCAGTTCTGAGTTTTTCTATAAATGGTATTAACTCTGAAATTTGCACTTCTCCAGAATCGCTTTGTCCCATATATCCTCCAGTAATTTTTACCTTTGCATCTTGAATTTCAATTGATAATAAATCCGCATTAATTTCTGTTCCAATCATTGGCAATTTTGCCGGCATTTTTATTTCATACTCTTTGTTTCCAATCTTACATAGGTTTCCTTTTATTTGACATTCTATATATTCAATTTCTTTATTTTCATCAATGTATGGGAAATCAAATTTTAATTCACCATCTTCAAGATTATATGTATCTATTTTTTCTTTGAATATATCAAGTCTAATTTTATCACATTCCTGTTCTTTGCTTTGTGATTCAGCAGGAGCGGCAGCAGGAGCAGGAGTAGGAGTAGGAGTAGGAGTAGGAGTAGGAGTAGGAGTAGGAGTAGGAGTAGGAGCGGCAGCAGGAGCAGGACTCTCTTCTTCAGAGCCTTCAATTTTAAATGTTAATTTATCACTTTTTGTTCTCATTGTTATTCCCTTGTCCGCACTTGGTAATTCTTTCAAGAAATTATCTATTGTAAATGGTTTTGGACGTGTAGGATCAATGATTTCTGCACTTAATGAAGAGACACCTCCTTTGCTTACTACATTAATTGATTTTATTGACGCACCAACGGGCTCAGTAATTTTATAAACTTCTTCATCTCCTATTCTAATGGAATTATTATTAATTTTTACTGCTGACTCTTGAAGAGTTCCATCCTTTGTTTGTGTACATAGAGAATACTCAAATGTAGGCTTTTGATCTGAGAAAATCACGGAATCTTTCCCATTTAGTGCAAGCCTATTTCTTTCATCCGCTATCTTATCAGCAATTTTTAATGATTTTACAATTGCATCATGGTGACCACCAATAAATGTGATTAAATTGTCATCATCTTTTGGATGTTGTTCAAGAATTGCATCTTTAAATTCAACATATTTTGCTTGTTGTTCGGTAGGGACTTTCTTATCTCTGACAGCATCTTTAAACTGTTTAACAGTAAAAGTGTCAGTATTAAAATCTTCTATCTTATCAAATGGTACCGTATCACCAAAATGTGCTTTATAAATATCTTCGGTTTTAAAAAAGGATTCTATACTAGGTGATCCGTCTTTAACTTCATCAAACACTATTATCCTCGCATCATTTGTAGCTCGGATTCCAAATTTTTGATTTAAAGTATCTTTTGTATCCTGATCTAATTTTTCATACCAAGTCTTTGTAAAAGTTGAAATAAGTTGAATAGCCCAATATCTAATTTTATTCCCAAAACCGGAAAAAAAACTATCATCTTTACCTTCTTTTTTTTCTTCTCTTATCATCTCTTTTGCTAGACCTTCTGCGATTGAAGACCATCTAGTTTTGCTGAAGATAGAGGCATTCTTATCTGAAGCTTTTCCTTCACCTAGATTTAAGGATTTAATGACTTTATCCAAATGCGTTTTTTCATCGTCTGTAATATCTTCACCAAGTGCTGTCTTTAAAAAAGCTTCTTTTTCGGCTATAGTCGTACGCGTTTTAAAATCTTTATTAGTTGCCATTATTTCTTTTGCTTTCGTTGTAAGATCTTCTTCAATTTTCTTTGCATCACTTTCCTCAGTACCAGCTTTCGGCTTCGTTGCGGTTTCGGTACTTGTAGGTGTAGTCCCACCAATTTCAGCAGGTTTTTTTGCACTAGGCAGATCAGGAAGATCTGAAGCTAAAGCTTCTCTTTGGCTTCTTGCTTCAGCATCTTTGACCTTCTTAGCTTCTTTCTCTGCAACTTCTGCGTCAGTTTGTACTACATCAGCAGTCACACCCTCAACTTGAGTTGTTCCCACCTCTGCGGTCGCCGGTGCTGTTTGTGGTTTATCTGTCATACTAAATTATTAGATTATAAAAATATCGCCGCACATTTTTTCCACGTCTTCTTTGTTTAAACGGAGTGAGTCAACCAGGTTTTTAATCTGGTGAGTTGGCTCAGAAACAGTTTGAACTAGATTATAAATTTCGCGGATTTTTGTAAGCATTATTACTGAATTTTGATCTGCTTTTGCTTTTCCTTCATGTGGAAGTTTTTCGTAAAAATCATTATTTAACAGAGAACTAGGTGAGTAAAGATTGATTTTCTTCTCATTTACCAATTGAATTATCAGGTTTAATAGTGCTTGATCTTCCTCATTGTAAGGGTCTCTTTCAAGCGGTTTATTGATCATAACTTGAATATGATCCTCAATATGAGCATTATCCGTTTTTGGGTCGTACAATGGATTATATTTTGTGCTAGAATTCATAATGTAAAAATTATCTTAATATTATACCTTAAAAGAGGGGTAAAAACAAGCCATGAACAAGGAGGAAGCTAAAAACAGGATACAGAAGCTCAGAAATGAGATTTTACAGAGAAATTTTGAATATTTCGTTTTAGATAAATCAACTGTAGCTGAATCTGTTCGTGATTCGCTAAAAAAAGAGCTGATTGCACTTGAAGAAGAATTTCCAGAATTAATTAGTTCAGATTCACCAAGTCAAAGAATAGGTAGTGTACTTTCAGGCCGCTTCGACAAAGTAAAACATAAAAGCAAAAAATGGAGCTTGGCAGATGTTTTTTCAATGGAAGAATTGAAAGATTGGGAAGAGCGAGTAGAAAAGGCAGTCGGAAAAACAAACTACATTACGGAATTAAAAATCGACGGTTTGAACATCTCACTTTGGTATGAAAAAGGCCTTTTAGTTAGAGCAATTACTCGAGGTGACGGTAGTGAAGGGGAAGATGTTACTCACACAGTTCGAACAATCAAAAATCTACCGCTTAAACTATTTGAAGAAGTTGATATTGAAGTTTCTGGTGAGGTTTATATGCCTGCGGCAAGTTTTGCAAATTTAGGAGGAGAATTTATGAATCCAAGAAATGCGGCTGCAGGTAGCATTAGACAACTTGACCCTGCAGTTGCTTCGCAAAGAGATTTACGTATGTTTTTATACTCGATGGGTGAGAATAATTTGTTGAATTCACCAAAATCGCAGTCGGAATTACTAAAACGGTTTATGGATTTGGGACTTCCGGTTAACCCAGAGTTTCAGGTTCATCAATCGCCGCAGGCGAGCATTCATTATCTCGAAAAATGGCATGAAAATCGCAAAAATTTACCTTATGAAATTGATGGCGTTGTTTTTAAAGTTGATGATTTTGCAAAGCAGGATGAACTTGGTTTTACAGCTAAGGCACCACGATGGGCTGTTGCATATAAATTTCCGGCAGAGCAGGTGAGCACAGTCTTGGAAAGTATTACTGTCCAGATTGGTAGAACTGGTGCCGCAACCCCTGTCGCAGAGCTTCGACCGGTTTTGGTTGCCGGCTCAATGGTTTCTCGCGCAACTCTTCACAACGAAGATGAAATCGCAAAAAAGGACATCAGAATTGGTGACACCGTAATTATTCAAAAGGCAGGTGATGTAATACCTGAAGTTGTTGAAGTTTTAATAAATTTAAGACCTGAGAATTCGGAAAAATATATCTTTCCAAAAATCTGTCCGATCTGTAACTCCGACTTGATTCGCATTGAAGGAGAGGCTGCTTGGCGCTGCCAAAATCTTGATTGTGTTGCAAGAAAACGCGAAGCTTTTCTGCACTTTGTTGCTCGTGGAGCACTCGACATTGATACTCTCGGCGAAAAACTTGTTGATGCGCTTTTAGATTTCGGTTTTATTCATGATGTCGCCGATTTTTTCACTCTCAAAAAGGAACAATTATTGGAACTCCCCTTGTTCAAAGAAAAAAAAGCACAAAATGTTTTAGATTCGATTAATCAGCGTAAAAATATTGAACTTTACAGGTTGATTTTTGGGCTTGGAATAAGATTTGTTGGCGAACAAGCAGCTAAAGCTGTGGCAGAAAATATTAAGACGGATTTATCTGAAATAGGTCCTAGTGAATTTTCAGAATCAATGCGAGACAAAACTTTAGATGATATTCTTGGAATTGAAGGGATTGGAGATAAAATTGCCGAGAGTATTTTTGAATGGTTTAAAGATGAAAAAAACCTTAATTTATTGGAAAAACTAGATACAGTAGGACTTCGACTAAAAACACCTGAGCAGAAAAAACAAGTTGAAGGAGTTTCAGGAAAAACATTCGTAATAACCGGCTCACTTAGCACTCCGCGTGAAGAAATTAAAAAAATGATTGAATCTGCTGGTGGAAAGGTTAGCTCTAGTGTTAGCGCAAAAACTGACTTTTTGATTTGTGGTGAAGAAGCAGGTTCAAAACTAGAAAATGCTAAAAAACTCGGCGTCCAAATTTTAGACGAAGAGGCCATGACTAGGCTTTTCTCCTAGTGCCATTTTTATGTCGGCAACAACACGAAACGAACCTGTAAAAACCATAAATTGTGGAATCACTTCATTTTTTAAATTCTCTAAAATTTCTTTTGCATTTGCATGCGTAAAATTCTCAGGAGTTTCAGCGGCTCTTTCATTTTCAATTTCCATCCATATGCTTCTTTTATTCAAAAATAATTTAACAAGTTCACGTGGTTTATCTTTTAAAATATGAAAGACCCATGTTGGGGAAGGTAAGCCTTCGGACTGTGCATGATGCAAAACTTTTTCATGTAGAGATTGAATTGAATCGAATGTATGAGCACCGTCTAAAAGCAAAGTATGTATACCCAATTTCTTAATTTCAAAATGACCCGGAATTAATAAGTTTTTCATTCTTTCGATAATTCTTGCGTCTACTGTAATACCGAGTAAATCCAAAGCATAAAATGCTAATCCACATGCTTCAGGATGATGATTTCCAAGCTCAAAACTGCTACATAACACGGGCGTAAGCCCGCTCTTACTTATCTCTTCCATAACATTTAAATGTTGATTTGAGGGAGTCAAAAGTGGCACGCCAGGCCTGCTGATTCCCAATTTTTCACGAGTGATTTTATCTATAGAATCACCAAGAATTTCTTGATGTTCTAATTCAATATGAGTCAAAATTGTTAAGATTTTATTATCTACGATATTCGTTGAATCGAGTCTTCCACCAATACCGGTTTCAACAACAACATAATCACAATTTTCTTCTTTAAAATACAAATATGCAGCCAATGTTATTTCCTCAAATTTCGAAATTTCACGGCCATCGCAGGCCACTTTAACTTTTGCAATAAGCTCAATTAAGGCTTCAGTTGAAATTTCTTCCATATTTACTCGTATCATTTCTTCATAACAAAAAATGGCAGGTGAAGTGAAAAGCCCAACTTTAAAGCCAGCTGCATTCAGAGCTTCTGCCGTTAGAAATGCAGTTGTGCCTTTACCCTTTGAACCTGCAATATGAATCATTTTTGCATTTAGTCCACCGAGCTTCTTGAAGATTTCTTTTAAAAATTCCATCATATGGTTTTTTCTTCAATTACTTCCCAATCCATTTCTTTTACAGCTGGATCAAGTTCAAACAAAATATTGAATTCCGACCCGAGAATTTTTTTCACCGCACTTTCAATTGTAACAATTCCCTCAGGTGAATTAACTTTATCGTAATGAAATTGACTTGAAAATTGGAATTTCAAAATTTTAGAATCTATGTTGATTAAATTACCGGTTTGAAAAGACGTACGAATACTAACATTTTCTACTTCCTTCAAAATCTGAGGTACCTGTTTTCTAACTGCTTCAATATGTAACAAACCATCCTGTCTTATAGTCGTTGCCTCTTTCCTTATCGGCATCACTCCAACTTCGAACTTCTGAGTTGCTCTAATCAAGGCAATTTCTAAAGGCAGGGTTGCAATACTTGTTTTTTTTAATTTCATCCAAGCTTCATCAAAAAGAGAAATCCAATTCAGAATATTCGGTAAAACCGCCTGTTTTTGCTCAAATACTGCGTCATGCATTTTACTCCTCAAAAGTCCCAAAAATGAGCTTGTAAATTCCTGCAAGTCAAAGCCCTCCAAATGCAAATCTTGAATAATTTTCAAGCCCTTTTGTGTATCACCACTACCTAATGCTCCATACAAACTTTCACAATTCTGATCTTTACTAAGACCTAATCTTTCACGAACTATTTCTGCACTCAAAACTCCATTTGAGAATTGTTGCATTAATGAAATTGCATCACGCATTCCACCATCTGCCGATTTTGCAAGAATCTCCAATGCCTCAATTTCAAAATCAATATTTTCTGCTTCTGCAATATATTTCAATCTTTCAACTATTTGTTTTTCGCCGATTCTTTTGAAATCATAACGCTGACATCTAGAAATAATTGTCTCAGGAATTTTATGAATTTCAGTAGTGGCCAAAATGAAATAAACATTTTCTGGTGGTTCTTCTAGGCTTTTCAGCAAAGCGTTGAACGCCTCTTTAGAAAGCATGTGAACCTCATCAATAATGTAAACTTTTGATTTTGCCAGGCTCGGTGCAAAACGTATTTTTTCACGCAAATCTCGAATATCATCAATTCCACGGTTTGACGCCGCATCAATCTCAATCAAATCCATATTTTCATTAGCAGAATTTGCAACGCAAATATTGCACTCTTCACAAGGTTCACCATTTTCTTTTCGATTTTCACACTGAATTGCCTTTGCAATTAATCGTGCAGAAGTAGTTTTACCAGTTCCACGCGGACCTGAAAAAAGATAAGCATGGCTTAATTTGCCTTTTTTGAGCGCTTCCAAAAGAGTAGTTCGAACAGCAGTTTGACCAATCAAGTGTTCAAATGTTTGAGGTCGGTACTTTCTGTATAGGGCAAAACTCATTTTTTAGGCTTATTGGCCTGCATAATAGCACTTTCTATAATTTTTTTAATAGACTTTTCAAAATTTTCTCTTGAGTATTTCTTAGCATGTTTGGCAATCTCCTTTGGATTGTATGTTTTTTCATTAATTAGGAGCTGGGTTAGTGCAGCTTCCATACTCTCAACCGTCTGCTCATTAAAAAATTCACCTGTTTCTCCTTCAATAACAGTTTCCGTTAGCCCACCTTTGCGATAGGCCAAAACCGGCTTTCCACATGCCATTGCTTCAATTGGTGCAATTCCAAAGTCTTCTTCTCCTGGAAAAATAAATGCCCTGCAATTTTCAAAATATTCCTTCGTAACTTCATCACTTTTGTAACCTAAAAAATCCACATTTTTAGCAGCCATTCGTTTAAGCCTTGGCATTTCAGGTCCATCTCCAATAATAATCAACCTTTTCCCAAGCCTGTTAAAAAGCTCAACAGCTAAATCAATCTTTTTATAAGGACTCAAATTTGAGACAATCAAAAAATAGCCCTCGTTTTTTTCGTGCGCCTCAAATCTTTGAGTGTCCACAGGAGGGTAAATAATTTCTGCCTCTCTTCGATAATATTTACGTATGCGATTTTGTACAGTTTTTGAATTCGCAATTGGGACATCAACTCTATCTGAAGCCAAAAAATCCCACTGTCTCACTTTATGCATCATATTCGAAACAAAAAAATCGCCGATCGCTCCCAAATTCTGCTCCTTTAAATATTCATGAGTATAATCCCAAGCATATCGCATTGGAGAATGATAATAACAGATGTGAGTAGTGTCCAAATTAGTTACAACTCCATGCACATAAGCCGAGCTTGAACTTAAAACTACATCAAAACCTTCCAAGTCAAAATTCTCAACAGCTCCAGGCATAAATGGGAACATAAATTTATGCATTCCAGGTAAGCGGGGAATCTTCTGCAATCCAGAAGTAATCACTCGCTCTTTCGGGAAAATATCTCCAACTTTGTCTTCATCATACAAAAGCGTGTAAACAGGAGCATCAGGATACATATCCATTAGCACTTTCAGAACCCTTTCGGCTCCTCCCAATCGAATTAAAAAGTCATGTACGAATGCAATTTTCATCAAATGAATCTTAAAGTGTTTTTTCTATTTGGAACATAGCGGCTTTTGCAGATTTTTCCCAAGAAAATTTTTTTAATTGCTCTTTCCCTGCAAAAATCAGCTCTTCTTTCATCTCCCGATTTTTCATTAAATCAGTCATTCTTGAGGCAAATTCTTTAGAATCACGAGCATATAGTGCTGCATCTTCCGCAATTTCTTTTAAGGCGGGAATTGAGGAGCAAATGACAGGACATCCAGCCTCAAATGCCTGTAAAATTGGCATACCAAAGCCCTCATCAAGCGAAGGTAAAACAAAAGCACCTGCTACAGAAAAAACAGCGGAAACTTCCTGCTCTGATAAGAACCCCGGAGCAATCACTGATTCATCAAATTCCGAGCGTATTTCTTCATATCCATATCCGTTTCCTCCTCCAATGACCAATTTCGAAAATGGAAATTTTTTTCTAAAAAGTTTCCATGCAACTAACAAAACTTTTAGGTTCTTTTTTCTTTCAATCCTACCTAAATAAAAGAACACATTCTCATTTTTAGAAATTCTTAATTTTTTCAAAACTAGTTCGGGATTTTCACATTTTTCCAATGCAAGAGGCCCATGATGAATCACTTTTACATTTTCAGCCCCAAAAAAAAGTTCCAAATCTTTAGCAACTGCCTCTGTTGGTGTAAAAATCATTGCACAGTTTTTCACAGCTCTTCTGGTCGACCATTCTAAATAAAATCTCTGAAATTTTCCGTAAGCCTCAGGATATTTCATGAAAGCCACATCATGAATCATTGTGAATGAATTTTGAGGAGTAAAAAATGGCAATACATGAGATGGGACAAAAAGTGCATCAGGTTTGTGATTCCACATTTCTTTGCTCAAACTCCAAAGAGTCCATAATCTTCTTCCGCGCAAAACTTTCTGCAAATTTTTAGCAAAAAAAGAGGATTCTTTGGGTAAATATAACTTAATTTTAAATTTCGGTTTAAGTTCAAGAATCGCTTTAATAATTTCAGTGCTGTATCTCTCAACGCCGGTTGGTTTTTCTCTGAGACTTCTGGATGCATCAATGCCTAAAACTTTCACGTTCTGCCAGGGTTAAAGCTGAAATTTTCTCATAGCCTGCGTCTTGCAGCACTTTCATACATGCAAGCAGGGTTGAGCCTGTGGTTACTATATCATCCACCAGTACCAAATGACCATCTTTTGGAACTGTTCCGACAATCTTAAAGGCATGCTCCATGTTTTTTCCTCTTTCTGATCTACTTTTTGTTAGAGATTGTTTTTCAGTATTTTTTACTCTGGCTATCAATTTCACAACATTTACTCCATTTTTCCTGCCCAAATAGTTCGCCAATACCTCAGCCTGATTATATCCGCGCTCAAGTTCACGTTTTTTATGAAGCGGAACAGGAATTAGAAAAATTTCCTCCGGGAAGTAGAGTAACTGAAGTGCTCTATTCATATGGGGCACAAATAACCTGAAAATGTCTTTTTGGTGATTGTATTTAAAGGGTAAAATTAGTTTTTCTAAAATTGAATCAGGATCGTAATACATCGCAATGCAAACCTGTAAATCTTCAATTTTTCGAATGTGAGGTTCGTAAATCAAAGTGTCCATGCATCTTTCACAAAGTGCTCGACCAATATAACCGCAATTTGCGCATTCACTTGGAAACAATATTTCGAGTAAGTCTAGTAACATATACTTATTTTGAAACATAAAGCTGAATAAGTCCTGAATTTTTTCTTGATAAATTCGGGAAATTTTATATGATGAAGAACTTAATTAATCTTATGAATAAACTAGGTGCGGGTTTCACAACTCAATATGCTATAGGACTTCCTGCTGAAGTTAAAACTAGATTGGACACAATTCGAGGTAACGATGGCCTTATGCCAATTCAGGGGATTCATGGAAATATAATGAGAATTTCGCTTGCACTTGGTCAAGAAATTGGCATGGAAATTGAGCGTGAGGAGCTTGATTGGTATGGAAGGGTTTGGGCCTCACAAACTTTGAATAATAGTTTAGAGATTGGAGCAGTTGTCGATAATATCACAGATTATTATAGTAGGGCAGAACAAACAGATGATCCAAGAGTCAAAGCAATGAAATTATCAAAGGTTGGAGATGTCTCGCTCCTTGCAGCTGGTGGAATAGGGGTTGATGCAAAAAGAAATTCTCAACATTTACGTGATTTTGATTATTTAGAGCTATCTAGAATATCTTACAAGGGCGCTGCGACTGTTGCTCGAGATCCACTTCTTGCCAGGGTCTCAGATAGAGTTCACGAATTTGCACAAATGACAGCGCTTATCAAAACACTATGCCTTGAATGTGATTATCAGGCAGTATGGGATTTAATCAATTTCAGAAAACGCGCATTAAGCACGGCTGGTGCTGGAGAAAATTGACAGAATCGGAAATTAAGGATATCTATCTATCATAGAAATTTTTTAACTTAAATAATTATGACACCAAAATATTTAGGTATGATTTTACCGATGGCATTGGCCAGTGAACCTGCTCTTGCAAGTGATGTTGAACATATTGATTGTACTGATACGGTTGGAATAAGTTTGAATAATATTCATGATGAATTAGGAAATGTTTTAAGTTGTTATCCTGAAATGGATGGTTCACATGCAGCACCTCCTCCAAGTTACGAAGGAGATGTTGTAATTGAAGATCCATCGACTTATCAAGCATTAGATGGAACAGCAACTTGGCCGGGTTGTGACGCAAGTGAATCATCATGGTTCCCAAGTTCTGCCACAGGTGAAACAATTATTCATTGTAATTACCCATATAATCCTGCTGAAAACGGGTTGAAGTTAGGTCCTACAAGCAGTTATGACATGATATCTTATCAAGGTGATGCGACCGGTCATGGTGATCCATTAAATGCTTTCTTTGTCGGTACCTACACAAATGATAATGATTTATGTTTAGGGAATCGTAGTGATGTTTTAACAAATTGGAATGATGTGCCTAAGACGGATTGCTATCCATTAAGATCAGAACCTACAGACGGATATTATTTAATCAGTAATGTTAGCAAGTCAGCACAAGGCGAATTCTGGGGAACTTGTTATGAGGATATATATAGCAATGCCTACCCGATGAAAGCCTGTCATGGTGTTATTTCAGGATCAACAGTCAGCTACGATTACATAATTGACATTGACCCTATTGATGGAGAAAATGTTAATACTTTCTTTCCTGTAGAATTACCGGACGGAAGCATAGATGCACTTATGACTAAGGGTATTTGGTATACAATTGAAAATGCAAAATTAATTAATTTCGACCCAGCTGATCCAAATAGTTATACAGTTGTTGCAACACTTAATGGAGCTCAAATGACTAGCGGCATGGATTATAAAAATGATGATTGTAGTGTCAATATTGCAATGGGGACATCTAGCCCCGTAGGTATGGTTACAATTAGTCCGATTGCTCCATGTGGCGAAACAACTTCAGATACAGGTGATACAGGAGGTTTAGATGATACTGCAGTGATTGATACCGGTGATACAGATACTGACGCAGATACTGATACTGACACTGACACTGACACTGACACTGATACCAATACCAATACGGACTCAGATACAGATATCGACTCTGATTCCAATTCAGATTCTCCAGGGCAAATTGGAGACACAGGCTCAACTCCAAAAGATAAAAATTGTGGCTGTGATGAATCTGGAAATAAATCAACCGGTTCTATGCTACTTCTTTCAGCTTTGGCTCTTGCCGCTAAACGAAGAAGAAAAAATACCTAAGCACCGCTGGAGAAAATTGAAAATCTTGTTATAATGGGTTCAATTATGAAACCCAACAAGAATCACAGGTATCCACCAAGGGAAGTGATTGAGAAGTCTTGCGGAATTATCCTTTACAGAATGAAAGGGGTGAATCGCGACTATCTGCTTTTGCATTATCCGGGAGGACATTGGGATTTTGCCAAAGGCCACGTTGAAAGTTTCGATACTTCCGAAGAAGACACTGCTCGACGTGAGCTTAAGGAGGAAACAGGCATTACAGAAGTTGAGATGAAACCACTTTATAGGGAAGTTATGTACTATGAATTCAGACGAGGTAAATCTGAATTAGTGAAAAAAAGTGTAATTTACTTTCTGGCAGAGGCTCAACATGAAGACGTTAAAATCTCTTTTGAACACAAAGGTTTTGTTTGGCTCCCATATCTGAAATCAATGAAACAGTTAACATACGACAACGCCAGGATCTTGCTTGAAAAAGCGGAAAAGCTTCTTCAAAATGAAGGCAATGACGAATAATTATCAATTAAATACGGAGCAATTAGAAGCAGTTAATCACATAGATGGTCCGCTTGTTTGTCTTGCAGGACCTGGAACTGGAAAAACTCAAATTATTGCGATGCGAATTGCTAATCTTTTGAAGGAAACTCAGATGAATCCTCAAAATATTCTCTGTTTAACTTTCACGGAAAGCGGAACAGTAGCAATGCGTAAAAGATTGATAGAAATTATTGGTCACGAAGCTTATCAGGTTAAAATTTTTACATTCCACGGTTTTTGTAATGAAATAATTTCAGAATATCCACAAAAATTTCCTTTCAAGCGCGAAGCACATGCCCTTGATGACGTTGAAAAAATTGAGATTTATAATTCTATTTTTGATGGGCTTACTCAGGAAAGTCCATTTTGGCATTTTTACGATAGGTATCAGTTTAGAAGAGATGTCACAGACGCTGTTCAAAAATTAAAGAAAGAGAATATTAGTTTGGAGAAATTTTCTCAGATTATAAACGAAGAAAAATCTTTCTATGATAAGCATTCAGAAAAAATTCAGCTTTTTGTAAGCCAAAATGCTAGATCTCTAAATGAGCAAGATTTTGACACTTTACTTTTAGAAATTCCAGAATTAAAAATCTTCTTTCAAAAATATGATTTAACAGACTCGAAACAAAGAACAGCTCTAAAATCAGACATTAAAAAATACAGCGAAAATTTAGCATCAGATATTCCAAAGCATTTTGAGATTGCTAGAATTTACCAATCTTATGAACAAAAACTAAAAGAGCGTGCTCGTTACGACTATGAAGATATGATTTTAAAAGTTATTGAACAATTGAAATCTGACCGCGAACTACTTTCAATTTATCAGGAGAGATTTCAATATATTTTAGTTGATGAATATCAAGATACAAACGGTGCTCAAAACGAAGTTGTTGAATTAATCGGCTCATTTTTTGATTCGCCAAATATTTTCGTTGTTGGAGATGACAAACAATCAATATACAAATTTCAAGGTGCCTCACTAGAAAATATTCTTTATTTCTATAATCGATATTCAAGCACAGTAAAGCTGATTAAACTTAAAGAAAACTATAGAAGTACGCAAAATATTCTTGATTCAGCTTCTGGGTTAATTTCTAAGAATGAAAGTAGAATTGAAAATTTTATTCCAAATATAAATCAGGAATTACATTCTCAAAAAGGCAGTGGCAACAAGATAAAATTATACGAATTTGAATCAGAGCAAACTGAAAATTTTTTCCTCGCAAAAAAAATTAAAGAATTAATTTCCAGCGGCATCGATCCAAAAGAAATCGCTGTTTTATATAGAAAAAATCGTGATGCAAAAGATTTAATTGATCTTTTTGATAGGCTAGGAGTCCCATTTCAAGTGACAAGCGGAGATGATATTCTGCGAGATAAAAAAATCCTCAAATTATTAAATGTCTTACGTTCAGTGAATGATTTGGGCAACAGTGAATTACTAATGAAAATTCTTTTTTATGATTTCTTTAGTTTTAAAAAAATAGATCTAGCCAAATTATCAATCAATAATCATTCGAGGAAAAAAACATTATTTTCATTGATTTCAAACCCTGAAGACCTATCAAAATGTGAGCTATCGGAACCGGAAAAATTTTATGAATTTGCAGAAAAATTAGCTTCATGGAAATCTCTAGATTCGAACAAAATATTTACTCAGACTTTCGATATAATCTTGAAAGAATCCGGATTCCTGAATCAAATTCTTTCTATGCCAGAAAGTGTAGAAAATTTAAATCGTATAAATAGTCTTTTCGAACAAGTGAAAGATTTGAACGAAAAAGATCACAATTTTAACCTGCAAAAATTTATTTCCTACATAGATATACTCATTAAAAATGAAATTTCTATAAAAGATAAAATTTTAGAAACGAAAAAAAATGCAGTGAGACTAATGACAGCACACAAATCAAAAGGTTTAGAATTTGAACATGTTTTTATTATAAAATGTTACGACAAACATTGGGGAAATCCGCGAACTATGAATAAAATAAGGCTACCTCGTGGAATTCTCAAAACAGAATCTCAGAGTGCGGAAGAAGTGAATGAAGAAGAAAGGAGACTTTTCTATGTTGCACTTACTCGGGCCAAAACAGAGCTTCATCTTAGTTATCCAAAAACTAATAATGAAGGCAAGGAGTTAGTTCCATCAATGTTTATAAATGAAATTAATCCTGATTTGATAGAGAAAATTTCAACTGAAGAAATTGAAAATGAGGCACTTGAAAGACTTCGTACAATTTTTCTTGAACCTATCCCAAAAGATAATAATCAAGATTTAGAAGATTACTTACATACCTTGCTTGATGATTATCAACTAAACGTTTCTCATCTAAATAATTATCTTCAGTGTCCAAAAATCTTTTATTATAAAAATCTACTTTTAGTCCCTTCCGCAAAAGATAAAACTCAATCACTCGGAACTGCAGTTCATAAAACTTTTCAGGATTTAGTAAAAAATCGTGAACCATCTAGTCTTCTCCAGAACTTTGAAAAACATTTAAAAGATGAAATTATAAACGAAGACGATTTTATAGAAACTCTTGAACACGGAAAAAAAATCATCTCAGCGTACTGGTCGCATTATTCTCAGACTTTCAATTTCAACTCAGAAGTTGAATATAATTTTAAGAAAAAACATGTAATTTTTGAGGGTGTTCCAATCACAGGTCAGATTGATAAAATTGAAATAATCAATCCTGAAAAAAAACTTGTAAATATTGTAGATTACAAAACCGGTAACCCAAAAAGTAGCAAATTAAAAAGAGGTGAAGATTACTGGCGTCAGATTGTTTTCTATAAAATTCTTTGTGATAACTGTGAATTTTTTCCATATAAAATGGTTTCAGGTGAGGTAGATTTCGTGCAAAAAGATAAGGAATCTGAAGAGTTCAAAAAGATACCCGTTTATATAGAAAAAGAGGATCTTGAAATACTTTCTGCTCAAATTAAGGATTCGTATCAAGAAATAAAATCATTGGCTTTTATGAAATTTCAACCTGATAGATACTGTGGTGAATGTGAATGGTGCTTGCTATAAATAAATTTGCCCTTGACTTATTAGCATATTGTTTGCTAACATCTGGCCATCATTTAATAAAACAATATGATTATCACAAAATTGAAGCTAGGAATTATCACAGCAGCGCTATCGTTGATCGCTATTCCAACAGCATCAGCACATGCAATAAGTTATTACAAAAAACCAGTGCTGGTAAAGATTGCACATATTCTTGATATCAAAGTTAACGTATTAACACGTGAACTTAGATCAGGTGAATCAATCATGGAGATTGCTGAAGAGTACGATGCGACAAAATCTGAAATTAAAGAAATTAAAAAAGTTTTAAGAATTGCAAAGTCTCCAGTTGTTAAAATTGTTGAGCCTATAATTACTAAAAAAGTAGTAAAAACAGTAGTAATAGTTAAGAGAGTACCAGTTAGAAGGGTTGTTGTTAAACATGTAGTTGTTGCTCCTATAGTTATTAAGAAAGTTGTACACGTAGTACATGTTAAGAGACCAACACCAATCAAACCAGTAGTTCCGGTAGTAAAAAAAGTTGCAGCAATACTTGATACTACAGTTGCTTCAGTAAGAAGTGATCTAAGACAAGGTGATACTCTAGTAGAAATCGCTAAGGAAAATGACGCGACTAAACGAGAAATGAAACAGATCAAGAACATCCAGAATAAAAGAACACGAGGTCACAAGTAATAAAGAGATTTGAAAAGCTGTGCGTCTGAAAAGGCTCACAGCTTTTTTTGTAAGCTAAGTCAGAAAAAAACTCACCTTCGGTGAGTGATGGTGGGCAATACAAGATTCGAACTTGTGACCTCCACAATGTCAATGTGGCGCTCTAACCAACTGAGCTAATTGCCCTTATTTGACAATTGAAACGCCTGCAAGCACTCCTGTCGAAATCTTGCTTGATGCAGATGATTGTAAGTATGTAACAATTTTCTTAGATGTCATTTGACCACTACTTCCAAGTAAAACACCAATTTTTGCTGAGACATAGGCTGTAGCAGGTGAGGTACCACTCTTATAAGCATAGGTATTTCCAGGAACAGCTGATGAAACTTTATCTCCTAATGATGCCAAATCAATCCAATAACCATAGTTAGATTTTGGCATTTTTTGTCCTAAAAGGTCAACACTCGCAATTGCAATACTTTCACTATATTCAGCAGGATAAAATGGACCTTCTGCACTATTATTTCCTGCCGCAGCAACAATTACAATGCCCTTCTTTTGAGCTTTCTTTACGAGTTTTTTTAAAGAGTAAGAATCATTTACTACTCCGAAACTTGAATTAATAACAAGAGCGCCATTATCAATTGCCATCTGATATGCAGTCAAAACATTTGAAAGTTCACCACCTTTCGCTCCAGCTATCTTATAAGGAATGATTATTGAATTAGGTGCATTTAGAGCAATAATGCCGGCCATATGAGTTCCATGGCCAACATCGTCATACATAGTTGCATTGTTATCTATAGTATTCCAACCAGTTTCAAGCGTAATATTTTTGAAAACATCATGGGCAGTATCAATTCCGCTATCAATTACAGCAATTTTAACAGGTGATAAATCCACTTCTGAAGAAAGCTGAACTGCCACTTTTGGGGCAGGAGCAGGGCTAGATTTCTCATAGTCAATTCCATATACTGCGTAGCCCTCAAATTGTACATCTTGATCAACTTCCACACTTTCAAACTCAGGGATTAGTGACATATATTCATCTGCAATATCCTCAAGTGCACTTACAGGTATTTCATGGCCAGGTTTAAGTAAGATTAAGCCACCCTTTGTTAAACTCTCATCCATACTAACAATAAGACCTTTATAGTCCTCTGTTGAACTTTCTAATACGTTTGCTGTACTCAACTCCGCTACTAAATTTGCATCGCCACCAACAAGTTTTTTATCAACACTAAAATCATATTTATCATTTAAATCTTTAAGATTTTGAAGTGAATCAGTTGATAATTGAGTTGTATAAAATAGTTTTTCCTTCAAAAAACTGCCTGAACCAAACATCAAGGCAAACACAGAAACCGCTCCTAAAAGCCAAATTTGAAGTCTTTTCTCAAGGTTCTTATTGCGTTTTTTCTTGATCATTTTTGGTGGATACGTAGTTATTATACTACTTTTTAACAAAAAAGACTAGACAGAATAAAAAATCTAATGTATAACACATACCTTTGTTGACAACGCGTCAAGCAAAATACAATTAACTCTATACTATGAAACATACAACAGCAGCAGTAAAAAGCTTTCTAACTACACTAACAGTAGTGGCATTAGTAGCTTCTCCAATATATTATTTCACTTCAACAAGTGCATACGTTGAAAATTACTACGGACAAGTTCAGTCTAATCCACAATATACTCAGTCTTGCTATCCGGCAGTAGTATTCGAACAATTGCACTTAGAAAAAGATGACTCATTTTCAGATATTGATTTCTCTCCGGCAAAAGACCAAATCACTTATCTTGGTGAAATGGGTATTATAGAGGGAACATCAGATAATATCTTCAGCCCTAATAAAGCTTTAACTCGTGCGGAATATCTAAAAATGGTTTTCTTAGCATTCGGAAATGAGATTGAAGATGATTCATATTCTAATGATTTCTCAGATGTTTCTGACTCTCATTGGGCTGCAGATTTAATTGCTACAGCTAAAAGTCTTGATATAATTAACGGATACATTGATGGCTCATTCAAACCTGATCAGCAAATTACTTATGCAGAGGCAATCAAAATAGCTTCAAGAGCAACAGGTTGTGATTTCTGGAGCTCAGAACTAGCTGAACATGGTGTTTCAAATCAAACATGGTCTAGCGACTGGTTTGAAGGATATATGGCTTGGGCAAGCGACAATGGAATCTACCAACTAGATGCAAATACTAAGATGGTTAGATGGAATGGGGCAATGCTTAGCTACGACATAATGAAGTTTGTGAATGAATCTCTAGGTATCGAAATGCGAGTGATGAAGCACGTGTAATTTACAGTACAATACGGTTGCTAGAGGGACCTTTGGTGGCGTGGAGGGGTCCCTCTTTTTTATGTGCTATAATCTTGTCATGAAACTTTCAGTTATCATTCCAGCCTATAATGAAGAGAAGCGAATTGCCAAAACCCTCGAAGAAATCCGTGAATATCTAAAAGATTTCGATCATGAATTAATTGTTGTTGATGATGGTAGCAGCGACGGAACGTCGGCCTTTTCTCATCTTACTTATAAGCAGAATATGGGGAAGGGCTACGCAATTAAGAAAGGTGTTGAAATTGCCAATGGCGATTTAATACTCTTTATAGATGCAGATAATGCCACTCCAATAGAAGAACTCACAAAATTTCTTAAAATTGATGCAGATATTATTATAGGATCTCGATATTTACCTGAAAGTAGAATTGAAAGGAAACAATCTCATCTTCGTATTCTTATAGGTAGGCTTGGAAACCTCATCATCAGTCTTTTGGTTATAAAAAATATAAAGGATACACAGTGTGGATTTAAACTCTTCAAAAAAACAGTCGCAAAGGAACTTTTCTCAGAACTACAAACTTACAGGTTTGGATTCGACATTGAAATTCTTGCCAGAGCTCAAAAAAAACATATGAAAATCGTTGAGGTACCGGTTACTTGGCTTCACAATAATAATAGTCGTGTCCGTCCAATTCGAGATGCACTTAAAACCCTATTAGATCTAATAAAAATCTGGTGGAGATTGACTTTTCCTCATAAAGTTGTATAATTAGAATATATGAAACTTGATTCTTAGCTCGAGTTTAACTAAACTCATGAAGCTCACAAAAATATGAACGACGACCAGAATACAAATCAGAACTCAGGAACCTTCTATAGTAGTGGCTTCACGGTTGGTGGTGATTCTAGCGGATCATCTTCAACTCCGACTCCGCCTACACCTCCATCGCCTCCTGTGCAGAATCCACCTACTCCTCCAAGTCCACCAACTCCTGTTCCTGTTGTTCAACCAGTTGTAACACCTGTTCCACCTATTCAACCAGTTCAGGCTCAAGTGCAACCTGTTGTTGCACCTGTTCAGCCAAGTCCGCCAGCACCTCCTGCTACTCAACCAACTCCACCTGCGCCTCCAATGGCTGGAATGATGGGTGATGATGATTTTGGAGGTCCTGCTGAACTAAAAGGAGATCCAAATTACAAGTTTGGTGAAAAAATGCAGGAATTCAAGACAACAATAGTGATTCCTCCTCATAGTATTTCATTTGATGAAAATAAATTTTTAAATCTACTAGCAGGTTCAATTTCACTTACTAAAGATGAAAAGAAGAAAATTATTGATTCAATTCCAAAATTGAGACAAGACCAAGTAGACGAACTAATGAGAATTTTTGAAGAAGAAAGAGAAAAATTCTTAGAACTTTCCGGTAAACATTCAACACAGCTCAAGAAGCTTGAAGATCAACATGCTGCAGATTGGAAAGACCTTGAAATCTCATATAAGGCTGCAGAAAAATCCTCAGAAGACGCAAATAAAGCAGAAGAAATTCGCAAACAATTAGGACTTTAGTGTATTATGTTGTGGCCTAATCCCACCACATGAAACATAAAGTCATTTTAATCTCATCTCTTTTTTTTATTATATCTGCTTGTAACTCAAATTCTGCAGAAAATTCAGACTCAGAAAACTCAATTTCATCAGATGTAACTGAAGAGAAACTAAGCCCTGAGGAGGCCGAATTAAAAGCTAAAGAAGTTGCAGCTGAAAACTACACAATTTTTACTGATGCTGTTCATTCAGGCGATGCTTCTGTGTGTGAATCTATTGAAAGTAATGATTTACAGTTTTCTTGTCGTCAGAACGTAATCTTTAAATCTGCAATCACAAAGAATGATAAATCCATATGTGCTCAACTGGAAACTGCTAAAGGGAAAGAAGACTGCATTGCATCTTTTGAAAGTATTTAACTAAATATCACTAGTAGTTGTACCTTGTGAGTCATCTGGTGAAAGACAAATAGCTGTTGAGGCCACAGAAGTTGTGTTTGCAAAAGCTCTGCAAAGATATGTAGTACTTAATTTCTTTACGTACGCACCTTTATAATAATAGCTTGAAGTTGCACTCGTTAAATTCCCTGAACAGCCAATTAAATAGTCGCCAGCAGTGCAAGATGCTCCAGTACTATAATAAAGTGTTGTACCTGCTGCATAAGCAGGGCAACTAGAACTGGAACATGTTGAGTAACTAGTACTATTTTTATAATAGATGTCTCCAAATGTTGTAGCAGTTAAGGCTGATGATGCGGCAATTTCACCTCCACTTTCGCTAGATAGGTAATCTGTAATTAAACCACCTAGAGTTGTTACTGTTCCTTCAACCTTTAAATTATCTTCATCTGGATCTGCTAATCCTCCATTCCCAATCAACAACGCATTGAAGTTTGGAGTAATCAACTCATATGGATCGCCCGGAGCTTCTGAAGGAGTGTAAGTTGCAAGAACAGTGCTGATTCCAAAAGAAAATAGAAGTCCAAGTACTAAGGTAGCTGAAATTCTTTCAAAAAATGTGAAGAGGTTTTTCATGATTATGGATTGTGGTGGATTAGTGCCAACTAATTTTAGTAGGCTCTGGCGAAATACACAAGAGTATCAGTCTCTCTACCTGTGAAGAAACATTTCAATTTTTCGGTGGATTTTTCCGGGTCGATTATTCTGATTGTCGCCTTAGTTTCATCCTGAATTTTTTTCTCTTCTTCATCAGTGCCAGCCCATGGGACTTTAATAAATCCACCTTTTTCATCGAGAATTTTAACCATTTCTTCTAAACTCGACGCCTCTCGAGTGTTCTCCTTCAAAAATAAAGTTGCTTTCTCCAACAAATTTTCCTGAATTTTATCTAGAATATAAGGAATTTCTTGTTCAAGATCTCCAATTGGTAAATTGAATTTATCACCGTCTCTTCGAGTTACTGTTACCTCAGATTTTTCCAAATCACGAGGCCCTAGATCAATTCTAATAGGAACTCCTTTCACTTCCCATTCATTAAATTTATAACCAGGAGTAACTGTGTCACGTTCATCAAAATGTACTCGAATATTTAGCGCCTCAAGAGCTTCTTTAATTCCATTTAGTTCGTCAAAAATTCGAGTTTTCTCTTCATCAGTTTTGAAAATCGGCACAAGTACAACTTGATGAGGTGCGATTTTTGGTGGTAAAACCAAACCTTTTTCATCGCCATGACAAACAATAACAGTTCCAATAATTCTGGTTGAAAGGCCCCATGAAGTTTGCCAAGCATGTTGAACAACACTATTTTGATCCTGAAAAGTTACATTAAATGACTTTGCAAAAGTTTGTCCTAAGTGGTGAGAGGTTCCAGCTTGAATTGCTTTACCGTCTTTAGCCAAGGCCTCAGTTGTGAGGGTGTAAAGTGCACCTGCGAAAGTTTCTTTTCTTGATTTTTTTCCAGTTAAAACAGGTAGTGATAAGAAATCTCTATCAAAATCTTTATACATATTTAATGCTCTATCAACTTCAACTGCAGCATCTTCACTAGTTGCATGAACTGTATGGCCTTCTTGCCATAAAAACTCAGTCGTTCTCAAAAATGGTCGTGTTCGCATTTCCCATCTAACCACATTTGCCCACTGATTTATTTTCAATGGCAAGTCACGGTAACTGTGAATCCAATCTGAAAAAGTGTCATACATTATCGTCTCAGAAGTCGGCCTAACAATTAAAGGTTCCGCAAGTTTTTTGCCGCCACCATGAGTCACAACAGCACATTCGGGTGCAAAACCTTCTAAATGTTCTTTTTCACGATTCAATAAACTTTCAGGAATGAAAAGAGGGAAGTAAACATTCTGAACATCTGCTTTTTTGATTCTTGAATTCAATTCAGCCTGAATAAACTCCCAAATTGCATATCCATAAGGTTTAATAATCATGCAACCTTTAACCTTACTGTAATCCGCCAAATCGGCTTCTTTAACAACATCAAGGTACCACTGCGCGAAATCTTTTGATTGAGGTGTAATTTTTATCATGGTTGGATTTTACTGTATGACCTCGCCTTGGGAAAGCGATTTTATTTTTATATTATCTGGCAGGGTCGGAATTGTCGGAGACCAAAATGGCCACATCTTAATTTCGACACTGTTAACTTCAGGTAAATTTTGAATATAATTTTCAGCTTCTTCAACTGTTTTGCCGGCAATATGTTCCTTAATTTTCTTCGCAAGTTTATTTCCACCTTCAAGATCCGGGTTAATTTCATACTCCTCAATTCCTTGAATTTGTGCTGTAAATTTATAAATATCACTCTTCAAGTTAACCTCAAAAACATTAATACTGATTGAATTTTCATCAATTTTAACCAAGCGTTTACCTGGAGTTTTAGTTCCAATGACATCAGCCTTTAAGATAGAAAAGAGGGTATCGCTGTTATATGCCACACCGCTAATTTTCATTTTTCCTGTAACTTCAAAACTAGTTTGTTCTTTACCAACAATTTCCCTAGGTAGAGAAATTTCAGGTGCACCATATTGAATTATGTCTGAATCTTCAAGGAGGCTAAGTTGAATTCCGTTAGCCGTACCTTGCGCTAAGGCCTCTTTACGTAATGCTGAAAGTGCCTTCTCTTTCAGTACCGCCTCCATTTTTACACCTGCTGCAATCAAATCTTCGTCAGAAACAAAAGTTAAAACAATGGTTGTCCCACCAGCCATATATTCAGTGCTTTCTCCATACAGCTGATCTTTATTGGAATCTCTAAGCCCAGGTAGGAAAAATTTACTTGGTCCAATATTTCCTCTTTCTCCAACATTTGTTCCATTAACATCTTTTTCATCAGCAACAACGCTCACCAAGAGCTGACCATTAGCCGGTACTGTCACTCCTTCTTTGATTCTAAAGATGATTCCTTCTGTTGTTTGAAATCTTGTTTCCGGAATGAGCGGCCAATTTTTATTTGAAATATTATTAATTATTAAATTGCCAGAAGCGTTTCCACCTTGAGATTTTGTTCCGCTACTTTGATAGGTGAGAGTTGTTTCAGCTTCCGCACTTAAGTCATAAACTTTTATATCTTTTGAATCCACTGGATTGCTTTGTAAAATTATGTTTGCACCTTTAGTTATTACTGTTGAAGCAGGGACTATATTTATTGTAGCGCCAGGTAGAGCCACGTAGGCGATAAAAAAGAAAACCGCGATACTCGCCCCCAAAAACACTACAATAGAGCGTTTATTCAAACTATTAAAATATGAACCGGCTTGGTTGAGTTTATTTATTTTTCGCTCTCTCAGGTAAGCCTTGAAAGAAAAGCCTTTATCTCCTGTTTTTAAAGTTCTTACAATTTCAAAAATAGTAGATTTTTTCTGTGGAAGTCTAGACGGTTGAGTTTCATCAACGTCATTAGAAGTTGCCGCAATTGGTTTCAGCAAGGCACTTTCTTCTCTTACTTCAGCCTCAATTTTACTATTATCCATTTTTGCGTAATGATCAAAAACCTTGATACCAGATTGATGAGCCAGCTTCATTCCGTTCGTATCATCTGTAATAATAAATAGTGTTTTTCCAAGATCATCCATTTTTTGTTTCAGGATTTTCAAATTCACAACACTTTGAAAAAGAACTGCTCGTTTTGGAATTACTAAATAGATATCTTTGTATGCCAACTTTTCAACACGATCAAAAATACTGGTGATTTCATCGTCAATTTGAATGAAAATCATTTTCTTTTTTGAAACTTTTTTAACTTCATCTTCCATCAGCGCCGAAGGCGGCATTGGTTATAAAATAGTTTAAACTTGCATAAGTCGAACAACTTTTTGCAGCATTTTAGTAAGAATTTTTTCCTCCGCAATCAGCTCCATTCCAATATTAGATAGTGCCATTGGCATTATATCAGCTGGCGAAATAAGCATTCCGGTCTGATCTTTTATATGAGAAATATTCTTTGGTTGTAAATATTTGATTTGTGGCTTTCTTGGAAAGTTCAGTTTTTTATGCCATTCACTTTGTTCTAGTGAAACCTTAATTTCATTCAACATCGAACCGCCTCCTGAAAGATATATTGTTGGAGGCAAGGAATCAACCTCTGTCATTTCTCTCAAAGTCAAAAATACACCTGAAGTCCAAACTTCAATGTCACTTTCTATAGCGCGACTTACGATTTTATGTGATTGCTGTTCAAGCTGTCCATTGGAGAATGCAATCTTAACTTCTTCCGCTTCATCAATAGAAATATTCAAAGTGTATGCCAATCTTTTTGTGAAGGCCTTACCTCCAATAGTAAACATTTTTGTGGAAACAACGCTACCATCAACAACCAAAGAAATATCAGTTGTTCCACCGCCAACATCTATAAAAATTCCTGAGTAGCCCTGCAATTCTGTTCCGCCCAAGAGCCTACCTAGTGCATAAGGCTCAGCCATAATCGCTAAAATTTCTCTATCTAATTCTGCTCCGATTGTTTGCAATGCACCAAAATGTACAACAGGAGAAAACGCGTTAAAAACGCTCATCGTAAGTTCTCTACCCTGAAATCCAATAGGATTAGAAACTTTATAAGAATCAATTTTTATATCGACAATTGCGGCGTGCACTAACTTAACATCAATTTCATTGAAGCCTGTTTCATAGGCCAAATCTGCACGTACTTTCTCGAAAGCCTTCCACTGTACTTTATGAATAATATTTTTCAATTCTTCTTGATGAATTTTACTCGACGGATCTCTTCTCTTATAAGAAATTGTGGAAGTTGCACCTTTTATTAGTTCGCCTGCTACACCCAAAACTAATTTTCCTGGAGCACATCCAGCCATTTTTTCCGCTTCTTTTATTGCGAAGTTACAATTTTGAATTACTCCTGCAATATCCACAATGACTCCATTTTCCATTTCGTCCTTATTTTGTCTTCTGCGACCAATTCCCAAAACTTTCACTTCTTTTCCCTCAACTTCACAAACCGCAGACTTTACAAACTCAGTCCCAATATCAAGAACCGTGAAAATTCTCTCTCTTTTTGGCCCGTTTGCGTTTTTAAATTTAAACATAGCTTCGCGAATTATACCTTGAACTCCTCTTATCATGAAATGAATTTTGTGTTATTTTGATTTTGCAATATAACCAGACAAAAATGAAAGAAAATACTATTAGTCTTAACGACTACGGCAAATCAGCTTTTTTCAACAAAGTTCTCGCAATTTTCGGCTTAGCAATTTTGGCTACAGGTTTAGGAGTATATGTTGGATTTAACTATCTTTTGCTTACATTCATTCATAATCCTGCTTACATGATTGGTATATTTGTAACGGAACTAATTTTAATCTTCACCTCTAGAGCATGGAGTAAAAGTGTGCCACTAAACTATTTTCTCTTCTCAATTTTCACTTTTATAAGTGGAATTACACTTGTGCCGCTTCTTGCTAGTTTCGCCATAGAATTCAATGGTTACGACATAATTTACAGATCACTTTTTGCAACAACTGCAACTTTTCTTGCGATGGGAATCATTGGATATACAAGCAAGCGATCATTCGAAGGCTTAGGTGGTTTCCTTTTTGTTTCACTAATAAGCATGTTAATTGTTGGGCTTATTGGAATTTTCATTCCTTGGGGAAATACAGGAGAAATGCTTTACAGTGGTTTCGGAGTAATCATTTTTGCTGGTTATACTCTTTATGATTTTAACAGATTGAAATACTACCCTGAAGATGAATATATAATGGCAGCAATTCAAATTTATCTTAATATATTCAACCTATTTACTTCAATTTTGCGCCTAACTGGAGCCATTTCTCGTGAATAAAAAAATTGATCAACTAATCTATCGCCCATTATATACTAAGGCCGTTTTCGACCTGGATTTCGATACCGACGATTTTCCGGGACATTTTCTTGTTGGGGCAGGGCATGCATCCGGCTATTTAATGAAAGTTGAAGATGGAATCATGCTAGTTCTCGAAGAACTTGAAGCCAAGCAAGAATTGATCTGTGTGAAATGTGGAAAAAAACTTAAGCGTGATCTTCGATTCGTCGGACCTAGTGAATGGACTTTTTACGAGCAACTTAGAGATAAGCCTCTACTTTATGAAGAACTAAAAATCGACCTAAAAAAACTTGAAATTGACGCAGGCGAACCTGTTAGACAAGAGATAGTTCTACATACAGATCAAAACCCACATTGCGAAAAAAACTGCACGAAATTTGAAGAATCTAAAGAAGAGGGAGTGAAGGCTTTGGCGGGTCTTAAAGATATGATTAAGAGCTAGCTGGTGAGTAGTTATAGTTTTTACGACATTTGACGTGTGAATATATGTAGTGTAGTAATCACATATATTTAATTTGAAAAATATGAAAAATACCTTACCTGCACTTGCCTTAATAACTGCCTGTAATGACTTTGATCAGTTGCCTATAGAGTCACAAAGAGAAATAATACAATTGGAAGGGGAGTTCCTTGCAGAAGCTCGTTTTGGTAGTAAAACGATGATGCCGGCGGATGCACCAGATTATTGTAAATCGGAAAACTATTTTAACAGTCTAGGCCGATCTTTGCAGGCACGCTGTGAATATATTTTAAATTCAAAACATCCAAATTCAGATGCTACCATGGTGATGCGAGACAATATAGTGACAGATACTATAAAAAAAAATGATGGTGATATTCTAAAATCACTTAGTGAGGTAGATTGTAATTTAGATGTTGAAACAATTACAAAAATTCAAGAAAGAGATGAAGAGTACATGTCTAGAGTAAGCGTTTCATGTGATGAGTATAGAAGAGAAAATGATACGCTATCAAAGATTGTTGGAAAAAGAACAGATATAATTCAAAAGGCTGGATGTGATGACAACTCTGAATGGCGCGCTGAAATAGGATTTACTGGTATGAACACATATATTACAACTCATGTGAGCTGTGACTAATCAAAATCAGCTTGTAATTCGTGAAACTTAAGGTAAAATCGTCAAGTCTAACAGCGCCGAAAGGCGGCATTCACCCCGATAGGGGGTTAACTTAAAAACATATGGCAAAACACGCGGTACCGAAAAAGAAAGCCTCCCATGCGAGATCGAATAGAAGATATAAAAACTTCGCAAATCTTGCACGAAAAAAGCTTGGTAATGACCTAAAGGTTGCGGTTTGTTCAAATTGTTCTTCTCCTGTAATTCTTCACAATGCTTGTAAAGAATGTGGTTTCTACCGAGGAAAAGACGTAATGGGTAAGACCAAAAAAGCTGAAGAAAAAATTACTAAGATTAAAGCTTAATGTCTTCTGATCGCCACACACTCAGAGTTTGTGTGATGCAAACACTGTTTGCTTGGGAGTTTCATGGTGGAGTCGCGGCGGATGTTTTGTCTTACAATCTCGTAAACGGCGCAAGATACATCAAAGATAACCTTTTCGCGCATACAATGCTCGAAAATCTTCTGAAGAAACGTGAAGATATTCTGGGTTTAATTAAAGAATTCGCACCAGAGTGGGCTCTGGAAAAAATCGCACCAATCGACAGGGCAATTTTACAGGTTGGAATTTACGAATTAGTCTACGATAAAGAGATGCCTTCGCTGGTAGCTATAAATGAAGCGATCGAAATGGGCAAGGAATTTGGCACAGAAAACTCTTCTAAATTTATCAATGGTGTATTAAGCTCAATTTATGAAAAGCACAACAAAGACGAAGGAAATTGAGAAGTCACTTGGAATAACTTTCAAGGACAAATCGCTTTTAGATTTGGCATTTGTACATAAATCTTACGTTAATGAAGCAAATGACAAGTCTGAACAGAATGAAAGACTAGAATATTTAGGAGATGCGGTTCTCGAATTGGCAGTTACTGATTACCTATATCACAAATTTCCCGGACATCCTGAAGGCGACCTGACAAATTGGCGCAGCGCATTAGTGAAAGGAAAAAACCTCTCAAAAGTTGCGAAAAAATTAGGTCTTGGAGAATTTTTATATCTTAGCCGTGGTGAAGAGCTCTCAGGCGGTCGTGAAAAAGCATACATTCTGGCAAACACTGTTGAAGCAGTTATCGGTGCCATTTATTTGGACAGCGGTTTTGAAGTAGCTCGTGAATTCATCATGAAACACATTGTAGTTTTGCTTGAGGATATTATTTCTCAGGGTCTCGATGTGGATCCAAAATCTCGAGTTCAGGAGCTTGCTCAGGAAAAACTAAACACAACTCCTCGTTACGAATTGCTATCTGAAACCGGCCCTGACCACGACAAAAAATTCGTCATGGGAATCTACTTCGGCGATCGTTTGGTTGCAGATGGTGAAGGCTCCTCAAAACAAGAAGCAGAACAAGCCGCGGCAGGGAATGCATTGGCTAAACAGGGTTGGAATTAATACTGCCTCGGAAAATTCATCTCAAGTTTACCCCTGATGACTTTGCCATATCCAAGTGGAAATATTCCGAATTTGATAAAGTAGTCGCCTTCAGCTTTGTCGCTTTCAATTGCCTGTCTTTCAATTAGTTTTTCGACTTCTTCGCGCGTCAGTTCGTAGACTGCGGTCTTAACTTTCAGTCCCAACCAAATCGCTCCCGGATGAGTTGGTCTCACTTCAGTGTTGAAAATTCGAAGAATAGGGAAGGCGAGGGAATATGATTTCGGCAAAGGAAATTCCGCCAATTCTTTACTCACACAAAAGAGATTGTTTTCACGAACGACAAATTTGCAGTCAGGTAAATCATAATGAAATTTTTTAATCTCTTCGTCATTCAAAATTTGCAAAAAAGAAAACTTAGTTTCTGATTCACCCCCGGGGGGGCTTTTTATTCCTTTCCTAATCGATATACAGAAAAACCCCTTCGTTCTTGTTTTATGTGGCCAGAATCGGAATCCTAAAAATCCGGGAAATTGCGGTGGTGCGAAGTTGGCAACATGCGTCGAATCTGCAATCTCTGCTTCGGGAAATTCTGCTAATAACCTTTCCACTACTCCGTCGTCTTCAAATTTGTTCAAAGTACAGGTTGAATAAACCAATGTTCCACCCGGTTTTAACAATAAAAATGCGCTCTTCAAAATTCCAAACTGCTCACTCGCATATCTCTTAACCGACTTCGGACTCCAAAAACTCGGCTTTCCACCTTTTGCCAAAAGTCCTTCACCACTACAAGACGGATCCAACAAAACTTTATCAAAAACTCCCGGATACATTTCAGCTATTTTGTGTGGCATCATTCGAATAGTTGCCGCATTCCAAACTCCCAATCGCTCTAAATTTGAGTGTAGCGCTTTCAAACGCGAAGTATCCATGTCGTTCGCAATCAAAACACCGGTATTTTTCATTCTCTGTGCGATGTGAGTGGTTTTCCCACCCGGGGCAGCAGTTAGATCGATAATTGTTTCACCAGGTTGCGGGTTCAATAGCTCGACAGCGAACATTGAAGAGGAATCTTGTGGATAAGTGAAACCTGATAAGTACGGCAATTTCAAAGAAAGCGGCTTACCTTCGCCAATAACGTCTATAGCATCACTTGAAAAAGGATTATCTGCCGCCTCGTATCCATTTCCTTCGAACCATTTTCGCAATTTCTCCTTCGAAATTTTCAGCGTGTTTACTCTAACTGTTCGTCGAGTTCTACCGTTAGAAACAAAATCCAAAAAAGCATCGAACTCATCGCCGATAAGCTCTTTAAAGTAATCCTTAAATGAATCTTTTAAATCATTCCGTTGAGACATTTTTCTTTTTGTTAATCGCTGCTGCCATAGTAAACCACACTAAACTAGCACACTTCACCCGAGAAGGATAATCATGCACTCCTTGAAAAACAGATAATTTACCCAAATCTTTTTTGCTACCGCCCAGCATCTCCCGAAAATCTTCCAACAACTCAAGCGCCTCCTTCTTGCTTTTGCCTTTTATCGCTTCTGTCATCATCGATGCAGATGATTTGGAAATCGCACAACCCACACCTGTAAATTTCACCTCTGAAATTTTTCCACCATCCATTTTTATAAATACTTCATAACTATCACCACAAAGTGGATTTATTCCTTCTGCGTGAAAATCTGCACCTTTCAAAACACCGAAATTTTTAGGATTTTTACTGTGGTCGATAATCAGCTCTTGGTATAGCTCTCTAATTTCCATTGAAGACTTTGATTAATTTTTCAAGCGCTACAACTAAGACGTCAATTTCTTCCCGCGAATTATAAACAGCAAATGAAACTCGAGTGGTGGCTGGAATTTTAAATTTATCCATAACAGGTTCAGTACAATGCTGGCCGGTCCTCACACAAATCTTTTCGTTATCCAGAAAAGTTCCAATATCATGTGGGTGAATTCCTTCTATCACAAAAGAAATAACTGGGCCTTTCATTTTTGCATTTCCAATAATTTTCAAACCTCGAATAATTTTAAATTTCGAGCTGGCATATTCCAAAAGCTCCTCCTCGATGGCAGAAATTTTATCCCAGCCAATTTTTTCGATGTAGTGAATCGCAGCACCAAGCCCAATCACACCTTCAATATTCGGAGTGCCTGCCTCAAATTTGTAAGGCAAAACATTATAAATAGTTTTCTTGAAAGTAACCTTCAAAATCATGTCGCCTCCACCTTGATAGGGAGGCAGTTTCTCGAGAATTTTCTCTTTTCCATATAGCACTCCGATTCCGGTTGGGCCATAAATTTTATGACCTGAAAAAACTAGAAAATCACAATCCAAATCCTGCACATCGATTTTCATATGCTGAACTGACTGAGCAGCATCCACTAAGACTGGAATATTTTTCGCATGCGCCGCCGCAACAATTTTCTTCACCGGATTAATAGTTCCCAAACTATTTGAAACATGAACCACAGCTACCAGTTTGGTATTCTTATTTAACATTCTTCTGAACTTTTCCATATCGAGTTCACCTCTAATATTCATTGGCACAACTCGCAACTTAGCACCTGTTTTTTCACACAAAATTTGCCATGGAACAATGTTTGAATGGTGTTCCATTTCGCTCACCAAAATTTCATCGCCTTTTTTAATTCGACTTCCAAAACTCGAGGCAACTAGGTTAATTCCCTCAGTTGTTCCTTTAGTAAAAATAATTTCATGTCTAGAACTGGCATTCAAAAACTTCGCAACTCTATCTCGCACTCCTTCGTATGCTTCCGTAGCTTTCTCGCTCAAAGAATAGACTCCGCGATGCACATTGCTATTCGAGAATCTGTAGAAATTTGAAATCGCTTCAATCACGCAATAAGGCTTTTGAGTCGTCGATGCGTTGTCTAAATAAATCAGACCGCCATTCAAAATGGGAAAATCAATTTTCATATTTTAAGTTTTTTAGCGATTTTCGTCATAATCGATTTACGTAAACCAAGATCATTTATACCTGAAACTAAATCTTCCACAAAGGCCTCAATCAAAATCTTCCGCGCTTCATTTTCTCCAATACCTCTAGATTTCAAGTAAAAAATCGCCTCACGATCAATCTGCCCGGTAGTTGCACCATGAGTACATTTCACATCATCTGCAAAAATTTCCAACTGCGGTTTACTTTGCATTGTTGCTTCATCAGATAATAAAATATTTTTATTTAACTGATAGGCATTACTTTTATCAGCCCCTTTTTCTACTCGAATTTTGCCATCAAACACAGCCATTGCACGATCACTTAAAATCGACTTATAAATTTGATTACTCTCTGTGTGACCACATGCATGCCTCATAAAAATATGATTCTCCATAATTTCATTCCCATCTGCAATTGTTAAGCCAACCAACGAGGCGTTAGCCAATTCACCATTTAAATTCACTTTTACATTATTCTTAATTTTACCGCCGAAACAAAAAGTAAAAATCTTCAAACGACTGCATTTTTTCAAAGTCACTTCGATAGAACTTTCGCACGATTCTTCTTGAATTATTACTAACTCAAGCTCGGAATTTTCTTCGAGCGTGTATGAGTGTGAACCACTAAGGCAGTCCAAAACTAAAAATTCTTTTTTCATCTTAATTTGATCAACTTTTTCGTTTTTTCTCTTTCCTCCCATTCATCTTTCACAAAGTCGTAGCCCTTTTTTTCGAGCTCCTTCGCAAGATTTTTATCACCTGATTTGATTATCCGCCCCTTATACAAAACGTGCACAAAGTCAGGTACGATGTAATCCAAAATCCTCTGATAATGTGTCACCAGAATAATTGAATTCTCTTTGCTGCGAAGTTTATTGATTCCTTTTGCGATTGTTTTTAGAGCATCAATATCTAATCCTGAATCAGTTTCATCTAAAATCGCTAGCTCAGGTTCTAAGAGAGCCATTTGTAAAATCTCATTTCTTTTTTTCTCTCCGCCGGAAAATCCTTCATTCAGTGGACGCTCCAATAATTCCTCATCAAGTTTTACAATTTTTCTTTTTTCATCTACTAAATCTCTAAACTCAACTGAATCAAGAGTATCAAGTCCACGACTTTTTCTCAGCTCATTCACTGCAATTTTCAAAAAATTAAAATTACTCAAACCAGGAATTTCAACGGGATATTGAAATGCCAAAAATACTCCGGCTCTAGCTCTCTCCTCCGGCTTCAACTCAAGCAAATCCGCACCTTTGAACGATACGCTTCCACTCTCAACTTTGTAGCCTTCCTTTCCTGCAAGAACCATTGAAAGGGTACTTTTTCCGGATCCATTCGGACCCATAATCACATGAACTTCGCCTTTTCCAACCTCCAAATCAATCCCTTTTAGGATTTGTTTTTTTTCTGCCGATACTTTTAAGTTTTTAATTTTAAGCATTATCCAACACTGCCTTCAAGGCTTATTGATAAAAGTCT
>CAYHXO010000012.1:0-56136 GCA_964360635.1 uncultured Candidatus Peribacteria bacterium
TTACCCTTCTCTTTCTTTTTCTCCTGTTACGTGCGATTCGGACTAGAATTCAGGACTGTGCGTTTGACTATATCTATATTTGATGCTATATTTCGAGCCTTTTTAGGTTGAAATGTCAGAAAAAAATAATCTTTGGTGCGTTGTGGGAGCAGGTGGAGCTGGAAAAAGTTCGATTTGTGATGCCTTAAGTAAAGATGGCGAATTTAAACATGTTGAACGAGATAGTATGATGGAAAGCATGTGGGATGAATTCGGCGGATTTGATCAATTTAGACAAACACTACTTCGAGGAGATAGGCAGTCAAAGCGAGAAATTCTAAGGTTATTAAGAAAGCGGATTGAAAGATTATCAAAATTATTATCACATCCTGAACAAGCAGATTTTTCAAATGCTCTGAAAAGAATACTCGAAGCTGATGACTCTGGCCTGATAGAGATATATACAAGAGACTCCGGTCTTCTATATTATTTAATCTGTACATTAGCCGAGGAAGAGGGAATTAGAAAAGCGGCAGAAATTGCAAAAGACAGCAGTAAGCATGTTCTTTTAAATGATGCATCTTTACATAACAAGGATGAGTTTAATTTTAGAAAAGAGTATCTAAATTCTCAAAATATTGAGCCCGGTTTACTTGTAGTGAGAAATACAAGAGAAAGAATTCGTGAAGTTGCAATGGAGAGATTTAACTCAGGAGCAACGCAAGGCTTATGGCAAGGTAGGGCGGCTGCTGCCATAGCAGGAATGAATGAGCAGATCTCCTTTCCAGAGATTGAAAGAGTAATTATTTGTGATAACAAAGGCGAGATTGGAGAGGCAGTTCGTGAAATTCGAGAAAGGATTTTGAAATCTGAATTTGAGGTAAATGTGAAATGGCCGATTAACTTGGCATGCTAAGAACTAGAGTTTCCTCGCAAGACTGGCTACTCTGCTTCCCTCTCTAGAGTTTGTGGTTGGCTGTGGAAAAACTGTCATGCCTTCGTAGTTCATTTGCATGGGTTTTTCACCGTGATAGCCAATTACATCACCTGCGTGAAATTGCTCCCAGGATTGATTGCCCCAGCCTTCTGCAAATCTGAAACCTTCTGAAGTAACAATTATCGAGTCGACCAGTTCGAATATTTCTTTTTTTTCAGTTGAGCTTGGTGTTTTCTCGTGAGCTATAAGTTTGAGATCAGACATCAAGTTAAGAATGTCTTTGATTACTTCGTCTACACGGCTTGTGTCAGTGGCCTGACCGGTCTCGTAACAAATGCCAATTCCGCCATGAGCCTCAGTGTACTCATCTGTTGTGATGCTTTTCCCTCCGGTAACAAAATTTGGATCAGCCAAAACCTTGTCGCAAGTGAACCATCGGTAGATTTCTTCATGTCTTGGCGAGTGCAAAGAACAGATAAAGGGTTCTGAAGGATTAGTTGTGGAATGCAGATCAAGAACAACATCACTTGCGATCAAGAAAGGTGCGATTGTTCGTGCGCGCGCATTTTCATAAGTACCATCGGGCGGATTATTTAAAAGATCTGTTGGGTAAGATCGATTTAGATCAGGAGAGAAAGGCCCAGACCGTTTCTGATTGAATTGGATTGCGAGCGGATTAGCTAAAACCAGATTGCATGTGCCGTTTATAATTTCCAAAATACCTGATTCAATCATTTCTCGTAATTTCAGTACAGCTTCCACGCCGGTTCGCTCGTTGCCGTGAGTTCCACCAAGAATAGTGAGTTGCTTCCCCTCGCCTCCGGAAACCGACCAAATGGCTTCGTGTAGTTCTTTCATAGAGGTGGAGAATAGCATTTTCTGTGTTCAATGCCAAGATAGCCGAAAAAGCGACTGAAGTCGCAGTGGAGCAGGTAACGAGAATCGAACTCGTATCTCGGCCTTGGCAAGGCCGCATAATAACCACTATACGATACCTGCTCGTGGTGCAGGGACAAATTTATCGAAGTTTGAAATAAAGTGCAAGCTTTGCTAGAATTCTGATCCACTAATAAATCAAAATGATAAATTCACGACCGGCAAAAACTGAGCACGAAATTCTTGATGTAATTGCAAATAGATATGCAAATATGGCCTTCGACCAGCGCGAAATCGAAAAAGATAAAATTGCAAGTTTACTCGAGGCGGCGCGATGGGCACCTTCGTCTTACAACGAACAGCCTTGGCAGTATGTTATTGGTTACAAAGGCGATGAAACTCATGCGAAATTGGCGGAATGTTTGATGGATGGAAATGCATACGCACGAGTTGCTCCTGTATTGATGCTTTCTGTTGCAAAGAAATTTTATGCGTTTAATAAGAGTGAGAATCGACATGCCATGCACGACGTGGGCTGTGCGACCGGCTATATGTATTTACAGGCTACAGCTATGGATTTGGGCATGCATGAAATGGGAGGTTTCAGTGTTGAAAAAGCTCGCGAATCTTTTGGAATTGGAGATGATTTTGAACCTGCTGCAGTGATTGCAGTTGGGTATCCTGGAGATGTTGCTACCTTACCGGACGGAGTGAGAGAAAGAGCGACTGCACCAAGAACAAGAAAGGCGGTAGAAGAGATGATTTGGAAATAAGTGTCCCCGGGGACACTTATGCAGGTTGGAATTGACTCTGCAGAGTCAGGCATAGCATAATTTTACACATGTAAAGAGCCCCCGTTTCTGAGGGCTCCTGTCATTGCTTTGCTTAGACGCACAAACATTGTGCGTAGAGTGCCGTGCCTTCGGCACTAATGCCGCCTGGCGGCGCTGTTAAAACCCTTCCGGCTTAGGAAGTGGATTTTTGTCTACGTAGAATTCTTTCATTGAAAGGTTGTTTCGGCCTTGGTCGTCGATTTCAGTTAGTTTTACTTTAACTTTGTCGCCAACTTTAACTTCATCTGAAACGTTTTCAACTCGGTATGGTCGAAGTTTTGAAACGTGAACTAGCCCCTCTTTTCCAGGTAAGAATTCAACGAAACATCCGAAATCCATGATTCTTGTAATAGTTCCGTCGAAGATTTCTCCGGCAACAGGAACGTAAGTTAAACGTTTGATCCATTCAACGGCCTTGCTTCCTGAAACTTGATCAGGAGCAGTAACCACAACCTGACCTGTTTGTTCGATGTCGATTTCAACACCACATTCAGCGGTAATCTTTTGGATTGTTTCACCACCCTTACCAATAACATCTCGAATCTTTTCAGGATCGATTTGAATTGTAAGAATAAGTGGAGCGTATTTAGAAAGCTCAGCTCGAGGTTTTTGGATTGTTTCAAGCATCTTGCCCATGATGAATGCACGGCCAAGTTTTGCCTGAGCCATTGCCTCACCCATCATTTCAAGAGTAATACCTTTCACTTTCATATCCATTTGAAGTGCAGTAATTCCAGTGTCAGTTCCTGTAACTTTGAAATCCATATCTCCGGCAAAATCTTCTAGACCTTGAATGTCTGAAAGAATTTTGTAAGTTCCTTTCCCTGTTTGCTTGAATTCATCACTTGTCACAAGACCCATCGCAATTCCGGCAACCGGCTTTCTGATTGGAACACCTGCGTCCATCAATGAAAGAGTTGATCCACAAACTGAAGCCATTGAGCTTGATCCGTTACATGTTAGTGTTTCTGAAACTAAAAGCATTGTGTATGGGAAATCTTCTTTTGAAGGAAGAACCGGTACCAAAGCTCGTTCAGCCAAGAATCCGTGACCGATTTCTCTTCGAGAAGTTCCACGCATCATCTTAACTTCACCAGTTGCATATGGAGGAAAGTTGTAGAAATGCATGTAGCGTTTCTGAACATCTATATCCATAGTGTCGATAATCATTGCAGCACCTGGAGAGCCAAGTGTCGTAACTGTTAGGACCTGAGTTTCGCCACGTTGGAAAAGTCCAGTTCCGTGAGTTCTTGGAAGTACGCCGACTTCAGTTGAAATAGGACGAATTTCGTCTAATTTTCTACCATCGATACGAATACCTTTTTCAAGAATATTTTTTCTCATGTTTTCGTCGATCAATTTTCCGAGAGCGTCGGTTAATTGTCTTTCTGACTTTGTTGCAGCTTCAATATCAGATTTGAAGTGTTCAAGAAGTTTCGCTTCTAAAGCGTGAACTTTTTCTTTCACAGCTTTTTTGTTGATTCCTGAAACTGTTTCTAAGTCAGCTTCGCTGATTACTTCTTTAACGAAGTCTTTAGATTCATCAGTAACTTTTGCAACTGCGTATTCTCGAGCTTCTGGTTTAATCATTTCTACTAATTGCATCTGGAATGCACAGATTTCCTTGATTGTCTTGTGAGCTAGATCTAAAGCCTTAAGCATTGTTGCTTCGTCGATTTCGTAAGCTCCTGCTTCAACCATTGTGATTGCATCAAGAGTTCCTGCAACTGTTAAATCAAGCTGACCTTTTTCAATTTGTTCCATTGTTGGAAAAACAATAAGTTCTCCATCAATCATACCGATTCTTGCAGCGGCAAGAGGGCCTGAAAATGGCATCCCGGCAATCATAATTGCTGAAGAAGCACCAATTAAGGCAAGAACTCCAGGTTCATTAACAAGATCAGCAGACATTACAGTCTGAATCAACTGAACCTCGTTCGTAATTCCTTTTGGGAAAAGTGGTCGAATTGGACGATCTATCAAACGAGCCTTTAAAGTTGCTTCGTCTGAAGGTCTTCCTTCTCTCTTAATAAAACGTGAACCTTTAATTTTTCCTGAAGCGTAATAACGTTCCTGGAATTCAACTGTCATCGGGAAGAAATCTGCGTCAGGTTTTCCCTTGTGGCTCATCATCGCAGTCGAAAGGACTACGGTTTCGCCGTACTTAACTGTAACAGCCCCGTCCGCAGCAAGTGCGAAGTGGCCGGTTTCGATAGAGAGCTCGCGACCTGCGAGATCCATCTTAATGATCTTTTTTTCCATATTGTGTAATTTGGGTTAGTTAGAGCCCAATTTACACTCAGTAAGAAGTTTCAAGTCATCTCCAATCAACGACCGGACTGAGATTTCCTGTGACTTCACACCGAATTATAAATGGGCACTCCGCCAAATGGCGGAGAGTTTACTTACGTAAATTCAAAGTATCTATAATTTTCTCGTATTGCTCCTTGTCATTAGACTTCAAATATTGAAGGTGACCTCTTCTCTGACCAACTAATTTTAGTAGGCCTCTTCTAGAGTGGATATCATTTTTGTGAGTTGAAAGGTGTTCAGTAAGGTGGTTGATTCGTTCAGTTAGAACTGCAATCTGCACCTGTGGACTTCCTGTGTCCTTTTCATGAGTTGCAAATTTTGCGATAACCTTTTTCTTCTGTTCTCTTTTCATAAGATAAGCTTTTTATTAGTAAGCGCGGCTATTTTACTGCAATATAAGGTCTTAAGCAAGCCGATTTCAGTGTTGACCTTGTCTCTTCCTTTAAATATACTCCCAGCAACCACGATTTATGAACAATCAGCTCCTGGAAAAACTGGATACTGCCTTGGGCAACAAGGATATGGCCTCAATGAAACAAATTTTGAGGGATGTTGATATGACAACACTCACTTTTTTGATTGATCATTTGGCGAGAGGAAAAAGAAAAACTTTTTCTCAAATTCCACCTGAAACACAAGCTACTCTTGTTTTGAATCTTTCCGAAGAAAGTAAAAAATCGATTTTGCCACGTTTGCCGAACACAGCTTTCGCCAGATTTTTGCATTTTAATTACGAAGATGATGCGGCAGATATTCTGCAAGAACTACCTAAAAAACGCCAGACCGCGATTCTGGAAAAAATGAAGGATGATAAAAGAAGAAAAATTGAGAAATTACTTAATTATGATTCTCAAACGGCCGGTGGATTGATGGATCTTAATTTTATCGTGATTGGAGATGATGCAAGTTTCAAGGAAGTGGCAGAAAAAGCCGGGAAATATCAGCACAAAGAAGGAATTGCTCCAACTGTTGTTGTGAGGAAAGAGAACGGTGGAATCTTGGGATACCTTCCCTATAAGAGTCTAATTCTTAATCATCAAATAAAATCCGTTAAGAATTTGGTGCATTCATTGCCACTAGCTGGTAGCGATTTAGATCAAAAGGACGTTTTGACATTGGCCCAAGACACAAGGAGCGAGCAAATTGGTGTGACGGATAATAATGGTCAAATAATTGGTATTATTCAAATTCAGGATCTTTTGAGAATTGCTGAGGAAGAAGCCACAGAAGACGTATATCAATTTGCCGGAGTTGATGAAGATGAGGATATTTTTGACCCAATGATAGTAAAAGTTAAAAGACGTTATCTCTGGCTTATAATAAATTTAGGCACGGCTTTCCTTGCATCAATTGTTGTATCTCATTTTGAGGGAACTATTGAAAAGATGGCAATTTTAGCAGCTTATATGCCGATAGTTGCAGGTTTGGGTGGCAATGCAGCTACTCAGACTCTCGCCGTTGTAGTTAGAGGTTTGGCTAATGAAGATATTCCATGGCATGCGGCAAAGAAAATTATTCTGAGAGAAGCTTTCGCAGGAATTATCAAGGGCCTTCTGATTGGGATGACGGCCGGAACTATTGCTTTTATTTTTGGTGGCCACTTTAAGTTGGGATTGGTATTAGCTTCTGCAATGATCATCAATTTCTTTATAGCAGGGCTTTTTGGAGCAACAGTTCCATTTATTCTTAAGAGGTTTAAAATTGATCCGGCTGTATCAAGCTCAATTTTTGTGACTGCCGCAACTGATGTTTTTGGATTCCTTACCTTCTTGGGATTAGCTACAATATTTTTATTATGAACTATAAAGCAATAATAAAAGAAGCGTGGGCTTTAACCCAAGAGAATAGAAAACTGATTTGGTATTTTGCATTCATTCCTGCCGTTTTGGAATCATTGGTAAGTATGGTTTATATGACTTATCAAGTTTCTGCTTTTTGGACTTCGGAATATTTGAGACCTGCGGCAAAAAATGCACCACATGCAATCGAGTTGGTTTTTAAAGCAATCGGTAGAATTTTTCATTTGAATGTGGGACTTGGTGTTTTCCTTGTGATTAGTGCGGCTATAGTAATTATTTTGTATCTTCTTTTGCCTGTCTTTTCAGAAGGTGCGCTGATTCAGCTTATTGCAAAACTTCGTGGTGGCCATAAGGTTACAATGGTGGAAGGAGTGAACTTTGGTTTCACCAGATTTCTACAACTGTTCGAGTATAATACCTTGATAAAAACTTTCGGTTTGGTTGGAATTCTAACAGAAGCCTCATTTGCATTCCGAAATTTGGGACCGGAAGTATTTGGATTTTTTGTTTGGATTTTTATATTATTTATTGTGGTGGGTTTTTTCCTAACACTTTGTTTCACATATGCTCAGTTTTTTATCATCATCGATAAAATTCCTGTATTTACAAGTATGATGAAATCTAGCGCACTTGTTTTCAAACAATGGCAACACACATTATTTATGTTTTTCTTGATGTTTTTGATTTCATTACGAATAATTTTCAACCTCTTGGTTGTACTTTTAATCCCATTCATTATTGCAGGGTCTGTGGCTTTTTTTGCCACCTTCACTTTAACATGGCTCGGAATTATTGTGGGAGTTTTACTAGGCACTGTAGCACTTTATTTTGCATCTTATTTCTTGGGAGTTTTACACGTATTTTCAAACGCAGTTTGGACATTTACATTCCTCGACTTGAGCTCAAAGCCTGATGATGACTTAAGATCACTTTCCCAAGGCTGAATTTTGTATTTTTCTTGATTCGTAAGCACTTTGTATTTTTCTGGCAATTTCCGGGTTCGCATGCACCAAAGACACAAAATCATCTTTTTTCAGAATGAAAATTTCACAGTCTGAAAGTGTTTCTGCAGAGCTCATACGTGGTGCAGCATCAATAAAAGCCATTTCTCCAAAAAATTCGCCTTCATTAAGTGTTGCAATGTCCCCCAGTTGAACCGTTCCACTTTTAATTATATACATTGCATTTCCCTCATCTCCTTTCTTAAAAAGGGAATAATGGGCAGGATAAAATTGCATTGTAATATGCAGAATGATTTCTTTATCCTCCTCTTCACTTAGCGTCTCAAATAGAGGCACAGTTTTGAGAATTTTCAGAATTAGATCCATTGGTAGAAATAAGTTCCCTTAACTCTACCATAAATCTCTAATTCTTACAAGTTTTTGCTGCCGATATATCCTGTATAAATTTGTATTGCTGCTGAGGAATCCTTTTGAAGTCTAGAAAACTGAGAAAGCATTGCTTGTAATTTTTTCATGAAGGTTACGTTCACATCAGCTTCAATTACTTGACCGGCCACCACAGCTGGTGCTGGTTTTTTTGGAGCTACTGCAGGTGCAACTGGCTCAACATCAGAAACAACCAAGTTTGCTAGATGCGTTGCATATAGAGTGGAATTAAGACCATCCCTAGATAGTTCAGGGAAAGCATTGTATTCAACTGTGTAGGAAACAACCGGGTCAGGGCATACAATGCCTCTCTCTGCTAATTCAGTATATGCTAAAGCAAGGTCGTTTTCTTTGATGGTTTTTTCGCTAACATCAACAGGGACAACCTGCATTACATTGCTGCTATCTTTTGTTACTAATGAAGATAAGATTGTTAGTTTTGACTTTAATTCAGCCAAGATTACATCTTCAGCCTTGATATCATCTGCAGTGCTTGTACCAGGTTTGATTTCTGTTAACTTTTTGATTTCTACTGCAAGTTGGCTTAATTTTTCCGGTGAAAGTTCTGTTAAAGCAAGTTTAAGAGTTGCTTCTGCTTTAGCCTTTCTTGCAGCAATAAATTCATCAGGTTCAACTGTAGCTGCATCATTAAGTCTTGGACTAAATTGTTCAGCAATTGCAATAACATCACCAAATGATTTACTAGGATCAACTTCACAATAGTGAATGACCGCTGCTGGGTCTAAATCAGTGGTATCTTTTGCAGCAGCATTGTTAGAAAGCAATGTTGCTGCAAGTACTGTTGTATTTAAAATATTTCTCATTTTATTACTTGTTAGTATTTAGATATTTTGAAGCTATTAGCATTTTAATTCTTTCAGCTTTTGTCTCTGAGACTAAAAGTGCCTTCTGAAATTGACCAAGTTCTTTCACAAAAGTTGCTTTAGCAGATTTTAAAGCTGTGGCATCTTTATCAATCTTAAAATCTTCAACTTCAGGAAGGATAACTGTTGGTGTATCAGCATTTGCATCACTTACTAAACTTGCAATAAGCTCACCTTCACCTGGGAATCTAGCATTTTTTAAAGTAAATGTCTTAACATCGTCGTTACAATTAATTCCTCTTGTTCTTAATTCTTCAAAAGCCTCAGTCATGTGTTCATCCATCAACACAGCAGTTTGAGGTATAAAACCTACTACGTCAACCGTCCCACCACCATTCATTTGAGTATGTGAATTTAAAAATTCATCAGCCTTAGCAAGCTGATCTTGCAATGTATGCAAAGTCTTCATTCCAGAGCTAATTGAAGCAGGGTCTTCCAATACAGTCTCTCTCTGTAATTTGGCAAAATCTGCCTTCATTTTTGAATATGGAAGCTCTTTAACTTTAGCAAGATATTCTAATGCAGATACTTTTTCTTCCTCTTTTATTTCATCACTTGTAACATCTAATACAGCGCTTACCTTAGCTGAGGTTTCAGGCATAATCTTCGTTAGTTGTTTTGCATTAATTGTAACTTCACAATGTTCTGCAACAAGTGGAGCAGTCATGCCAAGATCGGCTGCTTCTGCCTCTAGTCCTACAAATAATGGAAGTGTCGCAAGTAGTCTTTTCATAAGTGTTTTTAAATTTAAGTGCGGACTATATACGCATTTTTAAATTATGTCAAGCAATTTGAAATGGCTTAGCTGAGCCATGCGTGACTCTTTACCCTTGACAAACTATGGATTTTAATGTACAATTACCCGATTAATAATAAATAATCAAAGTTCAATGGATGCATTTACAAGTCTTAGCGAGAGGGCAAAGGTCATGATTGTGGCCGGCACGCTGTTTGTGCTTACACTCTCGATTGGGCTGATAGTATTCGGAGAAAATATTTTTTCTATGGAAAGCGGGATAATGAAAGATTTAAAAGGTTCAATTCAAGCCGACATGCTTTATGTGCACCCTGAATTGGATCATGGGGGTGGCACCGAAGCAGTAGGAGAAGCACACTGATCTAAATATTTACCTAGTAAACCTCTTCTCCCTCACCTTCATGTTAATCGCATGCGCAATTTCGTGGTGTTCTTTGCATAGTGGCGCGAGGTAATTTGGATCATGCCTGTGCGAAAGTGCGAAGGTTTGTGTGTGGTGAATAACTTCAGATGGTTTTTTACAGGTTGGAATGGAGCATTTCGTTCCGTGTTCTTTAGTGAGTAGTTTTTTGGTTTTTACTCGCAATGGGCGTGAAGTTGTAGTCTCAACAGGTAGCGCTTTTTCTTCTGCAATTTCTTCCTCTCGCCTGTTAAGTGCGGCGCTGATAAGCTCGTTAATATCTATCCCTTTTTCCTGAAGTTCAATTAAACGATTTTTGACTTCCACATTTAAGCTTAAAGTCTGCGCGCGCAACCCTGTAAACTTTTCATCGCGAACTAAAGTTTCTACTGCTTTTTGTGACATGTTTTGAACTACTCGAGAAAGCTCACCTTCGTTCTCTTTTGTAGCAATTGAAGCTACTCTAGCTAACTTGTTTATACTAACTTCTCCAGTTACAAGTTGCTCGTAAAGTTTTGGCATACTTTCAAATCTCTCCTCCAAATTTAGGGTTAAACGAACTTGATCATTAGATAATCCACAGAACTTTGCTGCGAACTCGAAGATAGAGCTACAGTTCTTTTTCTCGTACAACTTTCTCTTGTGAATCTCCGGTAAAAGTCCAATAAACTTCCTTCTGTATTCAAGAGCATTTCGGCCATAAGTCAGAGCGGTTTCCAGTAGTTCTTTATCATTCATTTTAGGTGGGGTTAAATCGAGAAGAGTATAACAAAAATTCACACGATTTGCAGGTTAAAATGCCTGCTTTGACTGGACAATTTGTGGAGTGAGTGTGTGCCCGTATATCGTCCCAATTATTTTATATGGCGAACAACTAGCGTTTGATTTGTTAATGTTGGAAGTGTAATTTATTGAGGCTTACTAACTTTTGAAATATGCTTGAAACGCCTATATTAATTAACGGAGATGTTCTAAAAATGGCCGAAGACAAATATTTCCAGGTTTATTAGACTAAAATGGCCAACTACGAAGCCACCAAAATAGAAGCAAAATGGCAGAAAAAATGGCGTGAAAGCGGCATTTATAAGGCTGATTTGGAAAATCCTGTGAAGCCGAAGTATTATAATGTGACAATGTTTCCTTATCCGAGTGGAGATAAGTTGCATGTTGGGCATTGGTATAATTATGCTCCTGTTGATTCTTGGGGGCGGTACATGAAATTAAAAGGTTATGAGGTTTTTCAGCCTATGGGTTTTGATTCTTTTGGGCTACCAGCGGAAAATTATGCGATAAAAACGGGTGTACATCCTGCAGAAACAACGAGGGCGAATATTGAGAAAATGAAGGAGCAGATTGGCGCGATTGGTGGAATGTTTGATTTGGATCTTAATCTTGAGACAAGTTCGCCGGAATACTATAAGTGGACTCAGTGGCTTTTCCTTCAGTTATATAAGAAGGGATTGGCATATCGTCGCGAGGCTCCTGTAAACTGGTGTCCTGGCTGTATGACAGTTTTGGCGAATGAACAAGTGCAAGAAGGTAAATGTGAGAGGTGTAAGAGTGAAGTTGTGCAGAAAAAACTTCGCCAGTGGTTTTTTAAGATTACAGATTATTCAGAAAAGCTTTTGAATTATGAAGGTTTGGATTGGCCGGAGAAAACCATCGCAATGCAAAAACATTGGATTGGGAAGAGTGAAGGCGTTGAGGCTGATTTTAGAATCAGTGAAGATCAGAGCAAAAAAATCAGAATTTTCACGACGCGTTTTGACACTATATATGGAACGAATTTTGTGGCGATTGCACCTGAGCATCCAAAATTGTTTGATTATGTTAGTGACTCTGAGCGTGCTGTGGTTGAAAAATATGTAGAAGCAAGTAAGAAAAAAAGTGAGCTCGAAAGGCAGATGGAAGGCAAACAGAAGACCGGAGTGAAAACAGGAATGCATGCAATCAACCCAATGAGTGGTGAAGCAATGCCGATTTACGTTGCGGATTTTGTGCTTATGTATGGAACTGGTTCTGTGATGGGAACTCCTGCTCATGATGAACGTGATTTTCAGTTCGCGAAGGTTATGAAGATTCTCGCGCCGCAGGTGATTGTTGCTAAGGATGGCGATAAATATGAAGATGATGTGGCGGAGTGGAGTGACACTTTGCACGACGACGGAATAATGGTGAATAGCGGGCCTTATACCGGAATGAAAAATCGAGAGGCCTTGGAAAAAATGGCGAGCGAGATGGAAATTGCAGGCTGGGGAAAGAAAATTGTGAACTATAGATTGCGAGATTGGCTTGTTTCAAGACAGCGTTATTGGGGCGCGCCGATTCCAATTATTTATTGCGCTGCATGTGGAGAGGTGCCTGTGCCGGAGAAAGATCTGCCGGTAGTTCATCCTCATGTGAAAGATTATGTTCCAAAGGGTACTTCCCCATTGGCGACGGTTGAGGAGTTTGTGAATGTTGCCTGCCCAAAGTGCGGCGGAGCAGGAAAGCGCGAAGTTGATACTATGGATACTTTTGTTTGCAGTAGTTGGTACTTTTTGCGATATCCTGATGCTGGAAATTCGGCCGAAGCGTGGGACAAAAAAATTGTAGATAAATGGATGCCGGTGGATATGTATATAGGAGGAGCTGAACACGCTTGCATGCATTTGTTGTATGCGAGATTCATTCACAAAGTGATGAACGATTTGGGATTTGTTGATTCGGCGGAGCCATTCAAGCGATTGGTACATCAAGGAACAGTCACAAAAGATGGAGCGAAAATGAGTAAATCGAAAGGAAATGTTGTTAGTCCTGATGAGTTTGTGGAGAAATATGGATCTGATGTTTTCAGAATGTATTTGATGTTTATGGGGCCTTTCACGGAAGGCGGCGATTGGAGCGACCGTGGAATTACAGGAATTGCGAGGTTTGTAGATAGGTTTTGGAGATGTATGGAATTAGAAAGTGACGGTGCTGAATTCGAAGTGAAGGTTCATCAGACTGTTGCGCGCGTGACTGAATCGATAGAAAAAATGAATTTCAACACTGCGATTTCAGCGTTGATGGAATTAACAAATGCTGCGTTTGCGAAAGGATTAAATAAGCGTCAGAAAGAAATGGTGGCGGTTATTTTGGCTCCACTTGCACCTCACCTTGCGGAAGAAGTTTGGGAATCACTTGGGCACGGCGAAAGTATTTTCACAAAGAGCTGGCCAAAAGCCGATCCTAAATTTCTTGTGAAAGATGTGATAACTTACGGCATTCAGGTGAACGGAAAATTACGAGGAACTGTTGATTTGAGTAAAGATGTGGAGAAGGAAAAAGCTCTCGCGGCCGCTCGTGCTGTGGTTGCGAAATACATGACCGGCGAAGCGAAAAAAGAGATCTTCGTGGCAGGGAAAATTATTGGGTTTGTGGTTTAACTAATTTATAAAGGTTCAAATACAGTATTCGTAGAATAGTGATTGTTTTTTTCAAGCCCAGATAAACTATAGAATTTTGGGGAATTTTCCGTCACTGTTAGATTCAACGAGCTCAGCTAATCTAGCATCAATGTGTTTATTTCCCCAATTAGAATGATTTGCACTAAGGTATCGGTTACCAGAGTCAGGACAAAGCACAACTACATCTTCATTTGATAGCTCCTCATCATCTATAACTTGTTTAGCTGCAGCTACAGCCAAACCACTAGAAGCACCTACAAATATACCCGTCTGATTTAGCAAATTATCAATTTCAAGAAGTGCAACTTCATCTCTTACTTCAACAACTTTCGCTAAAACCTCCAAGTTCAAGTTACCTGGTATTAAATCCTCGCCAACCCCTTCGATCAGACTAGTGTCCGAACCAGGGCGCTTTTCATCTAAACCATAAAATGTAGTATAATATATGCCAACTGCAGATGTAACACCGACAACTTTTGTGGAAGATCCTACGTCCTGAAGATAGCGTGCAATTCCACTAGCAGTTCCACCAGTACCCATAGGACTAAATACATACTGTGCTTGTGGTACAGTTCGATATATTTCCGGCCCTGTCGTATTATAGTGAGCCTCTTGGTTGAGTGGATTATGGTATTGATCAATAAGAATGCCTTCTTGCTCTTCAGCGATTCTTTTTGCAAATCCTCTAAAACCAAGTGGTGAATCAGAATCTTCAGCACCGTTCACCATTACGATTGTCGAGCCTAATCGTTTTAACAGTTTAATTTTATCAGGGCTGGTCTGACCTGTAACCACGAGCGTTAAATCAAAATTCCAAACTTTGGAAGCTTGAGCTAAACCAATAGCCAAATTCCCACTACTATATTCAACAATTCTTTTTTTACTCAAATCAACTTGCTCACTAAGTACCTTACATATATAAAAAGCGACTCTATCTTTAATTGATAAACCAGGATTTTGCGCCTCTATTTTTAAGTGAAGTGTATTCCCATTATATGGGATCTCAACTATCGGCGTATTCCCTACAAGTTCAGAAAGTGATTTCATTTTATTTATTGTTTAAAAATTTTCTAAATAAATGGGTGTCAGGAACTTCAAGCCTAGGCCCTTCAGAAATTCTTCGATAAACCCAAGTATTACCATTGAAGGAAGGATGTTCTCCATAGGAAGACATGACAGTAGATTTTATTCCGAAATACTCTTCATAAGGTAATTTCGTCTCACATGTATTTACAGGTTCAGTTGAGAGATCTCTATAATCAATACCAATCTTTTTAGCAATTATAGAGGTGTCAATATTTGCTTTTTCAGGTTGTCTGGCATCTGGACTAGTTTCGGCAGAAATTTGTTTCTTCCCAAATGTTCTCGCAATGTGTTCAGCAATGCGTTGGTCAAATGGAAGATTCCGACAAAAAAGCTGAGACTCTGATAGAGTATCTGTTCCATGTTTAGATACTAAAGCATCATAGGTAGGGTGCCCGAATAAAAAAGAATGATCTGCAATTACCTGTGGCATGTCTGGCAAATAAGCATAATTTCGTTCGTGCATACCAGATGCAGCTAATTTTACACGTTGACACTTGTCACAATATCCACAGTCGCCATCATTGCTATTCCAGCACGAGATTTTGGACTCTACACCACTCAAACCGGATTTTCTTCTTGTAAGCTCAAAAACAGAATACGTACTAAGTGTGGCGAGGGGAAATAAAAATTTGACTTGAGTGCCAAGTAAAGCTTGTAGATAAGCCTGATGTATTCTCATGGAATTAGGTGATTCATAAGGTGCACGCCTCTGTGAAGATTCAAACCCAAGTACGTCAAATGAATGACCAACAGAAATAAATTCAGGAGTCCTATCGTGGGTATCCCAAAGTGGTGCGAAATAGGTCACAGGAATGTCGAATGATTCATAATACGGATCAGGAAATTCTGACGATTGCGTGGTGGAAAAACGTTTAGTTGGATCAAAACTGTCATAACTAATAGTGTAAGGATAGACGGCAAAGTCACACTCCTTAAGTATCTCAATTGACATAGAAGAGTCTCTACCACCACTATATCCAACAGCAACATTGTTCTGAACTAGACTCCGAGGTGATGGCTTGAGTTCATGTTGTTTAGAAACAGAAATTGATGGTGGTCTCGAATCACTTAAATCCCCTATAACTTGTGAAGTAAGTTGCTTCAAAAAGTCAAATGACCTAGGGTCTAATGCAAAATCAATATGTATTGCATACGCTTTTCTAAATTCACCAATTAACCAAGCTAAAAGAGCTGATTTCATAATTTCAAAACCAACTGGAGTGGAGTCATTGATAGATTCAAGACTTACCCTTGTTAACAATTTACCTCGCTCATCTTTTGCCACGACTCCAATTGATTTACGATCGCCTAGCAGTTCACAGACAAGGGCTGATGGTGAATTACCAATAATGCAAGCTGGCTTCATAAAATGGCTTAAACAAGGCATTTATACTCGCCTATTTTTCCTAAAACAACATAAAATGTGATAATTATATTGTTTCATGATAGATTGTTGTAGTTAATATAATTTATGAAGAATTGTATTTTTTGTAAGATTGTAAAGCATGAGGTGGATTCTCATATCATTTATGAGGATTCTTCTGTTATTGCAGTGCTAGATATAGATCCAATAACAGATGGTCATACACTCGTCATTCCGAAAAAAGATATAAGAAATATAAGTGGGCTAGATGCAAAAACAGGCTCTTGTTTGATGAATATTGCGAAAAATTTAGCATCTATTATTGAAAGGACATTCGAATTTGATGGCATTGAGATCAGAGCAGTAAGTGGGTATTTTCAAGATATTCCTCATTTCCATTTGCATGTTTTTGGCAGGAATAAGACGAATGATATAAAAATAATATATCCTGAAGGAATTGATAATTCTGATAAACATCTGGCTCAAATTGCAAAAAAAATTAATAGGCTTGTTGAAGTGAAATTTATCGGACTTGACGAAATAGACTAAGGGTATATAGTTAGCTACTATTGTTTATAAATATTTTATATGAGATTAGATCTAACAGAAAATAGGCTTAGTACTTCTGCAACTGATTTGAAGCCTGCTGTTGAAGCACATGACTTATTGAATAAGGTAGGTCAAACGGCCACTATTGAAGGCGCTGTTTTGAATATTAGGGAAATGAAATGGGGAGGTTTCATTGTGCTACGCACTCCAACTAGTACAATTCAAGTGGTAGTTTCTACTGATCAACTCTCTCAATTTAAGAAAGGTGACTTTGTTACAGTGAAAGGAGAGGTGAAATCTAAAAAGTCAAAGACAGGAATACCAGAAATTGAAATTTCCTGTGGAGAGGTAAAAATACTAAGTTCATCTCAAATTGAACCATCTTTTGATGTAGCTGGCTTGAATTTAACAGCATCACAGTCCAATGTTCTAGATGAGCGACTTCTTAGCCTTCGCAACCCAACAGAACGTGCTATTTTTCAAGTCCAAGCAGAAATTGCAAGAGCTTTTAGAGAATTTTTAGTAGGGCAGAGATTTACGGAAATTTTTTCACCAAAAATTGTAGGGGGTAATGCTGAAGGAGGAGCTAATGTATTTAGCTTGGACTACTTTGGCACTCCTGCTTTCTTGGCTCAAAGCCCTCAATTCTACAAACAATTCATGGTTCCTGTACATGGAAGAGTTTTCGAAGTTGGACCTGTGTTTAGAGCCGAAGCTTCTCGAACCACACGACATCTTACAACTTATACTTCAATGGATCTTGAAATGGGTCCGATAGATGGATTTCAGGACGTGATGCAAATGGAGGCGACAATGTTGGCGCATGTAATTGCTTCAGTTCGAAAAAACTGTGCCGAAGCTTTTGATCTTTTGAAAAAAGGTGAAGTTTTGCAGGAAGACTTACCAGACATGGCTGCTGGTATCCCTCAAGTTAGATTCGCAGATGCGAAAAGAATGATCGAAGATCGTTTTGGCAAACAATCTAATGATGATCATGATCTTGAACCAGAAGATGAAAGGCTTATTTCTCAAGCTGTTCATGAAGAAACTGGATCTGATTTTGTGTTCGTGACTCATTATCCGTGGGAGAAACGCCCATTTTATGCAAAGAGAGATCCGGATGATCGAGGTGTAACAAAAAGTTTTGATCTTCTTTTTCGAGGAGTAGAGATTACAACGGGTGGGCAACGAATAAACGACTATGATGAACAAGTACAAGCTATTAGGGATAAGGGCTTAGATCCATCTGGTTTCGAGCAATTTCTACGTTTGCATCAACTTGGTACTCCACCTCATGGTGGACTTGGACTTGGACTAGAACGCTTAACCATGAAATTAACTGGATTAGAGAATATTAAACGTGCGACTCTCTTCCCAAGAGATTTGACTCGTTTGAATCCTTAGTTTGTGGTTTGATTATTGCAGGAAAAATTTACGATCAATTTTGGAGTATAAACGAAAAAGCCCCGAATAAAGACGAAACATTATGAAGTGCTTTTTCCTAGTGATACGTTCTCATTTTAATTCATTCTTAAGCCAAAATCAAAAGAATTTAAGTCGCATTAGCAAACCCACCAAACTCGCTGATTGTGATTGTGGAGGCGTTGTTTCCTGTTCCATCAGTTAAGATCATTCCATGTGTATTGGCATCAAATGTAACAGTGCCATATGGCGGATAATACTTAACATTAAAAGCCGGTGATGCAGTGATCCCACTGCTAAAAGTTAGTGAATCAATTTCACTTGTGCCTGCATCAATGTCATAGCCGGTTAGAGTTATACTTGCGGTGCCAGCTTCAAGATAATAATAATCAGCCTGCTTATCATTCACCATAAGATTTGTGAGCGAAAGATTCCGCGCTTTTTGAATAATTGAAAGAACCTTTTCCTTGTCGCTTTCGAATGTGACTTTTTTTTGACTGTTTGAATATGAAATGGCAAAACCGGTAGAGAAAATTCCAATCATCATGATAACAATAAGAATTTCAACTAACGTGAAGGCCGGCTTGGCGGATAGTGTTTTCATGCGCACATTTTAACGCTATGATTGGTTCATGCGCCACTCTAAATTCAAATCGCGATGCGCCGAATCTCTTATTGAAACGATTATTGCCGTTACAGTAATTATTATTGGTTCTTCCGCTGCGATTGGAATAACTCATTCATCTTTGAAAGGAAATGAATCGATTGCATACAAAATGGTGGCAATGAATTTGGCTCAGGAAGGAATTGAAGCCGTGAAAAATATTCGTGATAGTAATTATTTGAGGTTTGCTTCTGATCCGGATGCGTGTTGGGCAACGATTAATGCAACTTCTAGTCATGATTCAAGTGATTGCTCATCACTAACACCAATTAGTACAACGATTACTTATTATTTGCATCGAGATATAACTACGAATTTTTTCCAGTGGTCATTAAAACCTACAACAACTTCAAATACAGGTGTGGTGTATCAATATGCTGTTGATTCAAGTCACAATATTTATCTGCAGAAAGGAACCGGATCTTCATATACAGCCACGATTTACACACGAAAATTAAGCTTTTCAAATTATACAGATCCTGATTCCTTCGACCTCACAGTTACCGTCACTTGGACAGAATCCGGAATAAGTAAAACGCTTTCTTTAACTCGAACAATTGCAAATGTTTACTAGAAAAAAAGCATTCACGTTAGTCGAGATGACAATCAGTGTCACACTGTTTGCAGTTGTGGCGAGCGTTTCTATGGTTGTTACCAGTAATATTTTAAAGTCGACTAAAAAAATTCAGGCTCAGATTTTTTTGTATACCGAAGCACAAGCTTTGATGGATCAACTTGATCAAGCTGTTAATAGAAACACGATTGATTATGAAGCTTATTTTGCGCGGAATGTTGGTCATCAAGGAAGTGTTGATACGGGTTGGGCAACGCCAAACTATGGCGATTATCAGCAAACTTTTATGGATCCGGGGACAGCTGGAATTCCAGATACAGCTGATGGAAATGATGGAGTTTATTCTACTATTGATGGATATGGAGCAGCCTGTTCCTCCCCTACAACTGACGAGTATCCGACTGATTGTCCTGATCAAATTCCACTAACTGCCAGTCTTGATATTGATACAGGCGAGCATCCTTATCCTGATAAAAATGGTACAAGTGACGGATCAAGTGGAACATCTTCTAATGCCATGTGTGAGTATCCTGATACTTGTTCAGGAATAGGTTTTTACGATTCCAACGAACTAATCTTAATAAACGGCAGTGGAGACCGACGAACTATTTTCGTTAAAGAACTCTATAGCACCGATAATTATGGCATTTCAAAAGTTGAAATGGATGGAACTGATTCAGACAATGATGGTGCCGTTGATGATTGGGTTTGCGCGAGTGCATATGAAGATTGCACAGGACCCGGAAATGTACCTAATGTTGATGACCTTACAGTTACTACCGGCGATTCAGATGATTTCGAATTCATCTCACCTTCACTCATAAACATCACTAATTTTTATGTTTACATAGCGCCAATTGAAGATCCTTATCGTGCCTTTGCTGAAGATTCACTATCTGTACAAATCCAACCGCAGGTAACAATAGTTTTCACAGCAACTTTGAGCAGTGATTATGGAACTTTCTTGGGTACAACGCCAACAATCACACTTCAAAGAACCATTTCTACTGGAGTCTATTCTAAAATAAATTCATATGCTGAATAAAAACTTACAAAAACCTGCATATTCGCTGATTTATGCACTTGTGATTACGACAATTATTATGATTGTTGCTACCACAGCGGTTCAAACTACTCTTGGCAAACTTACTTATTATAATGATGTTTTGTCTGGAGTTTATGCAAAGTATTCCGCAGAAAGCGCGATTGATAATGCTCTGTTGTTAATAAAAGATGAAGAGGCGGGATATGAAACTTCAGACTTAAGTAGTGCGACTTCTCAATATACGGTTGTTTCAAGGGCACAAGAGAATACTGAAGATCCCGGCGCTTTTTACACGCCGATTCCAATGACAGGAACTGCCGCCCCAAGTGATGAATGTAACTATCTAGCCGCAGACGACGAAGATCCGGATCATGCCTGCAACTGGAATAAGATTTTGTATGGGGATAGTGTTACGATTCCTTTGTATAGTTATGATGTCTCTGCTGGCGCACTAAAAAACCCAAGCGAACTTGTTTTGACTTCATGGAACTTGAAGGTGCGAACGCCTTGTAGTGATGGGACTTATGATGTGAGCTGTGCGAGGTATGATTTGGATGGTGTTTCAACTTCTTATTCGACCGATGATTCAATTATTTTGTGGCAGTTGGTGGGTGAAGACATCGATGGTGCAACGGTTGTGAGTGTGGTGCCGGATGATGCTGCTGCACAAGGTTTCACTGGACTATATACTAGAACTACCGCTGTAAATACAGAAATATATGAATCACTAATAAATGATGCTTCGCCATCATATTCTGTCTTATCTACAAGTTCGCCTACAAGTACTTATATTGGATCAAATCTCTATACAGATCTCCTTGGTGTTTGCAAAGATTCAAGTGCTATAACGCAAACTATTGAAAAACTTTATTTACAATTGACCATTGTAAATCCATTGATAGTTAAAGACACTACACCAGATCAATCTGTTCCATATCTTGAGTGGCAACTTGAAAGCAACATGAGCAGTGGTGCATTTGCAGATAATAAAGCTGTAATTGTAGGTGAGGGTTACTATACAGGTCAATCAGGTACCTTCTACTACCCGTCTGTAGTTACAAGAACTACTGTTGGGGAAAGAACAGCTACGTATACGATATCTAACTGATCTTGACTTTTCTCTCATCTTTGTGATAATTTGCATGCTTTATTAAAACCCTATGCGTAACCGCTCCTCTCAAGGATTAGATAACAGCTCAGAAACTTCTAAAGGTATTCTTAAAAAAAGTGCTAAATTAGCCCCTGCTGTTTTGGCAGCATTGTTATCTACTCAGTCTAGAGCTGAAACATACGTGTGCGACATAGATATTGATACAGAAATCGATGGTATTGCTCCTTCAGGCTCAGCTATTAATGATGGATCTATTAACTATACAGCTACTCCTTGTGATGAAGGCGTTTGTTTTAGAACTATAGATGATGGTACTGGGACTAATACAATTGTTGAAATGAGCACGGATTTAGGTGCAACGTTTACAAATATTACTTCTGACTTAGAAACATTGGATTCTTCGTTAATTGGTGGAATTTTAGAATCCTCAAGCTACAATCCAGATACTGATCAACTTCTGATGACCAACTTTAGCGATTATAGCTATTGGATCGTGGATGATGCGTCTGATGTAGCAATGATGTCTGTGACCGAGTTAAGTGGCACTGGAAGCGGTAATGGTTCAATTGATCGCTCTACAGGAGAATTTATTGGAAGTTATTATGTTGACTCCACGATGAGAACAGATATTTACTCGTTCAGTTCTGGATCATCACCTACAGAAATATATTCACGTACTGGTTATGATTCAAGCCCAGTAGCCGATTTGAATAATGATAGGATATATATGATCGATTCCTCATATAATGGTTATGTGGTGAATAATATCTCAGGTACTCCATCAAGAACCTCACTAGGAATCTCAAGTGCTTCAACAGATGGTTATATCGATGGATCATCTTCGTTAATTGGTTATGACAAAATTATATACACTGACCTATCCACTTATGAAATTAAATACTGCTACGACTCCGACTCAGCATACACTGCTCCAACTGACACCGACGGAGACGGTGTTACAGATGCGGATGATCTTTGTGCGGGTACGACAGATATGAGTACTGTGGATGGAGATGGATGTTCGGATTCACAGAGAGATGTGGATGGAGATGGTTCGACAGCAGACCTAGATTGTGATGATGCAGATGCGACGGATTTTCCGGGAAATGCGAAGACATACAATGACGGTGCAGATAATAACTGTGATTCAACAGATGCGCCGGAAATTACATCAATGACGATGTCGGTTTCAGAGATGCAGGTTGGAGATAGTGTCGATTTGACTGCAGCAGGTAGAGATGATGAAACGGTAACGTCTTCCTTAACAACAACTTGGGAAGTTAGAAATTCAGCCGGGGCTTTGGTGGATTCGTCGACTGGAGCTGCAAGTACATTCACAACATCAACAGCCGATACATATACAATCACGGCGACAATTACTGATGGAAATGGAAATAGCGACACAAGTTCAGATACACTCGTGGTTTCTGAAGAGCCGGTTGTATATGAAGAGCTGCCAACAACAGATGGGGCCGTTACGGATGGTACTTATTATGAAGGTGGTGATCCTGAAGCTGGTTCAATTACCGTTGAAGGAGTTTCTATTGTTGGAGGAGTGATAACTTTGACCGGATTTGGATCTTCATTCTCAGCAAGTAGCTATCCTGGATTTGATTATTCAGCTCCGGATGCAGGTGTTTCAGGTGAAACTTCTGATGATTGGGTTGGAGAAGGAATTCTTGGATTCATGGCTGCTGATGGAGATGAGTATCCATTTGCAGATACAGAAGATACAACAAAAATGTTCTGGGTAAGTCAAAGTGCAGGTATTTTGACAGCAAATGGAACATATACTGACTCTCTTGGTGATTTAGAACTTGATGAATCTCTTACAGGTTCTGATGATGAAAAATTTGCAGATTTAGTTGATGATCCTGATGAAGTTGATACAGGTGATAGTGGCGATGCCGATACTGACACCGATACGGATACGGATACAGATTCTGATTCTGACACTGACACTGACACGGATACAGACGGCGACACAGATGCGGATACTGACACTGATGCCGATACTGACACCGATTCGGATACGAATACAGATTCTGATTCTGACACAGGAAATACTGATTCACCTGACTGTGAAGGTTGCGCTACTGAAAATGGTACTGATGGAACTTGGGCACTTGGAGCTGCAGCACTCGCGGCACTAGCGAGACGAAGGAAACAGGTTTAAAAAATCTTGAATTTGTGATATAATTACAAGATATATTTAAGCTTTTTCAAGGTGAGTCCAAAAATTAAAAAAATTGTGGCTGGATTGGGAATTTTTATGGCTGTTTTAATATGCGCTGTAATTTTACATTCAGGCGAAGTTTTAAAATCATTAAATTTGAAACTTTCAGATGGTCTCTATAGTGGTAGAACGATTTCTGATGAGATTGTAATTGTTAAAATTGATAATAAAAGTTTTGAAGAAGTTGAAAATGGTGGAATTGGAGCTATGAAAAATTGGAACTCATCGACTTATGCAAAAGTTCTTGAAGAAATTGAAAAAATGCAGCCAAAAGTTGTTATGTACGACGTGCTATTTGCCTCCAAATCTGATGGAATTAATAGTAAGGAAATTCTTAATATAGCAAAAGAGCATGCTGATGTTGAGGAATTCAGCGTGGAAATATTAAATTATTTAAAGGAACCTCATCCAAATGATCAGAAGTTTATTGATGTACTTTCAAAATTTAAAAATGTTTATTTAATAAAGAGCACAAGAGGGACTGCTGAATTTGATAATGAATCATTTAAGTACTCAGGAGAAATTATTCCTAATAAAATATTCGCTGAACAAGCTAAATTGGGTTTTGCAAATATTGTTACAGGTGATTTGAGTGAGAATGATAGTGCAATTTATAGCATTCCATACCTACTGTCTGTTGATGGAAAAATTGAGAAACATATCGACTTTAAAATTGCTGAGGAGTTTTCAGGGCAAGCAGTCGATCCAATTGTTGAAAATGATCAAATGTATATTAATTATGCAGGTGAAACTTCCTCATATGCAGATATATCATTTTCAGATGTATATTACGGTAAAATTACTGCGGACTTTTTCAAAGATAAAATTGTTTTGATTGGAGCAACTGCCACAATCATTCATGACAATCACTACACACCCATAGATCAGAAAACGCCGATGCCGGGAATTGAAATTCATGCGAATGCGATTCAGACGATTTTGGATGGAACGTATTTGAGGCATCAGTCGTTAGTGGAATTTGTGGCTTTTACAGGTTTGTTGCTGGCGATCGCTGTAGGAGCTTTTATGTACGTGCCGGTAATTTACGGCGCAGTTGTTTTGGTTCTTGAGCTTGTGGCCTTCCCTTTCATTGCGAAGTTCTTCTTCAGTCATGGAATTATTTTAGATTTAATTTGGCCGCTATTTGCAATTTTTGCGGCATACTTGGCTGTGATTGCATATAGAAATTTCACAGAATTTGCTGAGAAGCGAAAACTGCGAAATGCCTTTGCTCATTACGTTTCAAAAGATTTAATTGAGAATGTAATTTCGAATCCTGACGCATTGAAATTGGGTGGCGATCGAAGAGAAATTTCCGTGCTATTTTTGGACATAGAAAACTTCACGACATTGAGTGAAAGTGGTGAGCCAGAAAAAGTTGTTGAGATAATAAATAATTACTTTGACGCACTTTCTAACCTAATAATGGAAGAAGGTGGAACCGTGGATAAATTTGAGGGTGATGCTATTATGGCTCTTTTTGGAGCTCCAATTTCTTACCCAGATCATGCCGTAAAAGCATGTGCGGCAGCGTTGAAAATTCGTGAAAAAATGGCTGAGTTGAACACGCAATACGGCTGTAATTTGAATGTGAGAGTTGGCGTTGGAACCGGTGATGCGATTGTTGGGAATATGGGAAGTCGCGAGCGATTTGATTACACCGCGATGGGAGATACTGTTAACACCGCATCGCGTTTGGAGGGAATTAATAAGTTTTATAAGACTCGAATTTTAGTGATGCATAAAACTTGGGCGGCGGCTGGCGGGGCGTTTTTCTTCCGCGAGGTAGATACGATTTGTCCGAAGGGAAAGAGTGATCCATTGCAAATACACGAGCTTATGGGCGTGGAAGTTAGCGAAGCTGGAAAGAAAGTTGTTGCAGTGTGGGATGAGGCTTTGGCGGCTTATCGTGCTGGAAATTGGGCGGTGGCTGAGGCGAAGTTGAATGAAGTTTTGGCGGTTTTGCCGGAAGACGGACCATCAAAGACTTTGCTCGAAAGGATTGCAGAATTTAAATTGGTGGCTCCGGAGAAATGGGATGGCATTTGGAGGTTTAAGGAGAAGTAGTCTTCAGGTTAAATATTCAGGTATTTTTCAGGACTAATTCAGTTTTTTTGTGTAGAGTGAAATTATATCCAAAAAATTATGGTGAAAATTTATCGAACAAAAATTGCGAAGATTGCTGGTAAAGACTTTAAATCAGTGAACTCACGCGTGTCGGAATACTATAAGAAAATTAAGAGGAAAAGTAAAAGAAGGCCATATTTAAGATCTGCTTATTTTAAAAAAGACAAAGTCTTTCTAGAAGTTTTTTGGCAACATCTTTTTCTAAAAGAAAATTGGAATAGGAGATCAGAGATTTTACATAGATTTTCAGGTTATACTTTGGAGGAAGATCTTTTCCATGTACAGATTAAAGAAGATAAAAAGACATCACAAAAATGGCTAGTATCAATCTTTCCAGATAAATGAAAAAGACCCGCAGCTATGTGTGGTATATAAACCACGGCCTTGAGTCCCTTCAAACCGATTTTACCAAATGATATAAAAATTACAACGTTTTCTCGACTTCTTTACTTATCCACGTTCCAAAATCCTCCAGAAATTTTACAGCAATTTTCATGTTCAAAGGTGGCTTTTGAGCCCATTTTAATGCTTGCTTCATTTCGGTGGATTTTTCAGGATAGTATTTTGAAAAAACTTCATATGATTTTTTTAAATCCGTTGTCCAGGATTTTTCTTCTTCAATCACCAAAGAAAAACCCGTGCGGACTATTTTTCTCATAATGCTGTGGATTTTATCCTTTTCAGGTTTTTGTAAACAAGATTTTATTAGTTTTCCCAGATCACCATTAAATGCTTTTGCAACTTTTTTTGTTGGTTTGAATTTAGCTAGTTTTTTTCCAAGATCTTCCCCATAAAGACAAACACAAAGATGTTTTAAAAGGCAGCCCCAACCAAAAGGATCTTTTTTAATTTCACTAAGATTCGTAACGGAAATTCCCACATCACGAAAAGTTTTTGGATAGTTAAACCTGAGAGAATCTTGAGTGGTGGAATGTTTTTTTAGAACTAGAATTAAATCTAAATCAGACTTTTTAATCTGTGCTTTTCCAGTTGCAACACTTCCACCAAGATACAAACTATGAATTTTATCACCAAATTTATTTATAATTTCTGCTGTAATTTCTTGTAGAGGTTTTTTAAATTCTAATTGGATTTTATTTAGATTTGCGTCAGTTTGAATAAATCCATTTTCATCGACGCCGTATTTTTCTGACTCCAGCATTTTCCAGATTTTTCTTGCTTCTGAGTAGGATTTAGATCGTTCGAGAATTCCGGTTTTTTCGCCTTTATAATGTGCATGTACGGCTTCAACAAATTCACGGCCGAAATCCCATAAAAAAATGAAGTCAAAGGCTGGATCATGAATAGCTCTATCTGTAAAATCAATCACTCCCGCAAGTTTCCCATTTTTTATTATTATATTGTCTGGAGAAAAATCACCATGAATGAGTACTTTATTGTGCGGTGTTTTGAATATAATTTTGAGTTCTGAGAAAAATGAATCGAAGTTGTGACCAGGAAGGATTTTCTTTGCATCTTTTTGTAGTTTTTTAAATTCCTTGAGTTCAAATCTTTCTGGTGCACTTATTTTTACAGAGTGAAGTTCAGTCAAAAATTCAGCTATTTGTTTTGCAATCATTAGCGTTGGCAGTTTTAGTTTTTCTCCTTTTATTATTGGATATCCAGCACAGTTTTTTGCGATGAAAGTGTAAGAGGGAATTTTGCTGCTTATCTTCCCCGCGAGTTGCTTGAGTAGTTTAATTTCATCTTTCAGGATTTTTTTTGAGTAGTCATTTTTTGGAATACGAAAAACAATTTTATTATCTAGAATTATCACGTAATTATCAAAACCAACGGAAATATATTTTGAGGACTTCCATGAGAGATCTGGAAAATTAGTTTTAATTTCCTGTAGAAGACCTGTAGAAATTTCATTCATGTTGATAGGATATCACCCTCGAGGATACTATGATAGCTGGGGGCAGATAATAACATTTTTGTTCATTATCCTACCACAGGATGCATAGTGCCCGCGGGACATACCCAATACTCGACCATGTGATAATTTCTGCCGCTCAACGTTAGTTAAATCCATCAAAATTCTTAGGCGCCACTAGTACAACCATCTCCCCTTTTGGAGGAGTTTTGCTGAAATCTGCGGAGATTTTGGAAACTGTGCCACGGTGGAAAGTTTCGTGCATTTTTGTGAGTTCGCGGGCAACGACAATAATGCGATCTGGGCCGAGAGCGTCGAGCATCTGAGAGAGAGTTTTCATGATGCGGTGAGGTGATTCGTAGAGAACTACCGTTCGATCTTCATCTTGAAGAGACTCAAAAAGAGTGACTCTGCCTTTTTTGGCGGGAACGAAGCCTAGGTATAAGAATTTATCCATTGGCAATCCTGAACCTGCAAGGGCTGCTAGGACTGCGCTTGCACCTGGAAGTGGAATTACAGTAATTCCGGCTTTAACCGCTGCGTTAATTAAAACAAAGGCGGGGTCTGAAATTCCGGGAGTGCCTGCGTCTGAAATCATAGCGAAGTTTTTGCCAGCAAGAAGTTCGCGAATTAGGGCGTCAGCTTTTGCGTCGGTAGAATAAGAATGAAAGCTTGTAGTTGAAGTTTTGATTTCGTAGTGATTTAAAAGTACGCGGGATGTGCGAGTATCTTCACAAAGAATTAGATCGACTTCTTTTAACACGCGCACAGCGCGCATAGTTATGTCTTCTAGATTTCCGATTGGAGTTGAAACCACATATAAACTCATTGTTTCCATTTGTTAGTGGATTTTGTGATGATCGGGCCTTTCATATAAACCGGTTCCACAACTTTCACAGGCTGGAGCCCGTGAAAATCGAATGTGAGAATTGTTTCGCCAAGTGTTTGCAATTCATGGCCTTGAATTTGTTTCCATTTTTTCTCGAGGCAAATCCCGTGAAGTTCATCTTCTTGGGTTTCTGTACATTCTGAAACTACTGAGAATTTTTCGTGTGGGAAATTGCGGACTACGTCCGCTAGATGGCCGATATGAGTTTCATCGTGGTGAAGCGCTACATCCAATCCACCTGCGTTTAAAATTACTAGCAATGGTTTGATTGCAGCCTTGCGAGACAACAGTTCGAAAGTATCAATCGCATAAAGTTTCGATGAAAGTGCTGATGCAAGTGCATTTGCAAATGCAACGCCTGTGCGAAGTGAAGTAAAAGAGCCCGGGCCGCTTACAACTAAAATCGAGTCAATTTCGCTTTTATTAATTCCGATTTCTGAGAGCATGCCTGCGAGAGTTGGTGTGAGTTTTTCAACATCATCTTTTGAGTCTTGCCAAGATTTTTCAAGAAGAATTTTGCCGTCGTCAACTAGAGCAAGTTCGTGCGTGTGGGTTGCTGTGTTTATTGCAAGAATCATAATTTTTGGATATCAACGCCTGTGTAATAATAGCGTATAATCTCCAAATATGTCTTGCCGGAATTTGCCATAGCAGTTGCGCCACAACCGGAAAGTCCAACACCGTGACCAAGAAAGGTTGTTGAAGTAGTACACCCTGAGTCTAAAACAGGTATCAACCAAGGTGTATTTGTCCAGCCCCAAACTGATTCTGCAGATTTTGTGCTATTGCCATCTGTTGCGGTAAAATAAGGTGTGATTATTGCTTTTCCATTGTATGTCACCACTTCGCCGGCAGTAGCAAGAGCAGCGGCTGTGACATTCGGAGAACGACTCTCATAACCGTAACCAATGTATTTTTGAGAACTATTTGGATCGTCGTCTAAATTATATGGCTTGCCCGGAAATTTCTCGGCTTCGGTCAAATAATAACTAGCGTATGTTCTTGCAATAACCATCATGGTTTTCACTTTCTCAGTTGGGTCACCATTTGAAACCTCGCCAATTCCCTTCATGTAATCTTCAAGTGCGAGTTCATTAATTAGTGTTAGCTCATCGTCGACGTTCCGGACTTCGATTGTGCCACGGAAAAGATTGTCGTTCAAAGCTGTGTTCCATGCCGGTCTTTGTTCCATAGTTACAATCTGCATCACACCGTCTGTTTTTGGAGTAAAGCGGACTGGACCAGAAACTGTCCAAGAATATGAACCGGAAGTAACTGCAAATTTATCTCCACTTTGAGCCACTCGAACTCGGCTGCTGGCTGTGAAAGTTTTGAGCAAAGTCGAGTTGTCGTAAACAGAGAAAACCGAAGTTGAAGTTAGGATTGGAACTATGGCGGAATCAGGAGTCAATTTCACTCGAAATGATTTTGTGTAATCTGCTGTATAAGCAGATGTTGAAGCAGCATTTGCGACGTTAATTTTGAAAGAATATGCATCTTTCATCAGGTTTTTTCCATTAACTCTGGGACGGACATAAATTGTATAAGTACCGGTTCGGCTCGGCGCTGTAATTGTGAAATTTACCTTTGCACTTTTGCCTGGTGCCAATGAACTAACTGCAAGTTTTGGATCTGTGGTTGTAATTGAAGAATTTTTTGTAAGACCTAAACTTAATTGGTTTGTACCGGTCGACTTCCAAGTTGTGTTGCTGTAATTCGTAATGTTCAACCAGAAAGATTTTTTCTCACCGGTTTTGAAAGTGAGGTCACTTGAAGTTTCAGTGATGTCGGCGTCGGAAGTGGTTGAAGTAACGGTGACCGTGAGTGTTCCTGCGGAACTAACAATCGCGTTAGAATTTTCCATTTCCGGAGCGTAGTAGAGTGAATATTTTCCACCAGTTTTTGGAGCGGAGATTGTGAATTCGAAAGTTCCTGTTTCACCTGTTTTCACAGTGCTTTCTTTCAAAGTTGCAAGAATGGAAGTGCTTATTAGTGAAGACGTACCGCTTTGTTTTAGAAGTATTTTGTTATCGCCGGAATTTTTCCATGTTAGATTTCCGGTATTTTTCAGTTTCACAACAACGTTTGAGGTTGCACCTGGTTTAATTATAGTGCTATCAGCTTTTGCACTCGAAATATCAAATTTCAAAAGCGGCCTTGAAACAAATGCGGCGAGGTCAAGATAATTGAGTACTTTTTCAGACCCATTGAAAACTGGTGTCAGATCAAAATTAACAAGCCCACCGTTTAGATCTGATGCCAAAGTTAAAGTAAATGTTGCAATTTCTCCCGGCTTTATACTACTTTCATTCATTTTTGCCTTTCCAAGAGTAATTACATCAGAATCTCCTGCATTTAAATAAGTCGAAGAATCCCAAGTTGCCGTTCCTGTATTTTTTAATTTGATTGTAACTTTTGAAGAACTTTGAGGATCGAGAGTTATTAGCTCCCTGTTGCCGACTTCTTCATAAGAATATTCTTTATCAAAATTAGTGTGTCTTCGTTTATCAAGTGCATCACCAAGTACTTTTCTAAGTGCCGGAATGTAATCATATGTATATTCACCCGGACAAGCCGTTTTTCCAACGTCACGATGACCCATTATATTTGGCAAAATTTTCCCTCGGAAAAGGCCACTTGCATCAGGATCGATATTATTTAATTCTGCTTTTTCATAAATTAAACCTGTTAAAGATTTCATCAAAGGAGCCGGTATTTCGCTGGTTTGAAAATTTCCGAGAAGTGCAATTCCAATTGAACCTGTGTTATAGCCATAAGCGTGTCCGGCCACAACTCCATCACCACCATATCTGCCCTCATAAACTTTACCGTTTTGGTCGACTATATAATTATAACCAATATCTCCCCAACCTCGAGAAACTGCGTGGTAGTAATAAATGGCTCGCACAGAAGCTTCCGGATCGTCAATTTTTGAAGTTGCGGTATGGTGAATTATGATTTTTTTGATTTTTTTTGGATACTCAAGCGGCCATAAAAGTTCTTTACCGCTCGCATCAGTATCAACCTCCTTAATAATAGTCATATCAGGATCTGATTCATCTGTTGATTCATCTTTATCAGCGTCCTCAGCAGAAAGTGCTACCGGAGTTACCGTGGCTTTTGATAGGCGTAAAGTCTCGTCTGCCCCCCAAGATGTTCTCGGTATAACTTCTGTGCCGGAATCGAAAATTAATTTAGATAGTTTCTTGTATATTGAAAGTTGACCGCCTGTAACGTAGTCAAAAGAGAAATCCGCCAACTTCGGAGTGTAATATTTGTTAGAAGTATTTAAGTGCGCCTTATACTGAAATGCGACACTGTTATCTGTAATTATATAAGAATGAAGGCCGGCATTATCTTTTGCTCCGTCTTGATCTTCCTCAATGTGCTGCCAATCGCTCCAAGTGCCGTCTTTTGCTTGAAATCTGATTGTTAAATCTGCGGCTGTTCCTGCAGGTAAATCGCGGTTCCATGTTAAACCCAAAAGTTGGAATGGAAATTTTGACTCGTAAACTTTAGAGATAAAAGTGTCACTGTCGCTGTAATAAGCAGCCATAATTGTTGCACTCGCGGTGAGCGCGGATGGCAAAGTCACAGCTCCGGAAACATTCAATTTTTCTGAATGTGCAGGACTGCCCCAAAACGCGAGCAGTAGGACTGGAATGAGAAGTAGTTTTTTCATCTCTTAATTATAACATTTTTTATTGATTTGCTCAAGCAGTGCTCGACTGCTAGAATAATCCCACTTAATTCTTAAAAAGAAAAGCAAATGGCTCAGCATTTTACAGATAAAGATTATAAAGCGGAAGTACTTGATTCTAAGATTCCGGTGATGGTTGATTTTTACGCAGAATGGTGTGGACCTTGCAAACAAATGGCTCCAATTGTTGACGACCTTGCAAAAGAGTACGAAGGAAAAATTAAAATCGGTAAAATTGACGTTGATGCCAACCCTGAAACTCCACAAATGTATGGCGTTCAGAGCATTCCAACTTTTGTTCTAATTAAGGGCGGAGAAGTTGTAAACAAATTCACAGGCGCACGTTCAAAAGACGACGTTGAGGAGATGTTGAATGCAATGCTTTAGTTGCTTTAAAGGTATTTTGCGATTCCATTCGACAGAGCATAAGTCAGTGGAGTGCTTAGAAGTGACTGAATTCGTGGGCCAATAATGAAATTCCGTTCAGGTGAGAAAACCTGATCAAATTCACTGCGTCCATTTATGACTCGGTCTGCGGCATATGCCCCGATTGCTGCCGCCCAAGGCAAGCCTGTTGCAGCTCCAACATAATAAACGGCATTATTGCTTTTATCTGGACCCATAATTGGAAGCAAATCTTTACTAACTCCCAGCATTCCGGGCCAGACATATTCGAGTTCTAGTTTGATATTTGGAAACTTTTTTTCTATGTAATTTTTAAGTCTTTTTTCGAACCTTGCAGTATTTTCAGTGATATTTTGTGCATATGTATATAGAACATCACCGCCACCAATAAGGAGGCGATTATCTCCTGTAAGTCTAAAATAGTTGTAAACAAGATCGGTATCCCAAACCATCATCGGGTTGGCTGGAAATATTTGTTTAATTTGATCTGGCTTTAATGGCTGACTAATACCAAGAAATGTCTGCACATGATAAATTTCCTTCTTTAATGCTCCAAGATCAGGAATAAAACGGTCTGTGCAGACAATAATTTGATCTGCATTTATTGTTCCCGCTGCGGTAGAAATTAAATTGCCTTCAATTTTAAGTACCTCTGTTTTTTCGTAAATCGCAACGCCTGCGTCACGAAGTTTATCGCGCATTCCCAAACAATATAAATATGAATTTATTCCGAAAGTTTCAGGATACCTAACTGCGCCTGCATATTTTGTAGACCCAATAATTCCTATCAGCGATTCATGGAGGGTACTTGGATAGCCGAGCTGTTTGCGAGCATCATGTTCTTCTTTCACGTGTCGAAATCCGCGAGAGTTATTTGCAATAAATAGTGAATCTTGAACCTGATAATCGCAGGAAATGCCGTGATCAATTATATTTTTGCGAATAATTCCGACTCCAGAAAGTACAAATTCCCAAATGCGCTTAGCTTTTTCAGCACCGTATGAATTAAGAAGTGAACTCAGCTCAATTTCAGAATCCGGAGTAATAAATCCAGATGTTTTGCCGCTTGCACCCGATCCACAAAAATCTTTTTCAATTAGAACTACTTCAACACCTGCCTCGTTGAGTTTTTGGGCGCAAGAAAGGCCGGCCATTCCACCACCGATTATTGCAACTTTAGTTTTGATGTCACTAGAAAGACTCTCACCTACTTGAGAATCTTTTTGAGAATACCAATATACTTTCGACATATAGTCTTAAAACAAAGTATTTCCTTCGTCCTTAAATGCTGATGAACCACCTCGTTTGCGGAAGATTTTTGCTTGTTTGGCAGATTCGGCGGTAGCGCGAGAATCGCAGTCCTCATTTTCTTTGTGACCGTTGTGGCCACGCACCCAATGCCAGGTTACTTTGTGGCCTTTAATAAGATTCGCAAGTTCTTCCCATAAATCCTGATTTTTCTTCTTTTTCCAGTTTTTGTTCATAGTGTCGACAATCAAAGCAGAATCAGTAGTGACTGAAATTTCAGTGAAATCAGGAAATTCTGCCATCGCAGTTTTAATTCCCCAAATCGAGCCCAGCATTTCCATACGATTATTTGTCGTATAAGGTTCACCACCTTGAATTCTGTAAGCCATTTTGCCGGCGCGCACCAAAGCTGCCCAGCCTCCAGGGCCGGGATTTCCAATACAACTGCCATCTGAAAAAACCTCGACTTTCATGGATTCACTATAAACTTTAGAAATCAGCTTGAAAAGATCAGGATTTTTGAATACTATGCTCTTCGCAATCATGCGGGTGTCGTATATTGGCTATTACCACAGCCTTCCAAGCTGTTGAGAGGGGTTCGATTCCCCTCACCCGCTCCAGAATTCAAGAATTTGCCTACTTTTCGGGGTTTCACAGGTTAGATCACCTTTTAAAATGAGTGAGAGCCAGCCTTTTCGCTCACGTATGGTTTCCATGCCTTTTTGGATTTTTAGGAACGATGATTGTAGTTCTACACCTAATTTCTGGTCTTTTAACAAAAAGTTCTGACCAAGTGTTTGGAAAACAAGTTTCTTATCCTCTATTGATCCCGTTTCAAAATGATATTTAGCATAGGTTACAAAGTTGAAAGTCTTTTCGGTTAACTCGAGCCAGTTATCTACACGTTGATCACAATCACCCAATTGAGCTGAGAAATTTTCCTTTTCTTTAATAAGGATCAATTTCTCGGTTCTAAATTCTTCTTCTGATAGTAAAGACTTATCTACATTGTCGGCAGAAATATAAAGCTTGAGCAGGTTGTCGATTTTCTTAACACAATCATTGTAAGCTTTCTGCACTGAAGACTGGACCACAGTCCTATCCTTTGATTCAGCATCATTAATCTCTGACAAATGTTTAATCGAACATTTAAGTAAATTCTCAGGGATGGTTATTGATTCAAGAATTTCTTTAATCTTTTCCTCTAATGTTTCCGCATCAACACTTTTTTCGTTGCATTTGATCTCATTAGATTTATGAGTGCAGTGGTAATAAGTATATGCCTTAGTTTGACCTGTTTTCTTAATTTTTTTAAGTTTATGTTCAGCCGTAACCATACAACCACAAGTCCCACACTTAATGATGCCGGTGAAAGGGAATCGATATTTTTGAGGTCTTGGTTTACCTTTCCTACCTAAAATAATCTGTGCACGATCGAATTCCTCACGTGTGATCATTGCCAATTGCTGACTTTTATATTCCTGACCAGCCCAATCAAACTCACCATAATAAAATTTGTTTGTGAAAATCTTATACATGGTCGTAAGACATAATTCTCCATCACCCGTTTTTTTACTTCTTGAAGTTGTAAAGTGCCAATCATTGCACGCAATTTTCCAAATATCACGTACTGAGTAACATCCTGATAAAAGCATATCCCACATCTTTCTAACTAAGTCGAACCGCTCGGTATCGATGAGAATCTTTTTCTCACCCTTCAAAGCATAATAATCATTCATATATCCAACAGGAGCCATACCAGGTCTATGACCCTTCTCGCATTTTTTGAGCATACCTCGCATTACATCTTTGCTTAGTTTATCCGAGCTGTACTTTGACTGTGAAAGAGCAAAAGCCAACATCATTTTGCCTTCAGGAGAATTATCAAAATGATATGAAGCAAACTTTAAATCCTTAAGGACACCTGTGTCTAGAAAGTGAATTATTTGGGCTCCATCGAGAGGATTTCTTGAAAGTCGTGATGGGTCCCATGCCGCAATGCCATCGGCCTCTCCATCTTGGATTCGTTTTAGCATCTCGGCAAAAACAGGCCTGTTGTATGGTTTAAATGCGCTCTTTGATTCTTCAAACACTTTTACAATTTCTAATTCGGGAAATCGCTTTTTGAGCTCATCCTTTTGAGATTCAATAGATAGAATTTGTCTATCTTTTTCTTCTGTGGATTTTCTGAGGTAGAGAAAGTATTTCATAAAATGGGGTAAATACCCAATAAGGGCAACTCAGGCTGCCCCACTAGTCCAAAAGGATTTTGTGAGCTGAGTTACCCATATTGAGTAACAAAAACAACCTTTTAGAAAGTGGGAATGGGACAGCTACTAAAATGTATATTATTTTGGAGGATTAATAAAGTGTACGTTAACCTCAAGGTTCTCCAAACGTTTTTCAAAATCAGATGCTTCTATCGACTTTATGAGATGAGAGGCTAAATAACCCACACAGTTAGCAATCCTAACATCAAGTTTTCCGGCTCTTACCTCATTGATCGTAGACTCAAGAAGATCAGCTATATCCTTCGGAGTTTTAATACTTTTTTCTTCTGTAATGACTAATGCCTGCTTGTAACTATGCTTCCCACCTTTTGAAGCTGCTAATTGCCTTTCCGTTTCCATATCTGGAGAATGTACAAAGCAGTAATCCCCTGCAACTAGAGCATTTGCACCACATTGTTCACTATCTTGTTTTAAATATTTGCACTGCATATTAATTTTGGATTAACCAAAGTAATTCATCCTCTGATCTTCTGCTAAATTCTCCCGCCTCTAATCCTGCGAGTTCTTCTAGTTCTTCTAGCTCTTCATCACTTACTTCTTTCACCCATGATGTAAAAGTTTTTCGTCTTAATGGGTTAGAGTTCAGTTTATCCTCAAGTTTATTTAAACGATTGCGTATTGTCATGATTTGTAAGTTAACTAATGGGGTATAGGTCATTCACTCCTTCACTTGTTCACTTTTACCCTGTTGAAGTAAGATAATGAACAAGTGGTGAAGGAGTGAACTTAAAATGGTAAAGAGTCGTTATCGCTCTTTATTGGAGTTGTTAGCCAGTCTTCAGTTTCTTTAGCCGCATCCTGTAACTCACGGTAAGCACAGCGTTTGATAAGATCTAAAATCTTTGACTTGGATATTTTATATCTCCATCGGCCTTTATCTGGACCGGAACTTATTCTCTCTCGTTCATCGCTTTTACTTACTACCTTGTGTACTTTCAATAATTTGCCAACACTGCTTGGAGTAGCAGAATATTGAGACTGATTGCTTTTGGAAGAGTAATCCCTTTCCTCATCAGAATCTTTCATACCCGTTGCCATATTTATATGCTCAACAAGGTCGGCATTTGTGAAGTTTATTTCACTAACTTCTGTCCCGATTTTGCATTTATCCAACAGAAATGAGTAAGCAATATAAACTCGATCATTATCTTTTGAATCTTCTTCATCAATCTCCTGTTTCTCCATCAAGTATTGTTTAACCTTATCATCCTGATTAAACTCTTTTTCAACCGCTAAAATGATTGAAAGAATATCTGCATTCCTTCCAAAGACTTCAGATTGACTTAGTTCTTCCTGAACTGACTGAAAATGATTCAAGAAAGATTTACCACGTAGTAATGTGTATACGAATATATCATCTCTGAGTATCTCTATACGTTTTAGATCTTCAGGATTCATTCCATTAATATTTTTTGTCGATCGATTCCCACGAACAGTATGAATCGTTACACATCGACTATTTAAAGAAGAACTGAGCTGTACTCTATTCCCACTAAACGTTTTAGTAGAGAAAGTCTGAAAAACTTGGATTTGATCCTTGGTTTTCTTTTGATTCATGTTCGTGATTTCATAGGTCCCACCTGCATAGAAACCCGTGTCTAATACACCCAATGCCTTTTTCCTTTCATCCTTTTGTGTGAAGACTTTATCAAACTCATCAATATTGACAGTGGATTGGAGGCAATGAATTTTCCTAGCTAAAACCGGAATTGTAATTTGGCCAACAAAGCAACCATTATACTGTAACAATGCCATAACACGTTGAAGTGTACTCTTCCCGGTGCTTACATCTCCCTCTAGAAGTAGGTAGAAAGTGCTTCCTAAAGAGCCTATCAAATAACTTTGTATGATGTGAGCCGCGGCTATCCTTCTTTCCTCTTCGCAATAAAAGTCATAGTAATCGTAAAGAATAGATGTGATATCTTTATATAGTTTTTCCTTATCTGGCAGACTTCTTTCGACTACAGCACGGAAAGCATCAGTTGAGGCAGAACTGACCAAGCCAGATTTAAACTCTAGATTTGGACCATTCAAGAACCTATATGTTTTGTCTTCAAAGATGAAGTAATGGCCGGCTTTATCACTTTCAATCTGTAGGCTCAAACCATCATCAAACAAAACGAATGGTTTCAAATCTTCTTCGTATTGTACGAAAACTATTTGATAGCATTTACCTGCTATTTGGCCATTCAGATAAATGAACTGATCATTGGATTGTCTATCCGTGATGTATTCCAGAATAATATTCATTTTAATTTAATTATTTAAAGAAGCTGACGAATGACCTGATTCACAACGGCGATGATTTCACAGTCTTCTTTGATGTGATGAACGATCTGTATCTCACATTTCTTTCCAAGAAATTGATCTAACTCGAACTCACTGCTTCCTGACTCTTCTTCAGTTGGAATATCTCCTAAAAGTGGCTTTATGAATTTTGCTACAAGATTGCCGGTCGGGTGGAGTGTTTTCGTATAGTAAGCCGAGATCGTAGCTTTTTTATCTGATTTGTCGGGAGATCCAGGATCAAGAAATTCAAAAATTACTCTTATCTGCTCCTTCTGGTTAAATTTATTGGTACCAAGCTGCATATCTTTGATTAAGACTTCATAACAGCCTTCAGAGATAAGAACTTGGTTGTAAAAAGGGATTGAAAACTTTGACATAGATTTAGTGGTTAAGATTATAAAAAGGTTCATCGGGATTATCTGTGCATCGCCCAATAGGCATAAAATGTATAGCCAGCAAACGGGCGCGTACCGTGTACAACACGACGACGTGTACCTGCTGTTGAGTTACGAATTGCTGGATGATCAAGGATTTTTTGTATATAGTTGTTATGCATTTTTAAGGGGTTAAAGTATCAAGCTGACAAGGCGGATAAGTTGACCCCTTTTAAGGTGGCTTGTTGATATCAATATGACTGGCTGGAATAGGTCGGTAAAACACTTTGAGAATGGTTAATAATGATTTCCCTAATTCTTCCGCCTCTTCTTTAGAAATAGATTCGCCGAAGTCCTTTAAGTAGGCTTCTTGAAAATCCCGGATTGTTTCGGGTCTTAATTTCATTTTTCGGAGTGTATGCGTGATTTTAAAACTTTTTGACTAGAAAAAAGAGACTGTGGCTCAATTTTTAACTCTCCGCGCCACCAACACTCAATTGTTTTGTCTAGATATTCATTCCTTTCGAAGCAAAACTCTATTCTTTCGGGATTTGTTCTATCGAAATGGGAGAGCTTGAAACCAAGCGTATATAGAACAGTTGCCGTAGGGAAATCACTTGTACAATATTTCATATTCATTTAATTAGAATTTTAAAAAACCCTCTTGCGAGGGCTCGCTTACGAGCTTAGCGACCATGACTTAGTGTGTCACAAGTATTTTTAAAGTACTTTTAGGTAATTTTGATTTATACTCCATCTCCCAATCTGATGTTGGATAAATGCGTCCTCCATTTTCTTCTCAGGTTTCCCTAATGCTTTAGATAATGATCTAATGGCATTTTTTATGTTGTCTTGCTTAACTAAACAGACTTTGCCGGGCTGTGAAAATAGAGTTCGTAATGCAACACTAGCTTCTTTCATCTTACCTTTTTGAGTCTTCATTCTCCATTTTAATTCATCTTCACTACTAATTCCTACTTCACTCTTTTCCTGGTTATAAATTAACTGAAAAGATCCTTGCTGCTCATTTTTTTGAGAACTTGTACCATCAAGAAGTAATAAATTATGAACCGTTTCTAGATGTAATTTATATATATCTGCTTGATGTAAATAATATTGAGGAAAAAGATCAAGCATACTATGCCCAATATTCACCTGTTCATTTACATCTTCTAATAACTGCCAAGCTCTGTACCTTTTCCCGAGCTCTGATGATCTAAACCTTTTTAGCTCTGATTCAACATTAGAATAAGAGTTGGGTATGGCTAGATATCCCTCCTCACGGATTTTTGCTTCTTTGTTTTTAAACTGTAAAAAATCTTCTACTAGTTGCTGTTTCCCTGACCTCACAAGTTCTCTACAAATATTAATTATGCATGTTAACATAAACTCAAAGGGTTTTTTATTTTCCCAACCATCACCAATAGGACTAGCCTGCCATTGCCCTCCATTTATATCACCAGTTTTATAATGATTAAAATCTGTAAAAATATCTGTCATGGTACTTGATGCAAAACCATCTTGTTCAACTCGTCGTCTAATGTCTTGAAATATTTTATCAAGATCTGATACTGCAATTGCCTCTAGATCATAAAAATGCTTAAGATACTCTGCAGACTCTTGTAAAAATGACTCCATTCCTTTGTACGTCTTTACATAATCAATGTAATCGTGAATACGTTCAGCAATTACTAATGCCGTTCTAACATCGGAGCTTGATGATCCATGCGATTTAAGCGGATTTTTCATCACATCTAAAACTGCGTCGAAACGTCTATTCAATTCCCCTTTATCTAACATATTCATATTCATGAAATACATTTTGAAGGAAGACTCTTATTTGTCAACAAATATTGTTAACTCTTAAAATAGATCAGATAGATTTATTTTATAAATCTTGGAAAATTCTTTTAATTCAAGCACGTCTATACGTCTTTGATGATTCTCAATCTTAGAAATGAAGGATTGTGGTTTTTTTAGCACATTTGCAGCTTCAAGTTGAGTAAAGCCAGCTTCAATTCTAGCCCTTCTCAGTCTTTCAATCATCGCTCGGTAGTCTTTGGAGTGGATGCTACTCATGAAGGGAATGTTAAATCCCCTTTTGGAATATCCCAAAATAGGATATGTTAGTATATGTTTGCCTTATCAAAGGATTTCAAGATGAAGAAACGACAAACGATCACAAAAAGGTATAGAGATAAATTGCTACTTAAGCATTCTAAAGAACATACGTGGTTTAGCGTATCAATCGTGATAATGATCTTATCTATTTTGTTGCCTGTTATTTTACCTAGTTTAAGTCCTGGTTCGACCTGGAATATTTTGTATTTTTCTTTGCTCTTTTTATCATTAGGCTTGTATATTTTTTTGTACTTATATTTTAAAAGAGAGAAATATTTAACTAAAAAAGAAAGATCTTTGATTGAACATGCCCTTAAAAAGATAAAGCTTCGTGAAGCACAAATAAAAGCAGATAAAGGTGATGATAATAAAGATATAGATGAAGAAGTTTATGATCATCACCAGCATAGTCTTGATTTGATAATTGGCATTTCTGGCAGACTTTTCAGATGTATATTTATTTTGTGTGTAATCTTGTACTTCACAAACTGGCTGACTTTTACAGGCTTTGATATATTTGACTTTCTTCTGATATTAGGATTAATAATTACAATTTTTAAGCCAATTGGATCTTGGGAGGATCCCGAATATGACAGTAATAATTTATATATTATTTGGGGCTACTTGGGTTACACGGTACTCTTTTTTGGATTAGCCTTCGTACTATTACTTAAATAATTCTTTTCAAATTTAATAGGATAATCAGATAACCTGTAGAGCTGTTGTATGAAAAAGCCATTTCTTCTAATTCTTATTACATTTTTCATCCTTACGTCGTGTTCTAATCTTAAGGAATCTGATAATGCAGGAATTGCTCAGCAGAATGTCAATTCTGGTTTATTTGAGAAGAAAGAAGCCTGTTCTAAATATCAAGATGGAATAACAGAAAAACTTACGAGTAAATATTTCTATGTAGAAGAAACCAGATATGAAGGCTACTTTGAGTTGGAAAAGGTATTTTACAGTCCGAAGGCAGATTCTTGTTTATATATAGCTAAAGAATCCGACTACAAGGATGGCAAACTAGATAGTGAAAGCTTTACATTGGTTGATGCATTAACAGGTGAACTTATTTCTGCTAGTTTGAGGCCAAGAAATGACCCTACTTTTAGTCTCAACCAAGAGGCGTTATTTAATGATATTGTTAACGAATATAAATAAGTTGTATTGCTTTAAGGCTTATAGATTGATTTCTTTATGAAAAAACTTCTTATCATTCCACTTTTATTCCTTAGCGGTTGCTCTATTGGAAGCTATAATGGCTTAACAGCCGAAGAGTGGTTTGATGAATATGACTCTGAGAATGTGAGAAATCAAAGTCTAGAGTATCAATTATCAGACTTAGAAACAGAAAAGTATGATCTACAAAGTCAGTATGATAACCTTGAATCAGATAAAGCAAATTTAGAAAATTGTGTTAACAGTGCTTATACTAAACAAGATTCCGATTATTGTATAAACTCCTATTAGCTAATAAAAACTTCTATGGATGATGAGGAAATTCTACAACTTGTAATAGATGGGGACCTTGATCCCAGTGACGTCGAAGACTTCAAAGAGCTAGATGATGAAATTCAGGAGCTCATTGCAGACGGGGAAATAGATATGAGTGATGTTTAGCATTTATTAATCTTGTCCATATAATCTGATGAAAAAGACGTTAACACCTGAAGAAAAGAAGAGATTTCAAGATCTATTTATAGGTGCATTGGAAGAAATTAATGAGATGAATAAAATTTATTTAGGTAAGGATGAAAGTGGTGAGAATATCACACTGGATTTTGAAGAGGAGGAAATCAACTTCATACTGCTTGCTGGCAAAACAGGATCTGGGAAAGGTATATTTGATTGTAATCTATACAAACAGCTATCTGAGAACAATACTTCCGAAGATATAGGATTTATTTTTATGGATATGACGCAGACTGATTTCACAGGATGGAAGTCAGACTATTTATTCGCCCCAGTGATTACTAAACCTGAAGATGCCATTAAAGTTTTGCATCAATTGGCTGAAATCAAAACAGACAAAAAAATATTTGTACACATCGAGGAATGCGATATGGTTTGTATAGATAGAGAAGGCGTGGAATCTGCATTAACGAAACTTAGAGACCATAAGAACATTTACATCATCTATTCAACAAGCAGATTAGATCCAAGCTATCTAAATTCTTGGATGAAGAAATTTATAGATCTCAAGGTGGTGTTTTCTGTTTCAGAAGAAAATGATTCCAATTTTCTGCTAGGTAATGTTAATGCATACCGTTTTAAACATCCGGGAGAAAGGATTTTGGCTTTCAATAATAAACAAATTCACTGTCAGCCCTTTTCGAATGAGGAAGTAGAGATACTTCAGTGTTTTGAATTCGAAAGCTAATTTGATTTGAATCAAACCTATATATCTATGAAAATTAGTGATGAAGCAGCGATGGAATTTCAAAAAATATGGAAAAGTGAGTACGGAGAAGATATTAGCTTAGATAAAGCACATAAGGAGGGAGGAGACCTTCTTGAGCTTTTCAAGATTATTTATGGGAAACAATAGGAATAAATAGAGTGAACATTGTTCAGTTCTAATATTTTTCATGTTGAAGCTCCAGAATTCAAGAATTTGCCTACCTTTCGAGGTTTCACAGGTTAGATCGCCTTTTAGCAATATCCAAAATAGATATGTTATTGAATGACGATTGCAATCCTCTTGTAATGTGATACAATACCTTTGCAAGTCAATCAGTTCTCCAAGAATTTGGAGTCGAGCTATCGATCAAATAGCCTTTTTATTCTGCCCCGCCAAGTGTGGCACGGAATCCAGGGAGATCTGCTGGAAACCGAATGAATAAAACGAACTAACTGCAACTATTACAGAAGCGGTTGGGAGATCTCACGAGGAACTCGCGCAAGCGAACCTTACTGAGATTTTCTAACCGCTTTTTATGTTTCAACACTGCCGACTTCAACCCCCATAAATGTCCACAGATTGTTGATGTTTTTACTCAATAATTACTCACAAATATGGAAATAAATAAAATTTTCACAGAAAACAAACCATACATAGTAATGGCAGAAGATGTATGGGATTACTATAAAGAGCCACCTATACGTACCAAACTATTTGAATCTGATAATTATCTAAATGCTCTAGCATTCGCTATAGATTATTATGATGGATGTGATCTAACTGAATTGAATTATCCGTGGATTACTTCCCTTTGGATCACTCCAGAACCATCAGGCATACATTTTGATTACAATAAACACGTTGAATATCAAAAACAACTTAAATCTTCTCAATCAATTAACCAAAAACAACCATGAAATTCTCACCAAAAATGTACAAAGCCATCAATATCGCAGCTCACCTGCATGACGGACAAGAGCGCAAAGGAGATGGTCTCCCGTATATTGTTCACCCTTTTGCAGTTGCGCTTATTCTATTGGAACACACTAGCGATGAAGATGTGATTATTGGAGGAATCCTTCATGACACAATTGAAGACACCGACTACACCAAGGAACAAATGGCGCAGGACTTTGGTCTAAGGGTAACAGAGTTTGTTCTCGATGTTACCGAACCTCCAAAGCCTCTCACCTGGCAACAGCGCAAGGATGGTTACCTGCAACATCTGGCTGGTGCAAGCCATGAGGCGAAGCTCATTTGTGCAGCAGATAAATTTCATAATCTCCAATCAATGTTTGCAGCCGTTCAGAAATTTGGATATGAAGAGGCTTACAAACGATTTAACGCCCCAATCGATAAAAAACTCTGGTTCTATGAGGAGTGCATCAAGATCCTAGGAAAGGATGAAAAAATACCAACATCTCTACTTGAACCCCTTAATTTCGCCATTTTATCACTTAAAAATAATTAACAATGGAAATAAATTTATACGAAACAATTGAAAGATATTTCAATGACTCCTCATTGGTAAAAGAGGGGAAACCAAAACTTGCACTTATTATGGGAAGTACCGGTGCCGGTAAAACGACATTTAGGAAACTCAAATATTCAACCGGCTATGTACTCATTGATGCAGGAGATATTTTCAAAATCATTTGTGGTGGAAACGATCTTGAGTATAAATTTGGTGTGGATTTTGTAGATGTTCTCGAGATTATTGGAGAAGAAATTGCTAATCGAGCAGTTAATGAAAATCGTAATATTGTGATGGAAATACTTGGAGATAATCTGGAGACGACGAAAATGATTATTGATTCTATCTCAGCATGCGGATATGAAGTCCAGCTTGAATTTATAGATCTTGATCCCGTTGAGGCATATCAAAGGCATTTAAAGGGAGCATTAGAATTTCTATCATGTTATTTTTCCGAGCCATATCATATAAAGTGGCTTACGAATAGCGCGAAGGCTAGGCTGACACTGGAATAGCCTTAAAACATTGAGGAATGTAGTTTTGAATTGAATAACTAATAATATTAAACCCTACAGAGAATTTAATACTTCAACTAACTCCACAACACTAGTAGAAGGGTTTTTCCCTAGCATTCCTTTTTTTAAAAGTTTACGAGCATTTTTGATTGCTTCTGGTTGATAAGTGAGAAGTATTTTAAAAACCTTATTCATATTCTTTTTATACACTCCTAATCCCTTTTTTTTAAAGTGCTCACCTAACTTTATGTGATAATCATTTCTTGGCAAAGTTGTTGAGAGTAAGGCAAAATGGCATAAGAACCAAACTTCGAAACACTCATTACTCCAGGCTAATTTAATATCATTTTGTTCAGCCAAAGATATTGCGTCTATGAAAGCAGATTTATTATCTTTCCAGTAGTTATCTACATCAAACACACACCACAATTGATCACCATCTATATCTGAAAACCTCTTTTTTCCTATTAAAGAATTTTTCTTCTGAATTGCAATTTCCACCAGCTGCCATGGTGATTTACTTTTTGCCTGTACTAAGACCACAGTGTTAGCCTTTAAATGGTCTTTGAAATCTGAAAAATACTGTGGCTCTGCTAATTCCCCATTAGAAAGTATGAATATTTTAGGCTTGATCAATCTCTTCTGCTGAATTTTCATATTTGTTCAGTAGACTGTAAATAACCAATGTAAGGCAAGGCACCATATCTACCCTCTAAGTATCTTTTGGCATAGTTCATATCTTCTCTTTCTCCTATGTCAGCCAACAAGAAGATTTTAGAAGCTCCGAACTTATCCTTCTCCGTAAACCATATCTGATCTCTTCTCCATAAATCGCTATCCAGTAAACTAATATCATGAGTTGTGAAGATTAACTGCGCATTTCTTGGGTTTTTCTCTTTGCTGTTAAATAGTTTGATTATGAAACGACATAGTAAAGGATGCAAACTAGCATTCAGCTCGTCAATAAACAAAGTTCCTCCATCTTTAAGCGATTCAATAACTAATCCAGATAGAGCAAACATTTGTTGTGTACCAGCAGACTCTTGGCTTAGATCAAACTCTACCTCGCCCACTTCATCAGCATTAGAATTATACAACCTATGAATAGTAGATATTTTTCTGTGAGTAAATTTTGTTCTACCAGCTGAGATAGCAGATCTTAGTTCAGGTGGAATTGGACCTTCAAATTCCTCTTTTGAAATTTCTTTTTCTTCAACATTTACAGTTTTTATGCCAAAATCAGCCTCTAAAATGAATTCTAGGATTTCTTCCTTATAGACATTAAATCTATCAAATGAATAACCTAAAGCTAATGTTCTTTGATCTGTTGAAAAAACATGTATTTTTCTTATTTCTTCCACAATATCTTTAGATATTTGACCGTTATAACTTGCCAAGATAGTTAAGAAAAGTACATTTGAACGAGTCTGGCTCTTTAATGCCTCATTCGCCTCCTTGAAACTTCTTTTACAATCAATTCTATCTCCTTCCCTTTCAAACAGGATCTTATTATATGGCTTCTGGATCAACCATTCTTTGAGAATTCTTTGCTGTGTTACTTCAAATCCATAGACATAAACTTCACCATTTTTTACAATTTCTATTTCAAATCTGGAAGGAAGTTTTTCATTTTCAGGACTTAAGACGAAAGGAATTACTTGAATAAAAGGGTTCAATGCCATTTGAAGACCAATCGTAACAAAATTTTGAAAGAAAATGAGGGCTTTAGTAAAGCTACTTTTACCTGACGCATTAGGTCCATAAATAACTGCACTTTTTAAAAGTGATATTTTACCAGTCTCAAAGTATGACTCCTCATGTCCCTTGTCGCTGACATGGCTCTCCAATGAAAATGCTGCCTCATCTTTAAAGGATAAAAAGTTTTGGAACGTAAATGTTTTTAACATAGAAGTTTATGATATAAACTCATTCTACACTATTTATAGCAAAAATATAGCCTATTTTGCCAAAAGGTAGTAATTTATATAATAAAATTGCATTTATATTGCTAAAGTTTAGCCTGATCCAATTAAAATGCTCAGGCAATATGGTTTGGAGATATACGCATATATGTAAAATCCTGTGAGCCGTGATGTGACATGATTCCAGTTCCAACATCCACTACGGTGGAGCTCCAAGAAATTTACAGGTTAAGAGTACATTAATTCAAACATTGAATTGTACCTTTTTTGAATTAAATCGATCTACTAACCTATCAAAAGTTTTTGAATTCTCTTACTGACAGTGTCATTTATTGTCGCTACAAATTCATCCACACTTCCATTGTTTTCAATTACTGAGAACGGATGTATTTTTGAAATCTCATTAATGTCATCATCCGAATACATTTCCTGCATCAATTCATCTGGTGGATGAGGTAGTCCATCGGAACGTCTTTGCCTATTCCTTTCTAATTGGGCCTCCCACCTAGCACGCACATATATAAAGCTTGAATGATTAATGACGACTGGATCAATCAATGAAAAAGCCTTTTGAAATGAGAAATCCAAAGTTGCTCCGGTTTTGCCTCGAGCAAGTTCAATGATTGCTACCATTGGCTTGGTATGTGCTAGATCCAGTTGACGTTTACATTCCTCACTTATGCGTCTTATCCCTTCGTTAAATGGATAGCCACTTTTAAACAAGAATTTTTCATCATTATCAGGGTGATAATGATGTTCATGATTAATGTCTTCCCCTATGATCTGTAACATAAATTTCTCGTCACATAGGTTCTGAGTTTGAATTCCTGCTCTTGAACATGCCTCGGTTGCAATCTTAACTAGTGTGGATTTGCCACTTGCCGCTCTACCGGAGATCCACCAGAATTCCGGCTCGTTGCTAGGTCTATTCATAAATTTAAATAAGAAGAATATGAGACTCCATTCAAACTATTTAATTCGCACCATCTCATAATAAGTTTCTTATCATCTAATAAGCCTTTCCATTTATCATTATCCTGCAATTTTTCTCTAACATCATCAATGTAATACATCTCATTATTTAAACCAGCATGGTTCTCATGTAAAAATGCACCGGAAAGAAACAACTGTGTCATTATTGGATCAAATGGCCTATTTGGGTTTGCATGTGTGTTCTTTGGAAAGAAAATGATCGGGTATCCATCTCCGAGTAGAGTGTAGTCTCGCACTGCATTTCCATTTGAGCCTACAATCTGAAATTTGATGCCATATTCAGCAATTTTTTGTTTGTTTATATCTGTATCGTTTCCAAAAATTTCCTGACGGAGTTTCTCATCATTTATCAATCGTTCAAATGCCCGAATAACATTTTCAAATTCTATATTTTTTGACGATGCACTGATAAATATTTTTGGATGACTGTGTGCTTGATTTTTAAGCAAATCCAGAAATCGTTCTTCAGAAAAAACTGGTTGACCGCTTGCTCCTAAAATAATATGAGATTCATTAAAATGATCCTGCGTAAATTCTGTGTTGATGTGACGCTTATCTTGAGATGCCGGTTTTGGATCAATTATTTCTATATTTACTTTGTATGCTTCTAACAAATCAACGATAGCTTTTCCCACCCTACCGTATCCAAGAATTGTTGCATTTTTAAATTGAATGAATTCGTTTTGACTTTTCAAAACTGCTAGTAACTCATGCATGACGCCTTGGGCAACAAATGGAGGTTCATGCGCATGTTTGAGTCGAGATTTTGCGATAGTTAATGCAGGTTTATTCAAAATACGAGGTGTTCGCGGTTCACCGTCTACTTCCATAAATTGGTAATTCCACATCCCTCGCGCAGTATGTTCTACCGCTCCCAAAGTACGATCTAGACATGATACATATTGTTGTTCATGCATTACAGGAAATGCATACCCTCCATCCTCCACAATCAGAAGTGGTTCTGAAGTTTTTTCAAGGTCATGTAAAACTTCCTCAACTGATGCCCGCATTTTCGTTCTAAATTCCAAGGGGTCTTCTATTTCTGGAATTAAGGTTTTCCCGATTTTTCTATATTCATCTCTTACCCATTGCCTTTCAGCACTATGCATGGATCCATATGGCACACCGATAATATGCATAGTAGCGCCGGTTTTTTTAAAGGCAAGGGCCGTTAATACCGCATCTGAAATAACATGATTTATATATAGAATTCTAGTACCGCGAAAATGATCTTGGTCAACAAGGCGCGTGTATTCCTCCAAAAGTGGCATGCTGTCCTCAATTTTGGTACTCCGCATAAACGTCTTTATTAAGAGGTGACTCTATAACGTTTTTTATCAAAGTGCAAGACTTTTGGCATTCTTTACACGTGGGCTTAATGTACTATGACTTCTAATTATTTATTGAGCTCTATGAGAATAATTGCATTTGAAGGGCTGAATGGAAGTGGTAAAAGCAGTGCAATTCAGATGCTGAATGAGAGCGTAATAGAGTGTGGGAAGAGTGTAAAAAATGTTAAAATTGCCGGATTTGGTAAATCTAAAAGAGTTCAAGAGCTATATCCACTTATGCAAGAGCTTGAACTTAGGAGAAAAAAAGATCTTCTTACTGATACTGAATATATCGATTATTGCCGGAATAAGATCATTAGGTTGACGATAAACATTCAAATTGAAGAATATAGAAATGAAATTGCAAATTGCATTGATAAACCTGACATTGTCTTGATGGATAGAACCCCAATGGTGTCCTGGGTATACTCATCAACTATTCCGGCTAGAGAAAAGTATCTTGATGAAATATTACAAGAAGCCGTTGATCAGACGGAAAGTTTGGAAATAGATGACATCGTTGTACTTGATGTAGAACCTTGGATAAGTTACGCGCGTACTTTTTTACGATCGATCAATGAGGGGGAAAACATATATAGTTTATTAACCAGATTGAAGATAATTTGCAAACAAATGAAGTTAACAGATGTCGATATGGAGAAGATAATGGCTTATGTGAAGCATTTTTTTTTCGAAAATATATCAAGCAGGCTTACACGTCCGCTAGATTTACAAATGTCGTATGAGGAAGTAGCAATGCAAAGAGAAAAATACAAAGAAGTCGGACTACATATTAAAGTTCCCAACTCTACACATATAATTATCATTAATGCTATGAATAATATTGAAGAGGTAGTCTCAGAGATTAAAAGTAAAATAAATATCTCTCATGAATCATGATAATCATTTTTCGATTGATGATACCAATCTCCGTGCGGTTTACGAAGCTGGTCTAAAAATGCCTTATTGCTCAGTAACACCAGTATATTTAGTTGCTGGAGAATGCCCTCCACCTGAGGTGGGTGATAATTGCATTGCGCAGGCGGCAAAAGTTGCCGATATTCTTGAGGTGAAAGGCGCATTGCATCGAAGTTTTGTACATGAAGGAAGGCATCATGCAGTGGTTTGCGAATGTAATAACGATCTCTATTATTTTGATCCTTATTTGATGCATGCTGAACCGATTAATTTAACTTCCATTTATAAATCAAAGTCAGGAAAAAGATCATTTGATGCCTATCCATCCATAGCAGATAAGCATGGGGCTATTCGGAAAGGGCATCTGGTCGTTCGGTTCGACCAAAATGTCAGTTGTTTCAATGTAGAGAAATTCCGTTTTGACTATGTTACAGATGAATATCATGTCGCTCGTTTTTCCTTTGATTTGGGTAAAAAGAAAGTGCAGAGGCCACCTGGTAATGATTACGATATTGCGTTTGCCAGCGAGCAAACCTCCTTATCCCTCAGGCTATTAAATCAAGACAATGGTTCAGTTAATCATATTGTTTATCCAATAGCAGAGACACATCCATTTCAATTGATCGATAAAAGAAAAATTTATATAAAAAACAGGATAGGATTAATATTGAATTGGGGTGAAGTTGGATATACAGAAGAGTTAAATGAGATGGCACTGCAAGTTGGCCTTGCTGGGTCAGACATAGAGGACTTCATTATGCATGGTGTAAGTTTGTATGAAAAACTGGCACCTAGACATCTACAACATGCCTCGACTAATCCAACGAATCAATAAATTCTCTAGGAGCTTTTAGTTAATACTAAACCAAGTTTTCTACTAATTGTTGTCATAAAGATATGACTAACTTGAATCCAGTTCCAACATCCTCCACTATGGAGCTCCAAACTATTCTACCTTATCTACTCGGGCAAATGTTGTTTTTGAGCCACGAACTTGATCACGACTTTTAGAAATGAGGCGATATCCATCTGGTATTTCAAAATTTTCTCCATAAATGACATGAGTGCTTGCTGTTACTTTCAAGGCCTTAGCATCTCGAGATAAAATTTCTCGAGCTAGCAATTCCGCTCCAGTTGCACCACCAACTCGAAATGTTGGCTCAAGTGCAAAAATGTTATCATCATTTGTACCTGCAAAATTGAAGTTAGATCTTGTTGATATGAGTCCCGGCAATAATGGAATTAGAGTTTTAATGAAATTGCTATCAGTAGTTATTTTTTTGGGAATTTCATCGACGAAAGGCATTTCTTCTCCTCTAACCATGTGAAGTCTTGTTCCAAGATATCTATTATCTTGTCCGGTAGTTTGCTTACCTACGTACGCAAAAGTTTCACCATCAATTTCAATCCAGCCTGAAGAAAATGCAGTCAAAGGATTATCTTCATCAGAATAAATATTTGTCTCTAATATAATTCCAAATTTCTTAAACAATTCAGGATCAATTTTGGAAATAAAATCCATAAGTTGTGGAAAATCTTTAACTACATATTGTCCTCTCCCACCTGTAGACAGAGGATTTTTAAAACGTATGACAAGGCCCTCTTTTCGTAATAAATTGAAGGCTTTGATAGCATCTTCTAAACTGAATACCGTATAACCCGGTGATGAGATTTTTTGTATTCCTGTTGCAAATGAAATTGGGAAATTTTCAGGTACATATTTTGCATCAGGCACCGGTGAGTGAAATATGCTTTTTTTGCTAAATAAAGGGTCACAAACAGCTCCAAAAATCTTATCTCGTGTGACTATTGCTAAAGCTTCCGCTTCATTTGGAGGAATTGCCTCATGAGGTACGAAGAAAGCATTTTCTAAAGCATCGTCAGAAATTCTATTTTTATATTCACCTTGGAATTTAAAACCTAGATTGATTGCAAGCCATTTTGCTAATTGCTCATTTCTCTCAAAAGTTACAGGGTTTTTGGGAGAAAAGCTCGGTGTATACGTGTACAATTGTCTTTCCATTTTCACAAGATAAGCATGAAAGAGCGTATTATATAAGATTCAGCAAAAAAGTCAATGCTGATTGACTCCATTTAAATTATGAAGGTTTAATCCAGTTCCAGCATCCTCCACTACGGAGCTCCAAAGCGACTTTAGTCGCTTGTTTGTTTAAAGATTTTCCTGATAATGATATTTCTCTCTGCAAAGTTCGCATAACATTTTCCGCTGAATGCTTGCTTTATAAATCACGTCATAATAGCATGCTAGGTATGGAAAAAGATCAGAAAATTATTGTCTATCAGGCAAAAAATGGCTCAATCGAGTTGAAGTCTGACATAAGTAAAAATACTATATGGGCTACTCAGGCTCAAATGGGCGAATTATTTGCTGTAAATTCTCAAGCTATTACAAAGCATATTAAGAATATTTATAGAGAAAAAGAGTTGTCTTTAAAATCAACTTGTTCCACTTTGGAACAAGTTCAAATGGAAGGATCTAGAAAAATAAACCGAAGAATTAATATCTACAATCTTGATGTAATGATTTCTGTAGGATATAGAATTAGCTCAAAAACGGGTACAAAATTCCGCCAATGGGCAACAAAAACTCTTCGCTCACATATAGTTGATGGATATACAATCAACAAAAAACGAGTGGCTAAAAATTATGAAGCCTTTCTCAAAGCTGTTGACCAGGTGAGATCGCTATTACCTTCCGGTGGAGTTGTGGATGCGGAGAATGCTATGGAGCTAGTGAAAATGTTTGCGAGCACGTGGCTTTCTCTAGATGCTTACGATAAATCAAGCCTTCCAAAGGGTGGCGTAACAAAACGACAGGTTGAATTTACCGCTGAAGAGTTAAAAACTGCACTGCAGAAATTAAAGATGGACCTCATTGCAAACAATCAAGCAACAGATCTTTTTGGTAGTGAGCGTGGAGGTCAAAGTGTAGCGGGAATTGTTGGCAATATTTTCCAAACTTTTGGAGGAGATGATGTGTACCCAAGCATTGAAGAAAAAGCAGCTCATCTCTTGTATTTTATGGTAAAAAATCACCCGTATGCTGATGGCAACAAACGCTCTGGTGCTTTTGCATTTGTGTGGTTTCTAAAGCAGGCTGGCATATTAAATCCTGCAAGAATGACAGCAGAAGCATTAACGGCACTTACTTTATTTGTGGCTGAGAGTAACCCGAAGGATAAAGAAAAAATGACAGGGCTTATTTTGTTATTGCTGAATTAGTTCCAACATCCTCCACCACGGAGCTCCAAGAAAACTAAGATACCTCGTTGGAGGTATTTTTGCTTTATCTAGCTATGAACAACATTGGCTACTGCTAAATCTTAGCAACAGGTTCCCAGTGGAACATAGCGCGTGTTACCGTGCCTATTCCTTCTGGGGCTTTATCTCGCGAGAAGTAACTATAGTCTACATGCTCGTTAGAAAGTCGGACTGCATTTGGATCGCCCAACACATGCAGCAGATAGCTGTGAATGATATACAGCCTAGATTTACCAATATGCACTGCCCTGCGAACTGCGATTTTCCGCGCTATTTCAGTTTGGAGGCCAGTTTCTTCGTAAGTTTCTCTTCTAACAGTTACTTCTAAAGGTTCTTTTTCTTTTTCATTTTCATCTTCGTTACACTTTTTCCCCACCAAATCACGTCTCCCACCTGGGAAACACCAGGTATCCGGATATGATCTGTCATATGGAGATCTTTTAAGAAGCAACCTTTCAGTCGCTTCATTATGAATAACTCCTATTGCTGCTTCAACAAGGCCTGGCTTAACTCCACCTTCACGGAGAGTATTGAATATATCTCTAACTCGTCTCCAAGATGTTTCTGGGTGTTCAATTTCCTCTGAGTAGCCTTGCAAGGAACTTTCCATGAGATTTTTTTAGAGGATATTAATTATGAGCTTGCTCAACTCTTTTTTCTATTTCATCCAAAAGCATGTCCGGGAGATCTTTTCGTTTGGCCACTTCCATAACCCCTTGTTGAGGAGTTAGGATATAAGTTTCCTTTGGCGTGAAATGCTCATCAACTATATTCGCTACTGCTAAGTCCTGGCCATCGCGTTGCATCGAGGTGAAAGCTTTTCTAAGTAATTTTTCCCTATCCGCATCTTCTGTCAGAAGCTTAAATCCTACTAAGAAAATATCCCCACGAGTCTGTTTGACTTCAGTAATAATTTTAGGGAGAGCGTGTAATCTCAAATCCAATCCATTCCCATCCGAGGAAATTTTTCCTTCAACTTTTTTAGGGCCATAATCTGAAGCAGCCATGGCGAGGATAGCAACATCCGTATCTGGCCGTCCAACAAGCTGAAGTAATCTGTCACGATAAGCAAAGAAGTCCTGGACAGGGTGTTTTTTCAAGGAACCTGGCAATGCACGAATTTCTTCTATCACGGATCGTATTCTTTCCAACTCTTCTTCAATATCATTTCCCACATTCACACGCAGATCCTTTTCAAAGGGCACTCTTGCATTTCCTGCGTGCACATAGTCGACATTGTGACCCCTTCGTAAAGCGGCTTCTGCAATGAATGCGCCTGTAGTACCTTTGGAACGGTTGGTAAGAATTCTAACATCGTCGATGAATACCGCAGTACCACCGCTCGAAACGGCAAGATTGAGTGATTGTTTCATAAAAGGGAAATGCCTAATGATTGTAAAGCTTGTCCTACTGAGCCTTTGCCCAAATTGTCGTAAGCGACATGGATCGTAAATTGTGGTCCCTGCTGGACCCAATGCACATGCACATTATCAGTATTCACTACATCGTTCCATTTTGGTACCTCCTCACAGTCAACGACTCGTTCCCAAGGAGCAACCCGTTTCCCATACTCAATGTCCTCGGAAGCGTTTAAGCTTCCATGAATAGCCATGGAGGTACCTCTGTAACGTCTAGCTAAATGAGGTACCATACGTATCTGAGCCTCTTCCGGTAGATTCAAATTGGCTTTGATTTCCGCGATATGAGGATGATTCAAACCTGCGTTAGGAACACAAATATCTTGAGCAGGATTGTCATCGAAGTACGTGACCCATTTCTTTCCTCCCGTGGAAGCTCCACCAATGGCTTCAATAAAAATAGGACCCTTGATCTCTCCTTTTATGGGAGATAAGGCCAATGAGGCTGCTGTCGCAAAACATCCAGGTCCGACAAATCGGTTAGTGCCAGGTTTAATGCCAGGATTCAATTCGGGCAACGCATATTCCCAACCTTCTTTACCTCTATGCATTCCAGAACAATCATAAATTGCAATATCTGCACGAATACCTTCAATTTCCTTTACTATCTCCAAGGCATACATGCGTGGTACTGCAGAAATGACCGCAGTACAATTGCCTAGGATATCCTTCTTATTTCCGCTGCTGGCTGATCTCCAGTCAAGGTCGGGATACCCCTGCTCAAATGAGAGATGTTCTTGTAGTCGTCTCGCGAACTCCTGTCCTATTGGGCCTGTTGCTCCCAAAAGAAATACTTTTTCCATTTCGTTTCTCTATTATCTTACAGGCACTAAACCAGATTACTATACATTTGTCAAGGGTTACGTAATGGTTCAATAGCTTGGAAACACTCAGGAGTAGGATAGGAGTGAATAATAA
>CAYHXO010000013.1:0-17490 GCA_964360635.1 uncultured Candidatus Peribacteria bacterium
TAAAAACACCTATGCAATCAATGAAGTGTTTCCAAGCTATTGACTAGAAAACGGGTCACACGCTAATCAACGTTTTTTCCCTTCAGTTTATGAACCAAATCAATCACCTGCACTCCTGCAAAATCGACATGCCCCCTCATCTGGATTCGAACTGAATTTCTAACACTTGTACTCGCATATTGAATTTTCGCATCAGGTAAGCCAACCTCTCTTTCTATCGACTCCAACATACGACCCAAGGAAATTCTAGCATCTTCAGGAGCCTCCTTTGAAACAACATGTAAATGGCCTTCATCTTGCTTAACAGCCTGCCAAGATTTTCTATTCTCCAAAAATGCCCTCGCCAAAGTGGCAGAAATACAAGGGTCAACAAGATTCGCTCTACCATGCACATCCCATGCCTTCAAAACGGCATGCATATATGGACCTTCTGGCACTTTAGGAGTAGATAAAACATTTACCGCCCTTTCTACATATTTTTTTGAGGTCCTATCTTTCTTCATATCAATTTCTCTAAAATACCCACTTTTAAAAGGTTTTGGTTTTTCAGTTCTTACAACCTCATCTTTTGCTATTTTAGAAAGTCTGGAAAGCCCACGAGTGTAAGCCGGCCCCATCAAGGCGGTATAACCACTCTGCTCCCCCTTTTTACGTGGACTCAAAAAAGTCCCCAAGAACAGAGAATTTCTATCATGTGGAACAATCACAGCTTTAGCTGATAAGGAATCACTCGGAAGATCAGCATCTTCTTCAATTTGTTTAACCAATTCATCTATAGGCAATTCACCCGGATCTTCTTCCGAATAATATATACCCTGATCACCTGCCGGAGGCTGAAGTAAAACCGCATTAATTTTTTTACCAAATTCCAAAGCACCGTTAACAATTGCCTCTGAAAGTTTCATTTGACCCCACCTATCCAAATCTTTAACAATTTTTGTATATCCGCTCAAATCAAAGATAACTGTATATCCTTCAGAAAAAGTACTTACAGAAGCTTCACCAAGCAAACCGTCAGAGAGCTGTATAAACCTTGAATGGTCGTCCAAAGCGTGTCTATATACATCCGTCCATGGCAAACTTTCATTTTCGTACATTGTGGTTTTTTTGGCTTAGCGAAGATCTTCGTGAGAGGTACTATACATGTTTTTTTGAATAAAGCAAGCTCCCCTTTGCGAAAAACCGGAATTTAAAGTATAAATATCGCGATGGACAGAAAAAAACAAATTTTCAGCGCGATTGTGGAACATTTTATTGAGACTGCTCAACCAGTTGGCTCAAAAACAATAATAGTTAGCTACAAATTCGATGTTTCTCCAGCAACAGTTAGAAACGACATGGCAGAACTTGAGGAAGAAGGATTAATTTTCCAACCTCACACTTCATCAGGACGCGTACCGACAGATGCTGGCTACCGCCTTTATGTTGATGAACTCGCAGATTGGGATCGTGCAACAATAATCGCAAGTAAAAAAATTCATGAACTAAGAAAATCTCACCTAGCAGGAATTGTGAAGCAAAAAGTTCATGGTGCGGTAAAATTACTGTCAGAAGCAACGCCAAATATGGCATTCGCCACGATTCCGGAAAACAACAGAACTTTTTTCATGGGCTTTTCAAAAATCTTACTTCAACCGGAATTCGCCATGGAACCAGTTCGAGCCAGCCAAGTTATGGAAGTAATTGAAGACGACCATGCCTTCTTAAAAGGCCTTGCTACACTCGACATCGGCAACGAGGTCAAAATCTTTATTGGCCAAGAGAATATTCTCCCGACAATCGAAAGTTGCTCACTAATAGTGACAAGTTACCAATATGAAGGCTATAAAGGATACATAGGAATCCTCGGGCCAAAACGAATGCCATACGCATACAACAACGCGGTGCTCAAAGAAATCCGCGACTTACTTAACTCAAATGAACTATGACAGACGACAGCACACAAACAGATCAGACCGAAATCGAAAAATTACAGGCCGATTTTGCTAAGCTTCAAGACGAGCTTGCAGTGATGACGGATGCAGCCAAACGCACTCTCGCCGATTTTCAAAATTACAAACGTCGTGCAGAAGAAGATCGTGGTGAAATTCAAGTTTTCGCTAATATGCGCCTTCTTCAAGCCATTTTCCCTGTTATAGACAACCTGGCTCGCGCCTTCGAAGCCGTTCCAGCAGAACTGCAAAACAACGAATGGCTAAAAGGTGTTCAAGCAATCGAGAAAAACCTCCTCAGCGAACTCGAAAAACTAGGCCTTTCAGTGATTACAGAAATTGGCGTACAGGCAGATCCAAATAAACATGAAGTCGTACTACAAGCTCCCGGTCCACTTGGGCAAGTTCTACAGATTTTTGAAAAAGGCTACTCCTTCAACGGTCGCACAATCCGTCCAGCCAAAGTTCAGGTTGGAAGTGGAGAATAAGTGCACCCGCTGCACTATTAGCCTTGACCAGTGCACCTAATCGGGTGTAACATTTAGGGTGTAATAATTACACCCCCTATATGCTTACTTTATCAAAACGGAAGAAAACTAATTTCATGATTGATATACATGTTCTTCAAGAAATAAAAGAATTTATTCCTGATGGACAAAGAAGCGATTTCCTAAACGACTCAATTCAAAAAGGCTTGGAGGACTTTAGAAATAAAGTAGCATTTAATGGAATTAGAGAAATGCGGAAAAAAGCAAAATTAAAGATGACAACTGAAGAATTCATTAAATTAAAAAATTATGGAAGAGAGTAAACTTCTAGTTATTGACGCATCAATCATCATAAAATGGCTATTAGAAGAAGAAAATGGCATGGTTCAAGCGGAAAAAATACAAAATGATTTTATTGAAAGAGCAATAAAGATAGTTATACCTGGACATTGCTATTCTGAAGTAGCAAACACAATATCAAGAAAAGCACCTGATCTTGCTCTAAATTTTCTATCAAAATTGAAGGTCTCAATGATTCGAGAGCAAATGTTAAATATTTCAAAAATTACTTTGGCATTAGAATTAATGACAAAATACCCAAAAATTTCTTTTTATGATGCAGCTTATCACGCACTCGCAATCAGTGAAGGCGCAACTTTTGTGACTGCGGATGAGAATTACTACAAAACTGCGAAGGATACAGGAAACATTATGCTTCTCAAAGACTATTGCTAAACCTCTCCAACAGGTATAGGATCGCCCTCTATGGAAACAGTAAGACCCATCGACGTCGCAAAAAGGATAATAGAAAAAAGAGATGACCCGGAACTTGTTAAAACGGGTCTGGAAATTCTTAAGCTTTGCGCACAAAACCGCGACCTTATAAACAAAGCAACAAAGGGTGTAAAATTCGGAGATTTGATTGCTGATTTTGCCTTCAGAATTGAAACGGGTGCAGATGCAAGCACAGAGAATTTTCCTGAGTGGGCAGTTACTATAAAAAGCCATAGTTTAGATAGCAAGTTTCTTGTAAAACCGGAAGCCTCAACAAACAAGAAGAAACGAATCGAAGCCCGCTCAAGAGCAAACTCTATAACAGGTTCAATGGCAGGCATGATAATGCTTGTAGACAGTCTTTTTGAAATTGGATCAGATGAATTCACATTCGAAATTAGTGCCGATGAAAGAGATATAAATCAATTGAGGTCAATCAAAGATCATGAAGGAACAAGAAGATTCCTTGAATTAGTAAATGATTTTTACAAATATCTACAAGGACTAATAAAAAATCACGAAAGAGAAATAGACGGCCTCGATACACCAGCAAAAGAAGCCCTCAAGAAAAGACACTGGAAAAAACTGGTCGGTCTGAAAGATGATGCCAAAGAGATTATGCTAACTCTACCTGAAGAGCTCCTCGCCTAGTAATAGGTATAAGTCACAGACGCGCTATAGTAACCCGCCGTAACTTCATCAGGGAATTTCACTTCAAGTATTGGAGCAATGTTCTCAATCTCAAGCTTTTTCATATCTTGTACAATTTCAGTGATATCAAAAATTGTACTACCAGCAACAGAGCCACCCTCAACTCTCAAACCATTTAGAATCAAAACCGACGATGCAGGAATAACAACTTGTGAATCTTCTCCTTCAAACTTTCCAAGCGTGAAATAAATCTTATCCGCCGCAACATCACTAACATTATCTAAATATGCAGTTTTTGTTTCACCAGCTGAAACATCATCAAACCTGATTTTACCATGTGCATAATTACTTGCGGGCGCTGTATTAAAATTATCGTAAAGTGTGAAAAGTGGAGTATCACTAAAGTCAAAATCCCTTTCCAAGTTGAACTGAGTTTTCATCACATCCACTCCGCCAAAAACATCGCTCACGGTCAATTCAATAGAAATATTCTTGTTATTTTTCACATATACATCAACTTCCTCCCCTGTTAAAGTCTCATTTAAACCTTGTTGATGGTTACTGAAAAACCATTTAAATTTCAAAGAATCACCGTCGATATCGCTTGAAGCCGCTGCAGTAAAACTCAATTTAAGCCCATCAGGCGTTTCCTCAGAGCTCAACAATTGAAAGGAAGCTTTCGGTCTTGTATTCACAAAAATATTATCCTTGAATGGCGTAGAGTGAATTGAGAAGATCCAATCAGCTGAATCTTGAGTATCTTTTACAGCAACACTTTGAGTCCTAATTAAATTTTTTGCCGCCACCTCGCCCAACTTTGCAATACTGGAATAAACAGTATTCGCATACATCACATTTTTAGGATCGTATGTGAAAGTTCCCAAAAGCGCAGACTTATACACAAAACTCATCCCAAAAGCAGTAGACCCAAGCTTTCTATTCAAATAAAGCAGTTTCCTTTGTTTTGCTGCAATAGCGCCTGAAAAATTCATCTGCTTAGTCCCAATCTGGAGTGCATAATTTGTTAGGGGAATCGCCTTGTCACTATTATTTGCAATTTCAACTCCTGAAATAAATCTTGCGTCAGCAGGACCGGCCAAAAATACTTCAGATAAAGACAATGAATCAGGCTGAAAATCAGTAGAAACAGTAAATGCTGCATCTTTGCCACAATCAAGAGTTTTGAAACTTGAATCAGGCTGAATCGTAGGCTCGGAACTTACAATAGGATCAGGCAAATCTTCACAAATAATTTCCTGTGAATCACCAAGCGAAAAATCTTCAGACTTAGACGTTGAAACAAAATCCTCATCTCTTATCAGTTCAGTATTTTGAAGTAAGACATCAGTAAAGAAATATTGCTCAAAACCATTCAAAGAATATTGAGCGGGAACTCTCAAATTTGATCCGCGCTTCGAATCCAGCTGGCTCAAAATCACGGAATTATCATCGACTGCCGGATTTTCTCTCGGATAGTAGAAATAAAGCAAAACCAATGAAAACAAAAACATCGATACTCCATAAATCAATGCATATTTCGGACTCTTCCTATATATAAAGAATCCACCGACTCCAACCCCAACAAGAAGCAAGAAAATGAAAAGATAAAAATAAATGTGTGGAAAAAGAAAATAAGTCCCAAGTAAATTTTCAGTTTTTTCTCCATTCACATTTTCAAATTTAGAAAAAATTCTATACGAGCCAAAAGATTTCTCCAGTTTTATAATTTTCTCTACCGTTTCTCCTGGCATTAAACCTATAGCTAAATCATCTATCACATTTGTGCCTGAAACCAATTTGTGACTACCTCTTAAGAAGGTATTGCCGGCATTTGTAAGTTTTAAATTGAATTCACTATAAGTATCAGCATCCGCGTTACGAGTTAATTCAGATTTAAAGAGACCTGCAGCAGCTTCAGTCGCTGTTGATTTGATTTTAATTTTCACAGCAAACTTACTTGTATCTGAAGAATTTTGAATTTTGACATAAATCGCTCCTGAAAAATCATTTGCAGGTGAAGCCACATTTGGCAAATTAATTTCAAAAGGAAGTTCCTGAACGGCACTTGCGGCAAGATCTACCGATTTGGGAACAGATGTCCATTTACCTATATGATATTGAGTATCTGCGGAGTAAGTCACCTGTCCTAAAGAATCGGAATATGCATCTTGAGTTAAAAAACTCAACTTTAGAGTTTGATCGGAAGTTAAATTGCTAAGATAAAATAAGTCTGAAAATTTCGCTCCGGGTGAATATGCAAATTCATAAGTTTCCGTTTCCGCATTATAATTCGCACTCTTATCATTCGCACGCAATTCAAAAATTGGAGCTACATCTCCACCAAAACCCTCACCTTCAATCATTGAAGTAATTGAGCCTTCACCAGAAGCAAAAACCAAAGGAGAAAGCCCGAAAACAAGACTAAAAGAAATTAATAGGGCGATTTTCCTCATCTATGAACAAATTAAATGCCTAAAATTTTTAGCACAAAAAAACACTAATTGCACGTGGAATGTGGTGCTCTACTCTACTATAGAACCTGCGTTTAAGAAATACAGATTGACTAAGTTAAAAAAATGGGTTATGATACTCAGATCAATGAAAATTGATAAGTATAGATCCTTGAAAATTCGGTTTAACTTAGAGGACAATATATTAACTAGTACTAGTTAATTACTTAAAACTAGAGTACTAGATTTAAGTATTAATCCTTTAAACATTTTACAAAAATGAAAAATAAAAAATTTACAGCAGTGGTAATTGGCGCGGCTCTATTAGCTAACATGTCAGTTTTCTCACTTGCTTCAGCTGCAACTTCAGCTTCAACACAAACTAACCAATCAGTAACCGCTGGTGCCTTATCAATTGATAATTCACCAACTATAGCTAACTTTGCTGCCGTTAACGTATCTGTTAGTGCCCAAAACACAAACACTAGAAGTACTGCCGTCCGAATCTCAGACACTAGAGGTATCATCGGTGGGGGTGGTTTCACTCTAACACAAACAGCTAATGATTTCACTAACCCTGTAGTTAATAAATCAATAGGTGTCGCAAATCTTACAGTAAGTAGCAGTGGTATAAGCGACAGAGTAGCGGTATCCGGCTCAGACTGTACAAATGATAATAATACTGGATTGGGTGCTAACTCAACCTCAATGACATTCTCAGCAACAGCTGGTGGTGCTATGGATGGAGGAACTCCGGCAATTTATAGTTCTGATCCTAAGAATCTTGTAAATGCCCCTGCATCAGCTGCAGGTACATCAAGAGTATTAACATGTGATGTTTTCTCTCAAATGGATTTAGTTGTACCAGCTTTCACTGCAGGTGCGACTTATACATCGACAGTAGTGTTCAGTATTCAATAACACAAATTCAAATTTCATTGATCAAACAGCTCTCTAAGTTAAACCGATTTCATATAAAACTATTGAGTCTCTTGTAGAGTACAGGTACTCTGAAAAAGACAAAATAGTTTTTAAAAAATCATTTAAACTAACACAATTATGATTAAGTCAGTATTGGTAGCAATGTTTGTTTCGGTTCTATCTTTCACAATAATGATAGGAGTTCGCACATTTACCCAAAAGAATGCAGAATCTTCAGTTGCTCTGGCCAGTGAGAGCGGTGGAGAAGTAATATTGAGTAAAAACCAAGAATACAATATCTTATTAGGCAAAGACGGCTCTATGATAGAAGCTGAATCTTCAGGAAATCCAGCAATAGATACTTCTAACTTTAAATACTAATCGCCACAAACCATCATGAAAAGAATATCAAGAATATCGTCTTTACTCGTAGTTTTATCTATTTTCTCTGTGCAGATCGCCATGGGAGCATCACTCTATCCCGGCAGTATGAATGGAACGAATACAACCGGCGCTTTTACTTATACGCTTGACCCAGGTGAAGAGATAACAGATTCTATAATAATTCAGAATACATCAGAAGTTAAAGAATACCTTGCTATAGGCCCTACTGATGCGGTAATGACAGCAGAAGGAAGTTTTGCGCTAAAGAGGTCCAGTGAAACACAAGTTGGTATTGGGATATGGGCGCAACCGGAGGTAAGTACTTTTACTGTAGAACCAGGAAAGACTAAGGAAATAAAATTCACTCTACATGTTCCGGAAAATACAGCTCCGGGTGATTATGCAGGTGGCTTGGTAGTAACCAATGATCCTAATGCCCCTAGTACTGCAGCTGTAACTGCCACTGATTCTGGTGCCATGGGAATGGTTGTTCAAATTAGAACCGGTCTTCGAATTTATCTAAATGTAAAAGGAGAACGAAAATTTGATTTCTTATGGAATTCAGAAGGCGAGAATATTGATTACTCACATTTAGTTGAAGATGAAAGTCACATTTTTAATTATTATTTTAATAACAAAGGAAATATAAGTCTTGATGTAAATGCGAAACTACATCTGAAAAATTTGTTCTTTGACCTCGAAACAGTAGACGCAAATCTTGGAACAATCATTGCAGGAAGCACATCCTCACCTCAAATTATATGGACAAAAGTACCACCTGTGGGTCTAATAACGGCAACCACAATTGTGTCATATAATATAAACTCCTTATCGGGGACTGCTACTCCTGAGGAAAAAGAAAAATATTCAGGTGAGATGGAGAAAAGCATAACCTTCTTGATTATTCCAATGAAAGAATCAATTGTGGCTTTATTTGTATTCATAGTTACGTTTATTCTAATGATGTATAAACATAGAAAATTTCAAAAAATAATTGCTTCATGCAAAACGCTTAAGATTAGTCACAATACTTCTCTTGTTAACATAGCAGAAGATCATCATTTAGACTTGAATCTTTTAATAAAAATTAATAAAATTAAGTCACCATATGGTGTTACAAAAGGATCATCAATTCTTATCCCAAAAAATGAAAAATAAGAAATTTATACAAATTTCTTTGGTTCTACTTTTATTTCTAGTCTCCACTGCATCTGTACTACTTTTAGTAAGTGATAATAAACTGAGCAAGACTGAGGGTCTAAAAATACTTCCATCAAATCCAAGTGCAGAAAATCCATATTACTTTATATATGATTTAAAGCCCGGAGAAGAACTCAAAGATTTAGTTACAATTATTAATGACACTGATTCAAAGGAACATATAAGTCTATATGCACTAGATCAACATGAGGAATCTACGAAAGATAATTTTTCTCTAAAAACTTTCAGTCCTAACAATCCTCAAGAAGAGATTGGGAAATGGATAAGTTTTGATGGGAATCAAAGTATTGAATTCGATATAGAGGCAAATAGTGAGGAAGAAGTTGTTTTTGACATAAAAATACCTAATGACGCAGACTACAAAGAATATGCTGGCGGAATAGCTTTTAGTTACGTTTATTCAACGGCTGAAGAAACGCAAAGTAATTTTACTAGCGTATATCAAACAGTTGCCAGAACTTATATTACAGTAAGCAAGGAACCAAGAGAAATTGCCCCATACGTTTACAAACCAAATTACAATAAGTATATATTTTCATCAGTAATCATAACAATTACTGCAATTATATTAGTAATAATTGCACAATTAAAGTTTTTTAATACTAATCCACCAAGAAAATGAAACACTTCATCACATCAATAGTCTTATTAATCGCAGTGTTAAACGTTCCAATCTCACAGGCAGGGACATTTTCTGTTGTTAAGTATGGTGGGGAACAAGGAGGAGATCCATATATTAATACGGAAGGAGCACCAGGTGTAGAAACTGCAGCATACGCTATCATTCGAAATGATTCAGATGAAGTCGCTACATATACACTTTCAGTTGTTGATTCACAATTAACTACGGAAGGAAGTTTTGCACTGAAAAATGTAGGTACAGATCAAAATGAAGTCGGACTATGGGGAAGTGTAGAACCAAACGAAATCACTCTTGATCCTGGAACTAATCAGGTAGTTATGGTAAAATTTAAAATACCTGAAAATCAAAATCTTGGGATATATTGGGGTGGGCTTTCTGCGATACAAAAACCTAACGCGAGCGATGAAGTTTCTGAGAGTAATGGGGAGGGTAATGCGGAAAGTAGTTTTGTAACTCTTGTCAGGAATTCTCTTAGAGTAAGTGTAAACGTTGTTAGCAAAGATGAGTATGTGCCAGTTGAAACCGTAATCCCAAGTGAAACTACAAGTTCAGAAAACAACTCCAGTAACTCAATTCTAAAATATTCTCTCACAGCACTTATAATTTTAGGAACAGCAATTTTCTTGGCATTAAACAGTCAAAAAGTTGCGCCAAAAAAAGGCAAATCTAAAAAGAAGTAGTAAAAATATAAGTATCCTTGCTAGACGCAATAAATTTCAAGTTATCTAAAGCGAAGTGAGCAAGTTTGAGTTGGATTTGATATAACTCCTTAGGATAGTTTGGGTCATCTATAGGTTTACTTATAACAAAGTATTTAATACCACTTGCTTTGAACCAATCTAATGTTTCTTGAGGTTTTTTTTCATCATACAAACAAGCAAAAGTGTCTAGGAAATGATCAGTAAAGACTCTTTCCTGATTGTTATTTATGAAGTATTTAAAGAAGAGATCATTCGTTAAATATATTTTGGCTTCAGGATCAGCATTAAGAACACTAGCCATCTCCATATAACCTGGGTTTATATAGTCGTAATAATAATTACCCTGGCTTTGATTTGCAAAATAAGGCATCAAAACATGTGTTCTTGAAGTATAGATATTTACTCTATAAAAAACCGCTGAAAAGAAAAAAATCGCGATCAACATAATTGTTGAAAATTTCAGATATTTTGCCCCAGCAAATAAAGTATTAATTGAGTAAGCTAGGAATAGTATCATAAATGAGAATCCTGCCATTCCGTACCACACGACCCCATGACCAGCTACTGCCCAAATCAACCAGAAAACACTAGCTCCAAGAGCAAGTAACTTTAAATTTTTATCTTTAGGAAAAGAAAAAAATAGAACTGGTAGAAATGCTAGGAAGAGAAAAGTAATATCAAGAATTATTGATATATGTGCAATGTTGATTGTTTGATTCCATGGCAGAAAAATGAATGAAAGTATTGGGTTAGAATAGTCCACATTGTATATTTCATAATCAGCATCTGTCCCACCTGTACTTTCGACTACACATGAACCAGGCATAGCATTTGTTTGCGGCCCTTCATTTTGTGAATCAATAGATAGAGAAGCAACTGATAAACTACGACTAGTATCATAATTTGAAATAAACCATGGCAAAAGTGACAAAAGACCTGCAAAAGTTGCTATTAATATGATGAGTAAATTATTTTTGAATTGCTTACGAGTCTGAATTAAAGAAATTATAAAAAATATACCGGCCAAGATACGAAATCCATTTGCGTACATAGGGAATTTAATATCAGGTCCAACAAAATTAATAGCATTGCTGAAATAAATACTTGCAAAAATAGACAATACAAAGCCTAAACCAGCAAAACCAAATAATTTCTTGCAAAACATGGCAGCAAAGGCAATTAGTAAAAGACCAGCTGTAACTTTAATACTGATTGCAAAACCTAAAAATAATGCGGATAGAAATAAATATTTCTTTAAGTCTTCCTTTACCCATCTTAAAAAACAAAAAATTGAGAGCGTTGAAAAGAAGAAAAGAGGCATTTCAACTTTCAATTGCATTAAATTATGTACAAAAATGAATGGGATCGTGTAAAAAATAACGATCATTAAAAATGATAATTTTTTCTGAAAAAAATCACGCAAAATATAATATAACGGAAAAAATGAAAGTAAACCAAAGGCAAAAATCATGGTTTTTTGCAGAGCGAATCCAGGAAACAAGATATTTCCTATGCTTTGCAAAAGAGCAATCGGGTATGAACTAAAACCGTGAATGAACCTACCCTCTTGTGCAAGTAAATTGGGTAAATTTAGATATAATGAAGCATCATCGAAACCCATTGGAACAGGGTAAGAAACTTCAATAAAATTTGATGCAATAAAGAATATAAGAACAGACCATAAAGCCCAATCGACGGGACTAAGTTCATTCAATTTGATTCCATTCTTCGCAATTGTTTTCAACAAAAGCTTTATTTCGTTTAAATTGGAAATAAAAGAAAAAATCAGAAGAAACAGTACAGGATAAAATGTTAAAATCGATAACTTAGCAAAAATAAAAAGTACTTCACTTAAAAATATACTGCCGATTGCAAATGAAAAAAGATATTTGAGTTTTGGTTCGACATCAAATCTTAATAATTGAAAAATTCTTGAACCAACAGCAAAAGCAGATAACAGAAAAAAAGATAGTGTTAAAGTTTCAATGGAAAAAATTTTTAAAATACTCAAAAAACCCGAAATGAATCCTAAGTTAAACTGCATTTGAACGGAAGCAAGGATAAGTGTAACCAGAAAAGTTACTGCTATTAAATGAAAATAATTTATTGAAAATTCTCGTACTTTTTTTGAATAATCTATCAACATTAGAATCAAACCAATCACAAGCACGAAAGACGTGACTATAAACACAAAATTATAAATCACACCTGGTATCGTGGAATGACTATTAAAAGGAATCCTATAAGCTTTATCGTTGAAATAATAAAAACCAGCAACCACAATCGCCCAAATCGGGAAAAATTTAAAAATTTTATTTAATATGTTTTTAATCATGATTAATTTTAAATATATAAGTTTTATTATCTGTTACAATTAATTGCAAATTTTTCTTTGCAAAAGTAGTAATGTCATCAATATTTTTTCTCATATAAGGTTCATACACTGCATCCGTCACACTACTATAGACTAAATAATCAAACTGACTTGACTTAAGCCTCTTCAAGAAGATATCGTCGTCTTTTTCAACAAACAAACAAGCCAAAGAGTCAAAATACTGATCATTATAAACTCTACTATTATTATTTTTAATGAAAAAATTTAATACGGCATCATTTGCCAAAAATATTTTTGAATTAAGGTCTTGATTTAAGATCTCAGTAAAAATTAATAAGTTAGGATACTGATAAGAAATAAAATCTTCTTCAGAAGCAAGGCCGGAAAGATATGGCATAAAGAATGGAGTTCTTGAAAAGAATAAATTGCCTCTTAAAAAAACTCCTGCTGAAATTGAAATGATTAGAAGTATATTTGTAAATTTTTTTAAATTACCCTCAAGCTTTTGGTAACACAAAACTAGTATTAAAATTAAGAAAGCGAATCCGCTAATTCCGTACCAGATCACATTTTTTGCCAATAGAATCCATAATACAAAAAATATGGATGCACCAACAATTAATATTGCATCATCATCATGATCACGTTTTTTTATAAGAAGTACAAATAATGGAATGAATGCAAGAAAAATAAAGCCTATATTTGTTAAAATACTTTTAGCAGATATATCCATACTCAAATCCCACGGCAAGAAAAATAGTTTTTGAAAAATATCCTCTCTATTGGCATCGTAGAGACCATAGTCAGCCACAGAAGCACCATTACTTACACAAGATTTTGGATACGCTATATCCAGCTTAGGGCTAAGTGAGCTATAATCGTAAACTATATTTTTAAGGTCAAAAGGTTTATTCGACAATAGATTTGATGCAAACCATGGTGCAGTTACCAAAAATAATACTGACAAGAAAATAATTATTTCTTTAAGCAGGAAGACCTTTTGCTTAGACTTTAAAAAATTATTTAAAACAAAAATGGAGGAAATTAATAAAAGAATTAATAGTATCATAGATAAGAAATATCCATCGTTCATATCTGCTGAAACTAATCCTGAATAGAAATAGACATATATCAAAATTAAAATACTAGATACAAACCCTGACTTTCCAAAAACTTTCAATATTAACATTGTTAACATTGCGGCGATCAAAATTACTGCAGTGATTTTGATGGTGAAAGCAAAAGCTACAAATAATGCTGCAAAGATCAAATACATTTTTCTCCTTTCTTCAAGCCAGTAAACAAAATATAAAATTGAAATTGTTCCAAAGAAAAAAATTGCCATTTCCAACTTAGTTTGCAAATAACTATGCATTAAAATTGAAGGTATCGTGTAAAAAACTAAAACAAACATTAATGAAGATCTTTCATTTAAATATTTTTTGCAAATAAAATATAAAGGTATTAGTGATAACAAGCTGAACCCTAAAATTAAGCCTTTTGCTATACCGTAAGAACTAAATAAAATAAGTGCCGCTGCTTGTAATAAAGTAAAAGCATAGGGAAATAAATTATGCAAAAATGTTCCGTGTTCACTCAATAAATTTGCTAAATTTAAATAAAGATTATAATCATCAAAACCTCCTGGAAGCGGTTCGGCAATTTCAATAAAATTCCAAACAGAAACAAGAATTAGAACAAAAGCGAACACCAAGTTAAGCTCAAGGCCCAAATAATGTTTAAAGCTTTTATATAAAGTTTTTACTGATAAAATTATCGGTAATATGAAAAAAATACTAATAGGCCATATTGTTAAGAAAGAAAATTTTGCTAAAAAAAACATGGTTAAACTACTGAAAAAAGCCCCGAGTCCAATTTTTAAAGCAATTTCAAGGAGCGATCTCTCCTGATATTTAATCAATTTCAAAATTAATCCCCCTTGAGAATAAAAAGATACAAAGAAAAACAAAACTGAAAAAAATATAAAATATAATCTACTTGAAATATTTAAAAAAGCATCTTGTGGATGAGCAAATTCAAACGAATCTTTATACTCTTGAAATACCTCAGGTTTGCTTCTTTCAGGATCTACTACGGGATCATTTTTATTAATATAGACCACATCATTAACATAAAGTGTTTCACCTCTATAAATTGCAAAATTATTCCATTCATATCTAACAAAAGCAAAAATTGGAAGATAGAGTAAAAATAGAAATATAAAATTTAAAAAACTATTTTTTTTTCTAATCAAAAATATTCCGGTAGCAATCAATAAAACAGAAAATAAAAAATATGCTAAAAAACCTGTGTAATTCATCCAAGAAAATTGATTCAAAGTATCAAAAAAATAATATCTGTGGAAATAAAAATATGCTGTAACAACAAAAATAGCCCATATAGGGAAGATGAAGAAAATTATTTCTTTCAATTTCTTCATTTATTGTATTGAAAAAGTTATAGTTGTAGAAAAACTAGTATTTGGAGTCCTTGCCGGAATAGTTAAATCCATCTCTGGAATTATTGCATATTTACCAACCCTGACTCTTGTATCACCCGAAACCAATCCCTTGTCATCTGATAAACCGTCTAAATTCGTATCAATAAATGCTGATGTTGTTAAATTATCAAGTGTGATTCCTGTTGATGGATCACAATCAACCTGAGTAATTGTATCTGTAACATCACTTGCCATTTCTAAATTAGCTACCGCAAAAGATGCTGTGAGTGTGGAATTAGCAAAATCTGTAGCACTCACAGTTAATGTAAATGGAGCATTTACACCCCTCATATCCTCAAAACTCAAAGAATTTGGGAAGGAGACATTATTTGTTTGTGCAGTAGTACTCACACTAACTGCAGGAAAATTAGCTACTCCAGGAGAGGCGGTAATCGACAAAGCTCCCCCACCGATACAAGTGTCCGCATTTGCAAGCAAAATCAAATTAAAATCGACTAATAAAGCAAGTCCGGCCAGAATTAACATGGATCTTCCCTTCATTATTTTTTTACTTCAAAGTATAAGTGGCATCCATATGATAGACCCCTGACTGTGTATTTGCCAAGAAATTAATAAAAGTACCTAAAGTGAAGTCAGAACCGGCAAGTGAGGAAACTGGAAAAATATAATATCTGTATGTATTAATTTCCGTACCGGTTGATTTAAATCCGTTAAAAGCAACGCTAATTAGATCATTATCAATATACTTATCAGAATATTTATCTTTAAAATTAGATAACTTAACTATCAAATATTGAGATCCGCTTGGCACTGTAATCTTTTGTTCATCATAAATGACTTGGTCAGAAGGCAGAACAAGAATCCTGGTTTTATCAGGAAAAGTGGTAAAACTAAATGCCTTCATGCTGGTCCAAGAATTGGCAGATATTGCAGATGTTAAAGCGGCGTCTTGAGAAACATCGGTATTTACGACGGTTAAGTTAGTATCCACCACCCAACCTGATCCTGATGTGCTCGACGTACTTGAGATGTTTGATATAGGATCCAAACTAGAGACTGTAGGCTTAGTTGTAACTATGGAATTAATAATATTACTAATAAGTGACCCTTTTTTAAGAACCGTGACAGGATTACTTGTAAAGGTATTATTTATAGCAACACGATATGAACCACCAAGTCTTATCTGATCATAAGATAATATCTCAGAAGTTGCACCAGCAATATTCGTAAAGTTAGATTTCGGGAAAATGATTATATCTTTTTTTTCAGAAAAAATTTTCTTGTAGTCAATTACAAAATTATTATATTTGGCATCAAAAACACTATTAGGACTTAATAATAATTTTGTTGACTCACTATTGATTTTTTTTGGTAATTTTTTATATGAAATTAAAATTGAATCATCTTTTTCATAAAACTGCATGTATATTTTAATCTTATCTCCTCCATTTTTGAGTGAGCCTGACCACATTACCTCAAATGAACGTTCAGGAGCCGTTCCAAATGTTTGCGTGAAAAATTTTGATTCATCAATATCTAATGCATTTGCAGGTAATCCAAATGGAACAACAAGTGGAAGGTCAAGATTAGAGTCTACATTTAAAAAATCATGTAAAGGTGAAAAACTTAAAAAGTTATTTTTTGAAATATTCACACTCTTATAAGTTTCCCCGTAAAAATCGAAATCAAAACCAATATCAACACTTGAAACATTTTCATGGAAAGTGGCCTGCTTTTTATTTAAATCTCCAAAATGATAGGATCGGATATCGTCAGAACTTAGATATTTATTATCATAATATCCATCAGTATTAGGCCTATACTGCCATTGATATGACATTGCATACTCTCCAACCGGTTGATTTTTGAACGAAACATTTGAAATCTTTAAGTTATCTGTTGTACTTGGATTACTTGGGCTAATGTTTGCCGAACTGACATCCGGAAAAGATAGAATTTTTTCTTTTACAACAGGTATTTCCTGTGAATCTACTACCTGTTTTACTATTTCAGAGGTAATAGGTGCCTCAGGAGAGTCAGTTATCTTCTGTTTTATTACATCTGTAACATTAGCCAAAGTCTCTGTAGATATACTCGGATTATATTTTTTTAAATAATCTCGGTAAACCTTATAATCTGGATTCACAAAAATGGTATTATAAAAATCCATACATTCTGTGGCAACGGTAATACTTGATAAATGAGCCAAAAGTTCAGTTTGCCTATAAGTTTCATCAAAAGTGGGAATCTGAAGGGTGTCACTTAAAAAAAACTTGAGCAAATTCGAGGAAACATACTGAATGGCAGTATTTATACTCTCTTTAAAACTCTCCCATTTTGTATTACCTGTAAACCAATCAGTAATCTTTGCTTGTTCATTTTTATCTTTAATTTTTGACAGCAAATCAAGACAGCTCAAAGGCTTCTCACCTTTTGCCATATAAGTTTCAAGAGATTCAACAGCTACACTCTCTGCAATCACTTCTTCAACAACCACATTCACGACTTCACCTGTACCAGATTCAACAGC
>CAYHXO010000013.1:17590-53182 GCA_964360635.1 uncultured Candidatus Peribacteria bacterium
TTCAACAACCACATTCACGACTTCACCTGTACCAGATTCAACAGCTACACTCTCTACAATCACTTCTTCAACAACCGGCTCCGCAACTATTTCTTCTTCGACAATAGGCTCAAGAGCTACAACTTCAGGCTGTGGAACAGGAGTAGGCTCAGGTATAAACACAGGTTCCGGCGCAGGAGCAGGAGCGGGTGCCAACTCAGCACCTTCATCACTAAGCTGAATTTTTTGTAAGATTGATGAATCAGAACTGAAAACAACTTGAGCAAAAGTCAAAACAAGCGCCATTCCCATAATGAAAATTTTTATTTTTTTATTCATATTTGCTTCTTTTTAATATGAATAATTTTCTCAACAGATAAGCCAGGAGGAAGAAGAGTATATCTATCAAAATATGTTCATAAACAAAGATATTAATCGGCTCTCTTACTTCGTCCAACAAAATCAAAATTGTATACACAGAAAATAAATAAATTATTTCCGGCCATCTCCAAGCGTAAATAATCAATATTATAAAATAGAAAATTATGAATCCATAAAGTGACATGAACTGCATAAAATAAATCCACAATGAAGTAGCTGTGAAACCTTTATCAGTACTTAAGATAAAAGTGACAGGTGTAAGTTTACTTAGTACCCTTGTTGTGAGATTTTGTGCCTGGGCATCAATGTGATTTTCACCTGCACTAATACCCTCCGGAATTGTTAATAAAAACTGACCAGTTGTTTGATCGGCAATCACCTGCACAATAATCATTTCTCCATCAATATTCCAATAAGTATTAACCTCCGCACCAGGGACTGTTGAACCTTCAAGGTGTGCCTTTTCATCCTTCAAAACAAAGAAATTATCCAAAAAAGCATTGAAAACATTGGCTTGTAAATAAGAAAATCCGCTTATATCCAAAGGGGTTGGTGGCACATCCGCATAAGAAATTGTCTTCTTATCATTGCTGGCAATTGCATTACCTTTTCCATCAAGATATTTGGCTAGCACCTGATAGGTTCCTTCTCCCGGAAAAACACCTGTAAAAAAATAATCTCCTTTTGCATCAGTTTTCACATCACCTATGTAAACTTCAATTCCATCAGGTGAAACTAAGTAAATTTGTACGTCTGTATTCGGGTCAGTATGACCAAAAGTTTGAAATTTATTCTCTGTAAATATCTCTCCGCCATCAATTCCTTCTTTAAAAAGATTTACGACTTCGACATCATCTTCCACTTCCAGAGTTGTCTCATTATTGACTGTTATTTCAGCATCTTCAACTTGAACTACAGGAACTTCAACAGTTACAAGAGATTCAATAGAAGAATCTAAATAAACGTCTTCAACAATAGTAGAAGCCACTGCCTCTTGACCAAGAATTTCAGACGTTGGCGTAAAAATCGAACTAAAATCAGCACTCACAGGGTTAACAACGGGGTTAGTTGAGGAAACGGTGGCATCTATTTCCACAGTTTCAACAATTTCCTCTGTATCGCTTGGATCAGTTGTGATTATTTCTGTCGTAGTAGTCGTTGACGTTTCAGTATCATTTATTTCTCTCGGCTCCCCAGGACTAGGGGCACCGCTCACCTGGCTTATGCTTGTTCCATTATTGATGGTAAACTGAAGAAAAGATGAAGACGTTCCAAAATAATCCACTGCCTGCAAAGTAAATATGTTGACAGGATCAGGTAGCTGCACAAGAACATCAATTATACCATCTGCAGAATTCACCACTCCTACTAAACTATCATTAAGATATATCGAAGCCATATATACACTTTGAACATGTAGTGTATAGCTCGAAGATGCAACACTACTGACAGGGTTTAAAATTAATGGAGCGGCAGGAGCTGGCGCAGGAAGAATAGATAAACTAACTGTGGTAGAAACTGAATTAGCCTTCAAATAATTCTCAATTCCAAAGTCGCCAAGAAAGCCTGAACAAACAGTCAAAACAAGTGCCAAACTCACATAAAATTTTTTTACCGCCTTGAAAGCCATTGGAAGACAAATTTAGATCTAGTCATTATACCAGATTTAAACCTGCAATGGAAGGCTACTTAACATTCTCCTCAATTGTCTTTTGAATTGTCTGGGATTGGTAAAACAAATAGCCGAAGCCTAGGGAAACAATCAAAGCCCCTGTTATTAAACCCAACCAAAATACCAAAAAAGGGTGAGTTCCGCGGTAGTGATATTCCAAATGTGTTGGTACTGATGCTGGAACGGCTACAGCTTTTCCTATAGATTTTTTGTGTGGCATAAAAAAATTAGTTAGAGAAATAACAGGTTTGAAATAAACTTAAATTACAAGTTTGGCCAGATGGATCGCTCGTCAATTCTTGAGAAGATACCGTAAAGTAGCCTCCCGAATCTTCAGGGGTACTTACACTAACCCAACCCGGAGAAACTTTATAAATTTCGAGCGGACTTCCATTGTAATTCACCGCAACATCCTGAGCAAAAGTTCCGCTAATTTTCACGCCGGTTTTTACAGGGAAAACGCCTGTAATAACAGGAGAACCAAGCACCTTACTGGTAAAACTGAAAGCTTTGAAAGATGCTGCATTTGAATAGCCAGCGTCAGAAAATAATCTGAAACTAATTTCATCTCCGGGATTCAAATTTTTGTTCATTTTTAAGCCAACTTCATTAGCGCCGGAATAAATAACTGTAAGATTTTTATTATCAATCGTCACAGAATTCAAATTCACACCTTGAACTTTAATTTCTTTACCAGGTAAAAATCCACCATTCGAAATGACCTCAGAAATAATTGGCCTCGAATTCATGTCAAAATAAACTGAAATATCTTTTGAAGTCAGGCCGCCAGACATAAATCGAAGTTTCAAATTGCCGGAGCCCACCGGTACAACAAATGTATCCACAACCGAGCCCAAACTCACGAAATCTTCACCGTAGGAGTAAAAAACTTCTGCATTTTGAGCAATTGCAAATGTATTATTGCCCAAATAATTTAAAGTTTTCAAAAGCAAATAAGGCTTTTCAATAATAAAATCCGGCATCTTCACACCCTGCCATACAAAATAAGCAACTTTATCATTGTCTAGCTTATAATTTTCAACAACAATTTTGCCGTCGATAACACTGTATGGAGTCTCGGAAGAATCAATAAAAAGCACTAGAGAATCGCCGGGCACTTCCCTATCCAAAGAAATATTAATGGAAATCCCGGCTTCTGCGTTAGTAAAATCTATTCCTGAAACATTTGGATAATCCTCAAAAAAAGAATTTACACTGAAAAGATGGCAAAGATCTTCCGTACAGTATTTTTTATAACCTTGAACGGCAAAAATCGCCTCAAAAACAATCAATGAAAAAACTATAAAATTTTTCATAAAACAATCATATCTATACACGACCGAATTTTCAATCTAACAAATTCTCTTGACGGTTAGCACTGACTACACTAGAGTGCCAATAGCAAATTAACCAAAAACTATATGTCTAAAATAATTGGTATCGATCTTGGAACAACAAACTCCTGCGTTGCAGTAATGGAAGGCGGCCAAGCCGTTGTAATTCCTAACTCGGAAGGCGCACAAACAACCCCTTCAATCGTGGCGGTTAAAGACGGCGAAAGAATCGTTGGAGCTGCCGCAAAACGTCAGGCTGTGATGAATAAAGACAATACGATTTTCTCCGCAAAAAGATTTATCGGTCGTCAGTTTAGTGAATCTGGAGAAGACATCAAACGTGTTCCATATAAAGTTGTGAAAGGTAAAAATGGCGAAGTGGAAATTGTGCTCGAAGGAAAAGAAAAAAGACCTGCTGAAATTTCAGCGATGGTTCTTCAAAAACTAAAAGCTGATGCAGAAAAATACTTGGGAACAACTGTGACAGAAGCTGTAATTACTGTCCCTGCTTACTTCAACGACGCGCAAAGACAAGCCACAAAAGACGCCGGAACAATCGCAGGACTAGACGTAAAAAGAATTATTAACGAACCAACTGCCGCAGCCCTTGCATACGGAATCGACAAACATACCAACGACAAAAAAATCGCCGTTTACGATCTTGGAGGAGGAACTTTTGATATTTCAATTTTGGAATTGGGTGAAGGCGTGTTCGAAGTTTTATCAACGAACGGAAACACTCAGCTTGGTGGTGATGATTTTGATAACAGAATCATGGATTATCTAGTTGCCGAATTTAAAAAAGAAAGTGGGATCGATCTAGCAGCAGACAAAGTTGCAATTCAGCGTTTAAAAGAAGCTGCCGAAAAGGCAAAAATCGAACTTTCAAGCACTCACGAAACAGAAATCAATCTGCCATTTATTACTGCAGATGCAAACGGTCCAAAGCACTTGGTGATGAAACTCACTCGAGCAAAACTTGAAGATCTCGTTGCTGATTTAATTGAAGCAACTGCGCTTCCTGCGAAAAAAGCCATCGAAGATTCTAAGGTTTTCTTGAGCGACATCGCGGAAGTTGTTTTGGTGGGAGGTATGACAAGAATGCCTGCCGTTCAAGCAAAGGTTAAGGAAATTTTTGGAAAAGAACCACACCGTGGAATTAACCCGGATGAAGTTGTGGCGCTTGGTGCAGCAATTCAAGCCGGAATTCTTCAGGGAGATGTGAAAGATATTCTACTTTTGGACGTGACTCCTCTAACTCTTGGTATCGAAACTTTGGGCGGCGTTCTAACTCCACTGATCGAAAAAAATACAACAATCCCAACAACAAAATCTCAAGTTTTCTCTACAGCTGCAGACAGTCAACCTTCAGTGGAAGTGAAAATCCACCAGGGTGAAAGACCAATGGCAATCGATAACAAGTTGCTAGGTAATTTCGTTCTAGACGGAATTGCTCCTGCACCTCGTGGGCTTCCACAAATCGAAGTCTCTTTGGACATCGACGCAAACGGAATTTTAACTGTTCGCGCTAAAGATAAAGGAACCGGAAAAGAACAGCACATCACAATCACCGGTTCTTCAGGACTTTCAAAAGACGAAATCGAAAAAATGAAAAAAGACGCTGAACTTTACGCTGAAGAAGACAAGAAAAAGAAAGAATCTACAGAAATACGAATCAGCGCAGACGGAGTGGTTTCTCAAACAGAACGAACTCTCCGTGAACACGGCGACAAAGTTCCCGCCGAAGTTAAAACCGGTGTAGAAACTAAGTTGAAAGAGATGAAGGATTTGTTGGCAGCGACAGATTCAAATTTAGACGCAATTAAAAAATGCCACGAAGAACTAGCGATCGAAATCCAGAAAATCGGAAGCGCGATGTATCAACAACCTGCTGGGGCTCCTGGCGCGGAAGGTGCGACTGGCGGAGACGCTGGTGGTGCAGAAGACGCAGCTCAAGCTGGCGCGACAGAAGACCCAGATGTGAAGGTTTATGAGAAGGATAAGAAACCGGAGGAAGGAGAGGCAAAATAAAGATTTATCTCTGTGATGCAAAAGCCACTGCTAATTCAAAGTAGTGGCTTTTTAAGATTTCTGTCGAATTACTTAATAATCTTCTTAAGAACATATTCGAAAACTCTTTCTTGAACAAACTTCTTGAGCTCAGGACTCTGGTCCAACTTTTGATATAGGCTGAAATGATTATCAAGTACCCCAATAAGTTCATCTTGAAAGAGTTGGTCGAACTTAAGCTTGGCAGCATCTTTGCTGTTATTTTTTACAGACCCAAGAAGTACTTCACTTTCTAAAAGTCGTCTACTCAAATCATTCAAGATTACTTTGTCTGAATTGTTAAAATTTGTTCCATAACGTTCATTAACTTCTTTTATGATTCTCGAAAGTGCATCTTTCTCATCTTCAGTTATTATCTTTTCACCACCACCTCCTATAGGATCGATGACGCCCTCGACATTTTCAAGGCTTAGATTTGTCTCAACTTTCTTTTCGATTTTATACGTTTCCATATCTATCGCTTCAAGAACCTCATATGGCAGTGGATTTTCTCTTCTTGGTAATTTTCTGATTAAATACTTAAGGAATACGAACAACTTTTCCAGTTGAGGATCTTCAAAAGTTACAATCTGAGAAATAAATGCGTATTTCTTAAGGTAATCAAATACAGTAGTTTTGAAACTTTCCATTTCTTCCTCTGTTAGATTTTCTTCGTTAATTCTAGATACAACGCCGTCAATAATATTATTGAGTTTATCCGGTGTTGCTTTGGCGTATAGTTCATCAACGAAACCATTCACTTCGAAGTCAGTGAAGAATTTGAAGCCACGAACATCACGCTCTAAGTCATGGAGTATGTTCGGATCAGTAGCTTCTGATAGGACTGTAGTTGTGTAGTAAGGTTGGAATGATTCTTTTATATCATCAGTTTCATTCACAAAATCGAGCACGAATGTATCATCTTTTCCATACGTTGTTCGATTAAGGCGAGATAATGTCTGGACCGCACCAACTCCGCCGAGCTTCTTATCGACATACATTACAGACAGTAATGGCTGATCGAATCCAGTCTGGAACTTCTCTGCAACAATCAAGAATTTATATTCATCATTTTTGAATTCTTCAGCTGTCTGACTTTCTGGGACCTTATTCATCTGACCTTCTGTATATTCAAGCTTGGTATCAATATCTTTGACTGTACCAGAAAAGGCGACGAGAGATTTATGAGCATATCCTTTTTCTTTAAGATATTTATCAAACGCGAGCTTGTATCGAACAGCGTGAAGACGTGACTTAGTTACCACCATAGCCTTTGCCTTACCAGCAATAAGTGAGGCAATCTTCTCCTCAAAATGTTCAACCATTATCGCTGTCTTTTTATCGATAGCATGTTCATGTCGCTCAACATATCCAACCATTAATCTTTGAGCTTTCTTTTTATCAAACTCTGGATCATCTTCAACCTTCTTCAAGAGTCCAAAGTAAGTTTCGTACGTAGTGTAATTCTTAAGCACATCAAGAATAAATTTCTCCTCGATAGCCTGCTTCATTGAATAAAGAGAGAACGGACCGAATTTACCTGTGAGTGGATCTTCAGTTCCAAAGAGTTCGAGAGTCTTTTGTTTTGGTGTTGCGGTAAATGCAAAGAAGCTCAGGTTCGGTGCTGCAACCTTTCGAGCCTTCATACGCTCAATTATCTGATCTTCCACAGTTTTGAATGCTTTTTCTTCGTTCTCTGTTTCTTTTTCAGCCTCATCGAGTGTTAGGACCTGACGCAAATCAGCCGCAGACTCACCAGACTGTGATGAGTGAGCTTCATCGATAATAACTGCAAACTTCTTGCCTTCAACTCTGTCTACAGCATCAACTATTACTGGGAACTTCTGCAAAGTGGTTGTAATGATCTTTATGCCAGCTTCTAGTGATTCTCTGAGTTCTTTTCCACCATTTTCAATATGTTTTACCAAGCCCTTAATATGACTGAAATTAGTTACCGTATTAGAGAGTTGTCTATCAAGCACTCGACGATCTGTCACCACAATAACCCCATCAAATATATTCTTACCTTCATCATTATGTAGTTCTGCAAGGCGATGAGCGGTCCAAGCGATAGTATTACTTTTACCGGATCCTGCGCTATGTTGAATAAGATAGTTTTTTCCTGAACCATTCTTTTGGGCATCAATCACAATATTCTTCACTGTTTCAAGTTGATGATATCGAGGGAAGATTAATTTTTCCTCTTTTCGTTTCTTTCCATTTTTGTCTTCCTTTTCTTCGGTGACTTCTTGTATAAAGTTTCCAAGTAAATCAAATACGCTATCTTTGGACCAGATCTCTTCCCATAGGTAATAAGTCTTATACTTTCCTGTTGGAGCATTTGGGTTGCCTGATGAGCCCTTGTTGCCCTTATTAAACGGTAGGAAGTACGTAGTGAGCCCTGTAAGTCGAGTAGCCATATATGCTTGCTCGGTATCTACAGCAAAGTGGGTAAGACATCGCTTGAACAACAACAGCTTTTCTTTTTGATCTCGGTCCGTCTTGTACTGAGATATGGCATTGATAACATTCTGACCAGTAAACTGATTTTTGAGTTCTGTAGTAAATAGTGGAAGACCATTTACGAATATAACCATATCAATTGAGTTTTCATTCTTGGCGCTATATTTTACCTGACGCATTACGCTCAAAATATTTCCAACATAGTCTGAAAGTGTTTCTGGATTTTTATCATTCTCTGGTTTCCAGTATGCAAGACGAATATTTACTCCTCGATCTTTAATACCTTCACGCAAGACACTCAATAAACCACGAGAAAGAAGCTCTTCATCTAGTCTAGCCAAGAATCTATTAGCGATATCACCACCGTACTGTTCAACTAATTTATTCCAACTATCTTTTTGTGTAGTTTGAATAAACTCGAGGACCAACTCTGTGTCCATACAGAGGTCTTTGTTATACGAAGAGTTTGGTCGTGACCTGTATTTATGCAGACTCACTAGCTGTTGCTCAATAAATTCTTCAAATCCTGATTCTTTTGTGTTAGTTATTGTTTTCATATTATTGTTTAAATTTTTCAAGAATTATTGGTAACACCTGTAAGAACGTATCTCTACCGAAATTTAGTAACCAGATAAGAATATCTTTTATTTTTGACCAAGTCGGACTCTTTGATTTAATTTCGTCTTCTAATTCTCTTAATTTCTGTTCAGATTCAACAACTCTTTGAATATCAGATTCCGTCTGTTTTATATTCTCTATAATATTTTCTATTACAATAGAAATATTTAAAACTTGATTCATTGTTTGGATATTCTGCATTTTCATCGAAATATTCCCATTTTTTTGAGGTTTTACTTTTGACTCCTCGTCTAGATCAAGTTCTAACTCAGATATAAAAACTGCTATCAAATCTTTCAACTTTTCTTTTGCATCCTTCACTTCAAGTCTTTTATCAAAAAAATACTCAGGATCATCACTTGATAACATATCCCTATATAAACCGTGTAACTGAGAAATCTGATTTGATTTTGCACCAAATGCTCTGATAACAAGATTCTCTGTCAACGAATACCATTTTGAAAAATTCTGATCATCTTTAAAACAAAATTGCAAAAGACCGACAGATCTTTTTTGCTGTTTTAATTTTTCTATGTGAGTCTTATTTATTTCAAGCTTTATCATAAATTTATATTTTAATTTTCCCAGTTATTACACTTGATACTAATGAGGATTTAAATTCTTGTAATATTTCGACTGTTTTTTTTACATTTTTTATTGCTTTATCAAATTTTTTTATTTTTTCGTTCAAATAGTTACAAATTTCAAATTGTTCATTTTTTGAAGGAAACAAAACTAAAAATTCCTTATACTTTTCGGCACTCACGTTTTGAATTGTGGATTTAATAAAAATTGAATTAATCCATTCCCAATAATAATCTGATTCCGTTATATATTTTAAATAATCAGATGAAATTTTATTTTCATTTACGCTTATCTTAATAAGATACCCAGCAAAACAACACAATCCCCAATTTATTTTATATTTAAAAGTTTTACCTACGGTAGCTCCTGTACGCGCCAACAAAACATCTCCATCATTTAATAAATATGGTTTTGCAATTTCTTGGGATAGTGACTTAAACGTATCTTCTCTTAAATCTCCATCTTCATCTATGTCAGTAATTCTAATAAAACGTGGGTTCAATCTATTATCATCAAGAGCAGCCTCATTTGCTCCATATTGGAGAGGAGTCTTTGCTAAGAATTTCATTTTTTCAATTTTCCATCCCTTTGGGATCTGCCCGATCCAGTCAATACGACTTTCAATAAGCTCGACTTTTGGATCAAGACCTTTTGTAACTGAATGATTAATAGCAGCAGTACGCTTTTCCCTCAAAAGCTCAATCAGTTTTTGTTTCCTCTCAATAATCTGATCAATTAAAGATGTTTTTTCATCGAGATATTTAGCCATTTTTATTTGTTGAATGTGAGTTGGGACCAAATACATTTCATTAAAGTAAGAAAATATATCAAGATTTTGAATACCAGTATTCTGCTTAATTGATTTCAGATTCAATTTTGAAGCATAGGCAGCATAAAGTTGATAGGTAAAAAATCGAGGCAAAATTTCTTTTTTCACTCGTACAATATCTATAAAATTTGCACACGTCATTATCTCATCACTATTAAAAATAATCGCCCTTCCGACAGGTTGCTTTTCGCCACCTCCAGATTTTTCAATTAAAATATCATTCTTCTTGAGAATCTTTTTACTAGGAATATTAGGATAATTTCTAATTGTTTCAACATCCTTATAAGCCAGTTTATCAAAATCAAAATCTGCAACGCGTAAGCATTTTATATCATTACTATCTTGTTTAGGATCATCACCCCAGATACCAGGTTCTATTTGCGATATAAACTTTCGTGCCTTTGAAATTTCCCAATCCTTAGGGACCTTGCCTAACCATTCAACACCTGAATCTTTGTATTCAGGATATGTCTCATATTTTTTTGTAAGTTTGAGTATTTGCATATTAATTTAATCCAAAATACTTAAGAAAATATCCACCGATAACCACTATCACCACACCTATTACTATTTCTACGAAAAGAGATTCAGGCCAAAGTAATTTTATATTTTTAAAAATCGATCTCACAATTTTTGTTCCTTTTCCTTCATTTTTAAGCGCCACGTCAAAACCAACAAATTCGCAGTCTTCAATTATTGTATCTTCAGCTTCTTTTGTAATATGAATTGCCGTTTTTTTATTAGTCATATAATTTATAGTTGCTTGAGCAAGGTTAGGAGTTCGTTTTCGACTACTTCAATATCCGTTTCAATTGCTTCGAGACTTCGTGGCGCTTCATATTTGTAGAAGTATCGTGTGAAAGGTATTTCATATCCAACAACTCCTATCTGATTGTCTTTATGATCTCTGACCGATTCATTGATCCAGGCATCTGAAACATACGGCTTTACCTCTTTGTTAAAATATTCGTTAATGTCCATTTCATACGGAACATTCTCATAATCACGGAGTGATTTATCAATTTCGATCTCCCCTTTTTTATTTTTTGAAACTTTTCCATCAACCATAAGTGGTCGCTCAATAGTGATTTGCCTATATGCGAAATCTGTAGTCTTGAAAATCTTTGAACATTCATTCTCTTCAAACTTCTCATAAAGTTCAACTATCTTCTTTTTTGATTCAGAGTCTATTTCATGTCGCTTACTACCGAGGCTCTTGCGAGTCTTTTTGAAGAATGTGCGAGCGTCTATAAGCTGAACTTTTCCTTTTCTTTCTTTTGATTTTCTATTTGTAACAAACCATAGGTATGTATTAATACCGGTGTTGTAGAACAACTGGTCCGGCAACGCCACGATAGCTTCAAGTAAATCCTTTTCTAGGATCCATCGGCGTATTTCACTTTCTCCACTTCCAGCATCTCCGGTAAACAATGGGGATCCGTTATGAACGATTGAGATTCGAGATCCACCATCTATTTCAGGTTTCATTTTTGAGATGAGATGTTGCAAGAACAAAAGCTGACCATCTGAAATACGAGGAGTACCCGCACCAAATCTTCCAGCGTATCCACGAGAAGCTTCACGCTCCACAGCATCTTTATCTTTTTTCCAATCAACTCCGTAGGGTGGGTTACTTAGCCCGTAGTCGAATACTTCACCAAAAAATTGATCGTTTGCTAGAGTACTTGCTTTTGAGTGATCCTTTTCTCCACCTCGAATAAGATCAGGGTCATCCCCCTTGATCAACATGTCAGACTTTGCCATAGCGTACGTGACTGAATTGAGTTCTTGACCGTATAGGAATATATCAGCTTCTTTATTTATATTTTCGAGGATGTAATCTTTTGCGACAGAAAGCATCCCACCTGTACCGCAGGCAGGATCATAGATTTTCTTAATCACATGAGGCTTTTTCAGATCCTCCTTATCAGTAGAAAAGAGCATCTCAGTCATGAGACCAATTACATCACGTGGCGTATAATGCTCTCCTGCAGTCTCATTAGACATTTCAGAAAACTTACGAAGAAGCTCTTCAAACACATGTCCCATCTGATAATTATCAACTTTGGAAGGATGCAAATCTACTTTGTTTAATTCTTGAATTACATAGAACAAAAGATCCCCACCCTCAAGACGCTCTAGCTGTTTACTAAAATCAAACTTTTCAAATATATCCTGAATATTTTTACTATATCCGTTGATATATAGTCTAAAGTTTTTCGCAAGATGTTTTGGTTCACCAAGAATACTTTTAAAGTCATAATCAGAAATATTGTAAAAGGCTGTGCCGGAAGTCCTCTTAAGAATTGGATCAAGATCATTTATCTTTCCTTTATATTCATTATATTTTTCGAGCACCTGTGATTTCGTGTCTATTAAAATTGAATCAAGACGTTTCAAAACTACCAAAGGAAGTATCACATCCTGATATTCATACTGTTTCCATCCTCCACGCAGTATATCTGCGATGTTCCAAATCATTGATGTTTTTTGAGTGAAGTTTTCCATGTGGAAGATTATTTAGTAAATAGCTCTACATATTCTGTTAAAGAGAATATTCTATCCTTTTTAAACCCTGTTTTTTCAGAGAACAAACCGAGATTTTCAAAATCTTTTGCAATTGCGGAAGCAGTAGGAAATGTAATAGAGAGCATGGATTCAATATCTCTGATAGTTACAAAAGGCTGAGAAAACAAGTGGCGTAGAAGTTCTTTCCCAAGTTTTTGGCGTTTCATACCCATACCATTCTCAATTGTAATTTCGTATTTCTTCCTAAGATCAATAATTTTCTCTAAGGTTTCGCGCGATTTTTTTGCAGTTTCAAGTATTCCTGTAAGAAAAAACCTAAGCCAATGTTCAATATCATTTGTTTCGCGTACACGTGAGAGACCATCATAATATTGTGATCTATGTTTTTCGAAAAAATCAGAAATATAAAGCGTTGGTTTCTGTAGGATCCCTAAGCTGACTAAATGAAGAGTAATTAACAGTCTTCCGATACGACCATTCCCATCTAAAAATGGGTGAATTGTTTCAAATTGATAATGTGAAATAGCAATCTTAATAAGGTCAGGAAGATCAACTTGCTGATTGTGCCAAAATTTTTCAAGATCACTTAACAATTCGGGCACTTCCGTATGGTGTGGTGGAATAAATACGGCATCTTTAAGAGTGGCTCCACCAATCCAATTCTGACTAATACGAACTTCTCCTGGTAATTTTGTATAACCACGGACACTCGAAAGAAGCACTTTGTGAGTATCTTTTACAAGGCGCATTGAAAGTGGTAACTTTTCAAGTTCCGAAATAGAGTAATTAATTGCCTTCACATAATTTTGCACTTCTTCCCAGTCGTTTCTTTTTTCTGGAGCTATTTCAACTTCAGGCAAAAGAGCCTCATCAAGTCGAGTCTGAGTCCCTTCGATTTTACTTGAATCAGTAGCTTCTTTCGCGATATGCATTTTTATAAAAAAATCTACATCTGGAATTAGCTTGGAAAAAGCATTAAGTTCTCCGAGATATCTCATGGCATCAGAAAGGAGTAAATCAATTCTCTTGTCTACCCAGTCAAATGACTTATTAACAGCAGATGGCTGAAAGCTCTTATACTCCTGGTGTTGTTGATACCAACCTGCTTTGTATTTATCAGTCATGAATTGAGTATAGCACTTAATTTGAAGAATGCAAATTAAAAGTTAATAGGTTTACTTTTAATTTGATGGCTGTTAATTAAATTGAGCATCAGTAAATAATTTTTATACTCTAATATTTTAGCTAGAAGCTTTTAATAAAACTATCCTCTCACTCCGATCATAGTTATATCATAATAGAAAAATAACCTTTAGATAAACCAAACCTTGCCTTCCCTACCCACACTTTGATACATTCGGGTACTAGCATTTTAAAAAATTTCATGAATACACCAAACAAAAAAGAATTAGTTTATCCAGATGGATTGGATGAAGCAAAAATGGCAGCTGTAGTTCAAGAATTACTTGATGGAATTAATAGAGATGTACTCATTCAAGATGAAAGATTAACTAGAGTTCGACATCCATTATTGGAAGAGCTCGTAGGTAAAGAAGTGGCTTTGAACACAGAAATTCATAACCTAATCACAGGAATCGTGATGGCACTATCTATTTCAGACCGATTCAGCAACAAAGCTCAATTACAAGAAAGAATACCTCACATTGAAAGCATACTTTTGGATTCAGCTAAAGATCCTGAAACATTCCAAGCTAACTTGCTAGCTCTCAAAGATGCGACAAGTAAAATAGCCGAACTGAATTTTAACGAAGACGAGAATGAAGTCGAAAATCTTGTAGAAGTACTAATTCGAGGAAAACTCAAAATGCCAAATTTGGTTCAGGAATTATTAATTTATCCACCAGCAAGTGGCTTAAGTTCCGGTGAGTCTAAAGAAGATGCCTTGAAAAGATTTGAAAATTGTAGAAATCACTTACTAGAAAATATAAGCGGTGATGATGAGAAATCAGCTGCATTCAGAGCCGACATTGAAAGTGCAAGCACTGATGTCAGAGCTTGGTTTGCAAACGCAGCAATTTAAATTTTAAAATGCAATATCTAGCACTCATCGCCACCGTCTCCCTAATCCACCTTCTCGCAGTTATATCACCGGGACCGGATTTCATAATGTGCGTTAGAAACTCACTCAGCTATTCACGCCGCACGGGAATTTATACCGCCATTGGTTTTGGAGGAGGAATTGCGGTGCATATTTTTTATTGTTTGGCAGGACTGGCGCTTGTGATTTCGAAGTCTATTCTGATTTTCAGCATCATAAAATTTCTCGGAGCAGGATACCTAATTTTCATTGGAGTAAAATCGATAATGTCAAAATCAGAAAAAATCGAGATTGGTGAGCATGAAAAACAACGTGACATTTCTGCAATGTCGGCAATGAAAATAGGATTTCTCACCAACGTGCTCAACCCAAAAGCGACTCTATTTTTTCTAAGTTTATTCACACTAGTAATTTCACCAAGCACACCCTTCCCGGTTATGCTTTTGATGGGTGTGATAATGGTCGTGCAAACAATTTTGTGGTTTTCGCTCGTTTCAATTTTACTAACTCACAAAAGAGTCCGTGGCATCTTTGAAAAATTCCAGGGCGTATTCAACAAAACTCTCGGCGGTCTTTTAATCGCACTAGGTGTCAAAGTTGCGCTGAGTCAGAGATAAATTATTGCAGGAAAAATTCAGGTTTTATACAGATCTTTCTGTTAGCATTTGTAAATAATAATATTTCAATGCTAATTTTTATTGATGAATCGGGCGACCCAGGAAACCCAAACTTACAAGGTGCAAGCAAGTTTTTCATACTTTCAATGGTGATTTTTGAAAATGAGGAAGATGCAAAGAGTTGTAACGAAAGTATTGAGAAACTTAAAATTCATTTGGAGAGAAGAACTGAATTTCATTTTAAAAAGAATTCAAATCAGATAAGAGAAATTTTTCTTAGAACAATTTCTAGACATAATTTCATTTACTACTCAGTCGTCATTAATAAAAAATCTAATACGAACAAAACAAATATCTACACATATGCAGTGGAAATATTATTTAGAATGGCGATGGAAAAATTAAAATGTGCAACTATAGTATTTGATGAAAGTGGATCTAATGATTTCAGAAAATTTATCTCCAAAATACTAAGACAAAGATTAAACCTTAGTGATAAACATCTAATTAAAAAAATTAAAGTTCAACGATCTTCAAGTAACAATTTAATACAAGTTGCAGATTATGTTTCAGGAGCAATGAATAAAAGTATTACGAAAAACAATCCAAGTTTTAGAAAAACGTTACAAAAACAAGAAGTTGAAGTAAAAATTCTTAATCTATAAAAAGAACCCCCCAGCCCTATCCTCTCGGAATGCAGGCGGTTAACGCCACAATTCGAGCCGGGAGTCATTCCTAACCATATTATATCAAAATAATGGCTTCGGTTCAAGAAAAAAGACTACTCTTCCTCTGCCACCAGCACATCTTCTGCCGGCAAGACAAATTGATACGGAATTCTTTGCGCGCCTTCTTCAGTGTAAAAGAAAATCACCGCATCCAAATTATTACAATCCTTCCCATCAAGCTTTGTTACGCTCGGAGTAAATTTATTAACAATTAAAAAAACTTTTTGTTTGTCTGGCTCTTCATCAAGTATCTGCCCGGTAGAATCTAAAAAATCGATTATACGTTGAGCAACTTCAAGTCTATTTTCATCTGTAAATTTAACATCATCAAGACGCGACTCAGGATGTCTCAACAATCTAAAATTATGACTTTCTAAAAGTGCTTCAACACTCATTACCTTTTGGCAATCTAATGACATATTTTTATATTAGAAGAAACGAAGATACTACTAGTGCAGAAAAATTTCAAAACAAAATTGACCTTAGCATAAAATTCTAATAAGCTCTGCCTCTAATTTCAACTTATTATGCAAGCCAGAAACAGACGTCAGCCAACCTTAGACGAGATCGCAGAAGTAGTCGCGGAAATGATAAGAACTCAAAAAAACATGGACACTTTCCATTTTGAAAGTGAGGCAATTCAAGGGAACAATAATTGACGCAGCCAAACTCGGGCATTATATTTCAAACTGAAGTAAAATTTATGCCAATAATCACAATCGGCGGAGGATCAATGTCCAAAGACGAAACTTTAGCGATAGATAAAGAAATCGTAAGGCTCGCAAAAAAAGCAAAACCTTCCCTCTTATTTATTCCAACCGCGAGTGACGATGACTTAAAATATTGGGCGAGTGTTGATGAACATTTCAAAAAACTCGGCTGCAAAACTGATGTACTTTTTTTGATTCGCGAGAATCCAAATCACAAAGAAATCGCTCTAAAAATTTCCGCTGCAGACATCATTTACATTGGTGGTGGAAACACACTAAAAATGATGAAACTTTGGCGAAAACTCGGAGTAGATAAAATTTTAAAAACTGCCTGGAAAAATGAGAAAATTCTTTGCGGAATTAGTGCAGGTTCTATCTGTTGGTATGAATCAGGTCACAGCGATTCAATGTCATTTTACAGCCCGAAAAAATGGGACTACATCAAAGTTCGCGGCTTAGGATTTTTGAAAGGAATTCACTGCCCTCATTACAACGGGCGAACTCTGAGAATCGCAAGAAGAACTAGCTTCAAAAAAATGATCGCAAAAACAGGTGGAATCGGCTTTGCGGTCGACAACGGCTGCGCGTTAGTTTACGAAGGCGAAAAAATGCGAGTAATCGGCGAAAGTGCTTACAAAGTTTTTAGAAAAAATGGACGTGTTCTGGAAGAAAAAATACACGAGGCATAGTCTATCCACCAAACTTTTCCTGAAAGTCTATAATAGATGCTTTCAAGAGCAAACAGGTGACATAATCTTTGGCATCTTCATCCGGATAATTCAAAACCTGAGCAATATCGAAAGGATGATTCAATTCAATAACAGCCGATGTTCTTTCAGTTATAAACTGAACTTCAGTCGCCAGATAGTTTATTGGAAGTTCACCATCAATGCCACACCAAGCAGTTATCACACCGCGAAATGGAGTAGGGTAAGACATTTTATGCCCATTCCAATAACAATTTGAGCTGGAAACTTGCTCCAGTTGCATTTGCCCAACAAGTTTACTTTTAGAACTCTCAAGACCATCTAAAGTTGGGCAAATAACTCTTAGCCTTGTTAAATCGGGAACATGCTGATCATTAAATTTTCGGGATTTATATAAAGCCCGATGTACAGTTTTCACTTTACCATCTTGAAAAGTCACTTTATCTTCGGAAAGAATATCGGCAACCATTGAAAGGCGCCTTCTATGTTCAACAATAAGCTCATCCAACTCAATAAATTTCTCTCCATCATGATTGGGAACTGAGGCATAGTGGCTACCAACAAAATTCTGCCAAGATGCTTCATTACCCAAACTCCAAGAGTTCCTGTTTTTATCTTCCAAATCTTTCAATAACAATTGAAGCTCTTCTTTTTCACCTGTGATAGCTTTATCAATTTCAGAAATTCTCCTTACAGTTTCAATACAAGGCTTGAGTGGATAATCCGCTCCAGGGAACAAAGAAACTAATTGATCTAACTTAGACATGTTTTAAATCAAGCAAATCAAGTGGGCAGTTTAACCACATATTGCTAAAAAAGGCAAATAGACATTTAATCGGTTTTATGATAGAATTAACAGATAAATTAAAAATAATCACAAAAATATGTCATCATACAAATGGGGAGAGTTCGCGGATCAGTATAAAAAAACTGAAGACAAAAGTAAGTTTTACAAGGAAGTTGCAGGTGAAATGGTACGAAAAGACGCGGATAAGATTAATGGCAAAGCAGATGTCCGAACAAAGCTTGCTTTAATGCAAGCTACAACTCTTGAAACAGCCAAGCCTTTTCATTGGTCAAACAAAGAAAATCCGAAACATTTAAGTGTTGTCTGTGCTGATTTTGCAAAAGCTAACGGTAGTCAACGTCCTGAATTTGATTCAATGCTGATGTTAGAAAGGATGTGCAAATTGAATCCAAAATTAGATCTTGATAATGAGAAGGGCTTAAGTCTTGATATTAAAAACGGTTTGATGACAGTTAAAAACAACGGTGTAATTGAAATTGAAAGTAAATACGTAATTGAAGAAGCTGAAATTGCTGCAAAATTAAAGGCGGAATCTGATGCAGCAGCTGCAAAGGCACAAGCAAATCGTGTAGAAATTTTACCACCTGCTCCAAAACCTGTTCCAAAAACTCCTGAAGTGAAAAACAAGCCGACTCTGGCAGAATCGCTTGAAACGGCTGACTGGAATAAAGATGTAATTTTAACTTTTGACGACTCACTTCGAAACGCACCTGATATTATTCGCAGATTAGAATCAAACGGTATAAAAAATTATCGTTTCTATGGTGAGGCCGGAACTGCAATGCGTCCGGATGTGTTAGTAGATATGGGCATTGTGAAAAATAAAATTTCAACGAAAATTACACCGGGGAAATGGCTTTCAGAATATGTTGATAAAAATCGAGGGAGCATGAGTCGCGAAGAATATATGCGAGAAAAAATGATTAAAGGTCCTGAAGGTCAAGGTACAGATTATCTGAAAAACGGTGAGGAACTTCGAAAATATTTTCAAGAGAAATATCCTGGAAATTGGGAACAAAAAATAGGTGAAACTTTTGCATATCATGCGGCTTTCCTACACCCATTTCCTCAAGATACACAAAATCATATTCAATATTGGACTCCTGAACAAATTAAAGAAGACATTGTTACTTACGAAACTTTTATCCGCGCTTGGTTAAATATTCCAAATTTCAAAGTGAGTCATTTGAGAGCTCCGGAAGGTGGAGGTTTTGGTTATGACAAAGACTGTGGAAGAGGATGGGATACAGGAACAGGAAACGCACAAAAAATGACAGATGCTGTATCAAGTTTCAGACCAGGTGCCACTTGGGATAACTGGACAGTCAGCTCACATGATACAACTGAAGATTTACAGTACGGAAAAATCGCACATGAATCCATTGCGGCAATTGGAAAACCTAAAAACAGACCTTACGCTCCAAAAGAAAATTTATTGGTCTTACATGCAAATAAATATCCAGCTGAAGAACTTTATAAAATCGATAGACTTGCTCAATCAATGGGAGAAGCATACCTGGAAGCTCACCCTGAAAAAGTGAATTCATTCAAGGTTGAAAAAGGTGCATCAGTTGTAACTGATGGAGCATGGGTACGATCTGCACCTGAACAAGGAAAAGAAGGTAGAGGAACAGTTATTGCAACACTACCAAAAAACTCAAGAGTATTCGTCAACAAAATTGTGCCGGGAATGCCTGAATGGGTCGAAGTTGTATGGGGTAAAAATGATGGTGACGTAGGCTTTATAAAACTCTCGCAATTAAAGTTGGATAGTCATGAAAAACCAGCAAAAATTCCAACAATGGCTGAAGTTAAAGCGCAAATGGAAACAATCCCTGCTTATCAAAGACATATTTATACACCTGAAGATAAACGTTTTATTTTATCGACAATCAGCTCAAAACCATTGGACAAAAGCAAAGATCAATATTTAGTGTGTATAGACCGAGCTAAACAATATGCGGCAATTGTATTCTTCAATAAAAGTACACAAAAATATGAAGTTGTGGGTGATTTTGGAGGAGGAGTTTCAACAGGTAAACAAAATATTACAGATGATAAAAACCCTGGAAATGACAGATGGGCAACCCCAACAGGCACATATGATCTATTACCATTAGCAAAAAAACGTGAGCTTGAAGGAAATCCAGAATGGAGAGCAATAGGAACAGGTGGCGCAAGTTTTGGATCGAGGGGAAGCAGAGTGTTTTTAATGGGAAATGTTGATGTTAGTTCTCCTAATAAAAAACCTCTTATGGTTGCACTTCACAAAACAAATGAAGGAAACCAAGCAACATTGGGGAAATCCAATGAATCACATGGTTGCATTCGTTCAACCAATGCATTCATTGATCTTTTAGATAATGATTATTTGCTCGACGGAGACTACGGACGCTACGTTATTGTTGCAGATTCTTCTGGTTCAACTTTCATTGGAGATAATAAACAAATCGCCCCATCTTCCGTAGGCTAATCTTTTTTATGCCAGAAAAACTACAGGAAAATATAGGCGAAAAAAATATTGATTGGCAAAAATTCTCAGCCTCAGTCGATAAATTTTTGATTATAATGGGACCGGAACTTCCAAAAAAAGAAGCTGAAATTTTGACTTGGGTTAGTCATTTAACAAAAGTTGAACATGACACCACTGCGGCAAATAAATTAATCCAAGAAAATTTAGACTCGCTAAAAACTTTAATTTTTCAAGCGCTCATTAAAGATAAACTTCCACCTGAAGTCGCAAAAGAACTACTGAAACCTTTTGGAGAAAATCAAATTATTTCTGAACTATTTGCACAATATGGAAGAGGTTATAAACTCGGCAGTACAGATAAAGAAACAACGGATTGCGTTCAGATTTTACGTAACAGTCCGGATTTTTCTAAATTAGTTTCAAATAATCCTAACAGATTTTTCAGTGAGGGTTCAGATCTTATTTTGGATGAGAAATTAGGACGCGTTGCTGACGTTATTGACCGTAAAGATTTTAGTAACATCAGCAAATATAAACCTACAAAAGATAAACTTTATATTTTTGCTCTAGCAAAAGCGCCGCTTTATTACAAAGGCAAACCAAATGTAGCACATCTTCAAATTCCAATCGGATTAAACAAGGATCCGGGGAAATTATCAGTTATCCACGCCTCTTCTATAAAAGGAAGTGTCACAATTGAAGAAGATGTGGGCACTTACTTAGATTCACATGATTTTGACCGTGTTTATGTAATCGAAATCGATTTAAATAAGCCATATTCAGATAATCTTTATGAACGAGAACCTTTTTTCGAACACAAGGACAATGAAGGCAAAACATACGAAAGGCCGGCAATTTATAACTTGCCCTTAGTTTTAGATAAATTCACACTTATTGATCCCAAAAAAGAGCTGTCGATATATCCAGATGAAAAGCGTGTTTTAGAAATTGCCACAGACAATCGCGCCTTGGAATATTTAACGGTTTTGACAGGGATGAGAGAAGGTAAAATTGGAAATGAAACAAATACTGGAGAAGCTTTGGCTTACAGAGGAGGAATGGAACGAGAGAGCCGAAGCCTTGGTTTACACCAAGTAACAAAAGTGGTTCATCCACTTTTTAATAATTGGTTAGACGCAATAACAAGAGAAAAAGCAGAAAAATTGGGCGCACCTTTCACAGAATGGTGGGAAACCAAACAGAGCGGAAAAGATATATCTTGGGAAGAAATGATTCCATATTTGGAATCATTCGATGTAACAGATCAACGTTATGAAAATGTCGCTGTTTCCACAATTTGCAGTTATGTATTGCTAAAACACCTACACGAAGATCAGCTAATGACCGCTTATAAAAATTACGGAGAAACTTTTTATGGAATCGACGAACAACCCGAATCAATTATCGCAATTGGGGGTGGTTACAGATCAGATGTAGATGTAATGGTTACAGGTAGTCAACAATATCGTATCGCCGAAATTGCTCACAGAGAAGGTTTAATTGACGCCGACTTCAATTTTACAGAAGAAACTAAAAAATCTCCAATCTATGCAGAATTTCTTAAAGAGTGGGCAAAGCGACCGCAGAAACCAGCAGATTTTTCTCCAAAAAAAATAAAAAAAGATATTTCTGATACGTTGAATGGCGTTGTGCCAATATCTTACGAAGATACTTTTTATCCGGATGGATACCGTGGGCTACAAACACAATATATGGCATACATGATTTATAAAAAAAATTATCCAGATGGTGAAATCAAATTTCCTGAATTTATAAAAGCCTACGGAAAATCACAAGCTACCATGCTTTCAGAAAACAATCCTGCAGTTGCCATTATGCATAAAATCTACAAAGATGAATTTCACAAAAAACCAGGATTGCTAATGACTGAAAGTGAACTGCGAGAAGTTGACACTGAATTACATACAAAGAGAATAAAATTCGGAAATGAAGGTTTATGGGTTTTATCTCACTACAAAAAATTAACTAAGGAAAATTGGATCGAGGTTTACAGTCAGGGAGAAGGTAGAAGTGAAAATAAAATTATTGAAGCCCCATTAAAAGAAAAATCTATTGAAACAAATGAAGTTTTAAAAATACCAGTTCAACAAGCTCACAGATTCTACAATATAATAAAAACTTTGCCGGGGAATCCTTGGTGGGCAAAATATCCTGAGTATATTATGTCAGCATGTTTTATTAAAGGTTTATTCAATGAAGAAGCAAAGAATAAAGGCGATGGCGAGTGGATAAAAAAAACCGAAAAATTCATAAACGAAACCTTCGCCAAAAACATTCCAATTTTACAATCAAGACTTGCCACTTGGAATATTAAAGACCCAAAAGTATTCGTTGAATTGGCTACAGCAACATCAATAATGAACGTTGATGAAATAATGAACGGGATTGAACTGGCTGGTTCTCCACTGAATTTTCTAAAAACTCTTGAAAGTGGACATGGACCCACTGGATACAGATTAAGTGTTTACTCTGAAAGCTTCGAAAGACTGATGCCACGTTTCAAAACAAAAGACGAAGTGACACTTGATGAAAATGAGCATTTAAATGAAAAAGAAAAACGCGCTGCATTCGCAATGAAAGTTTTTAATATTGCAATGACTGAAGCATTAGAAAGAGATTTAACTCTAGATTTTGCAATCGCAGCAACTTCTCAGGCATGTGTTGAATCAAGTTGGGGTTGTGAGGAAAATGAATTTGATGAACCAACACTTTTAGGTGCAGGCACTAATAATATTTTTGGTGTGAAAGAAAAAGGTGATTATTTTGAATACTCAGAGTTGGAATATAATAATCAAATAGGTGATGAAACATTCTATATTCATCACACAAAAGAACTCAATCCTAAAACAAACAAACTGGAGTCGTGCTATGCCGCATTTGCTAAATATGATTCTATTGAAGATTCTGTGAAAGGCTACTTTGACTTAATAGAGAGTCAATATAGTTTGGCAACAGAAATAGGCCGATCATTACCTTCATCACGAGAACCAAGCAAAGAAAATCTGGAAGAAATTTTCACAGGTATTCAAGCCGGTGGATATTCCACCAATCCAAATTATGTAAAAATAAGCCTTGATGTTTCACAATCGGTGAAGAGGATATTAAGTGAATATAGTGTAATTATTTAAAATTCTTTGCAAGCACTCCCCTTCTCCGCTATTCTGTTCGCCGATTTAAACGAACAAAATGCTAGACCCAAAATTCATTGCAGCAAACCCGGAAGAAGTTCGCTCAGCAGCCAAGAAAAAACATATAAAATTTGATGTTGATGACTTCATCGTACTAGATGAAAAACGCCGTGCACTACAAGGTGAAGTAGATTCAATTCGTGCTGAAAAAAATGCCGTAAATGAGAAAATGAAAACCATCAAAGGAGAAGAGCGTGAACAAATCATTACGGAAATGCGAAAAAAGGGTGAAGAAGAAAAAGCAGCCACGGAAAAACTACAAAGAATCGAAATGGAATGGAAGCATCTTTTGCTAACCGCTCCAGGCTTAATTTCTCCTGATTCTCCGGAAGGGAAAGATGATAAAGAGAATGTGGAAATGTATAAAGTTGGAGAAATACCGGAATTCAAATTCGCTCTGAAAGATCACATGGCACTCGGAAAAGATCTCGACATTGTGGACATGGAACGCGGAGTTAAAGTTGCCGGTAGCAGAAATTACTTCCTGAAAGGTGACGGTGCATTACTCGAATTGGCAATCATGCAGTTCACAATTCACAAATTGGTTGCAAAAGGTTTCACACCTTTCCTTCCGCCGCTTCTTGTAAATATTGAAGCAATGATTGGAACAAGTTATTTCCCGGGCGGAGAAGAACAGGCTTATGCAGTCGGCGTGAAACGCCCATCTGAAGAGCATATTGAAAGCGACGAGAAATATTTAATTGGAACGAGCGAGGTTTCTGTTGCGTCATATCACGGTGGAGAAATCCTTCAAGAATCCGAATTGCCAAAACTTTACGCGGGTTACTCAAATTGCTTCCGCAGAGAAGCCGGAACATACGGAAAAGACACTCACGGCCTTTACCGTATTCACCAATTTCAAAAAGTTGAACAAGTTGCAATCTGTAAAAATGACATGGAAGAAAGCGGACGAATTCACAAATTACTCTTACAAAATGCTGAAGAAGTTCTGCAAGATTTGAAGCTTCCATACCGGGTTGTGGCAGTTTGCAGCGGCGATATGGGCCAAGGTCAATATTACAAAAATGACATAGAAACATGGATGCCATCTAGAAATTCATACGGCGAAACTCACTCTTGCTCAACTTTTCTCGATTTTCAATCTCGACGGCTCAATATCCGTTATAAAGACAAAGACGGGAAAATTCAATTCGCGCATACATTAAATAACACTTGCATCGCTTCGCCTAGAATTTTGATTCCAATTTTGGAAATGTATCAAAATGAAGATGGAAGCGTAACAATCCCGGAAGTTCTTCGACCATGGATGGGTGGAAAAACTAAAATTGAAAAATGCTAAATTTGTTATTTTTCATCGCGCTTTCAACCTTACCGGTAGCACTGCTTCTTTATTATTATTGGATAAAAGATCACGGTGAAAAAGAGCCACTGCCTTTGATGAAAAAAGTTTTCTGGCACGGTGTTTTAATTGTGATTCCAGTTGGAATTGTGGAATATTTTTTACTGATTGGCTTACAATTATTGGGAATTGAAAACGGCACAATTGCCTACGGATTTTTAGTTCCATTTTTTCTAGTAGCCATTCCTGAAGAACTGGGAAAACTCTACGTAGTAAAAAAATACGCATTTGATCACCCAAAATTCAATGAACTCATGGACGGAATTACTTACTGCATAATCGCAAGCATGGGCTTTGCATTTGCTGAAAATATTTCTTATATTTTTCTTTACGGCTCCAGCGCAGGAATTTTACGTTTCTTTACTGCAATTCCCGCTCACGCACTTTTCTCAGGATTGATGGGCTTCTATATCGGTCGCGCCAAATTCGATAAGAAAAACGAAAAAGAATTAATTCAACGTGGCCTCTTTTATGGAGTTTTCTTTCATGGCTTTTACGATTTCTTACTGATGTCCGGCGTACCACTTTTGATTTTGAGCGTCTTTCCACTACTTATATATATGTGGTGGAAACTCAACAAAGAAATTAAGCTCGTTCAGAAGGAGTAAAATTCATGTTGACATATGTCTAGACACCAGTAGAATGACCGTCGAATTACGGCTCTCCGGTTTCGATTGTGTGATGAGAAAGGGAGCAAGCCGATAAAAAGGCTCGCTTTTATTTCCCCAACATTCAATTAAATATGCCTAAAGCAGTTAAGAATGCTCCTGAAAAGAAAGCTTCTTCTTCGCCAAGAAAAGCGGCGAATCTGGAGCCACTAAAGAGGAGATTTTTTGTCGATAACGACAACCAGTTCGAGTTTCCGAACTTAATCGAAGTTCAGACTGACTCATATAAATGGTTCCTTGAAGAAGGAATTCGTGAATTGCTAGATGAAATATCTCCAATTCAAGATTTCTCAGGAAAGAAATTGGAACTTCAATTTTTAGATCACTCTATTGGTGAATCTAAATATGGACCAAGAATGTGTAAGGACAAAAACTTATCTTACGAAGCACCATTAAAAGTACACGTTCAGTTGATCAACAAAGAATCAGGTGAAATTAAAGAGCAGGATGTTTTCCTTGGACCGGTGCCTCTAATGACACCTCAGGGAAGTTTCATTGTTAACGGAATTGAAAGAGTTGTGGTTTCACAGCTTGTTCGTTCTCCAGGTGTATTCTTCTCAAAGAATGCTGCCGCTGCAGGAATGCACAATGCAAAAATCATTCCAAAACGTGGAGCTTGGTTAGAAATCGAAACTGATAAGAAAGGTGTAATCACAGTTAAAATCGATAGAAAGAGAAAAATCTACGTGACTTCCCTACTAAGAGTATTTGGATTCGATAGCGATAAAAAAATTCTCGATCTTTTCGAAGACATGAGTTTAGACCCAACTCGAGATTACATCTTGATGACTCTTGAAAAAGATTCAGCAAAAACTGCAGATGAGGCTTACAAAGCAATTTACAAGAAAATCAGACCGGGTGACTTGGCTACTCCTGAAAATGCAAAGGCATTGATTCAATCAATGTTCTTCGATTACAGAAAGTACGACATGGGACCTGTTGCAAGATACAAGATGAACCGAAGATTCGAATTAAAGACTCCAAACGAAAAGAAATTCCACACTTTCCAAGTTGAAGATTTCATTTTGATTTTGAAGCACTTGATCAAACTTAATAATAAAGAAGCCCTACCAGATGATATTGATCACCTATCTAACAGACGTATTCGTCCGGTTGGAGAATTGGTTCAGAATAAATTCCGTGTTGGTCTTCTAAGAACAGATCGTATCGCGAAAGACCGTATGACAGTTATGGATCTAGAAACCGTAACTCCAACTCAACTTATCAACTCTCGTCCAATCACTGCGGCGCTTCGTGAATTCTACGCGAGTTCACAGCTTTCTCAGTTCATGGATCAAACAAATCCACTTTCAGAACTAGCTCACAAACGACGTTTGTCTGCGATGGGACCCGGAGGTCTTTCAAGAGAACGTGCCTCATTCGATGTACGTGACGTTCATCCTTCTCACTACGGAAGAATTTGTCCGATTGCTACACCGGAAGGACCAAATATCGGTCTCGTTGTTCATTTGGCAACTTATGCAAAAGTTAATAAATACGGTTTCATTGAAACTCCATTTAGAGAAGTACTTCACACTGTTAAGAACGATGGTGAAGCTGCAGTAGGCCACAGATCAGCTGAAACAGTTTCAGGAATTGTGAAAGCAGGTGAAGAAATTGACGCAAAAGCTGCAAAAGCTTTAGCAAAAGATAAAGATTTGAAAGAAGTTTCAGTTCGAGCATTTACAGGCAAAAAAGTGAAATACTTCGATGCTGAAGATGAAGGTGATCTAGTTTTCGCTGAAGCAAACTGTGGAGTAAACAAATTGGGAGAATTCACAGAAGATACAGTGAGTTCAAGAAAAAGAAATGAACCGCTTGCAGTTAACATTAAAGATGTTGATTACATCGACGTTTCTCCAAAACAAATTATCTCAGTTACAACTTCATGTATTCCATTCTTGGAGCACGACGATAACACTCGTGCATCAATGGGTTCAAACATGCAGCGTCAGGCCGTTCCACTTCTTAAACCTCAAGCTCCAATCGTTGGAACAGGTATGGAAATGACAGCCGGAATGAATTCTGGTCAAGCAGTTGTTGCTGAAGAAAACGGTACTGTGTCTTACGTTGACGGAGAAAGAATCACTGTAATTTACGATTCAGGCCGAAAGATGACTTACGAATTGAACGTTTTCGCAAGAACAAACCAGGCAACTTGTTTCCACCAGAGACCAATCTGTGACAGCAATCAGAAGTTCAAAAAAGGCGACATTCTTGCCGACGGAGCTTCTACTGAAAAAGGTGATTTGGGTCTTGGTCAGAACTTGCTTGTTGGATATATGTCTTGGGAAGGTTACAACTATGAAGATGCGGTAATTTTGTCTACTCGACTTGTTCAGAACGACAGATTTAGCTCTATTCACATTGAAGATTTCACTATCGATGTACGAGATACAAAACTAGGACCAGAAATCGTAACTCGAGATATTCCAAACGTTGGTGAGGTTAGATTGAAAGATCTAGATGAAATGGGAATTGTGCGAGTTGGTGCTTCAGTTCGTGAAGGCGACATCCTTGTTGGTAAAATTACACCAAAGGGAGAAACTGAACTTTCTCCAGAAGAAAGATTGCTTCGAGCAATCTTCGGGGATAAGGCACGTGACGTTAAAGATACATCGCTTCGCCTACCAGGTGGAGAAGGTGGAAAAATAGTCGACGTTCAAATTTTCACACGTGAAGCCGGAGATGAATTACCAAACGGAGTAAACAAACAAATTCGAGTTTCAGTAGCTCAAACAAGAAGAATTTCAGTTGGAGATAAAGTTGCCGGACGACACGGTAATAAGGGTGTTATCTCAATTATCGTTGCTGAAGAAGACATGCCATATATGCCGGACGGCCGACCAGTGGATATCATTTTGAATCCACTCGGTGTATCAAGCCGTATGAACATTGGTCAGATTCTTGAAACCCACTTAGGTTGGGCAGCTAAAGAATTAGGAATTCACGTTGCTACACCTGCTCTAAACGGAGTAACAAGCGAGCAAACTGTTGAACTATTAAAAGAGGCAAAATTGCCTCTAGATGGAAAGATTCAGTTATTCGATGGGAAAACCGGAGAAGCATTCGACCACAAGGCAACAGTTGGTATCACTTATATAATGAAGCTGGCTCACCTTGTTGAAGATAAGATTCATGCTCGTTCTGTCGGACCTTACTCTCTTGTTACGCAACAGCCTCTTGGAGGAAAGGCACAACACGGAGGTCAGAGATTCGGAGAAATGGAGGTTTGGGCTCTTGAGGCTTACGGTGCTGCGCACACACTTCAGGAAATGCTTACAATTAAATCAGATGACGTTTATGGAAGGGCTAAGGCTTACGAATCAATCATCAAAAATGAAACAATTCGAAAACCAAGAACTCCGGAATCATTCAATGTTCTTGTTAAGGAGCTTCAATCACTTGGTCTAAACGTTGATCTAATGCAGATCAAAGATGACGAATTGGTTGTTGAAGAAGGAGAATATATTCAGCCTATTGAAGAAGAAGTACCTACGATTTCACCTGAGATCGAAGAGAATCTTAAAGAAGAATACAGTCTCGACGAGGAAGATATGGACGAACTTCCAGAACTCGAGGGTGAACCAGTCAGCTCCGAAGCTGATGAAGAATGAAGCAGCGAGAGCTGAGCATTAGCCCCGCCATGGCGGGGCGCACTTAAGCGCAATGTTGCGCAATTCCCAAAACTTCTAACTTATACAACCAAATGAATATGCAAGAAAAAAATCCGGCTGGTGGCAACCAGAACCAGAATCAAAATAAGGCTCCTGCCCTATTTGATGCCATTGCCATCTCCGTTGCTTCACCGGAGCAAATTCTTTCGTGGTCTCACGGAGAAGTAAAAAAACCGGAAACAATTAACTACAGGACTCAGAAACCGGAAAGAGACGGATTGTTCTGCGAAAGAACTTTCGGTCCAACAAAGAACTGGGAATGTGCCTGTGGAAAATACAAAAGAATCCGTTATAAAGGCGTAATTTGTGAAAAATGTGGAGTGGAAGTAACAAGATCAATCGTGAGAAGAACTCGAATGGGTCACATCAAATTGGCCGTTCCTGTTACTCACATTTGGTTCCTTCGTTCAACTCCAAGCCGTATCGGTCTACTTTTGAACCTTCCGGTTAAAACACTAGAGCAAGTTGTATACTTCGCGGCTTACATAATCACTGAAGTTGATCATAAGGCAAAAGAAGAAGCAATTGTTCAGTTGGAAGAAGAATTCAAGCAGTACAAAAACGACATCATCAATGAATTCGACGAAAGAAAGAAAACAGGAACTTCAGCTAAAGATCTTGTTGAAAAAGAACAAGCAATGAAAGTTGAAGAATTGGTACAACAGCATGAACAAGCAAAGAAAGATTTGGAATTTCTTCAAGCTGGTCAAGTTCTAACAGAGCTTGATTATAGAGATACTTCAATGAAATTCGGACATGTTTTCAAAGCTGGGACAGGTGCTGAATCACTTCGAAACATCATCGCTGCAATTGATCTTGAAAAAGAAATTGCGGGTATTGAAACAGAACTTGAAAAAGCCAGTGGGCAAAAAAGAGTAAAATTGATCAAACGTGTTAAACTTCTTGGTTCACTACAAAAATCAGGTATCAAACCTGAATGGATGATTATGACAATCCTTCCTGTTATTCCACCGGATCTTCGTCCAATGGTTCAACTTGATGGTGGTCGTTTCGCTGCTTCAGATTTGAATGATCTTTATCGAAGAGTTATTAACAGAAATAATCGTTTGAAGAGACTTATTGCCATCGGAGCTCCTGAAGTAATCTGCCGAAATGAAAAACGTATGCTTCAAGAGGCAGTTGATACACTTTTGAACAACAGTGCTCGTCAGGGCAAGACAGTGTTCAACTCAGGAGACAAGCGAAAGCTTCGTTCCCTTTCAGACATGCTTAAGGGTAAACAAGGACGATTCCGTCAGAATCTTCTTGGTAAACGTGTGGATTACTCCGGACGTTCAGTTATCGTGGTTGGTCCAAAATTGAAATTGAATCAGTGTGGTCTTCCAAAATCTATGGCGCTTGAGCTTTTCAAACCTTTCGTTATCGGAAAATTGATCAACGATGGTTACGCTCACAACATCAAGAATGCTGAAAAAATGATGCAAACTGGTGAAAAAGTCATTTGGGATATTCTAGAAGACGTAACTCGAAACAGATACGTACTTTTGAATCGTGCTCCAACTCTTCACCGTCTTGGTATTCAGGCTTTCCAGCCAGTATTAATTGAAGGTAAAGCTATTCAAGTTCATCCACTAGTTTGTGCGGCTTTCAATGCCGATTTCGATGGAGATCAGATGGCGGTTCACGTGCCACTTTCAGATATGGCTCAAGAAGAAGCGGCCCAGCTTATGTCATCAGTTCAAAACCTTTTGAAACCTTCTGCCGGAGAACCAATTACAACTCCTGCGCAGGACATGGTTCTTGGAGTTTATTATCTCACAAGAATGAATGACGGAAAGAAGGGAGAAGGAAAAGTTTTCGGTAGTCTTGAAGAGGCTCAAATTGCTCATCAATTCGGAGAAATTCACCTTCAAGCAAAAATCAGAATTAGAATTTCAGGAGAAATTCTTGAAACCACTTTGGGAAGAGCGATTTTCAATCAAATTGTTCCACCTGAACTTGGTTACAACAATAAAGTTTTCAAGAAAAACGACATTATTGAGGCAATCGGTACAGCATTCGAAAATTGCAGTATCGCGGCAACAGCTAAATTCTGTGATGATTTGAAAGAAATTGGATTCAAATATGCAACTGTTTCAGGGATTTCAATCGCTGCTTCAGACATGATCATTCCAAAAGAAAAGATCAAAATCATGGAGAATGCAGAGAAAATCGTTAACACTCTTTACGATAACTTCAATAAAGGTTTCGTGAGTGAAGATGAAAGATACCACTCAGCAATCAAGATTTGGGTTCAAACAAAGAACCTTATCACTGCAGAAATGATTAAAGGTTTCGAAAAAGAAAATGATATTTTCTACATGATCGATTCCGGAGCCAGAGGTAACTGGGGACAAATCACTCAGCTCTGTGGAATTAAGGGTCTAGTTGCTAATCCGGCCGGTAAAACTATCGAGTTGCCGATTAAATCAAACTTGAAAGAAGGGTTCACAATTCTTGAGTACTTCATTGCCACTCACGGAGGACGTAAAGGTAAATCAGATACAGCTCTTAAAACAGCTGAGGCCGGTTACTTAACTCGTCGTCTAGTTGATGCCGTTCAAGATATCATTATTAAAGAAGTTGATTGTGGAACTGTGAAGACTCACCTTGTTACTCGTGCTGAATCTGAGGAAATCGGAGAAGCATTTGAGAACAGAATTTTCGGAAGAACAGTTGGTGAAGATGTAAAAGACAAAGGTGGAAAAGTTCTAATCAAGAAAGGAATTGAGATCGACAAATCAATCCTAAAAATCATTGTAAGCGAAAAAGTTGCCGACATTCGAGTTCGATCAGTTATGACTTGTCTAACATTAAATGGTGTTTGCCAGAAGTGTTACGGTCGTGATCTTGGAACGAATAAATCAGTTGATCTTGGAACTGCAGTTGGTATTATCGCCGCTCAGTCCATTGGTGAACCTGGTACTCAGCTAACAATGAGAACCTTCCACATGGGAGGAGTTGCCGAGGAAGAAGATATCACTCAAGGTCTAACTCGTGTTGAAGAACTTTTAGAGGCTCGTTCTCCAAAGAAATCTGCTCTTCTTGCTGAAGTTGATGGAATTGTTAAGGTAACCTCAAAAGGTCACCAAGTTACAGTTACAATCACTCCAACAGAAGTTCCAACTCACACTTATGAAGTTGCAGAAGGTTTCGAAGTTCTTGTTTCAAAGGGAGACAAAATTGATATCAAGCACGTTCTTGCAGAAAAAGGGAAATCTAAACTTCGATCTGAATTTGTGGGTGAAGTTATTAAAGCCGGCAAGAAAGAAATCGTTATTCAAGGAGATATTCCAGAGTACGATTACAAACTTGAAGGTGGAAAGGTAAAAGTTAAGACAGGTGATCTTGTTTCAAAGGGAACAATTTTGACTTCAGGTCACATCAATCTTCGAAAGTTGATGAAATTAACAGATATCTATACAACTCAGAAATACATCATGACTGAAGTACAGAGCATTTATGCTTCTCAAGGTCAGACAATTAATGATAAGCATATCGAAATTATCACTCGTCAGATGTTCTCTAAGGTTAGAATCGTTGAACCGGGAGATACAAACTTCTTACCTGGTGAAACAATCGATTTCCAAACAGCAATCGAAGAGAATGAAGCTCTCGAGAAGAAAGGTGGTGTTCCAATCGAATACGAAAGATTACTACTCGGACTTACTCGAATCGCTCTTCACACTAGAAGTTGGTTGTCTGCCGCTTCCTTCCAGGAAACAATCCGTGTCTTGGTTGAAGCCTCAACAACTCACAGAATCGATACTCTCGACGGACTTAAAGAAAACGTTATCATCGGTAAACTTATCCCTGCCGGTGCAATGTTCAGAAAGAAGTTCCGAGGAGAAGTTGTGGATACAAGAGAGGATTAGTACTCGACGCAGTCGAGCCATTCAGGCTACGGCACCTGTCGAGCAATTCAGACATTTCAAAGACCTCGCCCATCGCGGGGTCTTTTTTGTACCGTATAACAAATAGATAACAATTTGTCATACAATTGCGATACATTTGTTATATCCTCGAAAAATTGTATATCCAAAATCACCATCGACAAATCGGGAGCGATTTAATTATCTTGTATTTCTGCACGGACAACCCGTTAAATTTACTACTCAATCAAACTAGAATAAGCCATGAAGTAAGTCCCATCGCTCAGCTGCACAACATCAGGATCACCCACATAGCCAGATTCCAAAGGAGAATTTTCTTCGAGATTCAAACGGTAGCCTTTTTCTAATGTCCAGTCTTTGCCGTCTGCACTAAAGTAAGATCTGATTGCAGTACTTGTAGGGCTGAAAACATAAAGACGATATCCGTCATCAAAAGGAATAACATTGCCCTCAAAATAAGCATACTTTCCATCATGAAAAGTCAATGTATCATCCAAAGTAAAAGATTCTCCATCTGCAGAAGTAGCATGCCAAATTGTTCCTGGTTCAACTTTATTGTTATCCTGTATACCAAGGCTTGCAAGCGACAAAAGATGCCAAACATCTCCAACCTTATACGTTGCAGCAACACCGGCATTTCCTGAATCCGGCTTAAATGCAATTCCTTTGTATGTGAAGCTTATTCCATCTGTACTTTCTCCATGCACAATATAAGTTCTGCCATTATCTCGAGTACTTCCATAAAGCTGAAAAATTCCTTTATCATAAACAACGTTAGGATCAGAAACATCCCCACGATTCGGGAAACCAGTAAATTTCATATTTTTGAAAATCCAATTCGATCCATTATCATCTGAAATTGCCATCGCGGTTATATTTTGTCTATCACCCACAGTCCAGCCGTAATAGTACAAATACAATCTACCATTCTCATCAACAGTTAAATCTGCAACATCCGCCTGATCCGAAATTATTTTATTTGTTTTTGTCCAAGTTAAGCCATCTTTTGAATAAGCACCCAAAAGTCTTCTGGCCCAAGGCCCCTCAGTTCCTTCATGATTCCCTGCTCCACTCGGTGGAGTGAAATCAGATTCCATGGTTTGAGATTTTTCTTCAGTAGCAGGTGTTTCCTGAACTGAATCTTGAACTGAATCTTGAACTGAGTCCTGAGCTACTTCGGATTTTGATACACCACAGGATGTAAATAAAAGAGCTGAAATAATAAAAACTATAGATTTTATTCCCATTGAAAATTGTTATAGTGATTTAATTCTCTATTATTTCCACAAAAAAACAATGGTTTTTCTATTAGCGCAAAATTCCCCTTGCATTAATCACACAAGTTTACTAAACTGCTCCAGCAAAAGGGAAAAGCGCCCATGCACTCAGCGGCTCTAGCCGCCAACACTAAGAAAATATGCCTACAATCAACCAACTCGTTAGAAAAGCTAGAAAGAAAGTAACTGTTAAGAGCAAGGCTCCTGCATTGCAAACAATTTTGAACACAATTAATACTGTGAACCGACCATTAAACTGCCCTTTCAAAAGAGGTGTATGTTTGAAGGTTACAACAATGACTCCAAAGAAACCTAACTCTGCTCTACGAAAGTACGCACGTGTTAAGTTGACTAACGGTATGGAAGTTAATGCATATATTGGTGGAGAAGGTCACAATCTTCAGGAACACTCTGTAGTGTTAATCCGTGGAGGTCGTGTTAAGGATTTGCCGGGTGTACGTTATCACATCGTTCGTGGTAGCTTAGATACTCAAGGTGTAAGCGACAGAAAACAGGCGCGTTCAAAATACGGAGCTAAAAAACCTAAGAAGTAACAGTCACGCATAGCGTGAGCATTAGCGCCTAAGGGCGCGCACTAACTACCAATTATGACAATTCAACTTACAAAGTACATCCCACCGAATTCTGATCCAATCAGTGAAAAATTCATTTGCTACATAATGGATGGTGGAAAGAAAACTATCGCGCGAAAAATCTTCGCAGATATGCTTAAAGAAATGGAAAAAAGAGGTCACGCTAATCCAAAAGAAACATTCAAGCATGCAATGGAATCAATTAAGCCAAGCATGGAAGTTCGTCCAAAGCGTGTTGGTGGAGCAGTTTACCAGGTTCCATTCGAAGTTAATCCAAAGAGACAGCAAATGCTTTCTTTCCAATGGGTTTTGAAGAGCGCTAAGGCTAGAAAAGGAATTCCAATGTACAAGAAACTCGCTCAGGAAATTCTTGA
>CAYHXO010000014.1:0-48865 GCA_964360635.1 uncultured Candidatus Peribacteria bacterium
CCTGATATTACAATCGACGACGGTTGTGATTTGGTTACAGAATTGCTAACAAAACATCCTGAAAAAGCTGCAAAAGTTTTGGGTGGATGTGAAGAGACAACAACGGGCGTGATTCGTTTGAAAGCTATGGAAAAAGATAATATTTTGAAATTTCCAATGGTTGCCGTAAACGACAATCTTACAAAACATTTGATGGACAATTATTACGGAACAGGTCAGTCGACTTTGGATGGAATAATTCGTGCTTCAAATATTTTGTTTGCCGGGAAAAATGTTGTGGTTTTGGGTTACGGAAGTTGTGGAAAAGGTTGCGCGCTTCGAGCTAAAGGAATGGGTGCGAACGTGATTGTAACTGAAGTAAATCCTTTCAGAGCATTGCAGGCAAAAATGGATGGATTCCGAGTTATGAAAATGGAAGATGCTGCGAAAGAAGGTGATATTTTCATTACTGTTACTGGAAACAAACATGTGATTCGAACTGAGCACATGAAAGTTATGAAGAATGGAAGTATGATGGCGAACAGCGGTCATTTTGATCTTGAAATTGACGTTGCCGGACTTGAAAAAATGTCTTCAAAACGAAGGATTCGACCATACTTTGATGAATATGCTTTCGACGGAAAAGTTATTTTCTTGGCGGGAGAAGGAAGACTTATCAACTTGGCATCTGCAGAAGGGCATCCAAGCGAAGTTATGTCACTTTCTTTCTGTGGCCAGGCTTTAGCTTGCGAATGGTTGGTTAAAAATAAACCTACTTTGACTGCGAAAGTTTACACGCTTCCTGAACATATTGACGATGATATTTCTCGTCTTCAACTCGAAGCAATGGGAACTTCAATCGACGAACTCACTGAAGAACAAAAGAAATATTTATCTTCATGGGACGTTGGAACCTGATTATGGATCAAACATGGATCGTTATTCCGGCGTACAATGAAGGGAAGACAATTCTCAATGTTTTGAAATCTCTGGAAATAGCCGGTTATAAAAATATTATTGTTGTAGACGACGGAAGCCGTGATAATACTTTTGAAGTCGCAAAAAAACACGCGAAAGTTGTGGTTAAGCATAAATTAAATCGCGGGCTTGGAGGTGCATTGGGAACAGGTATACAGGGTGCTCTAAGAATGGGTGCGGAATATATTGTTACTTTCGATGCCGATGGTCAGCATGATACAAAAGACATTCAAAAAGTGCTTTCGCCCTTGAAGCGTAGAGAAGCAGATGCCGTTATTGGGTCACGAATGATTGATCCTGAAGGAATGCCTCTGAAGCGTCGCATCTCAAACAGAATCGCAAATTATGTAACTTATTTTTTGTTTGGAGTTTGGACAACAGACAGCCAATCCGGACTTCGTGGTTTCAATAGAAAAGCCGCTGAACACATTCGAATTCGTACTAATCGGATGGAAGTTAGTAGTGAAATTATTCGTGAGATTGGATATCACGATTTAAGGTTTAAAGAAGTCCCAATTAAAGCGATTTATACAGACTATTCTCTTTCGAAAGGACAGAGTTTTATTGTGGGAATCAAAACATTTGCTAAACTACTAATGCATCGGTTAATAAAATAATATGTACAATATAAGTTTAATTCAAATTGTGGGAGCGGCATTCGTTCTGTTTGCATGGAGTCGAGTTTTTTTACGCTACCGAGATGATAGCGTAAGCCTAATAGGCTTGATTTTTTGGTCATTAATTTGGATAGGATTTTTAATTGTTCTTTTCATACCAGAAACCACAGAGTTGATCGCTGCAAAATTCGGAGTTGGCCGAGGAGTTGACGTTTTTCTTTACGCCGGAATTGTGATTCTATTTTATTTGATCTACAGAATTTACGTAAAACTTGAGTCTATTGAACGAGAAATTACTCAAGTCGTTAGAGAAGAAAGCCTTCGGGACCTTCCAAAAAAATGAAGAAATTAAGAATTTTATTTGTTGCTGAACATTACCCTCCACACGTTGGCGGAGTTGAGACTTTCTTTTTTGAATTACGAAAAAGATTGGTTGCGCGCGGTCACCATGTTGATGTGATTACTTCAGGTAATTCTCCTGTTGAGCATGATGAGGGCGGTGCGATTTATCGGGTCGGTGGTGGGCAACATTCATTTACGTTTTTATCAATTCCGACTGTTCTGAAATTAGCCAAACGTGCAGACATAATTCATACAACGATGTATAACGCCGCAGTGCCGGCTTGGATTGGAGCGAAAATTCATGGCAAAAGATCGGTTTTAAGCGTGCATGAAGTGTTGGGACCTGACTTTGCACATGTGTTTAAAGGACGCGCTTTAAAAGCTCGTATTTTCGAGTTTTTGGAGCGAGCACTTTTGTGTCTGAATTTTGATCATACTGTTGCTGTTTCGAAAGCTACTCAGAAAAAGTTGAAGCGAAAATCTAGCGTGATTTATCATGGAATAGATTCAAGCTTCAACGAAGCTCGAGTTGAGCACGAAGGTTTCGAATTTTTGTATTTCGGCAGAATCGCGGCGAATAAAGGAATTTGGTTTTTGCTTGAGAGTCTTAAGGAGTTTTATGTGAATGGCGGTCGCACGAAGTTTAAATTATTACTTTCCGGCAACGTGGCAGATTTTGCGAAAGTTGAGAAACTGATTTCCGGAATTTCTAATTTTGTTACAATCAAGAGAAGCATTTCACGAGCAGATTTACCGGCGGAAATCGCGGCGGCTGATGCAGTAGTAGTTCCTTCCCTAGCCGAAGGTTTTGGTTTTAGCGCGGCTGAGGCAATGGCGATGGATGTACCGGTTATTTTGAGCGATGCTGGTTCCCTACCTGAAATTGCAGGTGGAAAACATTTGATTTTTAAGAGTGGCGATAAAACCGCTTTAATTGAAGCGATGAATAAAGCTGTTAATGGAGAATGGAATGAGTGTGAAAAAAAGAATTTTTCTTGGGACAAAGCTGCTGATGAATTTGAGGAGTTATATAGAAGTTTACTTTAATTTTTTAATATTCAAATAATTATCATTGGAAATGATACTCCTCCCAAGCTCTTTTTCAGTTTCTTTTCTTGCATTGCCGGCAACTTTCCCACCCCTACCAGCCACTTTTATATTTCCCGAAAAATCCTCAAGTTTTTCCTGTTTAGAGATTTCAGTAGTAACTTTTTCACCCAACATAGTAAAAATTAGTTCCAGGCTAGTCATATTATCACGCAAATTAGTCTTTGATTTCTCGGGAATTTTTTTAAATTTTTTATAAGTTGTTGGAGTCATACCAAAAGTTGCTTTTGAAATTTCCGCAGTCAAAATTGCGAAATCACTATGATCGTTAATCCCTCGTTCTCGCCACTCTTCGGTGAGGTCTTGTCGAATTGCCATACTTTGAATCCGCTTTTCTATCCAATCTTTGGGATATCCTTTCTGTTCGTAAATCACTTTCATTCGGTTTTGAACAAGCTCTGGATCTTCAATTTCTTGAACTCGTTCATAACCAACTTTTGCCAACCAAAGTTTGAAAGGTTCAGCTTTAGGAGAAGGAATGGATTGAATAATACGAAAGAGACCTTCTGTGTTAGAGCAATTAATTTGCTGGACTCCTCCCTTTGTTTGAATTGGAAGGGGGGTGGCAATTTGCCACCATCCTTTTGATAATTCTTCATCGCGACGACGCATATCTTTAATATATCCATCTGGTCTAACTGAATTAGTCAGCACATAGACCACATCGGCTATTACAAACCACCACTCACCGTTATGAAATGTTTTACGAATATTCTTGCCATCGAATAATGCTATTTTTGTATTCTTACTTGTTACCATATCTCCTGTGATTAGATCATTCTCAGGATATATCAAGAAAAATCAAAATCAACTCCTCCACTCCATTTTATACGATTAACAGGTAATTTTCCTGTTGTCAGAGCTTGGACAACACACCAGATTTCCTACTCTCTTAAAGCAAAACTCCATTTGCTATACAGGCTCAATTCCTTACTTTAATTTTTTAATATCCAAACAATTCTTTGGAGAAATAATACTTTTCCCAAGTTCATTTTCAGTTTCTTTTCTGGCATTTCCGGCTACTTTTCCACCTCTGCCTGCGACTTTGATATTTTCCGGAAAAGTATCAGGTTTTTCCTGTTTAGAAATTTCAGTAGTAACTTTTTCACCCAGCATAGTAAAAATTAGCTCCAAGCTAGTCATATTATCCCGTAAATTCGCCTTAGATTTCTCCGGAATTTTCTTGAATTTTTTATAAGTTGTGGGAGTCATGCCAAAAGTTGCTTTTGAAATCTCCGAAGTCAAAATTGCAAAATCACTATTATCATTAATCCCTCGTTCTCGCCACTCTTCGGTGAGGTCTTGTCGAATTGCCATGCTTTGCAAGCGCTTTTCTATCCAATCTTTGGGATATCCTTTCTGTTCGTAAATTGCTTTCATTCGATTTTGAACAAGCTCCGGATCTTCAATTTCTTGCACTCGTTCATAAGCAACTTTTGCCAGCCATAGTTTTAAAGGTTCAGCTCGAGGAGAAGGAACAGATTGAATTATGCGAAAGAGGCCTTCTGTGTTTGCACAGTCCGTCGAATATTTTTTGCCATCGGAAGATATTAATTTCAGTCCGTGACAAAATGTCACGACCTCACTTCCCTCATTAGAGAGACGTTGTTTAAACTTTCTCCAATAAGCGCCACCATCCAAGCTATCCGTAAGAACTTGAATAACATCTACAACTGAAAACCACCACTCTCTATTATGAAATATTTTACGAATATTCTTGCCATCAAATAATGCTATTTTTTTATCTTCATCAGTCATATTTATACTTAATACTTGATCACAATATATGAAGGAAAATCAAAATCAACTCCTCACTGCCATTTTTGATGATTAACAGATCACTTTCCTGTTGTCAGAGCTTGGACAACAGCACAGATTTTCTACTCTCTTACAGCTAATTTAAGTTATACATGCCTGCCGTTCAGCACTAATGCTCACGCTTTTCGTGTGACAACAAAAAAGCCCCACGCTTTCGCGTGGGGCTTTTCCTAAATCTCTGGCTCAACTGAACCGAGTGTTTAGGTTTACGTCATCATGTAGATGTTACGTAACTTGTTGGGATTCCAGATACTTTGTATCCGTTATTCCAGAAGTATGCGCTTCCACCAATACCGAATCCACTTGCATTTGGTCTGTCTGACCATGTGAATGCAGATGAACCAGTACTAGCAACAGAAGTTAGATTGTCAACACGTGTAGAACCGTATCCACCAGTGAACGTAGCTGAATTTACTTCAGCGCTATCAGAAGCAATTCTTACTGATATTGTATTAGTGTTTAGAGTACCGTCGTCAACAACTGGAGCAACTATCTGGTAAGTCTTACTAGAACCAGCACTAACCTTCTCAAAAGAAGAAGAGTATCCGGCAGTAGTAATACTGTCATTAATATCCATGTAAACTACGTTAGCTCCAGAATTGGCAGTAGTACCATGTATGTAGGCACCAGAACCAACTTGAATTGAACTGTCTACTGAACCACTAACAACCTCGTAAGCCTTCCATGCGTTAGCCGCGCCGTCTGTAACAGCAGCAAGAATATCTTCAGCATCAACACCACCTAGACCAGTAGAACCGGTCAAGATACCTGATGAAGAAACATCAAACTTAAGACCTAGAAGAGATAGATCACCATTTGAACCTGCAGCAACTGTAAATCTGAATACTTCAGACTCAGCACCGTAAACGATGTCGGTTGAAGTGTCAGCAACAGTTACTGTTGGAGTTGTCTTGAATACATATCCATGGTTTGTAGAAACCGCAGCTGCAATCACACCTGAATCATCAGCGTCTGATGTAGCACCTGATCCTTCACCTACAGCATTAAATGTGTTTGTAGATGTTGAAGTTGCATATGGATATAGAGTCATCTGAAGATCATCTCCAGTATCAGCAGCACCTGAGTCGTCGGCATGTGTATTTGTAGATACGTAGATCTCAAATACAACATTGTCGTTAGACTTTGGCACCATGAAACTCAAGTTTGAGAAAGTAGCAGCTGTACCTGAGAACGTAACGCTAGATGATCCATCAAGAGTTGTTGGAGCACTAGTGCTTGTTGGGTACTTGATCTTTACTGTCTTAAATGAATCTTCAGATCCACTGTTTGTTGCGTAAAGCATCAATCTGTCTACTTTGTAGTTTTCGTAAGAAGCCTTAACCTTTACACTTCCGATTAATACATCAGAAGCACCTGCAGAAACGAGCTGGTCGTTTGTTTGAGTTGAAGGAGCGCTAACTACGATTGAACCACCTGAAGCAATAGTCATTGCAACAGTTGTAGCATTTGTAGCTGTAGCTCCGTTAGGATTAGCAGCTGTCAATGTTACTGAATTGTCATCTGCATCAGCTGCAGTTACGTCAGTTGTAGCCTCAAGATCAACACCTACAACGTTTGTAGTGCTGTCATTTGGAGCTGATGATGAAATATCACCAACAACGTATACAGTCTTTGTTGAACCAGCTGGAACTGTCAAAGTGAATCCATCGAAAGTAGGTTTACCTGCGTTTGGAACCGCTTCTGTATCACCAAGCTGATTTCCATCTTCGTCGTATAAGTACAAAGTACTTACATCGTTCTTAGCATAGAATGTACCTGATGAACCTGTAGCTACCCACATACCTGCTGTTGTACAATCATGTGTACAGAAGTTAACAGTAGGTAGAAGTTTTGTTACATCAACATCGCTAGCTGAACCAGCTGTAAACACGAAACCTGCAAGAGTAACTCCTGCTGTTCCTTTTACGAATGTGTCTGAAACCGGGCTTGAAGCTAGAGCAACAGCTAGAGAAGCTGTTTGAATGTTGTGTGTGTAACCGGCAAGAGCTGATGAAGGAACGATATTAGTCAAGAATTGACCTGTACCTGTATCCTTAACACCATCTGTTGTGCTTACTGCATTAAGAGTAGCTTTGATTGTATCAGCATCTAGAGCTGCTACGTTAGCTACATCTAAAGTCAATGAAGCATTAACTGATTCACCTTCAGAGATATACCAACTATCAGTGAAAGAAATTGTCTGAGTAGAATCACTACCAGTTGTTGAAAGTTCCTGAGGACCCATCAATGTGGAACCTGAGTCAGTATCAACCAACTTGATATCTGTGAAGTTAGCCGTAGTTGTGATAAGACCTTCGCCTAATGCAGCATTAAGATCAAATCCAAGCTTTCTAACCTCAACATCTCTTGCAGAAGAGAATGTCAAATCCAATACCTGAATGTCCTTTGCGTTTGGAGCAAAGTTAGATACTGAAGGACCGCCGAAGGCGATTGTGAAGTCTCCACCTTGTACTGTAGACCAGTTAGCATCAGTACCATCAGCGGCACTGTTGTCGTAAGCTGTTCTTGTAACAGTAGCACCGTAACCGTAAGTTTCTCCAATTGCTACTAGATCTGTTGATTCATCAAGATAAATCTTGATTGTATCGTCAGGTCTTGCCTTTGAAGTAACTTCAGAAGTTACTGAGAATGTTCTTGAATCACCCTTATCAAGTTCGAAAGGAGTATCAAGATCGAATGTAATCAATTGATTGTCATCTACCATATCAGCTGTAGCCAATACTTCACCGTTTTGAATAAGTGAAAGATTTTCTAGACCTGTAGTAGAAACTGTACCTTTAGCGATAAGAGCGATGTGTTCAACATTAACGTTTTCATTTGCCGCCTCCAATTTGAAGTCTGCAACTGTAGCGTCTGTTTCACCAATTGTTGGGTTAGACACAGAACTGCTCTTTGAAATTGTAACTGTACCAGCTGAAGCACCTCCGATTGTGAATGTATCACCATCGATTGGGTAACTTCCTTCTACTGATCCAGCAGAAACTGCAACAACATCAGCACTTGCGATTGAGAAAACGTGTTCGTTTCCTGAAGATGCTGTAGTTGAGAAGTCAGCCTTGATGTAGAACATCACTGATTCACCCTCAGCAACTGCAACATCAAGTGAATTGAATGTTGAAGTATTGCTGTCGCTGCTTACTGAGTGACCTGAACCAACTCTTGTAGATTCATTGTAGAAGTACAAGTTTGAGATATCAGTAGTAGCACCAACTCCAGATCGGCTTAATACCAATGAGTCTAGAGTAGCGTCTGCACCAGAAGCAGTAGCCTGGATTCCAAGAACAGTAACGGCAGTAGCTCCTTTTGGAACTGTACCTCCATCCATGCTGATAAGTTCTAGTTTTAGAACTGCATCATCAGAAGATGTATCGTCGTCAGATGTGTCATCATCAGAAGAATCGTCAGATGAATCATCACGAGCTACTGGATTCTGTGAATTAACAGTCATCTTAGAGATTTGACCACGAGTTACTGCATCAGCAGAACCGTAGTTTCCATCGCTGTAACCATCAACAACAGAATTGTTGTAAGCTGTTTCAACATAGTCGTAATACCAGTCACCAGATGCAACGTCATCGAAATGAGGAGCACCAGAAGTGTCTGTAGAAAGACCTGCTGCGTTTACTAGGATTTTAGCTGCTTGAGCTCGGTTAACTGTGTCATCTGGACCAAAATATCCAGTTGAAACACCGTCAGAGTCAGTGTAACCACCAACAATTCCGTTCTTAGCTGCTGTATTTACGTATGAAGCATACCAAGCAGATGAATCAACATCGGCAAAGCCTGCATCGTATGTACTGTCTAGTTCTATACCGAAGGCTAGAACCGCGATTTTTGCCATTTGACCTCTAGTTAGAGAATCATCTGGACCGAAGTTACCGTTATCATAACCAGATACTACGCTCTGTGAAACTAGTTCATCGATGTAGTCTGAAGCCCAGTGTCCATCAGTGTCAGGAAATGACGCAGATGCAACAGCTGCAAAACTTACGAAAGACGCAAGAAGTGCAGTTAGAGCAATACCAGCTATTGATTTTCGGAACTTCCTATATATGAAAGAGATATTCATTGAATATTTTCATTAGGAAATAAATGATGGAGTCGAAATAAAAATTCGATCCATGTAAGTCGGAATAAGCTTAAAAGAAGTTTTCTCTGTCGCCCGACCTAAAAAGCAACAGTGTCAGTAAAAAAATTAATGTTCTCGCGATTTCTCCAAATCGCTTAAGTTCTCTTCACTCGGCACGAGCCGAGCTATGTGGTTTTATTTACTCAACTTGCAGTCGAGTTCGCCGAGTTTTCAAGGACCGAAGTATATAAAGGTGTCGGATTTTTAGGTATTGGCTCTTAAACAGTCATTAACAATATTTACCTTGTCGGGGATTGAAACGTCTACACTAGACATTCCGTTTCACATTTTTGCGTTTCCAAGTTGACACATTTTTTTCCGGTTTCATTGGTAGTCCCAAGGGGAATCGAACCCCTGTTACCGGAATGAGAATCCGGTGTCCTAACCGCTAGACGATGGGACCGGAATCTAGGGTCGAAATCGACATGCGATAAGATATTTAAGATTGTCTACACTTTCAAGATTTTCTTTCGAAATCATGTCCATACTTGACAACTTTTTTTCGCCTATACACTATGAGCCGCCTATACAAATCGTCAAAATTTTGTATAGTCGAATTCCGATTCCTGTTTTATATAAGCCATTTTATCATCCTTGACAAGAGGAACTAGGATTCTTTAATTTCGAATTATTCATGTTTTAGTTCTGTGTCAATATACAAATTGCTGATTTTTTTATGTCAATTTCATCAGGTAAAAAGGTATATTTCTACGCCTAGTCGCCTATACACGCAACTCTGATAAGCTTATCAAAATAATTTTGTATAGTCGAATTGGATTTTTCAGCTTACAAAAGCCATCTTTCGCCTATACACTTTGTCTAGCGTGAATGGCTTGTCTGCTCTTCGTAATTATGTTGTTTTAGAACTTGCCAATGTTGAGGATTTAAGATAAAACTTCCTTACACTAATAAATATGGAAGACTTATATACAACATTAGGGATAAACAAAGGAGCTACAGAGAGCGAAATCAAGAAGGCTTACAGGAAGAAAGCTCAGGAATTTCATCCAGATAAGAATCCGGACAACAAGGATGCTGAAAAGAAATTTAAGGCAGTTCAGGAGGCTTACGAAACGATTTCCGATCCTCAAAAAAGAGCAAACTACGATAGATTTGGATCTACAGGTTCCTCACAGGGTGGGCCACAAGGAGGAGGCTTTGGCTTCAATGGTGCACAAGGTGGATTCAATCCTAATGATTTTGGTGGATTTGCTGACATTTTTGAAAGTTTCTTTGGTGAGAATATGGGTGGCAGGCAAGAACAGCCTCAGAAAGCCGGGCCAATGCGTGGGAATGACATTCAAGTACAGGTTGATATTAAGTTTGAGGAGGCAATTTTTGGAACTGACAAATACCTTGAGATAAGCAAACCTGAGACTTGCCAAAAATGTACCGGCAAGGGAAACGAACCAGGTACTTCTATTAAGAAGTGTGGCCAATGTAATGGCCAGGGACAAGTTAGAGTCACAAGACAGACAATTTTGGGAAAAATGAGCAGTGTACATTTGTGTCCAACATGTCAAGGAACAGGTGAGATTCCGGAGAAATTGTGTACTGAGTGTCGAGGTCAGATGCGTACAAAGCAAACTGAAGAAGTAACTGTAAAAATTCCGAAGGGGATTGAAGATGGCACTTCGATAAAGATTAAAGAAAAAGGTTCTGCAGGAATAAGAGGCGGAAAACACGGCGATCTATATGTTCATGTTAGAGTTTTTGCACATAAAAATTTCCTTCGAGACGGTGCGAATATTCACTCTGAAGAAAATATTCACGTGCTTCAGGCTATTTTGGGAGCTAGTGTTAAGGTTGATACTGTGCACGGCAAGGTTGATCTGAAGATTCCGGCAGGAATTCAGAGTGGAACTGAGCTAAGTATTAAGGGCAAGGGTGCACCAAGTATTAGATCAGACAAGATGGGAGATCATATTTTGAGAGTGAATGTTAAGATTCCAGAGAAGTTGAGCAAGAAAGAGAGGGAACTCTTCGAGCTTCTAGCGAAAGAGAGCAAAATTAATGTAAAAGCTGAAGGATTTTTTGATGGGATATTCTAGAGGTCAGACTTTCTTAATTGAGTGGGGCTTTTTAGTTTTGCTCACTTTTCTTGGTGATGCGCGCCTTTGGCGAGCATTGTGCAAAACTTCTTACAAATTTAAGCTATGTGCATAACTATTTTTAAACCTGTTAATGTGCAAAACTTTAGACGTCGAGGGCGACACTGGACATTGTCTAGAAATGTTGAAAAGTGGTGCAAAACTCCTCGCACTTCGCGCGTAACTCGAAACCCAAACAAGCTCGACTGTGTCGAGATGGTGGGTCGGCCGGGAATCGAACCCGGGACCATCAGCTTAAAAGGCTGTTGCTCTACCAACTGAGCTACCGACCCAAAATGTGGCTGTATTTTATTGGCAAGATGCAATTAAGGCAAGACATTATGCAGGAGGCGACTGTCTTGGCTCAAAAAAACTGATCATTACAACGGCAATTGCAGGCAAGGCGAACCAAATATTATAGTTATCAATCATCAATTTAACAAACTGAGATTCCTTGTATAAATTAGTATTTGCAACCACGTTGACTGATCCGGTTACGAATGAGGCACCTGAAATGTAAACAAGAATCGTGCTCACAATAAGGCCAGCATTAAGGAATCCGAAGGTTAATGTGGCTAAAAGCCGGGCTATCAGAGATCGTTCAAACATTATATCGACATAAAAACCGCCTTTGATTGCAATTAGAACAATTGCCAATACGAACACGAATATCTTAAGGAAGATTAAAGCTGTGTCTGCCTCTGTGCCTGACTGCAAGCTTGGCATAGCTGGAAAAATATACTGCTTAAAGATGTTTCCCAAACCGTCAGCTGAAAGTATTGCCATGTAGCAGGCGATTATTACTTTTAGCGTTTGATTGCGCCCAATTATAAAGCTGTACGCGATTACGATCCCGAAGAATACTAATACAAAGAGGTCCCAAGAAAGTCTGATGTCCACGATTTCAAAATTAAGATCAGAAAAATCCTAGCAACTCGCCGACAAGTATGCAATCTAAATAAGTGCGAAGATATATTCTGACAGCTTTTGAAAAATGTTCTGTCAACTATTCAACATGTATAGGCGGTTTTATGTTTTAGTACAGAGAAGTATGTCGATTTGTATAGTCGATTTCGAAAAAGTGTATAGGTGGATTATACAACATTTTGAGGCTTGACGATTTTGTATAGTCGAATTGAAAATTTCGTGTAGAATAAGCCGTGAATCGAGTGTCGATTTGATACAAAGATTGAATTATATTATAGTATAATTTATGGATGGAAAATCATATTTAAGTCTACAAGAAGCCTCAACAATTATGGATAAATCCATACAAACCTTGAGGAGACTTATTAAGAAAGGAGACCTGAGCGCAAGGAGAATTAGAACTCCACAGGGATATCAATATGTCGTGAGCCCGGAATTATTAGTACACATGGGATACAGTTTGCCACAAAGGCCTATGTTTTCTAATTCGCCTATACAAACTGAGATTATGCCGCAAGAGGAAGCCGTAGAAGACGTGGCACCTTATCAAGCTGAAAATCTGTATAGTCGAACTGTGTTTGAGCCGCAGCAGGAAAACGATTTTTACGTTCTTGACATACAAGAGGAAAAAATATTGCCGAATACTAAAGATTACGAAGAGAAAATGTTTTTATTTTCATTGATCGAGAAATTGCAGTCTGAAGTAAATGCGAGGCGGAAAAGTATATTTGTAAGAGGGTTTGAGTGGCTGCGCAATCGCATTATGCTTGCGGGAAAATAGCATTCATCATAGACTCTTTTCACCAAAAACTTATGAAACTCTACGACAACAAATGGGGATTCTCGATTGAAAATAACAATCCTTTTAAGATTTTTAGATTACTTCAGGATGTTGCTAAAGAGCATGTTGGGGCGGGAGAGATGATTGATCTATCAAGAGGTGACCCGGGCTATGGTTTTGCACCGGGAATTCGAGGTAGAGAATTTCTTTCATTTCTTTTGTTTTTAGACACGAAACTCAATAATAATGGGCGAAGGTTCGTTGAAACAAAAAAAGAGCGTGAGGGGAAGATTTTGGAAGAAATCGCCGGATTTGCCCGTTCAAATTATGTTCCGGCAGTTGCTGAAAGATATTTGGAAGATTTGAGTGAGTTCATTCAGAGGTCAGTGCAAATTTGTGAAGAGCAAGGTTTGGCGATGAGCCCTTACGACGTGCTTTATGAAATTTTCAAATATTCGACCGTGAGCGGCGGAACCTACCACGATCCGCAGGGTGAAAAATTGGTTAGGGCAATTGTTGCATGGTGGCATAAAAAAACTATTGAGACGAATTTCAATTATGAAGACATTATTTTTACGAGCGGCGCCTCACATGCAATTGGAACGATTTTCAAATTGCTTGGGCACGAAGGAATGCAGTATTTGCATCCGGGCGATAAAGTTTTAATTTTCTCTCCGGCTTATTCTCCTTATAATGACATTTTGAGCCATCTTGGTTTGGAAGCTGTGAGTTTGGCGATGGATCCGGTTACAGGAGAAATTACAAATGCAGAGATGTTAAAGGGGTTGAAAAAGATTAAGTTAGTGATTTTGATTGATCCGAATAATCCAACGGGCGTTTCCGTATCTGAGGAGAATTTGAAAATGTTGGCTGATTTTGCTCAAGAACAAGATTCTTTGGTTGTGACCGACGAGGTTTATAGTTCATTCTTCCCAGAGAAAAAAACAATGATTGATTTCTGTCCTGAGAGAACTTTACGAATTCAGGCTAGATCGAAAATAGAAAGAAGTACAGGATTGCGATTTGGAGACGTACTTATTACTAAAGAGGGCAATGAATATCTAACGAAAAAGTTCAAAGATTTGTTGACTGGCGGAGTAGACTTCAAAACTTCCTTTATTTTTGCGAAAGGGCCAAGTGGGGCCGGCGAATTGCAGCACACAACTTTTGTACCTGGACCAGTGCAATATTTGGGAGCGGCGCACATTTTGTTGGGTAGCGATGAAAGAAGTGAATATCGTGGAGTTGTGAAAAAGAATCATGAAATTTTTAATGGAATTTTGGGGCTGAAAAATAAGACCAACTTATATTATGTGATGTTCGATATGGACGAAATTGAGGGCGCGAATAAGCAAGATATTCCAGCGGAAGAGAAAATGTGTGAGTTGGCAAAACGCGGAGTGATTTATATTCCGGCAAATTTATTTTTCTCTGCGGAAGACAGAAAGGTAAAATCTAGACTGAACTCAGTGCGCGCATCACTTGTTAATGCGAGTCCGGAAAAAATTAAGGAAGCCGCTCAAATCACTTTAGATTATTTAACCGAATAGTTTATGTCACTTTTTGAAAACACGCTTACGCAGATTCAGAAGGCAGCAAAGTTGATGAAGTTGGACCCAAATGTAGAAACGGTTTTAAGTAATCCGGACAGGATTTTGGAGGTTAGCGTACCGGTCAAAATGGACAATGGCGCCATTAGAATTTTTAGAGGATTTCGTGTCCAGCACAATAACGTTAGAGGGCCTTATAAAGGAGGAATCCGTTATCACCCGCAAGTGGACATGGACGAAGTGAAAGCTTTGGCGACTTGGATGACTATTAAATGTGCGGTTGTGAATATTCCGCTTGGAGGTGGAAAAGGAGGAGTGATTGTCGATCCAAAAGAGCTTTCTTTGCGAGAGTTGGAGAGAATGACAAGAAGATACACTATGGCGATTTCGAATTTTATCGGACCTGATATTGATGTGCCGGCGCCGGATGTTTACACAAATCCGCAGATTATGGCTTGGATTGTGGATGAATATTCAAAGATTCACGGGAAAAATATTCCAGGAGTTGTGACCGGGAAATCGATTGCGATTGGAGGTTCTCAGGGTCGTGAAGATGCGACGAGTCAGGGTGGTGTTTATGTGCTCGAGGAGGTTTTGAAGCAATACGGGAAGAAACCGGCTGCTGAAACTCGTGTAATTATTCAGGGTTTTGGGAATGCTGGATCGCACGTTGCTCGTATGCTTCACGCGAAAGGATTTAAAATTATCGGTGTTTCAGATTCGAAGGGCGCTTTGTATTGTAAAGATGGGCTGAATCCGGCGGATGCGATGACCTGCAAAATTGAGGGTGGAAGTGTGGGCGAATGTTATGGAAGTGGCGAGGCTTGTGAAATGATGACGAACGAGCAAATTTTAGTGGCGGATTGTGATATTTTGGTGCTGTCGGCGATGGAAAGTCAGGTGACTGCGGCAAATGCAGCTAATGTGAAGGCGGGGATTATTTTGGAGCTTGCGAATGGGCCTGTTAGTCCTGAAGCGGATGAAATTTTGGAGGGAATGGGAGTGAAAGTTATACCTGATATTTTGGCGAATGCAGGTGGCGTGACCGTGAGTTATTTTGAACTTGTGCAAAACAATATGAACTATTATTGGACTGCGGAAGAGGTGCAGGTGAAGTTGAAAACTATTATGGTTGCCGCATGGCAATCTGTGCATGACAACGCACTAAAATTCGATACCAGTTTCAGGGCGGCTGCTTATATTAGCGCGATGCGAAGATTGGAGGAGGCGATTAAGATGAGGGGTGGGTATTAAAAGCGTTGCCAGAAATTGCGATTTGCTGTAAAAAACATCCAATGAAATACATCTACTCGTTCTCAGAAGGAAATCAGAAGATGAAAGATTTGCTTGGTGGCAAGGGTGCCAACTTGGCTGAAATGACGAATTTGGGCTTGCCGGTTCCTCCGGGATTCACAATTACAACAGAGGTTTGTAATTATTTTTTGGAAAAGAATGAATATCCTGCGGGTTTTGAACACGATTTAAATGAGAAATTGGACGAGCTAGAGCATGCAATTAAAAAAACTTTTGGATCAAAGTCGAATCCACTTTTGGTTTCGGTTAGATCAGGTTCGAAGTTTTCAATGCCTGGAATGATGGATACAATTTTGAACCTTGGTTTGAATGATGACACCGTTGCGGCGATGATAGAAAAAACCGGAAATGACAGGTTCTGTTATGATTCATACCGACGATTTGTGACAATGTTTGCGAATGTGGTGATGGGAGTTGGACATGATCATTTTGAGGAGGCGCTTGAGGTAGTGAAGAAGGAGAAAGGCGTTGAATTAGACACTGATATGGGAGCTGCGGACTGGAAGAAATTGGTTGGAATTTATAAGGAGATTGTGAAGACACATGCGGGTAGAGAGTTCCCGGAAGAACCACGAGAACAATTGCGAATGGCGATTGAAGCCGTTTTCAGTTCATGGAACAACAAACGTGCGATTACTTACCGAAACATGCATGGTTATGCACATAATTTGGGAACTGCGGTGAATGTGCAGTCGATGGTTTTCGGGAATATGGGTGAGCAGTCCGGAACAGGTGTGGCTTTCACTAGAAATCCTTCAACCGGTGAGCATTATTTCTTTGGAGAATTTTTGTTAAATGCACAGGGTGAAGATGTGGTTGCTGGCATTAGAACTCCGGAGAAAATTGATATGCTAAAGGAAAAAATCCCAGCGGCTTATGAAAGGCTTGATGAGATTCAAAAGAAACTTGAAGCACATTATCGAGATATGCAGGACATTGAATTTACAATAGAAGAAGGAAAACTTTACATGCTTCAGACTCGAAATGGTAAAAGAACTGCTGCAGCGGCAATTAAGGTAGCGATAGATATGGTTGCGGAAGGTTTGATTACAAAGCACGAGGCACTGAAGAGAATAGATCCAAATCAACTACAACAGCTTTTACATCCGTCGATAGATTCTAAAGCAAAACTTGAGGTTTTGGCGAAGGGCTTGCCGGCATCTCCAGGAGCAGCGGCGGGAAAAATCGTGTTCAATGCAGATACGGCTTACGACATGGCGGCAACCGGGGAAAAAGTGATTTTGGTAAGAAAGGAAACGTCGCCGGAAGACATTCATGGAATGCACGCGGCTCAGGGGATTTTGACTTCAACAGGAGGAATGACTAGTCATGCGGCGGTTGTCGCTCGAGGAATGGGGAAATGCTGTATTGCTGGTTGTAAAGACGCTCATGTTGATGAAGCTACGAAAACTTTGCGAATTCATGGAGAAGTTTTTGGAGAAGGTGATGTGATTACTCTAAACGGCAGCACAGGTGAGGTGATTCGAGGCTTGGCTCCGATGAAAGAGCCGGAATTAACAGAAGATTTTGAGACATTGATGGCATGGGCTGATGAAGTTCGTGAGATGAAAATTAGAACAAATGCCGACACTCCTTTTGATGCTGAAGTTGGACGAAAATTTGGTGCGGAAGGAATTGGATTATGCCGAACAGAACACATGTTTTTTGATACTGACAGAATTAATTTGGTGAGACAGATGATTCTTTCAAAAGATGCCACAGATAGAGCGGCGCCTTTGAAAATGTTGCAAGCAATGCAGCGAGAAGACTTCAAAGGTATCTTCAGAGTTATGAATGATTTGCCTGTGACGATTCGATTATTAGATCCACCATTGCACGAATTCTTGCCTGATACAGACGCAAAAATTAAGGCGCTGGCGCAAGATATGGGAGTTGAGTTTGACGCTTTGAGAAAAATTGCGAGTTCGCTTCATGAGATAAATCCGATGTTGGGTCATCGCGGTTGTCGATTGGGAATTACTTCGCCTGAAATTTATGAAATGCAAGTGCGGGCGATTTTTGAAGCAGGAAAAGCTGTCGTATTGGATGGAGTGAAGCCGATAATCGAGATCGAAGTTCCACTTGTTGGAGATGTTTCCGAGTTAAAGAGAATTCGAACTATGATCTTCGAAGTTGCAGCAGAAATGGCTCCGCTGAATTTCAGCTGGAAAGTTGGAACGATGATTGAGCTTCCACGCGCATGTGTGACTGCTGATCAAATCGCAAAAGAGGCTGATTTCTTCAGCTTTGGGACCAATGATCTCACTCAGATGACATTTGGTATGAGTCGAGATGATGCAGGCTCATTCCTCCCCTTCTACACTGAACAAGGGCTTTATAAAAATGACCCTACGGAGACTATCGATCAAGAAGGTGTTGGACAGTTGATGCGAATTGCGGTGAAGTTAGGACGAAGCACAAAGCACGATTTGGAAATTGGAATCTGTGGAGAGCACGGCGGAGAACCAAAATCGGTTATGTTCTGCCAGGAAATTGGCTTGAATTATGTAAGTTGTTCACCTTACCGAGTGCCGGTTGCAAGGTTGGCGGCTGCACAGGCGTGTATTTAAATTTTATACATATGCTTAAAGAGCTACCAAATTCAGACGGTGACAAGGGTTGTCCACGTCGAAGTGAAGGGTCCCCGGGGACACTTTTATTAAACATACAAATGAGGGGATTCCGCACGACTGAAACAGTCTTTGATTTTTTAATGTTTAAATTGTTAGCGCTGAAATACTTCTGTATTCCTAGTTTTCCGAAATGATAATGTTTGCCAAGTTTGGATTTTGCAAAATATTTGAGTAGGAGATGAAACTTAGAAAGAAAAATTACAGGTGAAAAATGGTTAACAAAGTCGCAAATTAGAATCCCCTCAGGCTTGAGAATTTTCGACACTAGCGGGACTACATCTTTGTAACTTGCGGCAGAAGCGAAACCGGTAGATATAATGATTGACTGGCTATTTTCAAGATAAGACTTATCAAGTGTATATGCATCAAGAGTACTAAATGAAATGTTATTTCCATGTTTAATTGTGGCAAGTTCTTCTTTTGCACGATCAATACATTCCGGAAGCAAATCTGTTAATTGGTAAGTAAATTCAATATTATTGCGCTGAAATTCATCAATAATAATTTTCGCGACATAGCCATTCCCGCAACCTATTTCTAAAATTTCATATTTTGCTAAGTCTAAATCAAGGAGCCATTTCAGAATAATTTTCGCTTCGCTTTTTTGGATTTTCCTATGATGTGGAGTATCCCAAATTTTATCTCTTTGAAGAGTTAATTGCCATTTTGCTACATCTCCTTTCATATATTTAAGTTAAACTCCCCAGCTTAATTTCTCGCGTAACAACTTGTAATAATTGCCGGCGATTGCTGAGGCGCGGATTAGGCGCATTTTGCGGGAGGATTTGCGGATTTTTATCATGTCACCATATTGAATTGGAATTACGATTTGACCGTCGATTGTGAGACCGATTGTGTTGTCTTGATAGCGACGCTCTGTTTCAACATAAATTGTAAGCTGACGATTTGATGGTATTACAATTGGACGAACTGAGAGTACTGAAGGACAAATCGGAGTAAAAATAATGCTGTCTACACGAGGGTGGACAATTGGACCGCCAGCGGACAAAGAGTGTCCAGTTGAACCCGTTGGGGTGGCGACAATCACGCCATCCGCCTTGAAATCGAGCATTTTTCTCTGATCAATTTCAGAGCGAAGAGAAATAAGTCTGGCAAAATTTCCTTGGTTAATCACGGCTTCATTGAGTGCGAGATGCGTGTCGATTTTTTTGCCAGCGCGGTAGAGAGTTACGCGCAAAAGAAGACGCTCATCTACACTGAAATCACCGCTGAGAATATCGTCTAGGTAGGCGAAAGTTTTTTCTGAGGTTTTGACTTCCGTGTTAAAGCCAACGTTGCCGAGGTTCACGCCAAGTACGTAGAGATTATTTCGTTTTGGAAGATCACGCACGATTTTAAGAATTGTGCCGTCTCCACCGAGGCTGATTACTAGATCGGCTTGCCTTAAAAGAGTTGCGCGAGGATGTTCATTTTTATTACCAAGATATGGTGTTAGGTGCTCGTCCCATAGGAGTTGGCGCTTTTGTTTGAGGATATGCTTCTGAAGTTTCTCAATAAAGGGCTTGTGCTCATCTAGTTTAATACGACCAATAAGCGCAATTACCTGGAAATTTGCCGGAATTTTTGCTTTTATACTCACATGCAAAGCTTAGCGAAATCACGGATACTTGTCACACGATTTCCTTATGAGTCGCGATTTGGTGGCGAGGAAGTACATACTTTGAACCTTATGGAGGGCCTGCGCACGAAGGGATTTAGTGTGAAATTCATGGGAAGTTGCCCGGTTTTATTGGAGGAGTTTGCAAGACGCGACTTTGAAGTTAAGCGAGTTTGGTTTGGAAAACCGCCGGTTACTGCGTTGTGGCTGGGACTTTTTACTTTGATGTCGCCGGTTCTATTTATTTGGGCTGGAATTTTAATGCGTCGTGAGAAGTTCGACGTTTTGTATTGCTTGAGTTTTGGTGAAAAATTATTAATGACACCGTGGGCAATTTTGATGAAGAAAAAAGTGATTTGGTTGGAACATGCGCGCATTGGAAAGTGGCTGACTCGGAATCCGTGGCGACTTTTATATTCGATTTTGTCACGATATGTGAAAGTTATTGTGACTTCGCGAGCAATGAAAAAATTTCTGCCATTTGCTAAAAATGTGGAGTCGATTTCTTGCGGAGTTTCGCTTGAAAAAAGTTGGGCTTTGCCGGCGGAGGTGGAAAAGTTTTTGAGGGGCGGATTTGTTGTCTGCACTGTCTGCCGGCTGACACGTGATAAAGGTGTGGACATGATGGACAGGATTGTCCACTCTCAACCTGATGTGAAACTGATTGTCGTGGGTGAAGGCGACTATAAATTTCGACCGGATGAGAGGCTATTAGTGTTGCCAAACTTGAAGCGCGGACAGTTGTCGACTTTGTACAAAAGTGTGGATTTATTTGTACTTCCATCGACCGAATTTGACCCATTTGGAATGGTTGCCGCGGAGGCTATGATGGCTGGCACGGCAACGCTAGTTTCAGAAAAATGTGGCATTAGTTTTGATGTGAGAAATGAACGTGAAGCATTTGTTGCTCCGGCAACTTTTAAAGAATTTGATCGCGCGATTAAAAAGCTGAAACGGAATCCCGCGCTACTTGCGAAAGTTGGAAAGGCCGCTGAAATTTTTGCGAAAAAGCATTATACGTTGAAACGTATGGTGGATGAGTTTGAGTACTTGTTGAGTCCGGTTGACTAGATTATGGTGGGGGGGTAAGATTATTCTTGTTTAAATTATTTAATCCCATTTCATTCCATGAGAAGAATTTTAATTACTTCCCTGTTAACACTTGTTGTAGTTTTTTCAGGATGCTCAGGCACAGATACAGAAGATCTTCAAGGTAAGTTTAGTACAAAGAAAACTGAGAAATTAGTTGTGGGCCAAGGAACCTATGTTGGCAGGACGAATACTTTGATTTATGGAGCTGAAGTTCCAATTGCTTCTTTTTTTCTATCATCCAATAGTGGGCGACCAATTTCAGTTAGAACAGCATCGTTTGTGATAAAAGAAAGTGGACTATATGGTCCAGCATTTGGAGAGGATTTATCATATGAACTATACCCTGTTGTTGATGGCGTAATCGATACATCACAAGAGATTTTAGATCAAGCAAATTTCTCTGACGATGGAGTGGATGGTATATTATGGCTCTCATTAAGAGACCCAGTTCTTGGCTCATCATATTCCCTTCAAGTCTCAAGCCCACAAGAGTATGTGATTCTTGCTGAAGTTATAGACGATGGTGTGCTTAATACGAATGAAATATCAGTGGAAACTGTTGATAAAACTTATAACTCACTTTCGGAATGGGCATGGTCTAACACACCAAAACTGCTAATGACTGATAGCACTTTTATTGATGGCCTAATAACAGGCGGATCTCTAAGTACTTTCAAGTAAATATAAAGATGAATAAACAAAGGCCCTGTTTGGAGGGCTTTTGTTGTGTTAGATTGCATTTAAAATCTCATTAGCCGATCTTTCCCAACTGAAAAGTTTTGCGCGAGCGAGGCCTTTTGTGCGGTATTGTTCTGGGTTTTTGAGGAGTTCTTCTATGCCGGCTTCAATTTCAGAAATGTTTAGAGGGTTTACTAAATAAGCTGCTTCGGCAACCACCTCAGGAAGGGAGGATATATTGGATGTGAGAACTGGTGTGCCGCAAGCCATAGCTTCAAGTGGCGGAATTCCGAAGCCTTCATATATAGAAGGATAAGCAAAAATTGTGGCGCGAGAATAAAGTTCGGCTAGTTTTGAATATTCAATGTAACCGAGAAAGTGAATGCGAGGAGTGAGTTTTTCTGGAACTGCATTTTTTATTCCGGAAGTTTTCCAGCCGATTCCTCCGGCAATGCAAAGTTGTAAATCTGGATGTTTTTCTGCAATGTTTTCAAAGGCTTTCATGAGTGATGGAATATTTTTTCGCGGTTCAAGTGTGCCGACAGTGAGAATGAATTTTTCTGGAAGCTCTAGTGTTTTATTTTCCGTATGTGTGAAATTTTCACTAACTGCGGGAGGAGCGAAAACTACTTTTTTTTCGGCAGCGGCAGGTTTGATTGCGATGAGGTCTTTCAATGTGCTTTGAGAAATTGTTGTTATGAAATAGGCTTTTTTTATTGCGAGTCCTAGAGTTAGTTTTTCAACAAGCACGGGAAACCAATGGTGATTTTTTGGGTGCAAAAAGGCAACGAGATCATGCACAACAATGCCGAGCTTTTGAGATGCAGGCGCGATTGCGGGATAAATAAAACTGGTGGAGGAAAAATAGAAATCGACGGGATTTTTGAGGAGGTGTCGGCGAAGTGCAAAGTGCCACATTAGTCCGTGGGCTGGAAGGCTGACTTGCATTTCAGCGGGAAATTTTTCGTTTGGCTCAGAGTTGAATAAGTAGAATTTTACATCAGGTGCAGCTTTTATCATCGCTCGAGTAATTTCTTCAGTATAGCGGCCCTTGCCTGTTGGATTGCCGGCTGTTTCACGAATGTCGATTCCAATGCTTTTTGTTGCCATATTCGGCGGGCTTTGATAGATTTTAAACATGTCACTAACTCAACGAATCAAACAAGGTTATCTGAGACTTCCCGGCGCTGAGAAAGCAATTTTTATCGGCAGCGGGCTTATTATGCTCAGTCCTCTTTTGCCTTGGTATGATAGCATGAAAGGTTATGTTATCGAGACAATTATGGGAGTTTCTGGGCCGCTTTTTCTACTTGGAATTTTGACTATGGCTTTTGGCGGACTCACCTTTTTTCACATGTTCATGCCTTTTCTTGGTAGTTCATTCTTTAAAAACTCAGAGTTAAGTAAGCTGGCAAATTTTTGTGGATTTGAAGCTTTGTTGATGCTAGTTATTTCAAATTCTATATTTTTTAGTACTGATTTTGGAGGCGCAGTTACTCATAAAGGAACTAGATTTGGTATGATGATTGCCTTTGCTGGTATTGCTTTAACTATTGGTGGCGCATATTTCGCTAAGGGAAAATCAAGAAATGTGGTAGAAGTTAAAGAGAACTTTTATTCAACTCCGGTTCAGATGCCCGTTGAACCTGTTGCGAATCCATTAAGGACAAGCAGTGAAGAGATGGATGCTCGGGATAAATATAGAGCAATGAGCTCACAGGCGAGGCAAAATTTATGGCAGCGGAGAGCTGATTCTCCATTCTCCAAACTGGATGCGATCGAAAAAAATGTTACAGATAATATGAAAATAAGAACAGATTTATAATGGCTGACGAAATTCTATTTTACTGCAGAGATTGCGACAAAGTCGTTTTGAATCCCAAGAAAAAGGGTGATAAATACGAGTATACTTGTCCGCTTTGCTCTGGCGACCGAGTTGCTTTTGGAACAAAGCATGCGATTTGTGATTTCTTTAATATAAAAGATGCTATGTTGGCGAAAATGCTTGTTAACCCTGTTAAAGAATGACAACTTATTCGGATTCAGGAGTGGATATTGAAAAGGGTGATGAGTGTTCTGCGCTTGCATATGCTGCGGCCAAGGCAACTTTTCCTGGTCGCGCCGGGATGATTGGAAGTTCTGCAGCTTTGGATGGCGGCTACAGCGGTGCCTTGGATATGGGCGATTTTTATTTGGTGCAAAATGATGATGGTGTTGGGTCGAAGATGATGGTTGCTCAGGCTATGAATAAATTCGACACTGTTGGTTATGATTTGGTTGCCATGGTCGCAGATGATGCGATTTGCCTTGGGGCTGAGGTTATTTCGATTACAAATACAATTGATATAGACAAAGTTGACGACAAAATTATTGGTCCGATGATGGAGGGTTTGAAGGCTGCCTGCCTTGCGCAGAGAATTGTGGTGCCAGGTGGAGAAATTGCGGAAATTCCAGGTCAGGTACGCGGGACGATTTGGAATGCGACTGCTGTTGGAATTGTGGAAAAGTCTAAATTTATTGATGGTTCTAAGGTGCGTGAAGGCGATTCGATTTTGGGATTGCGTTCTGTTGGTTTCCGTTCGAACGGATTCAGTTTAGTGCGAAAAATTTTAGCAGATAAGTTTGGGGCAGATTGGGTGAATGCTTCATACGGCGATGGAAGAACTTGGGGTGAGGTTGTTTTGACTCCTTGTTTGATTTATCACCGTTCGCTATTGGGAATTTTGGGTGGATATAAGGAGGCGCGAAAGATTGACATTCACGCTTTGGCTCATGTTACAGGTGGCGGATTGGAGGCGAATGTTGAGAGAGTTGTTCGCGGGGATTTACGTGCGGATTTCGATAATCTTTGGGAGCCTCTTGAAATGATGTCGAAATTGATTGAGATGGGTGACGTTCCTGAAGCGGACGCGAGGGCGACTTGGAATATGGGAACAGGAATGGTTTTGGTTGTGGATCCTGCAGATGAGTCTGCAATTGTAGCGGCTTTGAGTGAGTTTAAGGTGCAGAGAATTGGGCGGGTTGTGAAGGTTTAGGCGGGTTGCGCGGGCAGATTTTTTGCTGAGCTTGATCTTTTGAGTGGCGAATTGGGTATGATTCTCTTATTGCAACAACGTCTCATTTTACAGGTTGGGAATTTTTAGTTGTTTAAAATCCCATCAGGTTGTTATTGTAACATTGTTGCAATAAGGAAATTGACTCGGATTTGAAGTACGATGCTAGCGGCGACAAGACCAATAGACAAATTAGGATAAGTTGTTAGAATGTGATCTTAAAATTAAACTTGGGGTCAAAATGTCTATTGATGAAGAAAAGCATGTCGGTGGCGAAAAAAGAATGATGAAACTGCCGGGCAGCGAATTAGCTCAAGAAATATATCTACCTGCGGCAACCGTAGCTGCAATAGATAAATATGGAATGGATACTGTTGAAAGCATCGATAAGAATGGAATGAAGTTTTTGTTGAACGCCCTGACAATAGATAAAAATAACCAACATCTTTATCCTGAGTGCTTATTTTATGTTTTGAAGGATGGCATTTTATATCCAAGGCTAGCTTACAGATCAAAATCAACGATGAAGTGGAGAGTTTGTCCTAAAAGAGAAGATAATGGAGAAGGTCACATGATATATGGGAAGGGGAAGTACTCATATACAACTGAGACAATTCCATTTCACGAACTCAACTTAAAATTGGAGAGGCTATTGGAGGAAGGTGCTAAATTTACAGAAGAAGGAATTGTAATCGAAAGTGACCCAGAAATAGATACTTATGATAATGAAGTGGAGCCGGATACTCTTCCTGAATCTTTAAAACACTTGGTTAATTATGAACATAATACTGCGGTGCTGTGCTCAAAAGAAGAATATGATTATTTCTCAAATGCGCTCAAGCCCGAAAATACACCTGATTCTTTTGTTCCTGATTTTACAAAGCCCTGTCTTTCAAGTGAGAAAAGATATGCAGAATTATTTGGAGACTTCGTAGTAGAAAAATATAGAGTGAATTTTGAAGGAATTGATTTCGATTTTTATATGGCTTCTGATAAATTTATGGGAAGAATATGGATAGATAAATTGGAAAGAGCAGATGACGATGGCAAGTTAGTGAATAGCTATGGAATTAGTAAAAAAGTAAATGGATTCAAGGCTCATTGCTTGAAGCCTCTCGAGTATCTTGAGCAATGTTCCGCACTGAATTCAAACATGGAGTGTACAGACAAAGATGGCAAGATAATTTTACACTCGGATGAGACAAAAGCATTTGAAGCATTTGCCATGCCTCAAAGTGGATATGCAGACATAAGCGAGTTTCTTGAGAAAAATATAATTATTCGAAAATATAGGGATGTAAAAAATATCAGAAGAAAAAGCTATGAGGAATTGAGAGAAGAAAGAACGAGTAAATTAAGAATGGAGAAAAGTGTTGAAAGAAATAGGCAAATATTTAGGGGCCTTTTAATAGCAGTGCCAGGAATAAGTTTGATTGTTTATTTGATGACGAAGGATAATTAGCTGCAATTGAACGTAATTTGACAAAGTAAAATAAATATGTATAATCATCACTTAAATTTAAACTTTATACAATGTCTGACACTCTAAATAAGCTCGATACACCTGATGAAATACCTCAAGCCGATCAAATTAAACCTGATCCTGAGTTTATGAAGGCATTGATGAGGGCTTATACATATGGGCAGGCAGCACATTCTGACGACTATAGACGTTTTGGTAATATTCCACGAAGTACTTTATGGGGTGGGTTAATTCGTGATCGTGATCAGTTCTATCCTCCAGAAAGATTAGCCAGAAGAGATAGAGAAACGCAACAAACTCGTTTATTTTGGACTATGCTAGCTGATCAGATTTTAAGTGAATCTCAAGAACGCGTTGCTGACAACCCAAGTAAGTTGGAAGCTTTGAGAGCTTTAGCAGGTAAAGCTATAAGTAATGTTCAAATGACATCAACACCGTCAAGTCGTGATAATCATTTCTACTTCGACATCAACACGGCTCAACCTGAATGTACTTCAGCTGAAATCACTGAACAGGTTAAATCAATGGTGGCAAATATTCGACATTCAGTAGGGAAAGAAGCGGAAAGTTTGTTGGGAGATGGAGCATTTATGACTCAACTTCAAAGAACAATTGAAGTGGCGAGAAATATACAGGCGGAAGTTGTACTCAAAGAAGAAGTTGAAAGATTGCAGGCACTTTGTGATGCGGTTGAAGATCCGAAGGAGGCGATTCTATATTACAGAATGTTGGATGAAGTAGTCGCAAAATTGGGAATTGAAGGTGTTAAAGTAGTTCCACTTTCCATGAAAGATGCGGTTTTGCGTGGTGCTGCTGCGCTTTACCGTCCTGCAACTGGGAAAGAACAGGCAAAAGCGATGATTCCGATGTCACAAGTTGGAACAGATCAATTATTGGAATTGAGCGACGCATTAGATCTTTTAGCTCACGAATTAGCACATCACTTGATGATGGGCGGTCCAAAGGCGGTAGATTTGAAAGGTCAGCCAATCCATGGGCTTGGACATACTGTTGTTACACAAAGTGTACGTTCGGCGATCGATGAGTTATCATTTAGCGTTCAACCTGACAAAGGCAATGAGACAGGAGTTAAAATTATAATAAAAGGCGCAGGTGAAACAGTAGAAGGAAGCAATTTTGTTTATCTAAATCAAAATCGTCATGCCCCACTTTCTACTGAAATTAAGGCATTGGTTAAAGCAGAATTGGAAGCTCAATTGCCTGCAATTTTTGAAAAGAAAACTGGCGCTGGAGTAGATATTAAAAGCAAACAGTTTAAGGATGCACTAGCTCTTATTCTTTCTAGCCCGTTTTTCTGGATGAAAGTTGGATGGAAATTTGTTACTAAATAATGGAACTTAACAAAAAACATGCGGTTGCCGGACTTGCACTTGGAGCCGTGATTTTGGGCTTATCTGACTGTGATGACGAAAAGATTGTAGAGAAAAAAATGCCAGCGCCAATTGTTCAAAAAAGAGAAGATTTTAGTGATGAGCTGAGGAGTATTATTGAAGAGATGACTGAAAATGGTGAGGAAGATGTGGCGGAATTTACTGTTGATGTGCCAATTGCTGAAGATGGAAATATACCAGTTGATTTCGACTATAGTTCGGCTATTCGTGATTGCATTGAATCAAGCGGCGAATTGCAGTGTATAACCGGTTTTAATACCGGTTATCAAAAATGTTATGCAGTGGATCAATATGACTCCAATACACCGTTTACAATTGTGCCGGGTTATCGTAGTGTAATATTCAATTCACAAGTTAAATCACCAATGTTTATTAAATCGCGTGGTGAAAGCTTTGCTGATGTAGAAAGCTATTTTTATGATTCATTTAAGCCGTATGAGACGAAAAAGATGCTTAATGCAATGTGTAACGATGCCATTACACAATATAGAGAATCTGATAAGTTGGACTTTGATTCTGAAGATTTAGAGTGGATTGAAATGGAATATGACTTATTTGATCTAAGTGATGAATTTTTCAATTTAGCAACTGAGTCGGGTTTGGAAGTAAAAGATGAAGGCGGCACAACACAGACAATGATTATTGATGGAGTTGAAATTGAAGTCATATATATGGTTGATTTTGCTCGAGAAGCAACTGTTGATAATGATTGGAGCGAACCATCTGTGAAAGTTAAAGCTGGAGAAAATGATTATTTTCATTCCTTCCTGACTGCCGACGAGGCTTTGCAGTTTTTGCAGGAATAGTTGATATTTCTTGATATTTGCCGGCGAGAATGTTTTAATATTTTCTTATGCATAAATACTTAAGAAATACATTGGGTGGAGGCGCGGCTATAGCTGCGATTACTTTGCTTGCTGAGAGTTGCCCGGATCGGAAGGATCCTGAGAAGTGTTTTGAAGATGGAAGCGAAGAAATTGTGCAAGAGCGAGAAGATGTGAAATTGAAGTTAAAAGGATTGATTGAGATAGATTTGGCGGCTGAGGCGCCAAAGGCAAGTGTGGATGTTGTGAATGAAATTCGTGAATGTGTTGAAGATTCTGGGGAATACAATTGTATTTCAAGTCCGTTTTCTTCCACCAGGTGCTATTCCGAATCAGGAAATTTTCCTGTGACAATTTCTAGCCCTGGCCTTGTTTATGACGCTGATGGAAATATGCTTGAAAATGGAGTTATGGTGAGCATTGGACCATCTGCATTTAGTGAAGTTTTTGAACCTAATAAAGAGGCAGATGATGCCTGTGATTATGCGCTGGATTTACTGGATCAAAATATAGATATACATGATTTAGACAGAGATTTTTACTCTGATAGAGCATTTGGATTTTGGGAGAATGCTCCAAGTCTTATGCCGAGTTTGAAGATTCAAAATTATAAATTATTCAATGATTTAAGTGAAAATTACGATATTTCAGAAAGAGGAGGTGATGTTTTTGCTGTGAATATTGGCGATTGGGAAACGGTGATTTATTCGGATATAAGTGGCAGCCGTGATGAATTTTTAGATGACACTTATTCCACAAAATTTCATGTGAGGAATCCTCGTGGAATGTATAAAATTTTTGATGATCCTCAGCTTGTTGTAGATTATTTGGACAAAATGAGCGGATTGCAGGAATAATTCAGGACTTTGTCAGCTTTTGGGTTTATTTTGAGTACATGGAAATCAAATCACTCAAAATAGAAGACGCTAAATATCCTATGACCTTGCGGCAAATTTATGACCCGCCGGCAGAGATTTTTTATTGTGGAAATTTAGAGGTACTTAAGAGGAAGTTGGTCGCGATTGTGGGAACGCGAATGGCAAGCGCACATGGGACTGCAAGTGCATTTACGATTGCAAAAGAGATGAGTGAGCGTGGAATTTGCGTGGTGAGTGGCCTGGCATTCGGAATAGACGCAGCGGCGCATCGCGGAGCACTCGACATGGTCGGCGGAACTATCGCTGTTATTGCGCAAGATTTGGAGCATTTGATGCCAAGTTCACATTACGGTTTGGCGATGGAGATTGTGAAGAAAGGTGGACTTTTGATTTCGGAAAAAGGTTTCCATGGGGAAACTTTAAAACATGAATACTTGAAGAGGAATCGAATTATTTCTGCTTTATCAGAGGCGGTTTTGGTTGTGGAAGCGGCATTTAAATCTGGCGCACTGAACACCGCTCGGCATGCGATTGAGCAGGGCAAAAATTTAATGATCTTGCCGGGAAGAATCACTGATGAGCAAAGTCGTGGCACTAATAAAATGGGGAATGAACTCGATTGTCTGGTTTGCAGTATGGACGAGATTTGGGATAACTTGGGAATGAAAAAAGTTGATGAGAAAGTTAGATTAAGTGGGATCGAGCGGAAGATTTATCAAAGCTTAAAAGAACGCCCTCAAAGCATTTCTGAGTTGTGTGAGAGTTTTAATGTGAATGAAGTTTATGCGGCTGTGTCTATTTTGGAAATTTCAGGACTAGCGAGCACTTCTGGTTCAGGCGTGATTTCTATTTTGGATTCTTCATGAGGGTCTAGATTTTTTCCATTATCAGTGAGGATTTTTGCCTTTGTGACTGCGGCTGAAATGTCTGTTACTCGCTCGACTTCATCTAGGGTTGTGAGACCACGTAAAACTTTTACGACACCGTCTTCACCCATTGTGAGCATGCCGGTTGTACGAAGATAATGGAAGAGTTCTCCGGTTGATACGCCGGCAAGAATTTTTTCTTTCAAATTATCATCGTTCACAAACATTTCTGAAAGCGACATTTGCCCAAGGTAACCCGTGTTGCTACATTTTTCACAACCCGGAGCATGCGGCAAAGTTACTGGTAAGCTGAGTTTTAAATCTGGTGAAACTTTCTGAATTTCTTCAATCGCAACTTCAAGAATTTTTCTTTCAGTATCTTTGAGCGGGTTTTGTTGAACGCAGAAAGAACAAACTTTTCTCACAAGTCGCTGGGCAATTACTGTGTTTAGCGAAGGTGCAATCATGAAAGGTTTCAAGCCCATGTTTAGCAAACGTGGAACCGTTTCAATGGCGCTATTTGTATGCAAAGTGGAAAGCATGATGTGACCGGTCAAAGAGGCCTGAGAGGCCGTTTCAGCCGTTTCAAAATCACGAATTTCTCCGATCATCACGATGTCGGGATCTTGACGGAGAATTGCTCGAAGGCCGGCGCCGAAATTATAGCCGCGTTTTTCATTTATCTGGCTTTGAGTAATATTTGTGAGGTGATATTCAATAGGATCTTCAAGTGTAATAATTTTGTTTTCCGGCGAATTGAATTTATTTAGTAGCGCGTAAAGAGTTGTTGTTTTACCAGAACCAGTTGGCCCTGTAACAAGAATCATTCCGTTTGGAATTTCAAGCGATGCATTAAGAATCGCAAGATTGCGACCCTCAAAACCCATCTGTGTGAATTCAAGATTTTTCTTGTCTGAATCAAGTAGACGACAAACGAAGCTTTCTCCGTATTCAGTCGGAATGGAAGAAACACGAACATCAATCTTACGTTGATTTACTTTGAAGAAATATCGTCCGTCTTGAGGAATATTTGTGACGTTCAAACGCATTCCTGATTTATATTTAAGCTGATTTGAAATGTAGCCGTAAGTATTTAGATCAAGTTCGAGCACGAGTTGAAGCACACCGTCGATACGAAAACGTACAATCACGCGTTTTTCTTCAGGTTGATAGTGAATATCTGAGGCATGTGTTTTTGTTGCACCAACGTTAATGAAATTCAAAGCTTCCTCAGCGGTAACTGTTGTAATTTTTTCTTTTAACTGACCCATGCTCTCGATTTCCTTCTGGTAACTTTCAATTTCAGAATCTTCAATAATATTTTCAGTTGTAATTGGAGTAACAACTTGCTGAGAGTCATATGCTAAAAGCGAGGCCTCCATTCCAATTTGAGATGCAAGATTCACATTCACGGCGTATCCGTCGAGTTTCAATTTTCGAATAATTTCCTGAGTTTCAGGACTGGTTGGGTGGACAATCGCTAGTCGGACTTTTTTACCAACTTTAAAGAACGGAATAATCATTCCCTTTCTTGCATCTTCAACAGGTAGAACTTTTAGGTAATCCGGATTAATTCGAACTTTTTCGATATCGATATAACTCATACCCATTTTTTGGGCCTTTTCCTGAGTAGCTCGTTCCTCAAAATCACGATTGATCGAGGTCATCGGTGAAGCACCGGTAGCAGCCGCCATTTGCAGGTGGGCATCGGTCTTAACTGGCGTTGTTAGAAAGTCTTTGTCCGGCATAGATAAAAATTATCTAATTATTATACCAGATTCTGACCGGAATTACTACTAGTTTTCAGATGTAAAATCGACGTTTGCAATCTTCAAGACATTTGAATCTCCGCTTAAGTATCCGAAGCTAACAAAAATAGCTTTTAAATCTTCTATATCACCGTCAATTATTGGCTTAGCATAGACCTCAACACGAATATCTTCGCTGTTAGCAGGAACTTGGATATTTAAGCCGTTGAACTTTTGTGGATTCTCGCTCCATTTGATTTTCGAATAGGCTGCAAGGTCTTTTGGCTGGTATTTGTCTGAAGAAAATTTCAAATATAAGGCGGAAACTCTATTTGCTACTTCAGCATTGTTAGCCAAATCCATTTGAAGATTGTTTATTTGTACATCTTCATCAGATTTAATAATAAATCGTGCCAATAGAACCGAGCCGTCCGGACCATTGCGATCGTCTGAAAGTGCTTCTTCGCTAATCTGAAAAGTCGTGCTTGAAGTTTTGAATACTTTTTGAAAATCACCTTTAAGATTATCTGTTCCGTAATAATTCACCGCTCCCGCAGCAAATAAAAGTGCAATGACAACGTAGAGAATAATTGAGCTGTGTTTCTTGTGCATGTTCATAATTTAGCAAATTTGAGTGGCAATTAAAATGTTATTTTGCCTTCTTTACCGCATCCACAATTTCTTTTGCCTCTTCACCTGTAATTCCTTCAACAGACATGAAATCTTTCACACTCAAGCCTTTAAGCTGTTCAAGTTGTTCAAGGTTAACTGCTGCAAGTTTTGCAACAATTTCTTCTGAAAGGCCAAGACCTGTAACCATTATTACTTCTGGTTTTGATTCTGCTGCAGCTGCCGCTTTTTGTTGAGGAGTTGCCTTCACAACTGTCACTGGAGCGTCTACCGCATCAAGAATATCTATTTCCCAAGCTGTTAAAATTGAGGCAAGTCTAACGTTTTGCCCACCTTTACCGATCGCTAGAGCACGCTGATCTTGATTAACATAAACTTTTGCTCGTTTTTCAGTTTCATTGATGTCGATTCCAGAAATTTTTGCCGGCTTTAGTGATTCAACAATGAAATCTTTTGGATTCGCGCTCCAAGGAATAATGTCTATTCTTTCCCCTGAAAGTTCGTGTGTCACAGCCTGAACACGTACACCATTTTGACCGACACATGCTCCGATTGGATCAACCTGTTCATCTTTAGAAGAAACTGCAACTTTACAACGCACACCTGGTTCACGAGCGACTCCCTTAATTTCAACTGTCCCTGCTTTTACTTCAGGAATTTCAAGCTCCATTAATTTACCAACCAATTTTGGATGAGTTCTTGAAATCAAAAGTTGTGGTCCTTTTGTAGTTTTAATAACTCGGTCCAAATAAAGTTTAATTCTCTGTCCACCGTAATATCTTTCTGTTGGAATTTGCTCATTTGCAGGAAGGATTGCTGTAACTCCACCCAACTCAACATAGACAGTATTGTTTTCAACTCTGTGAACCAAAGCATTCACAAGTTCATTTTCACGATCTTTGAACATTTCATACATTGTGTCACGTTCAGCCTCTTGAATTCTCTGAATAATTACTTGTTTCGCAGATTGAGCAGCGATTCTTCCGTATGAAAGAGGTGTCACATCCATTCGAACTTCTTCTCCTAGTTTTATGTCTTTGCTAAGTTTTTTTGCGTCTTCCAAAGTTATTTCTCCATCTTCATCTTCAATTACATCGACAACTTTTCTCACAAGAAAAATCGAAACTGCTTCTGTTTTTGGCTCAATAATTACATCAAGATTTTGCTCATTATTTCCGTAATCTTTTCTGTATGCTGTTCGAAGGGCGGCTTTCACAATATCTAAAACAATTTCCTCGGGTAGTTTCTTTTCGTCGCAAAGCTGTTTTACAGCGGAATAAAAATGATCAAACATAAAACGGTGTTTAAGAATATCAGCATTTTAATATAATGCTGTTTTATGAAGTGATTTTATATAAATAAGTTGCAGTTGGCAAGATTATTTACAAAAGAAAAGATTCAGTTATAATTCAGGTATGGAAATCGAGGCTCAATTAGTAAGTCCGTTAAATAAGTATTATCCAAATGCCTTGCTTGATGAGCATGGTAGGATAATTTCTGTGGCGAAAGCGATACCAGGGGGCGAGTGTCTTGGCGATAATGACAGAGCATTGGCAATTTTTCGACAAAGCAAAAGAGGAAAAAATATTTCAGATTGTCAGGATTATGGACTATTTTGTGCCCATGAAAATGGCAATAGAAAAGTTGTAATTGCTGATGGAGTTAGTAGTACTGTCGCAGCTCAAAGCGTGGCAAATCTGATTACGCACAGAACAATGAAAGGCTTGCTGGCTATGGATGGCAAGCCACTTGATAAAGATGCAATATTTGAGATTCTAGAGAATGATAATTTAGATTTGGCTTGTAGATTTTTCAGAGAAAAATTTATGACTGAATTAGCTGAGTCAATTCGATTAAATCTTCATAAGGAGAAATATATAAACAATGCAGATATGGGGTTTTACGGTGCGACCACACTAAGTTATATGCGGCTCGAAGATGAGGATTTGGATATTTTAATATATGGAACAGGTGGATATTTGGTTTTCAGAAATAATGAAATTGTTGCGAGTTATGGAAAAAAAGAAAAAAAACCGGCTCAAATTGCTGTGGATGGCAAACTTGAACGAAACAGAATTCATTCTTTCTCGATGAAAGTAAAAAAGGGTGATTTTGCAATTATGTTTACAGATGGACTTTTTGGTTAGGGCAATTCAGGTATTGAAGATTTTATTGCAAAAATTCGAAAACATACAAATCCTGAAACACACATCGTTAGATCTGTAATTTCTGCATTTGAAGAAGTTCCCTCATACGATGACAAAACACTATCTATCTTCGAAGTGACTTAAGATTTTGTAGATTGTATCTGATGAGAATCCGCGCGAGGCCAGGTAACCGGCTTGGCGAGAGTAGCGTTTTTGGGCGGGAATTTTTTCGAGTTTTTTCTGGATTTTTGCAAGTGCGGCTCGGGCGATTTCTGTTTCATCTACTCCTGTTTCTTTCCAATGCCTTTTTGTTTCATCCATTGGAATTCCTTTCAACTTTAGTTTGAAGGCGGTTTTTAGATAGCCTTCATGGCGAGAATGCTGTGCGTTTTCAATGTGTCTTTTAAGAAATGCCTCATCATCAATTAATTTCAACTCACCTAAGCGGGTTAAAATTAGGTCTTCCTGCTCCTTTGAGTGATGAGGCCGTTTTCGTAATTTCTCCCGAAGCTCCATGGATGTATGCATACGGCGTGCCAGCGCGCGGAAAGCATAATCCATGAGACTTCTATATTTGGGATCTTCCATGTTTTTAGATTGGCGCACAAAAGTGCGTGGCTAAAGCGTGTTATTGCAATGAAACGACTTTTTCTCTGATCATTTTGTCTAATTCAGCGGTGATTTTCTTGTTTTCTTTTAGGAAGGCTTTGCTGTTCTCACGACCCTGACCCATTTTGACTTCACCGTAGCTATAGAATGCGCCGGATTTTCTGACGAATTCATATTTTGCAGCGAGATCGAGAATGTCACCTTCTTTTGATATACCTTCGTTGAAGAGAATATCGAATTCTGCTGTTTTGAAAGGAGGCGCAACTTTGTTTTTCACGACTTTCACACGAACTCGATTTCCTACTGAAGTTTTTTCTTCAGCAGTGCTGTCTTCAATTCCACCGATTCTTCTAATTTCCATTCTAACTGATGCGTAGAATTTAAGAGCTTGTCCTCCTGTTGTTGTTTCAGGATTGCCAAACATAACTCCAATCTTCATACGTAATTGGTTTAAGAAAATTACTGTACAGTGAGATTTACTGATCGCGGCTGTTAGCTTTCTAAGTGCCTGACTCATAAGACGAGCCTGCAATCCCATTTGAGGGTCACCCATGTCGCCTTCAATTTCAGCTCTAGGAACAAGCGCCGCAACAGAGTCGATGACGATTATGTCTACCGCGTTTGAACGGATAAGTGTTTCTGTAATCTCGAGAGCTTGTTCACCTGTATCTGGTTGAGACAGAAGTAGATTGTCGATATCTACACCGATTCTTTTTGCATATGCAGGATCAAGTGCGTGCTCTGCATCAATGAAAGCAGCTTGACCTCCTGCTTTTTGAATCTCAGAAATAATGTGAAGAGTTAGTGTCGTTTTTCCTGAGCTTTCAGGACCGTAAATTTCAACGATTCTTCCTTTTGGAATTCCTCCTCCAAGTGCTAAATCTAGTGAGATTGAGCCTGTTGGAGTTGTTGCAATATCCATGTGTTTAGATTCTCCGAGTCTCATAATTGAGCCGGTACCAAAATTCTTTTCAACTTGCGCCATGGCAAGCTCGAGAGCTTTTTTTCGCTCCTCATTTACTGGTGTAGCCGTAGCTTTCGCTTTCGGCTCTTTGACTTCTTTTACATCGGTCATATATAGTGTGGCTAAGGAATAGATTGATGTGACTGCATTTTAGGTGAGTGCGCACTCACCGTCAATACCATTTTTCAAAATCACGCTTTACATATAGACTTTTTTGCGGTGGAAGTCCTGAATTATTCCTGAATTTTTGCAAAAAGACTTGCGCGTGGAATACGATTATTTCTTTATAAACACTTTAAGCCTTAGGCTTGATAAGCATCGTAAGTGGAGTCTTCTTAAAGTCGACTGTTCTTAATGTGCCTGGCTTTCCTGAACCGGTACAATTTGCCACTTTCGCAATCAAATTAGTTTTATCCTCCCAATCCAAGAAAAGCACGCTGTGGTCGTCATATTTATCAATTCCGTTTTTGTTATAAATGAAAATCCAATCACCCGGTTGAATAGTTTTTACCTGAGGTGGATTCTCACATTTTCCAGGATTATTTTTATCGAAATTACTATTATTATATTTTGAATGTTTATAAGCAACCGTTCCACGTTTTGCACCTGCTTGGTCATAAACCTTATCAACCCAATCCCAACAAAATCTGCCTTTAGTACCGTTTTTAAGCAGCTCCATTGCCGCCTGAACAATATTCTTTCGAACACCCGTAGCTTCAATTTTACTTTCCAAGGTTTGAAGCTCTTCAGGTGTGTAAACTTTAGCAACTCTAATTCCATGGGCTTCCATTGTTTTAACTAGTTTCGCTTCTTCCTCGCCATGATCTGCTTGGTATTTTTTGTAATCAAGCTTACCCGCTGGATCTCTATATTTTTTCTCAAAGTTCAGATCGATTCCTGTATCAGTTTTTTCTTTTTGATCCTTTTGAATACCGCCAACTATAATTTCATCAGAAGTGTAAACGGGAATATAACCATCTGCATCAAAGAATCCGTTACCTCTTTTATTTTGACCTTTTAAGCCAAGTCGTTTAGTACTCGTGCGGGCAAGATCATCATTTCCTTCCTGCAAAATCGTAATTCTTCGAATTGAAGGTGGGCAAAGATCAGCAGCACCTAGATGCTTTTCAGCATCAGGATTTCCTCTGAAATTTACTTTAAATCTCGTGCCGGGCGTAGGATTTTTATAGAAACTTTCGAAATTTGCTAGATCTATTTTTTTTGAATCATCTGCAAAATCCGTGAAGGCATAAAGTAGAATTCCCTCATGTTCATCTTCAAGTTTCATGAGTAGTTCAACCGGAAGTTCTCTTAAATCGGCAACGCTTTCAACTCCGTCGATTTTCTTTTCTTTGGCGATTTTATCGAACTCGCTTTTTGCTGAGCTTCTTCGAGTTACTGACTCCGGAGCATCTTGCTTATCTGCAATATCTGTTCTGGTTCCCGGCACAGAAATTGGGCGGGAATCTAAAATCAACTCTAAATATTCTGAAATGTCTTCAATGTCTGTTTTTGTGAGTTTTCGATCTAAGGTTCTAAGTACGATTCGACTTTTTGTATCGTCAATAAGTTCATCAAGCTCTTTTTGTGTTTTTCTTGTTATAGTTTCTTTATCTAAATCGTGTTTTTCATCAAGCGCTTTTTTCATTTTTTTCAGATCCGACTTTTCTTTCATGGAAAATTTTGGATCTCTATCCGCTTCTGACCAAGCCTTATCAAGAAACTTACTCAATGTGAGTGAAACAGGTTTTTCTGCAGGTGAATTTTCTTTTGGCTTATCGTCTGGCATTGTTTACAGATAAAATGATCTATTTATTGTAGCACAAAAGACTGTGGATTGGAAGCTAAATCTTCAGCAAAATCTGAGCGTGGTGATTCGCGAAGATGTTAGTTGCGAGGATTTCGTTTATGTCGTCGGTAGTTTCGATCTGCCAGAGCGTACCTTGGGAGATTTTGAGAGATGTATCATTGAGATGGTGGCGAAGTTTTGTTGTTTTGGATGCGCCGGAACTGTCCTCGATGTCACGCACCAAAAATGAGTGATTTGCAGTTGGTGTAGTGGTGACGACAAGTTCTTTATTTGAGTTCCAAAGTTCGCCAGATTTTGAGAGTTCTTCGAAGAGGTTTGGTAGAGTTGAACTGACTTCGTAATGCACAAATCTCTGCAATTTTACATTGAAGCCTTTGTGAGCAAGGGCGTTTTGGAGAGTTTGCGCTTCGTTGTCGGTGATTTTGAGGGAGACGAAGATTTGTAAAGTGTTGGCTGGCGCGGCGTAAGTTTCGATGGTTGGTTTGTTGTCCGAGAAGTCGAGGACGAAGTTTTTAGGAGTCGGATTCTCCATGTATTGGCGCATCGAAGAAAAGATTTTTGGCATTGGAATCACGAAAGCTCGCTCAGGATGAGGCATGATTGCCATCACATTTCCGGCCGGATTACAGATTGCAGCGGCATTGTCGATTGCTCCGTTTGGATTAATTGGGAAATCGGAGTCGATTTTGCCATTTTCATCACAGTAGCGGAAAACGATTTGGGAATTTTCGCGGAGTTTTTCAAGTAGGCCGGGGATGCTTGTTGTGAAGCGCCCTTCGCCGTGAGCTGCTGGCACTAGTTCCGGTGTGGCGTCAGTATAATCTAGAGTGAATGCTGTGCGACCCGGTGCTTCGCATTTTATGTAAACATTTTCATTGTAAAAACCTGTGCCGAGAAGTTCACCATTTTTGACGCGTTTATTGCGAGCGAGTGACATGAGGAGCGGATTGCCCGGCGAGCCCGGAATCAGTCCGGTTTCAACTAAAACTTGTGCGCCATTACAGATTCCTAACACGGGTTTTCCTTTTGCAGCTTGAACCAGAATTTCTGTCATGATTGGGTCCATTGAGGCGATTACTCCGCTACGTCCGCGATCTTCATAAGCGAAGCCACCGGCAATAACAAAGCCGTCGAAAGAGTCGAGTTCGGCAGGCTTTTGATTCCATCTGAAAAATTGTCCGTCCATGCCTGCTTCGCAAACTGCACGACGAGTTTCGTACTCTGAGTTTGTTCCTGGAAATTCGATTACTGCAACTTTTTTCATATACCGATTACTTTATTAAGAATGTTTTGAGACGGACCGTCGTAGGCTTTCAGAGCGCGAATTAAGATGAATTTGCTATCTGAAATTTTGCCTTTGTATGTCACGTATTCAATTTCGTTTTCTACTGTGCGAAGAACTTCGTAAATTGATCCACTGAAATCGATTTCTTTGTAGTATTTTGGCGTAATTTGCAAATTTGCATTCAGTTTTTCCGTATCATTTGTAATTGAAACTGTAATTTGTGGATCTAATTTCATTGGCACTGGCACTTCTGTTTCGAGATTGTCGCCGTCGTCTTTTAGGAAAGTTAAGGTAGCGCCTTCGCTGTGCCAATCAAGAGTTTTTGGGCGTTTGAATTCATAGCCCTCCCAAGTCATTGTGGAATTTTTGAAAGTTGAAAGTAATGCGCTGACCATTTCAAAATTCACTTTTGTACCTGTTATTAGAAGATCATTTGATTGCCAGTTTGTTGTGAGAGTTACTGGTTCTGTTTTTGAAATCAATTTGTAATTTTGATCTGCTATGCTGATTTTTTCGAAGTCGATGTAAGAATCTGCGTTGTCTATTATTTCAATTGTGATTCCGCCAACTCCACCTGCGAGCGTGAGTTTATTTGCTTCGGCTGATTGCAAAGTCCACACTTCATTTTCTGTGAAAGTTATGCCGTTCCAGGAAAGTGAATTAACAGGTTTGCCCGTGCAGGAACTGAGAATCATTATCGATAAGAGCGCTAGTTTTGAGAATTTTTTCATGAGTTCATTATATTACGTAAACCGTTTAGCCATAAGTCGCGAAGTTCGTTCATTCCTGTTTTTATTAATGAGCCGCCATCTTTGATTTCAAATGTATCTTCTTCTGTTGTGAGACCGAGTTCGTAAAGTGGCAAATCTCCTGCGAGTTTGCGAAGCTCGACTTCGTCGCTAGCCTCGATTAGGAATCCTCCTGTTTCGCTGAAGAGTTTTTTCCATGTTGGTAGATTGCCGAGCGAGCTGAGATCAACTTTTGCTCCGATTTTTCCTTTTCCACGACCGCCAAAACACATTTCTGCGAGGCAAACTGCGAGGCCGCCATCTGAAATATCGTGAGCAGAAAGAATTAGACCGGCGTTGATTCCGCGAGTGATGAAACTGAGTTCGCGTCGGACTTCTTTGAAATCCGGCTTTGGGACATTTGCTCCGAGGTGACCGAGTAGACGGTAATATTCACTTCCGCCGAGCTCGTCTTTTCTTTCGCCGACCAGATAGATTTTCGAGCCAGGCAATTTAAATTCTAGAGTTATGGCTTTTCGCGCGTCTTCAAGTCTACCGAGCATTCCGATCACGGGCGAAGGCGCCACACTGCCATTTTTTGATTCATTATAAAGTGAAACGTTTCCGGAAATTATTGCGAGCGGGCCTTCGAAATCGAGGTGACCAACTCCTTCAAGCGCATCTTTTATTCCACGAATTCCTTCCACCAATTCCCACATTTGTTCAGGTTTTTCAGGGTTGCCATAATTCAAACAGTCGGTCGCTGTCCAAGGAGTCGCTCCCACTGCCGCAACGTTTCGCATGCTTTCCACAACTGCATTCGCGCCACACCAATAAGGAGAAATTTTTCCGTAACGAGGGTTTGCGTCAACTGAAAGTGCAGCGCCAATATTGTGAAGTTCAGGAATTTCTTCGTGATTTTTAAAAGGAGCAATTACTCCCGCATCAGCCATTCCTGTTTCAATAATTGCGAGGCCTTGAACCACTTTGTCGTAACCTTCAAAAATAGGAAGTCTGCTTGATATATTTGCAGATGCAAGCATTTTTTTGAGAGTTTCGAGAAGGTCTGGCTGGGCGAATTCTGGCTCAGCAAATGTTCGCTGTGGATCTGTAAATGCACGTTCATATTGAAGTCCTCGCGTGACATCAGAAGGATTTGCATCAACTAAAACTTGATCGCCAAATTTCAAAACGTAATTTCCTTTTTTCACTTTTCCTACTAGTGAAGCACGCGCGCCGACTGAAACACCCGGTAAGTCCCATTCTTTATTATAATGATCGAGAATCATTTGAGTGAGCGATGGATCGCAAGTCCAACATAATCTTTCTTGAGTTTCCGCGCATGCAACAACAGAAGGATGAAGACCATCTATCGCAGTGTGAACTTTTGCGAGATCGACTTCCGCCCCGAATCCACCTGCTTCAACCAATTCAACAGTCGCACAAACATTTCCTCCAGCTCCCATGTCTTTGAAGGCAACTTTGTCCATATTTCCACCGGCTTTCAATTTTCTGAATAGATTATAAGTACTTTCTAAAATGTGGCGTTCAAGGAAAGGATTCGGTTCTTGAACTGCGCCTTTGTTTGCTTCTTTGTCTTTTTCGTCGAGTTGAAGTGAAGCAAAGGCCGCTCCACCCATTCCTGAATTATCTGTCGGTTTTCCAATTATAATTATGTCGTAACCTTCTGCGTTTGCAGGCACGCGCGAGTGAATAATTTCATCTTCACAAATTTCACCAAGGCAAAGCACATTCACTAAACAGTTGTCGTTGAAAGACTCGTCAAAGTAGACATCACCTGCAATATTTGGAACGCCGAGCGGGTTTCCGTAACCTGCAATTCCGGCAAAAACGTCGGATGCGATGAGCCGAGAAAGAGTTCTATCAGCTGCGCCAAATCGGAGTGGATCTGCAGTTGCAATCACTCGCCCACCCATACAAAGCACATCGCGAACGATTCCGCCCACACCCGTTCCCGAACCTTCAAAAGGCACAACTTGCGACGGATGATTGTGCGATTCGTGCGCCATAATTATTCCCCATTTTTTTCCTTTTGCGTCGGTTGCAAATTCTGCAATTCCCGAATCTTCACCCACACCCAGCATCACGTTTGGAGCAGTGACCGGAAGAGTTTTCAAAAACCGTCTACTGGAGCGATATGAACAATGTTCACTCCCCTGAATTCCCCAAATTATCAGTTCTGTGAGAGATGGTGCGCGGCCCAAAATTTCCTGAACTTTTTTCGCTTCATCTAGTTTGAGATCAATTTTATTCGCGCACAAAAACGACAAAATTTCGTCGTCTGTCATTTTTGAGAGATCGACGCTTTCTGAAATCGGAGTCATTTGGTTTTGGGGATTACATTTGCATAATAAAGTTTTTGGTTTTTTTGTAAAGTAAAAAGGGCTGCTAGTTGAGGCTTGAATTCTATTTTTTCGCCCTAAACAGGCGTCTCACGCCAAACTCAGGATGTGAGAAATAAACCTGGCCCCTGTCACCACGGATATAATATCCCGGCCTTTGATAGTTAGGCCTGAAGTGAAAAACCCCGGCATTTTCCATTGACCAATGAGAACCATCCTTGTTTCGTCCAGAGCAAGGACCACTATCAGCCCAAATAGATAATGTATAATTATGATCCTCATGTTCAATAAATTGCGCTCCCGTAAATATCTCGAATTTTCTAGTATATTCTGCCGGCACAATTTCATCACCAGGTAAATAATTAAACTGAAAAAATTCATAACCATTCTCCATCATCGCTTTATATGTAGCAGCGTAGGTATTTTCCAGATAAACTGGTCCCAGTCCACCGTCAGCAACCATCGGGTTTCCTTTCTCGTCGATACCAAAAAGTATTCCTCCTAAATGCAGAGATGCGGCTTTAGCCAAGTTGTCTTTGCGAAGTAATCGATTTTCCACAAAGTTCCATTTAGCTCTTTTTTTCTCTTGAGGTTGCCAATTCTGATACATGAATCTATATGACGGTTGGCAGATGTCTACCAGTTTGATCTCCTTTGCCAGACCTTTGAATTTGTCATCATCCTTCTTTCCCTCAGCGAAAAAATCCATCATTACGCCAACACCGTCAAAATCTGTTTCATGGCGTATTCCTTTAGATAATTTATCCAAAAGAACCTTTCTAGTTGAAGCATATGCTGCAGATTTATCCACAGCTTCATTCACCCAAATATTCACAATTTGCTGATTAGTGCGAATCAAGGCAGGAATCTGCTCGGGGCTGATTATGTTCTCTACCACGGCGCTTTCTCTGCTTTCTTTTTCTGACATTTTTTAATGTGAATGGTCAAGACTATACATTAAAGTTGAGTTTTGTCTATGCACGAGCAAGATAACACTAAGGCCATCAAATTAGCCGCGTAGAAAAGCTTGTCACAATTCATCATGTCATTATAATCTAGGCAACAATTTTTAACCCGCCTCAAAGATGTCAAAGAGAACCGGATTCGCAATTTTAATTGTTCTTACGATTGTTTTGGGTGGTGGTTTTTACTTCAACAGTTCAAAGAATTTGCAGGGGAGTTTTAGCGCGGTGAACCAGGATGTAACAAAAGAAGTAACTACAGGTGCGCAAGCTACAGAAGAGCTTTTGATGAGCATTGATACTGCCGGAAGTGGATCTGTGACTTTAACAAAAGGTAGTACAGAAAAAGCAGTGCTAGGAAAATGGAAAGTGAGCTATAAAAATGATGCAGGCGTTTGTAATGTTTCATTTGGTCTTTCAGACAATGGCGAGATTAAAGATTTATATAGCTCCGCGGGCCAAACAGAGAAATATTTAGATGACACGCAATTAGCAGTTTTGATTGATGATGCGGCGAGTACTTTTAGACCGAATGATATGGCACTTTCATTATTTACACCTGCCTTTACGCCAAAATCCGGAAAAAGTTACACGTTTTATTTGTATGGATACGCACCATCTGATGCGGCAAATTTGAGCAATGGTATCCTATATATGACTACTGCTTGTGCACGACCATCTACAGGAGGATATGATAAATGGGACGCGGAAGATTCAAGCGGTCAAAATGGCTATTTCAGTGTTGATACTGACGCCACAGGTTTTGGAATTCCTGGAGGAACGAAAGTGAATATTCAATGAGGGAAAGCGCACCTTTGGTGCGTGAATGCTCAAACCTTCGGTTTGACTAATAAGAAGCTTCATTCTCATCTCTGAAAACTTGCCCGTCGCGAATTTCAACAACGCGTTTGTGAAGCCGATTTACAAGATGCTTATTGTGAGTGGCGAAAATTACTGTGACGCCATTGATGTTTAATTTTTCAAAAATATTTACTATTTCTTCTGCAGTTTCAGGATCAAGATTTCCTGTTGGTTCATCAGCAATAATAAGGCGCGGTTCGTGAATTAGCGCGCGGGCGATTGCTACTCTTTGTTTTTCACCACCGGAAAGCATGTGTGGAAAGTGGTGCTTTGCTGTTGTGAGTTCAACCAGTTCTAGAACTTCTGGAACTTTTTTTTCGATTTGAGCATCTGTGTAGCCGCAGACTTCCATTGCAAATGCGATGTTTTCGTATGCGGTTTTTTTTGGCAAAAGTTTGTAATCTTGAAAAACTATTCCGATTTTTCTGCGATATTCTTGAAGCGCCATCGAATTGAATTTTGTGATGTTGTAACCGTCGACAAAGATTTCTCCTTCGCTCAATTTTGTTGCGCCAATTAAAGAATGAACAAGTGTTGTTTTCCCCGCACCTGAAGGGCCAATTAGCGAAAGCCATTCACCACCGTTAATTTGCAGGTTTATATTATTTATAACAACATGATTTCCGAATTTTTTCGTGGCGTTTTTGAACTCGATCATATCCCTAGTGTATAATAGGCACATGAGATTTTCCATGCGGATATTGGCGGGACTAATGGTATTGAACTTTTTTAGTGTTGCGACGGCCTTCGCCGTCGTCGACGTAGACTCCAACGAACTTCAAAGTGCAATTTCAATAATATTTCCTGATACAGATTTAATTCCGCAACCGAGCGGATATGAAAAATTTACTCTGCAATCAAAAGGCGGAAGTGAAAATGGAATTTATGCAATTTACGAAGCAAAGCTTTCATCTAATTTTGTAATTAAAGACGAGCTACCAAGGCTAAAATTGAGCGCTTATTCTTATGCGAATCAAGATGCTGCATTGGCGGCTTTTAAGTCGATTAGAAATTATGGATCATTTGTAAACGGTCAAAAAAATATTGTTTTAGAAGATGATAGAAATATTTTTTATCAGAGTATGCCAGGTGCCGGAGCAGATATTTTTGGTGGAATTCTTACGGAAGATAATTCCATTCACATGCTGCACATGAACGGAAATATTTTGTTTCATGCCAGTATTTATAGAAATAGCGGAGAATATTACCGCCCGAATGTTGATGCGTTTTTTTCTTTAGAAAGTGACACTGAACAAATTAAAGACATCTTCGATAAAAGTTTTGCTTTTATGAAATTAGGTTTAGGAGTTTTGTATCAACCAAGTAGTAGTGATTACTCTGCAATTAGTGAAAAAAGCTCTGTGAATTTAAGTGAATTTTATTCGATTCCAAAAAATGGTGCGCTCAATTTTGAGATGTATATAAATGATCCAAGTTCTGCTGTTGGAACAGTTTTTGATTCTTCCGGAATTTCTACAGCGACAGAAGGTGATATATATTTATATGTAAATAAAGACGGAAATTTAATGGCTGGTATTTATGCTCCAAATTTTGATTCCGGATGCGAGATGGAATCCGGCTGGTATAGAATTACCAGTTCAGAAACCTTGAGTCCTTACGAGTGGAATAGTGTTTCTCTTCACTATGGTGTGCTTGGATTTTCTGTTTCTATAAATGGAAGAGTTAGTGCTTCTTGTGATGTTTCTCAAGGAAGATCTTCAAATAATTTATACTTTGGAGACTTTCCTGATGATACGATTTATGAGTCGATGAGCGGCTATATTCAGAACCTAAAAATGGATACTGATAAAATTGAGGATGGAACAAGTTGGGACGATGTTCTTAGCAATCAAATTTTTCTTGATCTCTCAAATAACGATCCGGATGTGGATATTTTTCAGTACCTCAAATCTAATGGCATAATGAATGGTAGCGAAGGAAATTTACGACCTGATGAATATTTGAATCGCGCTGAAATGGTGAAAATTTTGTTGAAGGCATATGGTCACAGTGCTGAAGATGGCGAGCTTCCATTTGTGGATACTGAGAATGATGCTTGGTATGCAAAATATTTAGCTACAGGATATAAAATTGGAATTATTGTAGGCAACCGATATGGTCAATTTTTACCCGGACACGAAATAAATCGTGCGGAATTTTTCACAATTTTATATAGAATTAGCGGCGAGAAAAAAATTAATTATGGCGGAGAATATTCTGATGTTAATGATAAAGATTGGTATGTGACGGCAGCAGCTTTTGCGGCTTCAAATAAGCTTGTCACGAGCACAGCTTTTGATGCTTCAGCAACCGTTTCACGCAGAGATGCCGCACGAGCAATTTACGCACTTATAAAATGATTTCTGAAACTCAAAAATTGATCTCGAAATTTCTTGAACACGTTGAGATTTCAAAAAATCAGTCGCGGAAAACTGTAGAAAACTATCATCATTATTTGCAAAGATTTATCGAGTTTGTCGGCGACAAAAAAATGGGTGAATTGAGTGTTGACGACGTGCATTCTTTTCAAGTTTTTTTGAATAGATACAAAGATTTACATGGACATAATCTCAGCCCAAAAACTCAGAATTTTCACTTGATTGCGTTGCGCGCTTTTTTGAAATTTCTCGTTCGGCAAGATGTGCCTTGCCTCGCGCCGGAAAAAATTGATTTAAAAAAAATAGGTGAAAGGATTGTGGATTTTATCACGCGAGATGAAGTGGAAAGATTGTTCGCCGCCATTGATATTTCTAAGCGCGTGGGCCTCCGCGATCGTGCAATTTTGGAGACTTTATATTCAACCGGACTTCGCGTTAGTGAGCTAGTTAGTTTAAACCGCGGACAGGTTGATTTGGAACGTCGTGAATTTACAATTCGTGGAAAAGGTCAGAAGCCGCGAATCGTTTTTTTGTCGGAGCGTTGTGTGAAATGGATTCGTTTATATTTAGCCGACCGTGCCGATAATTGGGAGCCTCTTTTTGTGAGTACTGGGCGAAGTCGAGACTCTGATGAACTTGGCCTAGGTACTAGCGGTGCGCTGGGAGAAAAGAGAAGACTCACCGCCTACACAATTCAGGAGAATGTTCGACGTGCCGCACGCATGGCTGGAATCGGTAAAAAAGTTACGCCGCACGTTATTCGACATTCATTCGCGACAGATCTTCTACACAACGGCGCCGACATTCGCGCTGTTCAAGAAATGCTCGGCCACGCCTCAATCACGACCACGCAAATTTACACACACTCAACAAACGCTAGGTTGCGAGAAGTGCACGAGAGGTTTCATAAGTAGACTAGGCTTTTGCCCTTAGCAGGCCACGGATGCCACGAAAGTTATATCCAAGGTTGCCATCTCTGTCGAGGTGGACGCCCGATCTCTGATAGGTTGGACCGAAGTGCGAAACATGAGCATGACTGACATTTGCATCTTTTTCTCCTGATTCTAGAAATGATGACTTGTAAGTGAGTTTATCTTCTGATCTAACTAGTGGTTCTCCTGTGAAGGCTTCATACATTAGTTCTTCTTCACTCTTTCCATATGGGTATATGCATGGGAAAAGGTCTAGTCCTATGGCTTTTGCTGCTTTTCTTGCTTCGGGGAATGTCTTTCCGGTTAGGATTGGTTCGACTCCACCATTTGCGAAAAGTATATTTCCATTCTTATCTGCTCCGAACATAATTGGACCCTTTGGAATTGCCTCTACTTGTTTCAAAAGTGCTCCTTTTTTCGCCAGCATTGCTACTTGTATTCTTTTCCAATCGATTCTCGATTTACTTTCAGGGCTCCACCTGCTGTACATTTCTGCGAATTTTGCGAGGCGAGGATCTACTTCTACTGATTCTAGCGTAGCCTTTGTAGCTTCACTCGTTGATGAAGTCACCGCTTGAACTTGAATTGCATTTTTCACTCCTACAGGAACGGGTTCAGCTTCGATTTGTTCAACCAATGCCTTCATAATAAAACCACATGCTTCACTTTGATCCTCAATGCTTGAAAGCAACGCTCTTATTTCACGTAGTCCTTCTTCGTTATCCGTATTTATCAACATAGCAGTGGACATGTCATATCCATCAATAATCATAGGATCTTCAAGTTTTCTTTTGAAAAATCTTAGCTCTCCTTCTACCCACTCGTATGTAGAGGAAATCGAGCGTGAATATTGGCTAAAACCGTCGAGCAAATACTTATGATCTTCATACTTAAAGATCAGATTACTTGGCTCAATCACTCTAAGAATTTCCACTAAGACCCTAACTAAATTTCTGAAATTCATTTCTACTTCCTGTTCCTCCCCATGGAACCGACCCACAACATTGTCGGCTTGTCGGAGTACCTCATCAACAAAATGTTTATAACGAATCAAAAACTGCTGAGCTTGTTCCAATAATTCATTGCACTTTTGCTTTAGTGCTTCCTTATTATGTTCCAGTTCATTTGGTGCCTTATTCATAATATACGCGGTGGATGAATATATATAGCATAACACCCCTTCCATTTTTGTCAAGCAAATCCCCCTGAATTCTAGTCCGAATCGCACTTGAAGACTTCAAAAGGTGAAGAGTAAGCC
>CAYHXO010000015.1:0-46028 GCA_964360635.1 uncultured Candidatus Peribacteria bacterium
TTCTACTCCCGTTAAATTTTACTATTCATACACCAAATTCTTTTAACTAACCCGCTCGGGCAGACACTAACCTTAAATGAGGAAGTCAGAAATCGACTAATTGAACTTCAGGAAAAAGGAATCGACATCAACGAGTTAATCAGCGCCGCGCTTAACAAACGTGAAGAAGAAATTGCAGAAGAAAAAGCGATGCCGGTTGAGTCAGCAAAAAGTAGACCTGTTCCAGCCAAAACAGAGCGACTTCTCACAAAAGAACACGGTACAAAATGTTCAATCCCAACCTGTAAAAAGCCATCTGAAGTTATTCACCACACTCAAACCTTCGCAATCTCTCACTCACATGATCCAAACTATCTCGCACCACTCTGCAAAGAACATCATGAAATTGCTCACTCGATTAATTTAAAGGTGAGGGAGAAGAGATTTTCCTAAACGGCCATTTGGAAAAACTCGAGCGCTTAAAGTTTGATAGATTACGAAAAAGCTAGGTTATATATCTAGAACTGTGCTTAAATAGCTAAGTCTTATATTAATATGACTTATATGAAAAAAATACATCTGATTATTATCTTGGTGGTACTTATATTGATTGGAGTCGGTTTTTATTTGTCCGGCAATTCATCAGATTTTATGGGTAAATTTACTGCGAAACCTGCTGCTAATGGAATGGAGGCTGAGGAAACTCGTGAATGGAAGCAAAAAAATAGTATGGAAGCAGAGGATAATAAGGAGTAATTCATTGACTGGATTCATCAATTGAAATAGAATCAACCCTATTTTTAATCTTATAATGAATTCAGAACAATTATGGAAAAATTTAAAAAATATCTCACGAGAAAAATCTTAATTCCTTCTGCGATCGGACTTTTGGTTTTTGTGGGAGCTGTGGCTGCTTTTGTGGGTGGAAATAGTGCTGAGGCATATGAATATACTGAAGCCGCAAAACATGATGTTAAACAAATTATTAGCGTTACGGGACAGGTTAAGGCAGCAGAAAATGTTGATCTTGCTTTTGAGAAATCCGGGAAAGTTGCAAAGGTTTATTTTAAAATTGGTGATCTTGTGAAGAAAGGTCAGATTTTGGTGGCATTGGAAAATGGAAGTAACTCTGGGCAGGTGAGTCAGGGGCGGGCAAGTGTGCAAAGTGCAGAAGCTCAATTAGCTCAGTATCAGGCGGCGCTTGATCAACAAGAGGCGAAACTTGATGAATTAAAATCAGGAACAAGAACTGAAACAATCAATATTGATAATACAAGAATTACAAATGCTGAAAATACTTTGATGGATGCGCAGACTAATCTTAGTAATGTTGAAAATCAGGCTGAAATAAATTTGATAAATCTTTACTCGGAAATACCTGATATTTTGCAGAGTGCATTTTTGAATGCGGATAATGCTTTGAATAGTCAAACTTCCATGATGACTAAAGATGAAAATGGCCAATATCCTCAATTAACTTTTACTGTTACTGACTATCAAACACAATTGGATGCCGCTTCAAAAAGAGCTGATGCACAAGACGCATTAGATAAATTTGAAAGTGAGCTAATGAATCTTCCAACAGAAATTTCAGAGTGGGATTCTCAATTAAATTATTCAATAGATGAGCTGACTATAGTTCGAACTTTTTTGAGTCGGCTTCAAGATGCACTTGGACTTTCAACCTTAGACTCAACAACTTTGGCAACTTATCAGGCCAATGTGAATTCTGCTTGGACTAGCATAAATTCTGCAATTTCCAGTATTAACTCTCAAAAGCAAAATATTGCGTCTCAGCTTGTTTCGAATGCAAATAGTATCGCGACTGCAGAATCAAATGTGAGTGAAGCAAATAACAGCCTTGAATCTGCAAAAGCACAACTTCTCTTAGATCAGGCTGGTCCAACATTGCAAGAAATTGCGGCTCAGGAAGCTCAGGTTCGTTCTGCCGAGGCAAATCTTGCTTATCAAAAATCGAGAATAAATGAAGCCAAGGCGAGCCTTTCATCAAGTTATGCGGAATATACAAAAGCATATTTGAAAGCACCCTTTGATGGTGTTGTTAGTAAGATGGATGCAAAAGTTGGAGAGATTGTTTCCGGATCTGTTGTTTCAATGATTTCACAGTCGAAGTTTGAATTGGAGGCGAGTTTGCCAGAGGCCGATGTGGCAAAAGTGAAAGTTGGAGATTCAGCTAAAGTTACATTTGATGCCTTGGGAAGTGATGTTGTTTTTGACACTAATATTTCTTCAATTGATCCTGCTGAAGAAATGATTGAAGGTGTGGCAACTTATAAAATTAGGCTCGCTTTTGCAAGTGACGATTTAAGGGTGAAATCAGGAATGACTGCGAATATTGATATAACAGGTGATCAGCGTGATTCTGTGATTGCGGTACTAGCACGCTCTATAATTAAGAAAGATGGAGAAAATTATGTGAAAATTCTGGATTCTGATGGAAGCATTTTGCTTGTAAAAGTTGCTACTGGTTTACGTGGTACTGATGGATATGTTGAGATTACCGAAGGTGTTAATGAAGGTGATAAAGTTATTAATTTTATCGAAGAATGAAGAAGATAATTGAACTTAAAAATGTGCATAAAATTTACGCGAACGATGGAGTGGAAACTCATGCGCTTCGAGGTGTGAGCTTTGATATAAAAGAAGGAGAGTTTGTTGCAATAATGGGGCCATCTGGTTCCGGTAAATCCACGCTTTTGCATGTTTTGGGTTTTTTGGAACGGCATTCTGAAGGTGAATATAGATTTGATGGAAAAACTATTGATGATTATTCAAAAGAAGAAATTGCATTGGTGAGAAATAAAAAAATGGGCTTTGTTTTTCAGGCTTTTAATTTGCTTCCGCGAACAAGCGTTTTGGAAAATGTTAAATTGCCTTTGGTTTATGCCGGAGTGCCGGAGAATCAGCGCGATGAGATTGCACTAAAAGCGATTGAGTCTGTTGGTTTGATGCATAGAATTAATCATGAATCCGCTCAACTTTCAGGAGGAGAAAAGCAACGTGTTGCCATTGCTCGTGCGCTTGTAAATAATCCGAATGTGATTTTTGCCGATGAACCGACCGGAAATTTAGATTCTAAATCAGGCCAAATTGTTATGGATACATTGCAAAATTTGAACGAAAAAAATGGTCATACAATTATTTTAATTACTCATGAAACTTACACCGCCGAACATGCGGAAAGAATTATTCGCATGAAAGATGGTTTAGTGGAATCTGATCAAAAAGTTGAGAGTAGAAAAAATGCTAAAGATTATTTCAAAAAATAATATGCCATTAAAAGACGCGCTAAAAATTGCATTGAAGGGTCTACAAGCAAATAAATCTCGCTCATTTTTAACTATTTTGGGAATTGTGATTGGTATAACGGCAATTATTATGGTGATGTCTATTGGGAATGGGGCGCAATCGCTCATCTTAAATCAAATTCAGGGCTTGGGTTCTCAAACTATTATAATTGAGCCTGGAAAAGAGCCAACTGGACCGTCAAGCTATGCCGAAATTTTCACAGATTCTTTGAAAGAACGTGATATTAAGGCACTTTTGAATCCTGCAAATGTTCCGAATTTGAAGGAGCTGACGCCGAACGTTGTTCAAGTTGCTAATATTACTTATGGAAGCGAATCGATTAGAGAAAGTGTTATTGGCTGTTCAGATGCAATTACTCGAATTCTTGATATTTATCCTGATGAAGGAACTGTGTTTGGTGCTGATGAAATTGCTTCAAAGGCCAGTGTTGCAATCTTGGGTGCTGAAGTTAAGAAGAAATTATTTGGTGCGTCAGACGCGTTAGGCGAGAAAATTAAAATTAAAGGTAGAACTTTTCGTGTTGTTGGAATACTTGCTGCTAAAGGTCAGGTTTCACTTTTTAATGTGGATAATATGGTGCTGGTTCCATACACAACGGCGCAGCAATATTTATTGGGGATCGATTATTTTCATACGTTTATTCTTCGTGCTTCAAGTGATGAAACTGTCGATCAAGTTGTGCGAGATGCCCAGGCAACTCTTCGTGAAATGCACGGAATTGATGACCCGTCGAAAGATGATTTTCATGTGACTTCACAGGCAGATGCCGCTGAGCGTGTTCGAACAATTACAGATGTGCTTACGATGCTTTTAATTTCCGTTGCGGCAATTTCATTAGTTGTGGGAGGAATTGGAATTATGAATATTATGCTTGTTTCAGTTACAGAAAGAACCCGTGAAATTGGTTTGAGAAAGGCGATTGGTGCAACCGAGAATGATATTTTACTTCAGTTTTTATTGGAGGCTGTGATTCTTACTGCAATGGGAGGTGTGTTTGGAATAATTCTTGGTGCTGGGCTTTCGTTTTTGATTTCAATTATTTTGACAAATGCTGTTGGCTTAGATTGGACTTTTGTTTTCCCAGTTTCCGCAGCGGTTTTGGGAATAAGCGTGTCGGCTGTAATCGGCCTAGTTTTCGGACTTTATCCTGCCAGGCAAGCATCTCAAAAAAGCCCGATTGAAGCGCTGAGGTATGAGTAAATTAGGCCTGTTTTTTAATCGATTCACTCAAAATTAACTTCCATAATTTTTTCACCAAGCTAGGTGAAACATTGCAGATTACTGCTATTTCTTGCCATTCTTCAAAGAGAAGTTTTTCACGTTCTTTGTTCCGGATCGGTAGATTTTTTTCTTTCTTAATTTCACCGAGTTTTTTCGACAAATTCATGCGTTTGCCTATTAGTGCGATCATTTTTGCGTCAATATTTTGAATCTGTTTTCTAACTTTATCCATTGGCGATTTTAATTATGTGCATTGGGCAGGCTTGAGCGGCCATTTCGTTCGCTTCGCGATCGCAGTCGAAAATTTCAGCAACATAAACCCGGCCTTTTTTTTGTGAGCCGATTAGTTTCGCTTTTCCTTCAGCTTCATCCATCAGCCAAGTTTGAGGTGCAATCGTAACACAAGAATTGCATGCGATGCACTGATCTCTATCGTGAATTATTTTAAGCGAGGACATTTAAATTTCTTTGTTTAATCACGTAGATTTTATCATTTTTTCTTATTTTTTCTTCTAGCGGAATCGTAATCATACATTTTTTTCCTGAGTCTTCGACGAATGTGTCATCTTTTTTCATCTCTGAAATTTGAGTCGTAATGTAACCTGTATTTTTTCCCATTATTGCGAGCCGATCTCCTTTTTTGATTTCATGCGCTTGAATATTCAACTCGGCAATTTTTGCTTTATCGAAGTAGTGATTCACAATTCCAACGTAAACTCTTTCTTCGGTTGATTTATTGCCGCTGTAACCACTCCATTCAGGAAGTGTTTTGCCTAAATAATAGCCGTCGGAAAATCCGCGATTGTAGACTGTTGCTAAATCTTTCATCATCTCGTCGATGGCTTCTTTGGTAAATTTATTTTGTTCAATTAGCTCTACTGCTTTTTTGTAATTGCTAACTACTTTGAAAACGTAATCTGGAGCTCGTCCGCGACCTTCAATTTTCAAAACAGAAACTCCGCTGTCGATGAGTTTGTCGAGAAATGGAAGACAACAAAGATCTTTTGGGCTGAGAACATATTGATTATCTAAAATCATTTCTTTACCGGTTTCCTCATCTGTTATTTTATATTTTTTTCTACATTCCTGAAGACAGGCGCCTCGTTGAGCCGATGTATTATTTTGTAAAAGGCTCATTTGGCATCTTCCACTTTGGGCAATGCAGAGTGCGCCGTGTACAAAAACCTCAATTCTTACCGGATTACCAGCAGGACCTTTCAAGTTTTCAGTTTTAATTTTTTCACAAATATTTTTCATCATCATAATGTCGACTTCGCGAGCGAGAACAATAGTATCTGCAAATCGAGAGTAAAATTTAACTGATTCATAATTTGAAATAGAAAGTTGAGTTGAAGCATGCACCGGTAATCCTATTTCACTCGCATATTGAATCGCGGCGATGTCTTGAAGAATTGCCGCATCCACATTCTGCTTTTTTGCCTCATCCATGATTCTTCTCATGAGGGTAAGATCGTGTTCGTAAAGAAGTGTGTTTAAAGTTAGGTAACATTTCACTCCTGCAGCTTTGGTTCTTTCTCGAATATCGGCAATTTCCTCAATTTTGAAATTGTCAGCTGCACGTGAACGCATGTTGAGCTGGTCAACTCCAAAATAAATACTGGCTGCACCTGCCTGAATTGCCGCCTGAAGCGACTCAAATGAACCTGCCGGAGCCATTATTTCGATTTTTTCTATCACAGAGATCTTTTAGTCGGATTGTGCTGACTTGTAAAGGTGTTTCACAAATTATTTTGCGTATACTCCTAAATTATGCTCTAATGCACTCTATTACATATTTATGTTTGACCCAAAATTAACAATAGAAAGCGGAATAGATAGACTTGGTGAAATTGTTGATGGGAGGCAAATTGAAGTTAAACCGGATGATACTGTTTTTAACAGTATAAGGGAGATGAGATTAAACCTTCAAGTTTTGTTTGATAATGATGCTGTGAAAGATTTGGGACTTCTTGGCTTGGATCTTCAAGATGATAGATTTAGAAATGAATATGAGAAAGTTTTTCCAAATGGACAAAGCCCGCTTGGTAGATGGTGGAAAGCCCAACAAAAGACTAAAAAATTCAGTATGATGAATTTAAACTCGACGAGGCTTTTAGATGCAGCGTTAATGAATGTTTTTGAATATGCATCAGGACAAATTAGCATAAGGCATCTGATGGGCAGCAATGGTGAATTTTATCTGCTTGCACAAGAGTCTGATGGCCCTGCATTTGATGAGCCTATGAAGAAATTTTTACGTGGGGAAGATTTAAAATATTTAAATGGCAAGCAGCAAAGAGGTGTTGGTTTTCAAAATTATGCAAAATCTGATGATTCTGTTTGGTATGCTGATATGAATCCGGGGTATGCAACTCTTATTTTTGCGCCTACGAAGTCATCACTTTAGTAACATTAAAGCTTTGGAAACAAAATCGTAAAAGTACTTCCTTTACCTTCTTCACTTCTTGCTGAGATTTTTCCGCCATGGGCCTCAACAAGTTCTTTCACTATTGCCAAGCCAACTCCCAGGCCGCCTGTTTTTCGATTGCGAGATTTGTCTGTGCGATAAAATCGTTCGAAAATATATGGAAGTTCTTTTGCTGGAATTCCGATTCCGTGATCTTCGATGGTGATTTTTACTTGTGCTGCGGATTCGGAAAGTTCAACAGTTACTTGTTTCCCTTTTCCAGAATACTGTAATGCATTGTTCAGAATGTTCAGTAAAATTTGTGTGTAACGATCTTTATCTAAAGTGAATTCCTCAGATTTTAAGCTAGATTCCACTTTGATTGGAACTCCTTTTTCTTTGAATTGTGGGAGAATTTGCTTGATGATTTTTTGGCTTAAAATTTTTATATTTACCGGAGCTGGGTGAATTTTGAAACTTGTTTGTTCTAAGATTGAAAGAGTTCGAACTTCATCGAGCATTGTTTTCAAACGATCGGTTTCTTCTTTCATTAAAATGTAGGTTTCCTTTCGATTTTTCTCTTCAATCACACCGTCGTTTAATGCTTCTAAATAACCACCAATATTTGTTAGGGGAGTGGCTAATTCGTGCGAGACATTTGTTATAAGTTGTTGTTGTAAATAACGGTGATCTTCAAGAGATGTTGCCATGGAATTAAGTGACATCGTGAGATCACCAAGTTCATCATCAGATTCAATTTTCACGCGTTCTTCATATTTTCCTAATGCGATTGCTTTGGTTGCTTCAATCAATTTCTTTATTGGCTTCACAATGTATCCGCTAATAATAAAACTTATAAAAATCGCAATAAAACCTCCAACTAAAACAGTTAAAAATATTGATTGACGAATTGCTTCCAGAAAAATATCTCCTTTTGGGCCAATTCTCATTTCTATTCCTTCTTCATAAAATTTTCGGAAATGTTGGCTTATTTGAATGTCTACAAACCAGCTCAGTAAAACTAAAGTACATAAAATAACTATTATGTAACTGATTAGTAGTTTGCTTCTAAGATTTAGTTTCATGATCTAAAAGTTTATAACCAAGCCCGAAAATTGAAGAAATGTAGAGTGGTTTTTTGGGGTCATCGTGAAGTTTTTTTCTAAGGTTTTTTATGTGGGCGTCGATTGTTCTTTCGTAAACAAAACTGTGGGAATCGTAAAGATCTTCCATTAATTGTTTGCGAGAAAACACTCTGCCCGGACTCTTCATTAGATGTTTAAGTAGTTTTAATTCTAGTACAGAAAGTTCAAGAATTTTTCCGTTTTGAGTGACTTGCATTTTTTCTGAATCGAGGCTGAGATCTTTGTAATGAAGTAGTTCCGAATTGCTAATTTGTGATCTATTTCGTCTTAAAATTGCCTTAACCCGAGCAACCAATTCTTTTGGGCTAAATGGCTTGCTTAAGTAATCATCAGCACCAATTTCGAGCCCGATAATTTTTTCAATTTCATCTGATTTTGCGCTCAAAATTAAAACCGGAGTTTCGAGTTGAGTTCGCAGTTTTTTTAAAAGCTCCAAGCCCTCAAGGTTCGGAAGCATACGGTCGAGTACAATTAAATCAGGTTTTATTTTAAGTGCTATTTCTAAGCCCTCAGCACCGTCGTTTATTTGCACGGTTCTGAATTCTTCTCTTTGCAAATAAAGCTCAATGAGATCAGCGATTTTTTTGTCATCTTCGATTATTAGAATTGTTTTCTGCATGCTTTGATTTTACCTGAAAGGGGGCCGGCTCACCAGCCCCCAACCTATTACTCTTGATCAGGTCCTTCCCACTTGAAGTCCTGAAGCTTTTCGATTATCTCTGCATCGTCAGATGAAAAAGTGACAACCACACCATTGTCAGTTTTTTCTACTGTACGAGTAACTTTGTTTCCCATGAAAGGTCCGAATGGTTTATGTCCACCATGTCGAGGTCCTTTTTCCGGCATATTTTGTAATTTTTTCACCACCTCAGCATCATCAGATTTTAGAGTAATTTGTACTCCGTTATCTAATATATTCACTGACTGATCAACGTTTTCCAAAAGATCCCCACCACGAGGAGGCAATTCGGTCATACTTTGAAGTCTTGTCAGTGTTTCAGCATTATCTGTAGTTAGAGTTATAATAACTCCGTCTGTGATGTTTTCAACAGTTCTAGTTACGTTTTCTTTTAGCTGATGTTTATTCTGTATCACTTCAGATGCTGAAGCAACATTGATTGCAGAAACGGTTCCGACACCGCCTACAACTAAAGCAAGAGCTAAGAATCCTGTTATATAATTTTTCTTCATCATAATAATATTTTTGTTACAAAGGATATAAATAGATTTGCCGACCGGCGTTTGCCCAAATCCTTCGTAACTTTAAAGTTCAAATTTGATGCTGGTATGAATTAGTTGTGAAAAAGTGGTGAAATGCTAAGATTTTTGCGATGAAGCTTTACCTTTCTTCTTACAAGCTTGGGAACGAAACAGAAACTCTCAAAAAGTGGCTGGCTCCTACTAAAAAGAGAGTGGGATATATTCCGAATGCATTAGATTTTTTAGAACCAGATCGTTTTAAAGTGAATACTGAGTTTGATATGAATCAGTTGAATGATTTGGGTTTTGAAGTTGAAATCTTGGATTTGAGGGATTATTTTGAGCGAATTGAAGTTCTCCGAACAAAACTTTTGGAGCTTGATATGCTTTGGGTAAGCGGTGGCAATACTTTTATTTTGAGACAGGCAATGCGGCTTTCTGGTTTTGATGAGCTAATTGCTGATCTGCAAAAACGTCCGAATTTTGTTTATGGTGGATACAGTGCCGGCTGTTGTGTACTTTCGCCAACTTTGCAAGGTTTGCAAATCGTTGATGAGCCTTATGTTTATCCTTATGAACTAAAGGAAACTATTTGGGAGGGGTTGGGCTTGATTGATTACGCTTTCCTACCTCATTTCGACTCCGACCATCCTGAATCTGAAGCAATTAATAAGGAAGTTGAATATTGCAAGAAAAATAATCTTCCTTTCAGGACTGTGAGAGATGGGGAAGTGGTGATTGTGGAATAGTGTCAACTTAAAATCAGAAAATTCAGGAATAATTCAGGTCGGGAGGTTTATTGTATATTTTAATTAATATTTAAATATGCATATTAAACAATTTTTTGAATGGATTGGTTTGAAGGAGAAACTTGATGGAATTATTCATCAAGCACCTCATGTTTCTGAGGGAGAAGTATGGTGGGCGAGTATTGGTGAGAATGTTGGTGCAGAGATTAATGGAAAGAGCCAGTACTTTTCTAGGCCTGTACTTATTTTTAGAAAATTTTCACACAATTTTTATTTTGTTATTCCTATGACTACAAAAAAACATCTTGGTTCTTGGTATGTAAGTTTTCAATTACAAAATTTAGAAGTTACTGCATGTTTACATCAATCTCGTTCGATCGACTATAGAAGACTTTCAAAAAGGTTGGGAGAGATCGATGGTATTGATTTTGATAGAGTCAAATCAGCATTCAAAAAATTGTACATTTAAAAATTTCCCCTGCCATTTCTGGCAGGGTCGCGGGGAATCCCGAAAACATTTATATATTAGCAAAAATTGGATTTGTAGTCAAAAAATGTAGTGAAAATTCTCACTGTTCAATTGCCCACCTCTGACTTTCGTGGAAAATCTTCTCGAGGGCTTCTTCTTTTGTAAGCCAAATCAGTTCATGGCTGGCTTCGCTGTTTTCGCTTATCTGGCTGAGTAAAGTTGCGTGATAAAAATGACCTTCTTTTGATACGTAGATGTCAACTTCCGGCACATAAATGTGTTGCATCGCGACACCGATTTTTTTGTCGATTCGAATTCCCATACCGATTTCTTCTCTAACTTCTCGGTGTAGTGCCTCTTCTGGGCTTTCGCCGTCTTCGATTCCGCCACCTAAGAGAAAAAAGCTTTTTGGATTTTTTACGACCGCATAAAGTCCGTCTTTTATTATTACAGCGTATGCACCTGGGCGTTCGATATAATCTTTGCCTGCAATTTTTTCTCCGAATTCAATCATGTCGCTACCTTACATTAAATTTCAGCCCGGCCCAAATGGGGCCGAGCTATTTTCACTAATTATGCCTGTGGAGCTTCAGGAGTTGGAGCTGGAGTAGGCTCTACTGGTGTTGGAGCTGGTGTTGCTGGCGTAGCTGGAGTTGTTGTCTCATCCATATAATTTGGGGTTAATAAATACAACAGATCATTATTAAAGCAATTATGGCTTAGTGCAAAGGTATACGTATAGACAGCCTGTCAAAAAAAACATGTGGTCTTAAGGTAACAAGCTTAAAAGTGAGATTAGGCCGAAGCTGCAAAGAAATATACCTGAAAATTTATTCAAAAATCGCAGATTAATTCTATCTTTCAAAATATTTGCGAGAGTTACAAGAACGCAGTGCCACAGTGTTGAGCCTATAAAAACTCCAAGTCCGAGTATTAAGCCGCCGCTCGAAATGCCCATACCTGCAAAAGCGGCCACAAATGTTATAATTGTGCTTGGATTTATGATGGTAAGCCCAACAATTGTGAAGTAGGTTTTAAGTATTGCTGCGGCATTTATATCTACAGTTTTTCTGGAGATATTTTTGCGAATGCTTTTATAGCCCAAATAAATCAGGAAACCACCGCCGATTATTTTAAGAAGACTGGTGTCTGGCAAAAATGTGATACCTAAACCTGCAAGTGTGCCATAAATTCCGTCTGCCGTTGCTGCCCCCAACGCTACTGCCAAGCCGAGTCGCGGGCCTTTCTCGATTGTTTTTGAGATGCAAATTATGGCGATTGGCCCAATCGACATTGCGAGAACGAAACCAAGTGCTAAACCTTTGAAGAAATACATAGTGTAAAAATTAAATATAAAAAAACGCCCGATAGGTCGGACGTATGAGTGATGAATTGATTAGATTTTATGCACTAAATACGCCCAACCGATTTTGGTTGTTTTGTTGTTGAGCGGCAATTTGTGTGAATCTGATCATGTGGCGATTTTATGTGAAATTGGGGCGTTTGTCAAATTTTGTCTGAAAAAGCAGGAGTTTTTGCTTAGTTTGTGGGTGGTTTTGTGTCGGGAGGTTAGTGCACACTCACCCTCAAAATTGTCCAGCTGAATTTGGTATTTTAACCTGCAAATCGTGCGAATTTTTGATATACTTTTCTCGATTTAACCCCACCCAAAATGAACGATAAAGAACTATTAGAGAAGGCAATTTATTTCGGCAAAAGTGCGCTGGAATGGAAGAAGAAATTTACAGGACTTTTGCCAGAGATTCACAGGAGACGTTTGTACGAAAAGAAGAACTGCAGCTCTATCTTCGAGTTCGCGGCAAAGTTCGGCGGATTATCTAATGATCAAGTTCGTTTAGCACTCAAATTAGAGGAGAAATTTACAGAGATGCCAAGACTTCACGAGGCGTTAGTAAATGGAGAAGTAAGTATTAATAAACTTGCTAGAGTAGTTTCAATTGCAACTCCGGAGAATGATTCAGAATTGTTAAATATGGTTTCAAACTTATCAAACCGAGCAGTAGAAACACTAGTACGTGACGAGAAATTTACAGGTATGCACGTGCAGACTTTAACCTTAAACGAAGAAGTCAAAAATCGACTAATTGAACTTCAGGAAAAAGGCATCGACATCAATGAAATCATCAGCGCTGCGCTTAACAAACGAGAACAAGAAATTGCAGAAGAGAAAGCGCAACCTGTTGGACTGGCAACCAGTAGATCTGTTCCAGCAAAAACTGAAAGACTTCTCGAGAAAGAACACGGCACCAAATGCTCCATTCCTACCTGTTATAAACCCTCCGTAGTAATCCATCACACACAAACATTCGCACTCTCCCACAGGCATGACCCAAACTACCTAGCGCCATTCTGCAAAGAACATCATGAAATTGCGCATGCGATTAACTTGAAAGTGAGGGAGAAGAGGTTTGGATGAAACGGCAATTTGGAAAACTCGTGCCTTTTCATGTCTAATATCTACTGTCCCCGCCCTGGCAAATACCTACGTCCTGTTAATTTTTTGATTTGAATGATGTTCATGATTTAATTAGAATAAGTTTGTTAATAAAAAATATGAATCTTTCTCCAAAAGTTAAAATAATGATTCAAAAAAACCTTAAAGATTTTAGTCAAAGAGCACCTGAGATGAAAGAATTTAGAGGAATTTCAAAAGGTATGGATACTGCTATAATTCGTGAAAAAGACAGAATATAGAGTGTTTTTAAAGCTCCATGGTCTGAGCAACTCTTCCTTCAGTTATAATATTTATTCTTTTTCTGATTGGATTCACAATGATGTCTGTTTGGGGTGCTTCTTCATCGGCTTTCATTGGTATTTCTATGACATTTTGTATATTTAGACCTGCTGAATAGCATCGGTTTACAAATGTATCTGTTTTTTTCTTATTAATATGACAAAGTACAATAACTGCATCTAAGTTACCTTCAAGGCCACTGGATTGCATTGCCTCTACATAATCATTTGGAAGGTCACCATTCAGCACGTGTGCCAGCCCTACATTTGAAGTGAAATTGCTTTTTACAACTATGGCTTGGCAAAAATAGTATTCTGTTGAGACTAATGGAAGAATCTTATTCACACCAACACTTCCCATCTGAACTTTTGAATATATCGGTAGATCATCTAAATGAGCAACCGTTTCGGGAAGAGGATGTGGATGATGAATATACTTCTTACTCCTTAACGGGTAAAAAATTGAAGGGATGTATAGTTGTGATTCTTTCATAAATTTGCACTATTTTTACCATAAAATATGTGAACTGTCAACTTGAGGCTGTTCTCCACTTTTTCGTGTATCTCAATTTTCCTCGTAAATCGCTGATGAAGGCCATTGAGTTGGAAGGGAATGACTTAAATAAGCCAGAATATGATTTTTGGTTGGGAATCAGTAACTTGCTCAGTTTCTTTTCTTGAGCGAGGTATTTTACTAAGCAGTGAAAATCGCCGTCACCGCTAACGATTACGGCTTTATTGTAGTTTTTTGACTGAATCATTGTTTGCAAAACGAGTTCTGCGTCGCAATTTCCTTTAGTGACTCCGTTATGAACTACTGTGGGTTTGTAAATACAGGTGAAACCGGCGTCTGTGAGCGCCTTATAAAGTTCGGCATTTTCTTCAATAAAGCCAATGAATAAGAAGGCCCGGCTAATTCGATATTGATCCTTTAAATAAGCCCGGAACTTCCGGTAGTCAATCTTCCATCCTAATTCCTTTAGACTTAAGTTTAGATTCTGACCGTCTATAAACGCGTAATTATTCTCTTTCAATTTCATTTTTATTTCTGTCTCACTTAATAGTATACTCTATTTTGACTATTTAATCCACCCACAATATGTCTAAAGGAATGAACGCAAAGACTAACACTAAGAAAGCTCCACAAAAAACAAAGGACGAAAAACGAAAGGAGAAGAGAGCTAAGAGAGGGTAATTAGATACTATCTATTTTTCCGCGAACTGCTTCTTGAGCAGGGTTGATATCTAACCTTGCTTCAATTTCAGCAATGGCATTAAGAATTTCTGGTATATTAGGATTGTTTTTGTGTCCATCGGCAAGGCAAGAAGCTGCTGATTTTAGATCTGCTAAATACGCAGCGATTTTTGATTGATCAGGGCTGTCTCCATCAAGTTCATTATTGATTAACTTGATCTTATTGTCGCACTGCATAGTCAATAGTTGTGCATGCAATTCATTAATTTCAGGAGGCTCATCTGCACCACTCATCATATAACCAGCAAGTACCATACCAACCATACTCGTATTTTTCTCAAAATCCTTAGGCTCATTCGTAGGACTTTCAATGAATGCTAAGGCTTTTTTGAGTACTTTTAGATCTCCTTCATCTGTAATATCTCCACTCTCAATTAAGGTACTAAGCTTATCTGAAATATCTTTTGCTTTTTCAATCATAATTTACAGTTAATAACTACCCTTTAATCATACTATAAAATATGTCTTGCGTCAAACAGCTTGACTAATCCGCTTAAACATCGTAAGGTTGGCGCCATTAACCAAATCAAATGTTCAAGAAAGATTTTAGAAAAGATGGAGATAGACGTTCAGGTCCAACAGAAATGCACGATGCAGTGTGCGCGGAATGTGGCAATGATTGTAAAGTTCCTTTTGTCCCAACAGGTAGAAGACCGGTTTTGTGCCGAGATTGTTTCCGTGCAAATGAAGATGGTGGTGAATCACGTGCGCCTAGAGAGAGATCAAGTGAAAGGCCAAGTAGTTATGATAAAGAAAGTTTCAAAGCTGAGTGCGATACTTGTGGAGAAGATTGTTACGTTCCGTTCAAGCCAATTCAGGGAAAACCACTTTACTGCCAGAGATGTCTTGGTAAGGCTAATGCCGGCAAGAGTGTTGATCTTTCTAAGACTCAGTTCGAGATCTTAAATGCAAAAATGGATAAAATTCTTGCACTTTTAGATTCTGTGGGTGAGGAAGAAGAATCTTTTGATGAGAAACCTAAAAAATCTTTTGGCGACCGACCTTTTTACGATAAGGAAAAAACTAGAGGTCAGAGAAAGCGAGATATAAGGATGGGGAGATAATTTTCCTATTATGACTCACTATATTTGCAAAGGCACATGCGGAGGTTCATCTGATATGCCTGGTGTTTGTGAAACAGATGGATGCCCAAAACAGTGGGAACTTTTGGAGGATTGCGAATGTGCTGATGGCAAACATTTCAAGGAAGCTGCAGCGGAAATTTTGATTGTGAAAGATAGCAATGGAACGGTTTTAAAGGATGGAGATGATGTTGTTTTGATTAAAGATTTAACACTTCGTGGATCTTCGAAAACTTTCAAGAGGGGGACAAAGGCAAACATAAAGCTTACAGATAATTCTGATGAAGTTGATTGTAAACTTGAAGGAACGGCAATTGTGTTGAGGACAGAATTTTTGAAGAAGGTTCTCTAGGAATATACTTTTTTATATACAAAAACATAACCAAGAGAACTGCTGTAGCTGATTGAAGGGTCGCAAACTGCGCCCGGAATGTCTACAACTTTTGTAACATCCTTTGTGAATGATTTTCCATTGCTTGAATAAGCAGATGAAATTCCTTCCGATCCACATCCGTAAATTCGTAGTTTTTCAAAATCTGCAAAAAGGCCTGGTACTCCACCTGCATTTTCCGAAACTTCACCTGAATCTTTAAAATTAAGTCCATCTTCACTTACTGCCAAGCCGGAAGTTAAACCTGTTGAATAGGCCATATACCATTTCTCATTCCATTTTGTTACATCCGGATCAGTTAAACTAGTTGCGGTAAGTCTTATCCCTTCTTCAACAGTAAAATTTATGCCATTTTTTGAAGCTGCGCTATATACTGAATTTTCACCTTTACTAAACGGGTCAAATGAACCATCAGGCCCGAAATAATACAGTCGAATAGTTCCATCTGAAAGCATTACAATAGATGGGTCTACTGCTGGACCTTTATTTAACTTCCCGACAAGAGTAATTGTTTCTTTTTCACTCCAACTTTTCCCTTCATCGGTCGAGCGTAAAAGTACAATATCCTCATTTCCTGGCGATGTTAAACTTTCGGCATCAATTAAATAAATCAAAATTTCATTTGGCTCGCAAATGCTAGAAGTAATATTTTCAGGACATACTAAAACTTCTGGAACTGAACCGCCTTTCATCACTAAAGTACCTGCAGAAAATGACGTGGAAACATCTGCAAAACTTATGTAAGTATCATGATTTGTAAGTGGATTTTCTCCATTTTCAAAATTTGGAGGGATTTGGCTTGGTGTACTTACAGATTCATATTTAGGAGCACATGAAACAAATAATATTGTGCACAGTAATAATATGAATTTTTTCATACTGAAACTTTAGCTCGGTACTGTTATCTCTGTCAATTATTATTTGACGAAAATGCCTTAACATGTTATAATTTGAACGTTTAAAAATAATTCACAATCTTATGGAAGATATACGTCAATCAGCAGAGATCATGCCTCAAAAATCAGTAGTTGTTCAGAAAGCTGAAACAATATTGATGGAAAAATATGGCCAGGGGATAGCAGTTATGCCTGGTGCGATGATCGATCCTGAAGTTAGAGAAGCAATTGCTGCATTAAATACATTACAAATTAATAGAATTGGTACTTTTACAGCAGTTTTTGATATTAAGAAATTGAAACTTGCATTTGGTAGTACCAGTGCTGGAGAAGATGAGATTGCACAAGCACTTGCAACATATGTTATTCAAGAATATGCCCCTGCTGTTAATGCAAAAGGTAAGCTTGTTGATTTTGGAAAGGATATACTTCGTGTTTTGAGTGATACTGGTGTTGAAAAAAAAGCTGCATAAATTGAGCTTGTAGTACATAATGTTTACTGATACAGTGTATCTACTTAATCCATTGTATGATTCGAATTATCTCGATGATTTGTTTGATAGGGCTTTCTTTGTTTGCATGTAATAGACAAGTGCAGAAAGAAGTTGCGACTGATGTTGAGAATAAGTCTGATCTTGTTCTTAGTATTTATGATTCAGAAAAAGCTTATGACGGGACCACGCTTTTTACTGATGGTCATGATTCAAAAAACTTCAGAGTGCTTGAAGTGGATATGAAAGGGGAAATTGTCTGGGAATATTACGTTCCTAAGGAGCTGATTAAAGGTAAACCTGTTGGTTTTGATGCGGAACTTTTAAAGAATGATAATGTACTTATTGTCTTGTCCGGAAGTGGTATTTATGAAGTTGATAGAGACGGAAATATTGTTTGGTCATATGAGGATGCTCAAGTTTCTCACGATGCTGATAGGCTTGAAAATGGTAACACTCTAGTTAATTTTGGTAATAATGACAAAAAAACAGATGCTAGCGTGAAAGAGATTTCTCCTGTTGGTGAAATTGTTTGGGAATGGTATGCGAAAGATGTTTATGGAACTTCAAAATTCAAAGATTTAGAGCCGAATGGTGGTTGGGCTCATGCAAATGCAGTACAAAGATTGAGTAACGGGAATACAATGGTGAGTTTAAGGAATTTTTATTTGACAGCAATTATTGATGGAAACGGTAAGTTAGTGGAAGAGTTTGACTGGAGTGGTTTTGGTACAGACACAGATCCACATGAACCTGTAATTGATGAAGAAGATAATACTCTTCTTGTTTGTCTTCAAAATGATTCTGAATATGTGGCTGTTGAAATCGACACGAAAAGTAGAGAAACTTTATGGACTTATACCAACAAAAATCTTAGAACGGCGCGTGATTGTAATAAATTGCCAAACGGAAATATTTTGATTGTAGCGGTTGATAATGGTGGCTCAAAGAGTGATCAAAGTGATGATTATTCAACTATAATTGAAGTTACTCCGGATGCTGAAATTGTTTGGCGTCTTGATTTACTGAACTTTGCGGCGGAGAAAAGTCCTGGGTTTTTCTTTAAAGCAGAGAGGATCTAGCATAGAGGGTTTCAAGAAGGTTTAGTTGCCAAGTAGATTTGGCTTGTTATATACTGCCCTCTTATTTTTAAGTTTAAAAAATGAATACTCCACGGCCACTTGAAGAAGGTTTTGAATCAGAATATGCAAAACAATTGATTGCTGTTGATACTCTGCTAGGTGGAGATATCGGTCAACCTGAAGGTGGAGCACATTTTATTGCGGATAGTTATCCTAAAGATGAAGTTCAGCTTCCTGCTGTTTATAATGATTCCAAAGCAATTGAATTAAGAAAAGTTGGAGGAGCTCAGCCTGGTTCGTGGGAAACGGTTTGGAATTTTATTCATAAACATGGATTACTTGATGCACGTGATAGAATGGTGGAAACTTTGGGAAATGATGTTTCGCCTTTGCGCAGAAAATTTATTGAGAATATGGGAACTGCTTTTGAGTCTATGACTTATTCGGCTCTATCTATTGCAGAGAAGAGAGCACTTCCATCTTTTGATGAAAGGTATCGATCGGCTGCAAAGCGTGATCCTGAACTTGTTGATACACGAGAGCTCCTTGATAGTTTAGAGAAAGAACTTGCAGCTGTTGGTATTTCAACGAAAGGGAAGGAGCTGAGGGATGGAGTTAAAGAATGGGAAGAAAAAATTGGTTTTGTTAAGCCCGAAAATTTTGCTGCGGAAGTAGAGCGAATTAGTGTTGAATTAATGCGAAGAACAAGAGAGCAGATTTTTGCAGGCATTGATTTTGGATTTGAGGGTTATGATCCGCATTTAACTGATGTTCCATTTGATGGAATGACAGTTAAAACTCTAAATAATGTTCATTATACCGGTTCAAGTGCATATGAAGGTGGACTTAGGCCGAACGGAAAACCGGCACTACGTGATTTGTTTGAGTATAATACTGATCATCCTGTAACTCATGTAGGCCTTTGGCATTTGGTTGCTCATGAAATGAAACCCGGCCATTATATTGATTCTGCAATTGCAGATTTGGGTTGGCATTCCGGAAAACTAGGTTTCGAGGCGGTGGCTCACACAATGTCTACAGGCGAAGTCGCACTTCGAGAGGGTTGGGCACAGAACGCTTTGGCAATGTTGCATGGAGGCAGTGAACAGGCTGTGATCGATAATCTGGGAGATGAGCACAAAATTCATTATATTATGGAGCGCTTGCAAGATGCAGGAAAGCAAAATGGTGCGATCTTGTTTCAAGCACGAGGGCTTTCTCTTGAAGAAATTAAGCGCCATTTTGCAATTGAGTGTGTGCTTTCTGATGCTTATGTTGAAAAAATGGCTCGTTGGGCAAATCACCCAATTATTGGCCCAATGTACGGGCCTGCTTATGCGACTGGTTATAAAGTTGTGAGAGAAGCGATTGATAAACACGGTGCTCAAAAAGTGGCTGAAGCGGCTTTGCATCAACATGGATATTTGGATCTTGAAACTTTCCAGATGGTTTTAGGCTAGTTTCTAGCGTGCCTGATTAATAAATGCGGCAGCTTCTTCTTTGGCTTTTTGATAGCGGAATGGTTTTTCTAGATTCATTTCAGGGCTTTCTTCAAATGTGTTTTTCAAAGTTAAAAATTCTGCACGGTCAATTCCCAATTCTTCCTCTGCTTGTGCCAATAAATCTTCAAGTGGAGCTGAGTCGTCTGCTTTATAAAAATCGTAAGATAGAATTTTTGCGAGCAAGTTCACGTGAAAATCTTTTGGAAGTACCCGTTTGAAATTTTCAAATTCTTTATCTAAATTTGCGAGAATTTTTCTAGCTAATGGGCTTTCTGTGGCATTGCAATAATCTTCTAAAACAGATTTAAGTAGCTTCCGATCGGTGTTTGTGAATGGCGCAATTTTCACATCACTATGTAATCTTTCATGCAAGCTTCCATCTTCATCTCGCAAGAAAAGTTTGCCGGCAGACATTCCACTTCCTGTTTGATGTCCCACTTTATCTAAATCAATTGCAAGCCCGCCAGTCATGTATTCATAAGGGAATAAACCTGTGCCTTCAGAAACCAATGTTGCGCCGCAATTTCGAACTCCAAATCTTTGGCCTGCTTTTCCTGATGCAAAAAGTTCACCGCCACTGGCACCGTAAGCGCATGCATTTCCAACAACAGAATTTGCAGTTTTATACACATCTACAGGTTGGCGAACGATTGTTCTTCCGCCTGACTGAGCATAAGCAACAAAATCATTTGCGAACCCTTCGTGATCAATTGTCACACCTTTAACATTACAAAAGCCTAAACTTTGTCCGGCGAATCCTTTAGTATTAATTCTGATTCCACCATTCGGAACTTTTATTTCGCCGCTAGCAATTTTACCGGCTAAAGTTGCGCCGAAACTTCTATCTTTTGTGTTCAAAAAAGTTGAAACAGTAATTTCCTCTTCATCTTTTTGTTTCTCAACTTCATTAATCAACAATGCATTTGCTTCATTTATTGCCGGTTTCGTAAGAACTCGGTCGATTTTTGTTCCAACACTTGCGCCAAGAAAGGCCTCGCTACGAACATCTCGAAGTTGTTGTGATAAAGATAATCTATCTGCTTCTTCACCACGTGAAATTTGCTTAACAATTGAAGTGTCGCCCACAATTTCATTTATGCTTTTTTTGCCAATTGAAGAAAGTTTTTGTCTCACGCTTTGTGCCAGAAGTTTTAAATAATGTTTTGTTGCTTCCTTGCAAACTTCGTAAGATTTTTCTTCATTTATTAAATCTTCAGACTTTGCTTTTGCTGCACCGAGCCCAAGTTTTCCTGCGCCTGTGGGAGTAATTGATGTGATACCTGTTGGACATTCTTTGAAAGTTCCAGGTTTAACTCCATGCGCTTGTCCGGAACAACTGCTACAGAAAATGCAGCGTTCTCCGGCCACAAGTAGAACTGTGCCTAATCCGAATTCGTCACTACCTAAAGATGCCAGCTTGATTATATCTTCTGCAGTTTTGATTCCTCCGTCTGCACGAATTTTTACTAAATCACGAATTCCATTTCTTGAAAGTGCTTGATGAATTTCTGATAAGCTCAATTCTAAAGGCAAACCGGTATGCTCAATTGAACTTGAAGAGGCGGCACCTGTTCCGCCTTCATATCCACTCACGGAAATCACATCTGCGCCGGCTTTTGCAACACCAACCGCAACAGTTCCAATATCTGTATTAGCCGTAACTTTCACGGCAATTCTTGCTTTTGGATTAACGGCACGAAGATCTTGAATTAATCTTGCGAGATCTTCAATACTATAGACATCGTGAAGTGGAGGAGGCGAAATTAAATCAATTCCCACTTCCGTTTTTCGCATTCTTGCAATCATTGGATCGACTTTATAACCTGGTAAATGCCCACCTTCTCCGGGTTTTGCGCCTTGCCCAACTTTAATTTCAATTTCTTCCGCATTCATTACATATTCCGCATCAAAACCAAACATTGCAGATGCGCGCTGACGAATTTTTGAGCGGTCTTTTTCCCAAATTCCTCCTTTGTTTCTTTCACTTAATTCTCCACCTTCACCTGAATTTGCCATTCCGCCAAGATCATTGAAAGCGCCTGAAATTGCTCGATGTGCGTAAAGTTGTAATGCGCCATGTGACATTGCACTTCCTCTAATGTGATTTTTGAATAAGTCTTCTTCACTGATAACTTCATCTAAATTTATAGCTTCTCCACCAGATTGAATTTGAAGTAAATCACGTAAATAAACCGGATCTTGCTTTTCAACTGCTTTTGCAAAGAGCTCAAAAGCTGCGACTGGATCTGAAGGTTTGCTCCAATAAATTGCTTCTAGAAGTTTTCGAATCTGCGCGTCATATGCGCCTTTATCCGGACTTCTGCGTATTTTTTCATTTGGGACTGAGCGATTTTTGATGTCATCAACAATATCTCCAAGTGATAGACCACCAATTTGTGAAACCGGTGAACCCACAAAAAACTGAATTAGCATCGGGTCAATTCCCACTGCCTCCATCAACTTTGAGCCTCGATATCCTTCAATACTTGTAATCCCCATTTTCGACATTATTCTTTTCAATGTGGCCACATGTGTTTTCATCAAATTTTCTGAATTTTCTAAAAGTCCACCTGCCACAGATTCCCAAAGTAAATAAGGATTAACTGCATCAGCACCCATGGCCAAGAGCATAGCAATATCATGTGTTTCAAATGCTTCGCCGGTATCTGAAATGATACTTGCGTGTCTTCTCAATCCGAATTTAGAAAGCTCATTATGAATTGCACCGGCAATTAAAACCGGAGGAATATAAATTTCGCCGTCTTTAATATTTCTGTCAGATAGAACAATAACGGAAGCAAGTTTATTTCGAACTAATTTCACTGCCTCCTCTTTTATTTCTTCAATTTTTGCTCTCAAATCTTCTTCTGTTTTTCCTTGGCATGAGCTTTCAAAAACTTTCACAGGAAGTTCTGAATTCAGCAAACTTTGAAAATCTTCTTCACTGAGCATTGGGCTTTCGAGCTCCAGAAATGGCTGCACTTTATATTTGTGGCCGTGTTCATTTGCACGCGGTCTTTTGCCGATATAGGTTTTTAAATCCATTGCAGCACCTTCACGAATTGGATCCATTGGAGGGTTGGTGACCACAGCAACAATTTGATGGAAATATTTTGCAAGTCGAGGATTTCCTTTAGAAAAAACTGCTAATGGCTGTGCATTTCCCATTCCTAAAACAGGTTCTTTACCTTCTCTCGCCATGGCAGACACAAGATCAAGAAGATTTTTGTCAGCTCCAAACAAATTCCATTTTTTAATTAAATCTCCCTGGCTTAAAACATTGATTTTTGAATCTTGATTTCTTTTAATTCGAACTCCTTGCCCTGATCCAAGTTCTTGATAATTCAAAGCACTGCCATTCATAACTAGTTCATTTGCTTCTTTTGGATAATAAATTTTCCCGTTTTTTACAATTAGCATTTGTCCTGCATCCAATTGGAAAGTTTTTCTGATTTTTTTTGGGTCTATAAAAGGTGCGCCGATTTCTGATGTCAGAATTAAAATGTTATCGCTAGTTTCAATTGCACGCAGTGGTCTGAGGCCAAGCCCATCCAAAATCGCTACAATTTCTTTATCATCCATTGCGATAATTGCCGCTGGTCCTTCCGCGGCGGAAAGGGGGCCAAGTGCTCTTCGAATTGCTTTGCTATATGTTTTATCATTTTTAGACATTGTCCCAAAATCCACTTGTCTGAAGAATCTTCTTAAACTTTCAGAAAGAGGAACTCCATTTGAATGGAAAAGCTGAATCATTCTATCTAAATCTCCAGAATCACTTCCGCCTCGCATTAAAACACTATCTCGAAGTCGAAGTGAAAGTTCTAAATCTCTTGTTGAGGCTCTGAGGGCGGCAATTGTATTTATTTCGCCATTATGGCAAAGCAAACTAAAGGGTTGAGCTAATGCGAATCGAGATAAAACGTTGGTTGCAAAACGAGTGTGTGAAAGTGCTGCTTCTGTGATGAAATCAGGATGAGCGAAGTCATCTTTATAAAAATTGGCAAGTTGTTTACCGGTACTCATTGCTTTGTAAGTTACAACTGAAGGCTCGAGTGAAAGCACATCAACAGAACTCATTGCGGCGGAAACAGCGAGTTTAGCTCTGTAAAGTGCTAGCGGCAACTTTTCTGCTGTATTGAAACCTTTGGCGAAAAGTAGCTGAAGCGGAATAGGCATTCTATCTCTTGCTCTGTTTCCAAGAGCATCTTTGTCGACATTTAATTTTCTCCAAGAAGCAGTGTGAATTCCTTCTTTCTGCATCAGTTCATTCATTCGAGAAATTAGCGCAGGAATATTCGCTGCATCAGTTTTATCAACAAAGACATTTCCAACAAAAATTTCTTCATTTTCAGGAATATTTTTTCCATTTGGAAGGTGAGGTTCCAAAAACTTTCTTAAGGCGTTGCTTCTAAGCATCATTCCGGCGCCGTCTCCTGTGTCTTCCAATTTTCCTCCACGTAAATCAAGATCACAAAGTGCATTCAGCGTTGTATTCACAATATCTTTAGTGGCATTTTGATTTAAGTCTACCAGTGCGGAAATTCCACAGGCATCACGTTCGCTTTCGAATTCAGGTTTTTTTAGATCCTCAATCATGAATGTTTTTTAGTAGATGATTGTACTATATTAAATTCCTATGTCTCGATATCGGCTTTGACATTGGACTTGCAAAATCCTATTTTTGTGTTAGAATCTCCCGGCTAACTTAAAAATAAGCTTAAATAATGCTAAGTCCGAATACCAAACCAGCACAGATTTCAGAGAAAATTGAAAAATTAGAGCCAAATTCGACTAAAGTTGGAAAAATTAGTCTTATCTTTGCTGCAGCTCTGCTTTCTGCTTGTAGTGCTGATGGAATGTCAATCGGTGATAGATTTATTGAGGTGAAAGATACAGGAGATTTTACAATTGATAGAAAAAGTTCAGATACCGGAAATGATGAGTCTACAGATACTGCTTATATTGACGATACTGCGGAAATAATCGATAGCTCGGCAGATAGTGCTGAAGAAATTGCAGAAGAAGTTGAGATCGTGGATGTAATTGGAGCTTGGCCGACTTCGACTCCCGGTACTGATATTTCAGGTGAATTGATGAGTACTTACCCATCTTTTGAACCGAGTGGACTTGTTGAATATGGCGATAGTTATTTACTGGTTGGAGATGATGGAGATGTGGCAAAAATTGGATTTGATGGAAATTTCGAAGCATATTGGAATATAGGTGGCGATTATGAGGCAATAACTGTAGGGTCTAGCGGCTTGGCATATATTGCAGATGAAGATTATTCAGGAATTCTCGAATTCGATCCTAGTTCAGGTAGCCTGACAGGCGAGTCCTGCACTTTGGATATTCCCGCAGATGTTGCTTCAAATCTTGGAGTTGAAGCCCTAACTTTCGTTCCTGCTGAATATGCTCCTGCAGCTTGGGGAATTGATGGAGAAGGCTTCTTTATTGCAGGTTCTCAGTATGTGACTGATCTTTATGTTTATCCTGCTGGTTCTTGTGTTGATGGAGCTACGAACATCTCTCATGTTGCAACAATACCAACAACAAATACTAATTTATCAGGTTTGAATTTCAATGAAGATACACAGCGACTTTATGCCTTGCACGATTCAGCCGGTACTTTTGATATGTTGAAATTAGATGGGACTTTGGTTAATACATATACCCTTCCAACATCTACAACTTCAGCTCAAGAAGAGGGTATCGCAGTTCGTGCTATTGACTGTGACGCTGGTCTTGGTGATTTAATAATTGCAGTCGATAAAACAACAGATGAGAGTGTTGCACCTGGAGTTATTGTTGATTCTGCTTTCCCTGTGACTTGTAAGTAATTATGAAAAAATATTATCTTATCGGATTTCTCTTAATTTCCTCTTGTTCAAGTGCGACATCTTTTCAAAAATCTTGTTACGAGTTAATTGATGATCCGGATGGAACTACTTTGATTCTTGAGGAAATTGATTCAGTTCCAACACTAACAATAACTGATCCTGTTGGTGGAGAACCTGCAGTTGGAATTGGTGTGATAGAAGATGGGGCTTATATTTTTCCTGATGGAACAAAACTTCATTTTAATGATGAAAAAGCTTGGTATGAAGGTGTTGAACTTGTTGATGGATTAGAGGCAAAAGCTGTGGAGTGTCCAGAAGTGATTTATAGAAAGTGAATTGCATTTAAAATTTGACTTCTTTACACAAGCCATATATGTTTTTACGTATGGGTATAATTGAAATCAAAAAATTCATAACTACGACTACATCGCTCACGCGGGACTGATCTTAGTTTAGATGAAAATCTCTAAGTCGCCCCGCAAGGGCGTTTTTTTTATATCCATTTAATAAAATTTTTATGAAAGATCCAAATAGTTTAAGTCCGGAAGTTAAAATTATGCCGGAAGAGGCATTGAAAATATTTGCACACAATACTCTCGATGTTCCCGGAGCGCTTTTCCTTAAAATTAAGGAGATGTCATTCGATTCTTCTGAAGAAATAGCTCAAGTTCTGCGTGATTTTGATGCAGAATCCAAAGAAAATTTAATAAAACATAATGAAATGTTTGAAGAGTGGGGCTGGGTATTTTTCGAAGGCGATGAGAATGAGATTCAAGGATCATTCAATCAATTCATTGCCTCGATGCATGTCTATTATCATTTATTTATGATTGCCTTTCCAAATGATGGTTAATCTGAGGCTAAGGAAATTATTGAAAAAATGAAGCTTAGCAATCGCGAATTATTTAAAAAGGCACTGATCGACATGATTATGACTCTCAAATCATTCAATATGATTTTAATTCATCCAGGAAATTACGAAACTTTTTGTAATCTCATTTCGATTCTTATATCTGAATTCCATGCGGCAATGAAGCTTCTTGAAGATGAAGAGAGCGTTCGAATTGAATTGGAAAAGGAGGGTGTGAGAAGAGATGTTCAAGAAATAGTTGCAGGATTCCAGATTTTGAATGAGAAGCCATGTAAGGTGATGCAACTTCCTGCTCTTGGTGGGGCTGAATGCCCGATTAAGAAAGAGTGTAAGCCAAAATTAATGGCTGTTGAGTAGTCAAGATTTATAAGGGGTGTACTGATGTAGTCACCCCTTGTGAAAGATTTGATGTATTATTTTTGGTGGTATATGATGCTGGTCTATGGCTGAAAATGAAACAGTATCTATTTTGCATGAAAAGGAGGCGCGCGCAATCGTCTGTGTACATTTGGCTGAGTCCGGGGATGATCATATTGGATTTAACGTGCCTACAGATATTAAAACTGATCTTGAGGCCTGGTGCGACAAGTGCGAGAGAAAACTTGATAAAGAGAGATCATGGACTGATGCTATGGTCGAATTTGCCGATTTGAGACCATGTTGTGTAGGTTGTTTTATTGTTATCAAAAATCGTATGGGGTTTTAAAGTCGTAGTGGCGATTATAAAATAGGGTGCCGTCGAGTTCTCGGCATTTGTGGGTGGTTTTCGTCGCGAAAGTTCAGTGCACACTCACCCTCGAAAATGTCCAGTCAAAGTAGGTGTTTTAACCTGTTAATTTGCTGGTTTTCTGCTATACTTTTTTTAATTTAACCCCACCTAAAATGAACGATAAAGAATTGTTAGAGAAAGCTATTTATTTCGGCAAGAACGCACTTCATTGGAGGCAACTTTTCATTGGTTTGCTTCCTGAAATAAACAAGCGCCGACTGTACGAACAGAAAGGTTGTTCTTCTATTCGTGAGTTTGCAAATAAGTTCGGAGGAGTATCTAAAGAACAACTAGACCTAACAATTAAATTAGAAGAAAGATTCATTCCAACACCAGAACTTCATAAGCTTCTCGTAACGGGAGAGGTAAGTATTAATAAACTATCTAGAGTAGTCTCAATAGCAAAACCAGAGAATGAAACTCAGTTGGTAGAAGCAGTTCAAATTTTATCAAACCGAGCGTTAGAAACTTTCGTTAGAGATGAGAAATTTACAGGGATGCACGTGCAGACTCTAACCTTAAATGATGAAGTTCGTAGTAGACTCGCAGAACTACAAGAAAAAGGAATAGACGTGAATGAACTCATCTTAGCCACGCTTAACAAACGTGAGGAAGAAATAGCAGAGGAAAAAGCGATGCCGGTTGAAACTGCAAAATCGAGAGCAATGCCAGTAAAAACAGAAAGATTGGTGGAGAAAGAGTTCGGCACAAAATGCTCCATTCCAACCTGTTACAAGCCTTCCGTAGTCATCCACCATACTCAAATCTTCGCGATGTCGCACACGCACGATCCGAATTATCTCGCTCCGCTCTGCAAAGAACATCATGAAATTGCTCATGCGATAAACTTGAAGGTGAGGGAGAAACGCTTATATAAATAAGACGGCAACTCGCAAAGAAAATACCGCTTGGTTCGTATTTTAGCCCATGCCTGACCTTTATGGCCTTGAATTCTAGTCGCGGTTATTTGACAAACCTCCCTTGCTATTGTCTAGTTATTATGGTAACGTCTATTTTCTGACCTGAATTAAATCCCCTTACTCCCTTCCGATGAAAGAAATTCTGTTTCCAGTTTTAATGTCGGTGAGTGCTCTTGGCGCTGGTTGTAGTGACCAAGGTTTCAGGGCGATGAAGGAAGACACGGCTACAGGTGCAGAAGAAGTTACCCCACTTCCATCTGCAAGTGCTTCGGGTGAAACGTTTCTCGAAGCTTGCGGGCCGGTTTCGTCTGCGTTTGCGCCTCTTGATAAAACAAATGATTCCGAGCCGGAAGCAAAATCACTTGCGGCTATAGATGCTTACAATTCTGTTTTTGCAGAAGCGGTGGCAACCGAACTGGAGAAATTGCCTGTAACCGAATTTGTAGACGCTAAAGTGCCCATAACGATTGGGTTTTTTTTAAATGGAGGAGATTATGGAGGAGATGTAGGAGGAGATCCTACTTACGTTACTATGAATGTGGCCATAGGTGACCTTTCAGGGGCTTGGCAAAACTGGTTGAATGCCGGAGACAGTTCAGTGCGGGATTTTTTTCATGGCTACGATGGGATTGAAACGTTCATCGAGTGTAGAATGTGGGCTAGCACGCTCACTCCCACTAATTATGATTGGGATACAGACCTTTTCGGTGATAGATTAATCTACTCCGACAATCTTATATATCAGCAGGAATTGGACAGTGATTCGTCAGAGGATATCATAGCCGATGTCTATATCCGCTATATTAATAGAGCGGTTGAAAGCGTTAATTCAGCATCTATAGGGGACCAGCACTATGTAACTGATTTTTCAGGCGCGCTTTTTATCGATCATGGGATTGAAGAGGATGACGTTTCTTGCGACGATGGAACTTGCTATCCCCCTGAGGATTTTGTGGATGTAGGGGATCTGGTAATTGCTCCCACTCAACGATTAATTGCAGATACAATGAAGACCATGATTAACCTAGCGGTTGCAAACGTGCCGGAAGGTGAAAGACAAGCACTTGTCGTGACCCAGGTCGGGGTCGATAACTTATGAGTAAGGAATTCCAATTTGAGTTGCTACATTTGGGAATAAAGGACTCCTTTGCCAAGTCCTATCCGTTTAAGTTTCTTTGTTTTCAACAATTTTTGTAGATCAACTTTTAAAGTGGGACGAGGGATTTGAACGAGTTTTGCATGGATTTGACCGATACTTAACCGGTCTTTGCCAAGTGCAGTGATAATCAGATTTTCTCTTTCTATCCGGTTGAGAATTTGAGTTTCCTCTATAGGTTTGTCTTTACCCTCCAATACTGACAACACTACTTCTAAGGTATCTATTAGTTCTTGACTTACGAACTCTATAAAAGGTTCGAAAGTTTTTTTAAAATCCACTTCCTCAAGTACTTTTAAGTAGCTTTTTCTGTGAGCCATTTTAATAATACAGGGAGGATACTTGGCTTTCATTAAGATTAAATTCATCAATAGTCTAGCCATTCTTCCATTGCCGTCGTCAAACGGGTGAATGGCAACAAAGCGGTAATGAAAAGTGGCTGCTTTTTCGACCGAATCTAAATCTTTCGATGCATGGTACCAGTCAAGCAGTTTCTCCATTTCTTCCTTTACATGAATTGGCTCGATGTAGTGATGGATTCTTCCCGAAAAAGTGAGCACGTGATTGGGGAGGAGTTTATATTTTCCCGGGTGGATTGGTTTTTGCACGAGTTGCCCCTGTGCTCCTTTTGCTACGCTGAACTCCATACCTTTCATAAGAACCGCATGAAGTTCTTTGATTACGCTCTCTGTGAGATGGCGTTCACTATTGATTATTTCTTCCAGCCCTTCAATCGCCTCAGCGTGGTTTTTAGCCTCCAGGTAGTCTTTCAGCGGTTTTCCTTCAGAGGTCAGTCCTTCACGTAAAAAGAAAAGAGTCTCTCCGAAAGTCAGAGTGTTTCCTTCCAAAGCATTCGAGTTGTAGGTCCACTCGATACGAAGTCTTTCTTGGATTGCTTTTTCTTGATCTTCGCTTAAAGGGCGCAAACTGTCGATTTTGTGTTTGAGGGCGGTGAGCTTTTGGATAGTTTTGGACATATTTGGATAGACTGGCTATATTATATCCATAAATATCCAAAAAAGCAATGGCTCCCCGTATTTAATGCAACCCGAACTTTTGTGACGCAGGGGGTGATCCTTGACATTTTCTAATTCTTCTTGTAATATCCAAGTTCGTATTTGGCACTATAACCCCCTTTGCAATGAAAAGATCTTTTCTCACCATTTTTTTGATCTCCGGGTTATTTTTATCCGCTTGTGAGGGTTCCGTTTCCGAGGAATCGAATAGTGCTGATGGAAACTCTTATGTCGATGCAAAATATGGCGTCTCTTTTGAGTACCCTGCCCATTGGGTAAGTCGACGTGATATGAGCACCTTTTACTTTGGAGCAAATTTTGACTATATGGATGGCCTTGCCGAGACCTCTACAAGCACTGAGCTTGAAGGCACGTTGACCTACAGCGTCACTCAAAACCCCGAGAATCTAAGCATGAAGGCGTTTTATGATGCCAGTTATGAAGAATGTAGAAGTGAGCCCGTTGCTGAAGATGCTGATTTTGGTCCTCTGTGCTATCAGCCACACTTTGAATCCGGATGGGAAGTTTTCGAAATTGATGGATACACAACTTACCAATCTGATTGGGATGGGGTTGCTGAAAGTGGGTCCATCGCAAAGGACCTTTATGTGGATCTCGGAGAAAAGGGTGCATTCATTCATTTAAGCGCAATTAAAACAGGAATGACGGATGAAGAAGCTATTCAAAAGACTGTAGATGATGCTTTCGCATCGCTTAGTATCGAGTAATAGATTTGCATAACAAGTTCAATAATTATGAAAGAAATTCTATTTCCAGTTTTAATGTCGGTGGGTCTTAGCTCTGGTTGTAGCGAACAGGGTTTTAGGAAGATAGAAGCAGACACGGCTGCAGGTGTAGGTGAGGTTACGCCACTTCCCGACGCAAGTGCTTCCGGTGAAATGTTTCTTGAAGCTTGTGGGCCGGTTTCGTCTGCGCTTGCGCCTCTTGATAAAACAAATGATTCCGAGCCGGAAGCAAATTCACTTGCGGCTATAGACGCTTACAATGTTTCTTTTGCAGAAGCAGTGGCAGCCGAACTGGAGAAAGTGCCTCTAACCGAATTTGTAGATTTAGAAGTGCCTATAACGATTGGGTTTGATTTATATGGAGAAGGTTATGGAAGATATAACGGAGATTATATTTACGTTTCTATGTATGTGGCCATAGGTGATCTTTCAGGGGCTTGGCAAGACTGGTTGAATGCTGGAGAGAGTAGTTCAGTGCAGTCGTTTTTTTATGACTACGATGGGATCGAAAGGTTCATCGGGTGTAGAAGGTGGACTGATAGCACCTTCGATCCTACTAATTATGATTGGGATACAGGCCGTTTCGGTGATAAATTAATCAACTCCGACAATTTTATACGTCAGCGGAAATTGGACAGCGATCCGTCAGTGGATATAGTAGCCGATCTCTCTATCCGCTTTACTACTAGAGTTATTGAAAACAATGATTCAGGATCCATAGGGGATGTGCACAATGTAACTGATTTTTATAAAGCTGGTTATTCAGAATCGATTCAAGGTTCTATCGATGTGCTTTTAATCGATCATGGGATTGAAGAATATGACCTTGCTTGTGGCGATGGAACGACTTGCTCTCCCCTCGAGGATTTTGTGGAAGCAGGGGATTTGGTACTTGCTACCACTTATGGAGACAGTGCAGGTACAATGGCGACCATGCTTAACCTAGCTGAGGCAAACGTGCCGGAAGGTGAATCACAAGCACTTGTCGTGACTCAGATCGGGATTTAGAGCTTATGAGTAGGGAAGTGTTTAAGTATTTGAAGTTGGATTTATGCAGCCCTCAAGTTAGGGATACTATACTTAAAGTAAGATTAGTTCTTATTAATCCTCTTGTAGTTCCTGAGGGATCGGATGAACTTTTATTCATTACTAAATATGTAAAGTTTAAAGTGGCTGCTCTAACGATTTTGTCTCAAAATCCTGTTGGATTTCCTAAAACGGTTAGCAATTTAGTTGGTGAATATTCTTCCTACGCTTACTACTTGCCACCCGGGCGGTTATTTTAAATACTTTTTTGCTAATCAAAGTAAAAATGGCTCCCCCGGCTGGACTCGAACCAGCGACCCAGCGATTAACAGTCGCTTGCTCTACCACTGAGCTACAGGGGAATGTGTTTATGCGGCCACGCGGCCGTCTTTTCTTTACAATGCCAGCCTAGGTGGTCGGCGCAGCTGAGTATAGCGAAGGGGGTTTTGAGAGGCAAGAAAAAAACAGTGTAGATTTTTGGCTATAGTTATTCAGCTGACTTTACATACTGCGATAATACTGTTAAGTTAAGGCTAATTATAAAACAATATTAAAATGACAAGAGCTATAAATAGACCTGAAGAGGTTGGAGAGCAAAGGACGGCGAAAATCGACAGAGTGAATGATAGGTTGAATCGGATTCCTGAGGATAAAAGAGTTATTTCATGGCAGGTTGGTATTGTTACTCGCCAGAGAATACTCAAGACACTTCCGGATTTTGCAATTATGGATGAAATTGATGCTTTAGATAGAGATTTAAGAAAATTGTGTAGATAATTCAATTATGGAAGGATCACGAAACCCAAATCGACTTAGTATTGTAGAGTTTGAAACAAAAGTTCTTAGGGGTCTATATGGGATAGCTGTTCGTCCTGATGCGCCGAAGGATGATCCTGATGCGATTTACAGGAATGATTGGCTTCCGAGAACTGGTAAAGGGCGCGCCGATAAACTTTGACTAAAAGCATTTTCTCTGTTATTTTATGCTCTTCTTTTTTAAATTATGGAAGAAATAAGAGATATTGATGAGAATTCTTCAGAGCACGAAAAGATTTTACGTGATGTTGAAGGGTTTGCTTTAAGAACAATTTTGCGTGTTCACTCATTTGTTGATAAGCAAAAGTCAAAAAATAAATCTAAAGGTTTTAAGAAAAAGAAACTTGCATTTATCTCTGATAATTTCACTTTGGAGAAATTAAGAGAATATGTCTGGCCGCTTGCCGAAAGTCTTTCAGATTCTGAGGCAACATTTAAAAGAACTCTAGAGATGGCACATGGAACATATGGAGATATTTTATTTCGGCAAACAGTACGAGCTGAAGAGTTTAGTGAGAATAATTTTCACATTGAATATTTTATGTCCGGTGGTGATTTTGAGTATTATAATCGTAAATATGGGCTTGAAAATGCGTCCGGAATTGCTTTGTATTCCGCACAATTTTTACAGCCAAAAAAGAAAGGTGATTTTGATGTGAAACCAAAAACACGCGCAGAAATTGAAGAGCTTTGGGCTTTTGTTGAAAATTTGTCTTTGAAACAAAAAGATTTGATAGGTGAAAGATGTCAGAATTACTACCCTGATGATGTGGAAAGATTTCTAAAAATTATTCCACAAGCTATTGAGTATTTTACTGAAAAGGGAAACCCCGAATATTTAGATTATTATCTTGAGCTCTGCTCTGTTCATGTACGTTTAAGTGTGAAAGATGATGCTATTTTGCCAATTCTTGATATACCATATGTTTTTGAAGAGCTTGAATCTTTGTCAGAACTTGGTGAATTAAAGGAGTCCGGATTTAGTCTTGCTAAGATTTTTATGAATAGAGTTTCTGAAAATATTACTTTTAAAAAAGATATCGCAGAGTGTAGAGAGAAGGAAAGATATATTCTATTAAGAGATAAACAAAATGTTGAACATCATTATTTAAAATTATCGATCCCTGATTTGATTGAAAATTTTCGATCTTCATCTTGCCCGGATACAAGGATTAATGAGTTTCTTGCATTACCAGAAAAATATCCCAAAATTGCTAGAGATTTGTTACAAATCATAATGGCTTTTAGTTCCAGAGTTGATGTTTTAGATGCGAATTTGGATAAATATTTGAATTTTGTTGAAAAGAACAAAAGTTATATTCTCAACGATCAAAATTTCTTTCCGGATTTTATAAATAGTTCAAGGTCAATGCCGGTTGATAATTTTGAGAAATTTTGGATTTTAGCTGACAGAGTCGTGCAGTATTTACGAGATGACTCGATAGAATATTCAAACTTTTTTTCTTACTCGGCAAAACTAGAGGATTTATATAAAAATGATTTTGATGCTTTTGAGAATGTTATAGAGAATATGATGAATTTTACTTATCAATTTTCTTCCTCACTTGGAAATAATATGGAAGTGAACAGAATTATTGTGAAATCATATCTTATGTTTTTTGGCGAAGAGAAATTTGATGAATTCCTTTCCGGTTTAAAGATTTTATTGGCAAGAGCACAGGATGAAAACTATAATTTATCAGATAAAAACGAGAAAAATTTCAAGGCGAGATTGAAATATATTTTTCCTGAGTATTTTGTGAATGTTCTGAAAAAAGATGAAAAAGGTCAGCTTATTAAATCATTTAAGGATGATGTTGATTGTGTGAGTCTTGCTTACGGTATTTCAGCAATAGGATTTGATCTTAATCAGTCTGAATGCTCTCAGGATTATAATATAAATGATTTAAGCGGTACCGATATTTTCAGAAAATATTTCTTTAATGAAAAAGATGATGGGCAGGCTGAATTTCTTAGTGGCGTATTAGCTTTGATTCATGAAATTAGATCTGGCGATATAAATCGAGTTGATGCTTTGAGAAAAGCACTTATTGAGATGACTGAATCTAAAGATCATTGTTCAGGTAGTATTGAGAATATTTTGGAGAGAGTGAAAAAAGAGGCTCTGACTGTAATTGAAGTTCAGGGTTGGAAAAATGTGATGGTTTTAAATACCTCAGATGCTTTAGTTTCAGATAACTGGATTTTTAAAGCAAATTCTTCAACTCAACTTGCGGCCAGTTCCGGCGCTTTATTTTTTGGGCTTGGTCTTCATAAATTCTCTGATGATTTGCATGAAGTAAAGATTCCGGAAGGGTTTTTGGAAGAATTGCCACTTGATGAAGAATTTAAAGCTTTTTCACGAGGTGAAATTAAGATCAAAGATATTCTTGACGCGATTATAAAGAAAAATCTTGAAGCTAAACTAAGAGAAAATATTCAAAGAGCCATGCCCTTTGTTTCGTCAGCTATTTTTGAGGAAAGAATTAAATCACCTGGATTGATGAGTGTCGGTACGAAAATTGAATCTATCAAAACTTTAAAAAACGAAGATTTTAGGTTTATTTTGGATTTAGCAGGTTTTGGTGACATTAAAAATACTCCTTTTAATCTTAAACATGCCGGAAAATCACTTGTGAATCCGCCATTGCCAAGCGCCTTGGAAGAGAAACTTTTGATGTATCTTTTTATGATGTTTGGCACAGTTGATCCGACGAAAATTGATATGCAGGTGACGATTGGTGGTCGTTTAAGCAATGAAAATGCCGGAATTGTTTGCGCCTCAAATATTTTAGCGAGTGATGTAAGTGTGCAATATGCAGATGGAGCCTTTCATACTGATGGACATGATTGGTCTACAGATGTGAGAATCATGGTTTATGATGCCGGTGTTCGAAAAAAATCACTACCATATGACGTACAGGCGAATGGTAGAACAGATAAAATTGCTTGCAGATCTTTTTTTGATATAAAACAACTTCAACTGTTAGGTACATTTGCTGTGCACAGTGAATTCGGTGGTCGGTTCGCCGATGAATTTGAGGTTTATAAAGATGGTTTCAAGGCCTTGTTGAAATCTCACGGGCTGATTAACGCATTTCACGGGTCCGCTTGGGTTTCTGCCAAATATAATCCTTATGATCCGCCTGAATATCATGAAAAAATGATTAAAAGTTTTACCGAAGCTCGTCGTGATAATGAAATGCTTGTTGCTGAGACTCGTGTTTTAATGGCGCGACGTTTGCAGGCTTATTTGCGTGACAATAGGAATAGAATTATCTCTGAAAATCCAGAGGAGTTTGAAAGGCTTAAAGTTTACTAACTTTACTGGTTGTAGGAAAAATGTTATATAAAAAGCACTTTAGTCACTTTAATCAAAATTTTATGGGTACAGAAGGAAGACACGTTGAGGCTACAGATGTAAGAAGGGATGAACCAAATAGTCTTGCTAGATTAAATGCTGCTGCTATAGCTTTACAAATACCGGACAGGTTAGAGAATGATGCGAGTCCTGATAAAGTTGCGGCTCTTGCACAGAAAATTAAGGCTGCGATTGACGGAATTACTACCAAGTAAGTTTCCAAATCTCTCTGCCCACATATTGGTCTTTTCTTTCGTAAAATAGGGAAGGGCGTTCGTGTTCGGAAAGTGGGAGGATTTTGCAGTTTTTCTCGAGGATTTTTGGAAGTTTTTCAAGGAAATATCTGTCGTTTCCAATTTTGTGATAAGGCGCTGTGAAAACCATCACAGTTCCGGCAGGTAGAATTCGTTTCAGGTTGTCGAAGAAGTCAGCGTAGATTTTTTCGGCTATAGATTGAATTCGCTCGATTTGTTCTTCTGTTGGCGTTCTTGAAATCATTTGGCCCAGCCAGGTTTCAGTAACAATCGCAAAGGGTTGTTTTGGTAGGTCTGCTTTTGTGAGTTCAGTCGCATCTTTTAAGAAAACTTTTGGTTCTTCTCCTTCTAATTTGAATTTATCAATTAGCCATTTGAGGTTTTCGCCGGAGTCTGAAAACATTTTTGGGTCGAAATCTGAACCGGCTGCAGAGAAGCCCATTAGAATTGCCTCCTGTAAAACTGTTCCGCTACCACAAAACGGATCGAAAATTGTGAAGTCTTGGGAAAGTTTTGGAGCGGCAAGGTTTATCAAAATTTGTGCGAGTTTTGGAGGAAACATTCCGTTCTGCAAATCTTTTGCAGGTCGTTTCATGTCACGGAAAGCGTAATTTTCAAAATCTTGAATCGCGATTGTCTTCGCCACGTACCATTTAGTTTCACTTTTAAAAAGTTGTAGTTCAATTGCATTTTCTCCAAGTAGATTTTCATGCCAAGCTTGAACTGATGAAAGGTTTTGGAAATCTTTGTTTACGAACCTGATATTCCCGATTTTTCCTTTGAGGAGTTTTTTCGTATTTATTAAGATATTTTTCAGGACTTTGTCAGATTTCGGGTGCATACTTAAACCAAAGCGGATTTTACCGCCCACCTTAACTTCAGATGCAATGGCCTTTGCAACCAGCTCGGTAAAATTTATCGGCATCTCGGCTGGAGCAGCACTCACAACTTCAGTGATTCTAACCGCGCCACCCATTCTATCGATTAGCTGTCTTGCGTGTGTGATTTCACATTCAATCACGAATCCATCTTCAGTTTCATCTATTGGCTCTTTGCCCATGATGCTCATTAGCTCCATTTTCGCCAATCCTTTTCCGTGACCTGTTTGAAATATGTACGTTTTAAAATTATTATTCATTTTTGGCTCGCTGATTATTTTAGGTTTTTACCTTAAAGCAGAGCTAGACTATCACAAAAGGCCTGTTTTGGAAGCTGTTGTTGTTGAACAGGCGGCTCAGGTGCGCTAAATTCTACTTACTTAATTATAATTTTTTTATGGCATACTCATTGAATAAGGCGCAACTTATTGGAAATTTAACTAAAGATCCTGAATTAAAAACCATTCCAAGTGGGCAAGCGGTTGCTTCATTTTCAGTGGCAACAAACTCAAGTTGGGTAGATAAAGCAGGTCAAAAACAGGAGAAAAGCGAATTCCACAACGTTGTGGCATGGGGAAAATTGGCAGAAATCTGCGGATCTTACATGAAAAAAGGTAAAAAAGTTTATGTTGAAGGCCGAATTCAAACTCGAGATTGGGAAGGGGAGGATGGTGTAAAAAAATACCGAACTGAAATCGTGGCTGACAACGTTATTATGCTTGATCGAGCTGGTTCACCAACAGGTAGTGGTGACGACGAAGCAGTTGCAGAAATGCCAAGAGCTCAGAGACCAGTAAAGGCTAAGTCTGAACAATCTGCTCCTCAGGAAGAGGTAAGTATTGATGATTTGCCTTTTTAACAGTCGCTCGAAGAGCGAGCATTGTTTTCCGGCGGTCTTTTTTTGACTAGAATTTGATGATGTATAGCAAATAGTTATCAAATATATAACAATTGTATGACAATTTGTTATATAGGGTGTTGAGATAGGTCATTTTTATAGCCGCGCACAAAGGCGCGGTCCAATCCTCACACTTCGTGTGAGTAAATCAAGAACCCGATCTTTTGAACATGTATCACACATAGTGTAGATAACAGTGGTTAAGTTCGGGCTCTTGCGGGTTTACTCATCCATAGAAGTCTTCTGCTGCTCCGTTGATCCTTCGATCAGGGAGAGGAGTCATTTATGTATGAGGCACTTTCCTCGCCTACAATTTTTGTTTTACGTGAGTTATTTTATAGACAGTTCACGGCAGTCATTGTTTTGTTTTTGTTTTTGACTTCGTTATGGCGGACCATAGAAGTTCACATGATGTAGGGAGGAAAGAAAATCGAAGATTTTCTACTTTCTTTTCTATCTGCATCTTAGGCCTGTATTTCAATGTTCTTTTCGTGTAAGTTTTCCTCAGTCGAAAACGAATCATGTAATAATAGCACATTCATGACTGACAGTCAAACAGGAAAACTCATATTGATTCTTGGTTCATCCGGTTCCGGGAAAGGGACTGTTTTAGCGCATCTGCGAGCCAATCGTAAGGAATTTGTGTTTCCCGTTTCATGCACAACTCGCTCTCCACGACCCGGAGAAAAAGAAGGGGAGGTTTACTATTTTATTTCGAAGGATGAGTTTAAGAAACGTATTGAAGCCGGTGATTTTTTGGAGTGGGCGATGGTGCATGAAGAGAATTACTACGGCACATTAAAATCTGAAATTTTGAAGCCGCTTGAAGGTGGCAAAATTGTTGTGCGTGAAGTTGACGTTCAAGGACTCCGCTCAATTCGCGATCTTTTGCCTAAGGAAAAATTTGCCTCAATTTTCTTGACTGTTAGTGGATGGGAAACTCTTAGACATCGCATTTTGAAGCGCTCAATTTTACCGGAGGAAGAATTGGAACGCCGTCGTCAGAGTTTTCTTACCGAGAAAGAGTGGGAAAAAGAGTGTGATGTTGTGATTGTGAGTGTTGAGGGAGAGATCAAAAGGTTGACGGATGATGTGGAATTTGCGATAGTCGATTTGACTAGGAGCTAATTTAAAATTATGGAGAGAAATCCACAAATTATGGATGGGAGAGATACTTCAGGTGAGCTCACCCGAAGCCCAGAACTGGATGGTTTTCGTGAACGCCATCGCGCACTTGTTAACGGAACTTTTTTCTCTGAGCCAAAAACTCTAAAAGATCTAACTTTTGGATTTACTACAGATTGTCCTCGAGCTCCTGAATAGTGTGGCTTTTTAATAAAAAATTTAGTAGTAAATTGAATTTAGAAATATTCAGGAATAATTCAGGACTTTTGCTTTTTTGAAGTTTATAATTTGCTTGTAATATTTTCAGATGTACATTATTATGTACATGTATGAATACTAAAACAACCATATCGATTTCAGAGGCGAGGAAGAAAATCTTTCAGATTGCTGATGAGGTTCAAAAGCCCAATATTCACTACACTCTTACCAAAAAAGGTAGACCGAAAGTAGTTATAATGAGCGCCGAGGAGTTCGAATCTTGGCAGGAAACTCTGGAGGTTATGAAAGATTTTCCTGATTTAGCGGAAGATATAAAAGATGCGGAGGAAGATCTTAGAAAAGGGGAAACTATAAGTTGGAGTGATTATCTATCTAAAAAAAATGAAATACCGAATCGAACTGTCAAAAAAAGCGGAAAAAAGTCTGGCAAGAATTGATAAGAGATTCAAGTCCAGAGTAGAGAGAGTTATAGATAGTCTTCCGAGCGATCCATTTTTAGGCAAAGCCCTTAATGGTGAATACAAAGGTTTAAGGTCTTGTAGAGTTTGGCCATATAGAATCGTTTACGAAATTCGTGGTTGCGAACTCATCATTCTTATAATTAATGTGCTTCATAGACAGAGTGTTTATAAATCTTAAACCCTCCAAGTTTTAGAGATTATTTCACCGTAATTACAACCATCATGTCCTCATTTACGGAGTCACCCGATAAACAGCCTATATTGCTATGGTCGTTGTAAGCTTCAAGATTCCCACCCGGATCTTGCTGACAACTCTTAAAGGACATAAAAATATCACCGGTGGCTGAAGCATCAACATCCCCCAGTAACAAAAATTCTTTTGACGATTCGCCGTTGATGCTAAAGTCATCGCTAAAGTCTGCCTGAAGTCTTGAATCAATATTCACAGGCCCGGCAAAAGTTGCTCCGGAGTCGGGCTCTATTAAAATAAGATTGCTTAAGTAGGAAGTAGTCGATGCACTTAAGTTGGAATCAAATTCAATTTGAGTAATATTGCAGTCACTGTGTGACTTGCATTCAAGTTTTACTCCCAATAGCGGCACTTCGGTGGTACCGGGCGAAACAGTTGAACTTACCGGTGAAGATCTTAAAGAAGGTGTAACAGCTTCCTGAATTTCTATATATACCATTTCATCCACATTCACGGTACCGGCAACCACGCTACCTCTTCCGCTGCTTTTCATGCTGACATTTTTCCCCGAAGTAATTGCAAACATTACAGTCTCGCCATCATCATTCATAAATGAATTGTCGCTAACATCTCCCAAGACAGTCAAAGTTACTGAAGACTTTGTCGGAACTGTAAATGCGTCGGTAAAAGTAACACTTCCGTCGGAGCTTAAATCTTTCGGACCCATGTAAACCGTACCTGAAGAATCAACCAATCGCAGATTTGTGACAAAATCACCAACATCATTTCCATGGTCGGTTAAAGAAGCATCGGATTGGAAATTATCTACACCACCGTTGTCGTCTACATAACCGTTTAATTTAACAGAACTTACATTACATTCCTTTCCATCTATGCATTCGAATTTAATACCGACAAAGGAAACGTCGTCCGTATCAAGCGTAACTGCGTCGGAAACCGGAGAACTAGCCAAAGAAATTTTCAAATTTTCAAACGGACCTGCTTTGAACTTACCTTGCGACTCTTGAGTATTCACACAAGACGAAAGAATGATAGTAGAAAAAAACAATGCACTGAGAAATTTTATTTGCATGTAGTGGAATTAAAAATTATGCAATAATTCTACCCCCCCCCACAAGTTTTGCAAATTCAAAATTCAGCAATATCTAGCAGATTTTATCAATTTCCTCAGCGAGTTTATAATCTTTTTCGCTGATTTGGAATTCAATTAGATAATTCTATTTTTTGATATAAATCATTACTCCATGATTCTTAATATGTTCTTTAAGTTCGGGAGTATCAATGGTCTTGAAGTCTAGTACATCAAAAAAATATGGGATTTTAGTTTCTTCTTCCAGTTTGTATTTCACTTCAGCAAGGGTGTGATAGTTGTCGGGTTTGTAAATTAATGCAATGTCTACGTCTGAAGCAGGTTTGAATGTGTTCATGGCGCGTGAACCGAATAGTAAAACTTTTTCAACATCAGGGGAACTTTGGAAAACCTTTTCCATTGCTTTAAGATCTTCAGGTGAAAAGCCAAATTTATCGAGCTTCTCCTTTTTGGTATTCATTTTTGAAGTAATTGAATAAATCCTGAATCAGGAAAAAATATTTTGAACAAATTTTACCAACTACTGCTTTTGCAATTTCTTCATTGTAAGTATGGGAAGTCAGATTCCTGTCTTCTATTGCGTCCATCGGTCACAATTCCATCTTGGAGCGCTTGTTTTACGACAGATCTGAAACCGTTCAATTCCGCATGTCCACCGTAAATTAGGAAATCTTTGGTAGTATTTAGAGCCAACTCGTATGTGAATTCATAAGTTTGAACAAGACCTTCAAGAATCAATTCGTCATCTTTTGCCTTTTGATATCGATCAACAGCATTTGAGAGACGATGGAATGCTTTTTCAAAATTCTGAAAACGTTGTTGCCATCGAATTGTTTTGTACATATATATTTAAAGATTGCTTTTGCATTGTAGCACTTTGCTGAAATTATTCACCGCGAAAAAATCTTGCCAGTTTTGAATCTTATAGTATCCTGCTATCATGCATGAGCTTAGCGAATGCACTATTGGGGATTAGCCAAGCGGTAAGGCAAGGGACTCTGAATCCCTCATCGGGGGTTCGAATCCCTCATCCCCAGCCAAATTTTTTAAGCTTTTATTCAGGACAAATTCAGATCCTCTTTTTATAATGAAGATTCTTAATACGAATTATGCATATAAAAAGATTTTTTGAGTGGATCGGTATCAAAGAAAAGTTGCACTCCATAATTCATAAGCCACCATACGTATCGGGAGGTGAAATATGGTGGGCTAGTTTAGGTGAAAATATTGGTTCTGAAATTAACGGGAAAAATCGTCAATTTTCACGTCCGGTAATTATATTAAGAAAATTATCGAATGGTTTTTATATAGTTATTCCTCTTACAACTCAAATCCATTATGGAACTTGGTATGTAAATTTTAAACAAAAGGGAGTTGAAATGTCTGCTTGTTTACATCAAGTTCGTTCAATTGATTACAGAAGGGTTGTATCCTATGTTGGTCAGCTTGATGATGACGATTTTGCAAGAGTGAAAGAAGGATTTCTAAAGCTTTGCCAATAAAAAATATACCCTCCCATTTCTGGGAGGGGACGCGGGAAAATCCCGAAAGTGGTTTTACTTTAGCAAATTTAATTTTAGAGTTCAATATCTTTTTGTCATCTTTAAATGTAGATAGTTAATTGTTGCGAATCAAGATCGAATCTGTTAAGCTTCTAAGCCCTAATCTTAAATGTGGACAAAACAGAATTTTTCTCAGATGGTTTTGAGGCAACCGAATCCTCAGATGAAACTGGCGTACGTTTTATCACGATTCTTCCTAAAAGTTCGGGTTTTGATCACTCTCGTCGTGAATTTTTAAGGGATGTTGGTGTTTCTGCCATCGTTAGATATTAAGTAAATGAAAGCTCCAAGCCTTTGTTAAAGGTGCAATCTATCTCATTAAAATCGGTGATGATCATATCGGAAGAACTTAATAATTCCCGATTGTTTGTTTTGTTTTTTATACCAATACAGTTTAAACCCGCTCTTTTCGCCGCTTCTATACCACTTTTCGTATCTTCAAAAGCGAGTCCCTCATCTGGAGATAGACTGAGCCGTTGCAGTGCTAATTGATAAGGGAAGGGATCCGGTTTTTGTTGTTCAGGAGAATCTTCGTAAGCAATTCGAAAATCGAAAAATTCTTTAATACCTAAAATCGTTAGAGAATCCTCAAGAGAATCCCTTGATGCTCCACTCACAATGACACAAGGAACATATGCACGTTTTAGCTCTTTCAGCAATTTAATTAAACCTGCTGTTGGCTTTAACTTTTGTTTTGCAATCTCGTAGTAATATGGACGTTTTTTTGAGTAGAAGTCTTCATCTTTGCACTTCACGCCTTGTTCTCTTAAGACTTGAGTCGGTTTTTTATAAAGGTCAATACATTCATCAAAAAACAACTTTTCTGTGAAATCAAATCCGTAGAGTTCACGACTTACCTTCTTGTATGCTTCAAAATGAAGCATAGTACTGTCATAAAGAGTACCATCTGCGTCAAACAATACTGCTTTGAATATTTTCCTCTGTGACATAGCTACAGTTTAAGTTCTTGTTCTGTTTCTTGAATTGCCTCCTCCATAATCAATATACCTTTTTTGGCAAGTTCGTGCGACATATATTTTACAAATGTAAAATCCATCCTGCGCCCTTTTATACTATCTCAAATATCTCATTTAGCCTGAAACACTACAATTGTGTCTCATGGCAAGAAACGGTAGGATAAAACCATCGCAAGGGTACTAGACCCGACTAGCCAGCCAATAAATCTCGTATTGCTATGGAACTCACTCAACAGGAAAAGCCTAAATCACGAGGACTTCGCAATATAGTCTTATCTTGTATTCTGATTGTGATTGTGGTTATGGGCTATTCTAGATTTGGGTTAAGTTACTGTAATGTTGAAAGCACTTCGGAGAGTTTGCAACATTATGGTAATAGATTCATAGGATTTTCCATATGTCTACCTGTAGGTTGGGAAAGGGATTACAGTAGCAATGTTGATCTTGGACATTTAGGAGATCCTGGTATTTATGCGAATTTTAAGAAAGGAAATAAAATGATTATTTTGAATCAGATTTTCCCACGGGAAGGCAGTTATATTGAGAGTGACGTAAGTGATATAAATTCTTTTTCAACAAAATATAAATCAGATAGAAAAGAGCAAATTGATGCAGTATTTATTATGGATGAAACGATTATCTTGCAACAAGGTACGGAGGCGAAAATCCTTGCTTATCAGTGGGGAAGACACAACGACATTGTTTCTTTGGTCTTGCTTGTCATTAATGGTGATACTGCTGTCGAACTTTACACGTCATCTTCTCCTCTTGAAGAGTGGGAGAGCTTAAAAGATACTCTTGTATCTTCTTTTTCCACACTCAAAATTTATTAATCTCAAGGGTACTAGACCCGAGTGGCCAGCCATTACGGGTAGATTGAATTCTAGGCCAGGTTTGGTTTATGTCTTCATTGATGGTCAGCCGGCACATATGTCGTCCCATTTTCGAGAGTAAACTCTGGTTCAAGACATGTTTCTGGATCTTGCCAGGGATCTTTTATACAAATTAAGCCTACTCCTTCGGTTGTTGCATTTGCGTAGGTCCCCACTATTGGGGCTGCAGACATAATCAAATCAGTTCGGGTGGGATGGTCCAGACCTAGAGCATGTCCCAATTCATGTCCTACGAGCGTCCGGAAGTCGAGACCCCTCATTTCGGCATCTGGATCAAGAGCTATCACGGCACCAGTTAAATCTAAGCTACTACAATCTGTTCTGATGATCTGCGTTAGACCTAATTTTGGATCACCTCTGTCCGTATACGCGTCAAAAACATCTAAAGGGGTATTCACCACCAAAATATCTCCGGTATCTAGTCCTTCTGCAATCGTGGAGAGGGATAAGGATGGATCAATTTCCAAGTCATCGTAACGGTTTTCCTCCTCACCAAGAGTTAGGCTGGGCAGACCGGCGGCCGTGAGTAGGGGATTCCACATATCAATGGCCGCAGAAACTGCTCCGTGAAGAGCCTCATCACCCTCTACGTAAACAGTAGGATTAGAGGCGTCTGCCCAGCGAGCAAATCCCAAAAATACCTCGTCCTTGCCCTGTTTCCCCAAAATCATGTCAGCTCCCCAATCATTAGTTCCCGCAGGAGTAGACTCAGAGGCGTCACCCACGCACTCCATGTGGTTGCATCCTTCTAAGATTGCAACGGTTGCCAACATGGGGGCTAGTCTTTCCATCATATGTAGCGGTGGGACTGGGTAAATACTTATATTACACTAGAATTAAGCGGTTAAGCAATAGTGGTTACCTGTTCCTATGGGTAGTTTTTCCGCTTTTGTGATAGACTTGAATCAAAGATTTTTTAGCAACTCACCCCTTTTTAAGCACTCCCTCGCAACTCCCCGGGCGTAAGCCCGCGGGATGGAGTCCTT
>CAYHXO010000016.1:0-41637 GCA_964360635.1 uncultured Candidatus Peribacteria bacterium
AGCGAAGCTTGAGCTGGGCTGAAACCCCGTGCGTAAGCTCGGGGAGTGCTTCATTATTATTATTATCATTTCCGCCAAATGCATTTGCCAGTTTTTCTGACGTAAATCAAAACACAACATTTGAAGAAGCCATTTTGTATGCGCAGGAAAATGAAATCGTAAAAGGTTATAGTGACGGAACCTTCAAGCCAGAAATAGAAATAAACCGTGCCGAATTTACAAAAATAATCATTGCTGCTGTTTTTGACGAGTCTGAGATAATCGGCGAAGATTGTTTCCCGGATGTTCAAAAAGAATGGTTCGCTAAATACATTTGTACAGCCAAGGAGGAAGGAATAATAAATGGATACGATGATGGATTATTTCGTCCGGAGAATAATATTTCCTTCGTAGAAGCCGCAAAAATCATTTCTCTAGGGCTTGGTTATGAAACAGAAAATGATTCTACAGTTTGGTACAGACCCTTTTTGGAAATGTTATCAGATAAAAAATCAATACCAACAACGATCACCGATATCAATAAAAAAATCACACGAGGAGAGATGGTCGAGATAATTTATAGATTGAAAGAAAATATTCAAAGCGAAACTTCAATGGAATACACAAATGACACGTTAACAATTGGCGAAGAAGAAGTATCAGAAAATTGGTACAAGCCAAAGCCGGGGGCTTCATGGCAATGGCAATTAAGCGAAGAAATAAATACAAGCTATGACGTGGACATGTATGACATTGATTTAGTGGAAACACCGCAAAGCGTTATTGACGAACTGCATTCGAAAGGAGAAAAAGTAATTTGTTATTTTTCAGCAGGAAGCTGGGAGGAGTTTCGTGATGATGCCAACGATTTTCCGGAAGAAGTTTTGGGAGAAACACTTGAAGGATGGGCGGACGAAAAATGGTTAGACGTTTCAAATTATCAAAAGTTTTCTGACATAATGGAGGCTCGACTTGACCTGGCAGTCGAAAAAAACTGTGACGGAGTAGAGCCGGATAATATGGATGGATACTCAAATGATAACGGTTTTGATTTAAGCTATGAAGATCAAGTTGTATATAGTAAATGGATTGCAGATGAATCTCATAAAAGAAATTTATCTGTAGGATTAAAAAATGGATTGGAACAAGTGGAAGACGTAATTGATTATTTTGATTTTGCGGTAAATGAGCAATGTTTTGAATACGAGGAATGTGAGGAATTACTACCGTTTATTGAAGAGGAGAAAGCGGTTTTCGGAGTTGAATATGAATTAGAGACAAGCGAATTTTGTGAAGAAGCAAATGAGATGTTATTTAGTTGGCTTAAAATGGATTACGACCTAAATGGTGGTAGAATTAGCTGTGATCAATGAATAGACGGCTCACCAAAGTTGACTAGTCGCGTACTTCGCAACATCATACAAGTAGTCAACTTCGCCAACGCGCGAACGTTAGCCAACATTGGGCTATCTATACCCGTGATTAGGTATAGGCTTTTAGTAATCAATAACTTATTAATTAACTAAAAGACCTATGAAAGAAGCAAAATCCAATGTGGAATCGGTCGTCATCGCCATCATTATCGCCGTTGTTGTATTGGGAGGTGGAGCTTATTACTTCCAAAAAAATGCAAGCGCGCCACAAGTAACAGTTGAGACTCCGGCTACACAAAAATCACTTGAGGAGTATTTCGCGACAAGAGATCAGTTCCTAAATAGTGAAATGACAAAGGATCCTAGCGAACTAGGCTTTAAAGAATTGGCAAATGTTGCAGTAACATGTCCTGACAGTTTAGGCACACCATGCGCAGGTAATCTTCTCGTTCTGTCAAAAGATTCAATACAATCAGGCAATCAAGAATTTTACTTGGCATTCACAATGGGCACCGGCTATAAATATTATGGTCCATTCACGGACGACCTTCAGAAAATAGTTGATGAAAGTAAATCAATTAAATCGCTTGAAAGATCTGATGTAACAGAAACGCCAAAAGCTGTTGAGGGTTTTGAAACATACGAATCTAACAGTTTGGGTCTTTCCTTCTCATACCCAAGCTCTTCAAGTGGAAACGAGGTTAGTGTAAAGGAAGCATTGAATTCAGATCAAAACGGAGAAATCGGTTCTGTATCTTTGATGTCCAATGGAAGTGTAATCGCCAGCATTTCAGTTGAATGGAGAGATTCTCCAGGTGCAACCATAGAAGGTATTTTGCTTGGCGATAGCAAAACTTGTAATCTGGAAATTGTTAGTGAAACTTCAGGAAAAACTGTTTATGGTTTCAAAACCAGCACTTCCCCTTACAGTGATGAATTTGATCCAAACTGCCAGATTCTTTCTCAGGTCTATGCCTTCTCGGCTCAACCAAACAAATTCGCAGTTGTAGGTACCGGGCAGACGCCTCCTTTTTCTGCGGAAGATACAAATTCCTTCTTTGACTCAATCAAACTTTTCCAATAATCGGAAAGCGCAACAACACACAACAGCTCGCTTCGTTCGCATAAATTGACCAGTGGTAAACCTTCAGGATATTCTACCACTGGACAATCTTCGTTTATGTGAGTCCGTTCTCGGAAAAAAATCACTAAACTTTACCTAAACTAATATGAAAAAATTAACTTTAGAACGTTCATTCTCTGCTCCAATAGAAAAAGTTTGGGAAGCATTGAGCGGCGAAGATAAACTTAAAAAATGGTGGTCTCCAACAGGTATGGAATCATCACATATCTCTGTTGATTTTAAAAAAGGCGGAGTATTTAGATATTGTCATGTAGCTGCAGATGGTAAAGAGTTTTGGGGACGAGGAGTTTATCAAACAATTGAGCAAGCAAAATTTCTATCCTTCCTAGATACATTCACAGATTCACAGGGGAATCCTGTGCCATCCTCACATTATGGAATGTCTGGAGAAGAGATAATAGAGGCATTAGTAGAATTCAGCTTAACAGAAGAGAATGGCATTACAAAAATGACAATGGTAGGAGACAACCCACATGATGATTCCATACTCGAGGATATGAAAAAAGGATGGAATGGTATGTTCGATAAACTTGAAGCACTTTTGATTTTATGAAAACAAACACAAAAGATTACGTTGTTCTCCTGCACGGCTTTTGGAGAACTTCAAAATCAATGAAAAAATTAGAGAAGGTTTTGTCTACAGATGGATATTCAGTGATTAATTTAAATTATCCTTCCAGAAAAGAAACGATAGAAAATCTTTCAAATAATTACCTAAAAAGAGCATTAACAGAAAAATGTACTGACAAAAATAAAAAAATTAATTTCGTAACTCATTCGATGGGAGGAATTATTGTCAGGTATTTTTTAAGCAAAAACAAAGTAAAAAATCTTGGCAGAGTTATAATGCTTTCACCTCCAAACAGTGGCTCAAAATTAGCAGATTTTTTAGCGAAATCTTTTATAATGAATTATATTTTTGGTCCAGCATTAAAACAATTAAGAACTGACAAAAAGAGTCTTCCTCAAAAAATTTCTACTCCAAAATACGAGCTCGGCATAATTGCAGGCAAATATGATGAAAAAGTCTCGGTAGAAAATACAAAATTAAAAAATATGAAAGATTTTCTTCTAGTGCCAAATATGCACACATACATTATGGATTCAGATGAAGTGATAAGCGCCGTGCAAAGCTTTATCAAAAAAGGTAAATTTTAAACGTGAATACGAAACAAGCAAAAATCGCAGGAGTCAGAGCCTCACGTAGTTTGGAGCATGCGCATGAGCACAATAGTCTTAAACAACACTTACAAGGATATCTTGGCTTGAAAGAAGGTACTGTTGAAAGAATAGGATTATTAAAAGCAAAGGATGTGCCAAAAAACTACCAAGCCCAGCGCGAGGCTCTTCATGATAAAAGATTGGACGAAGTTACTATTGCAGTGGTTCCAGATGACTTATGGATCAAAGGAAGCCAGCCCTCTGAATCAAGTGCTGAAAGACAATTAATCTTAATCAAACAGAGTTATTTTGAAGCGCAGGGAAATCCTGATGAAATTGCTTGGTTATGCCATGAGCTGGCACATTGCCAAAACTTTTTAGATTCCGCATCGCCAGAGGATTATCAGGGAAACATGCAAAAATTTGCTTTTGAAGATTTTAAAACAGAATATCCGTACCCAAACAATCCAGTTGAACAATTTACCTTCACCAAGCAATTTCAATACCTAAAAGAACAAGGTAAAAATAGAGAAGACGTTTTGGCAATGCTCGGCAAGTATTACCACAAAGAGGATTTTCCTTTCTTTAACAGGTTGTTGGATAGTGTTTATGGAAAATAAAATTGCGAATTACAGTTGCAATAAATTGGAGGAAAATTTTAAGAAGGAACAAATAGCAACGGCAAATATCGCTTATGCTGGTGCATAAAAAAATACATTATCTAAAGCACTCTGCTTGTACGTTCACCGTCAGAAAATTCTATTTAAATTAGCTAGAAAAATCTTCTTGCTATTCAGGACATTTTTGATATAAGTAATTCATTATTTAAATAATGAAAATTTGGATCAAAATTCTAGTAAATTTTGGAAGCTTGGAAAGAAGGAATTAAGTACAGAATTTTTTAGTATGAATAAAAAAGGAGAGCTTATTATTCACGAGGGCAATTTTAAGTACAACGTACGCCAACTGGCTGATAAATATGGCACTTCGATGGAGATTTACATGCCTTCTGTTTTAAGTAAAAGACTTGATTATTTATTTAATACTGTAAACAAGATTTCAAAGAAATTTGAGTACGATGGCAAATTCTCGTATCACTTCCCAATGAAGGTAAATCAAAATAAAGAATATATTTCAGCGATGGTAGATGCCGGTGCAAATTTGGAAATAAGTTCGTCGAATGAGTTGACTCTTTTGACGAAACTTTTGGATAGTAGAAATTTATATTCAAAAATTGACTTGCTGTGTAATGGGCCAAAAACAGAAGAATATTCGCGTTTAATCCATAAACTTTTTTCAAAGGGATTAAATATTATTCCCATTATTGAGAATGCCGATGAACTGAATTTTTTTAAAAAATTCAAAGGGAGTTTGGGAATTAGAATAAATTTAGAGTCAAAAGTAAGCTCTCATTGGGACAAAAAAATAGATCGTTTCGGCTTAACTTCTTCTGAAATTCTGAAAATAGGGAAAATTAATAATTTAAAAATTCTGCATTATCACATCGGTTCGCAAATCACGGCGGAAGCCGATTTCATTTTGGCGGTTACGGAGGCTTTTCAAACCTATAAAAAATTACGTAAAATTAACCCTACTTTAGATACGATCAATATCGGTGGGGGATACGCAATTCCTTACGAAAAAAAGAAGTTTTATTCCTTGGAATCTCTGGTTAAGCGCATTATAAAAAAGATGAAATATTTGAGCGAGAAGGAGGGAATACCTCATCCGAATTGGATTGTTGAATGGGGAAGATATATCACCGCGCCATCACAGATAACTGTGTATAAAATTATAGCTCATAAGGATATAAGTAAAGGGGTGGCAAAGCAGTGGTATATTATCGACGGAAGTTTTATGAATGATTTGTTGGACACATGGGCAATACATCAAAAATGGCATATTGTGCCTGTAAATCATATGCAGGCCAAGCGGCAAAGAGTTTGGCTGGCCGGAATGAGTTGTGATTCAGATGATAAATATACCGACAAAGACGGATACGTTCTTCTGCCGAAAACTTCTGATTTGGAGGAGGGTGAGGATTTATACCTTGCAGTTTTTGATACCGGCGCTTATCAGGATGCTTTTTCTTCTCATCATTGCCTGCTTTCATCTCCCACTAAGATTGTATTACAGGATGGTGAATCATGGGTGGCAAGAAAACGTGAGTCGGCTGAAGTTGTCGGCAAAATGTTCGGATGGTAATAGTTGGGGAAGAATTTGTTAATAGTCTGGACTAGAAACTTTTGTAAATTACAAACATGTACAATAAAAAATTCATCAATGTTTTGTTGAAAATACTGGGGTGTATTACCGCAGTAGCTGCGGTATTTGTCTTAATTAGTGGTTTTTTCGTAGGTATGGAACAAGTAGTAGGAAGTGCAGCGGAAAAAGCTGGTTACATATTTGGCTATGAAATGGCCGGACTAACAATTCTCGCACTTTTTTATGTTCTCTTGGGAGTTTTGTACAAAGTAAATAACAAGTAAAATTTTTCAAATGGAGTATTCTTTTCTCACAGGGCTGATCGGTTCTCTTGTGCTTGTGGCCGGTGCGGCTTGGCCCGATCCTAAAAAGAACCAGCACCCTGCGAAATCCCTCAAGAACTGGATGTTCTTTGTGGGCGGCTTAATAATGCTTGCATATTCCATTATTGGATATCTTAGTGGTGGTCCAATTTTCTTCCTTATTTTAGAAATTCTTGTCGCGGTTTCAAGCTTAATGATGATGTTGAATTTTCATGAGAAAATTGCCGTACCTATTATCGCAATTAGTAGCCTCTCTTTGATTATTTGGTCATTCTACCTTTTTGAAAGCTACAACACAGTTTTTTTTATAATCGGTCTTTCAGGAATCGCCCTCGGCTACGGGTTTAAAATTGGCACACTCCGCCGAAATCTATCACTAACTCTCGGTAGCGCCTTGATTGCATTTTTTAGTTACATCGAAGCAAGCTGGATTTTCTTCTGGCTAAATATGTTCTTTGCGGTTTTCTCAGTGTATTATCTCTATAAAGGATTTGCCAATAAAGACACTAAAACAATCCTATGATTCAAGTAATAACTGTAATCGCGCCGCTATTCCTAATTATTTTTGCGAGTGCATTGCTGCAAAAATTCAAAATAATTGGTGACAATTGGTCTGTGGTTTTAAACGAGTTTGCTCTAAAAATTGGATTTCCGGTGTTGATTTTCTCAGCACTATCTAAAACTCAATTCTCATTTGCAGAAGAGTCCGGACTGATAATCTCCAACTCACTATTTATAATAAGCAGCTTTTTATTAGCCTTTATTGTAGGAAAAATTTTGCGCCTCGAAAAACAAATCTTCCGAACCTTATTCATTTGTTTCGTCTTTGGCAACTCTGCCTATCTTGGCATACCGATTTTAACGCAAATTTCAGGAGATAAAATACTCCCAACGGCCACTTTGATAGTTGCAATTTATTTATTTTGGATATTCACAGTAGGAATCGGATATTTGGATTACTCTATGAAAAAGAACAAAAGTTCCGTTGTAAAACACGTCATAAAAAATCTACTGACAAATCCTCTTTTGATCTCAGTTATTCTTGGAATTCTAGTGGGAAGTTTAAAAATTACTCTCCCAGTAATTTTGATGAAATCCTTGGACATGATTACGGCATCTGTAACTCCAACCGTACTAATTGTGATAGGGTTGTTTATTGGTAAGTCCAAGTTCGGAAAATTATCAGAATGGTTTCCTATTCTATTGTTTTCAATTTTAAAACTCGCAATATTCCCGGCAATTTTTTACTTCGCAGTAAAGTTTACAGGATTTTCATTTTCACAATTTCCAAGCTCAATAATTCAAGCTGCGATGCCACTGGCGATCACACCTTTTGCATTAGCGGACAAATATAATTTAAACAAAAATTTTATTGCCCGTTCAATTGTACTTAGTACAATTCTTTCAAGCATATCTCTTCCATTCTGGATTTCAATTTTAGGCCTGTAGCTCTAGATACGCTTCATTTCCAAGATCAATCTTCTCTCCAGCAGAAGCTGTCGCGACTTTGTCTAAGTATGAGTTTAACTGGGTAGCGCTCAAGATTTTAGAGCTATAAAATCCGCCAACACTAGCATCCAAGGCAAAAGATCCATTCCTCAATGCTTCAACAGAATCAAGCTTTGCTCCATATGGCAAAGTAAGCTTTGCAGTTTTTTCGCCAACTTTTAAAGTTAGATCATCAATATTCAGAATTACCGGTTTGCCTTCTCGCGTAAATTCAACGCTACCTGAAGAGATCAGACCTTTTTTTACCAAATCGTTCCATTCAGCAGGTAAATGCAAATCTTCATCAAATTTTACCGGCTCAGGTTTATTCTCAGCCTTTAATAGTAACTCATTTTTAAAAAGTTCCACTATGCGCTTGAAATTTTCTTCATTCCCCTTGAAATATCCCGCCATCACAACAGCGAGTTCGCTAAATACAGACCCTATAAATGAACCCAGTACTTCCGAGTCGACTTCAAGCATTATTTTTTTCAATTCCTCTTCACTAATCACATCTTTCAAAGAATCAATCTGCGGTCCAAGTGCTTGACCTAGTTTTTCTAACACCTTGAATAGATCTGCTTTGCTTTTAATTTGTGAAACGTCGATTTTTTTTATCTCTGCCTCAATAATTGGCACAATTTTATTTGCAAGTTTTTCCAAAGGTTTCAGTCTCGGTTCTTGAACAATTAATTCCTCCCTAAATTTCATGGCACGTGTTTGAAACTCGATAACGTCGTGCTCACCAAAATTCGGATTTTCAAGAAATTCTTTATCAGGTATCAAATTGGAAACTTTAAGTCTCTCAGCAACTTTTGGCATGACAGAAACCATTTCTTGAAATTTATCTTTTATCTGTTTTCCATCAGGGCTTGGCTCAATTTTTTCACCTTCCTCAAACATCTCGGCAATAACACCTCTGCCCATCTTAGGAACTTCTCCCTTTCCCGAGATTGCATCATTTAAACCAGCTTCTGTTTCAGAACCGAATTTGCCATCCACACCAAATCTTGGAAGTTCGCCACCATTTGCAAGAATCTTTTCTTGAATTGAATTAACAACCGCCAAAGGATCTTTCGCCACTCTAAAGAAATTCCAATCAAGTGGCGCTTCGCCTTTTTTCCAATTCATCAATTCACAAACTTTTGACCAATTTGCTCTTATTTTATTAAAAAAAGCATACGGGTAATCAGGAGGAGTTTCACCTTTTTTAACTGTCTCAAAAGGAGCATCTTTATTTTCTTTGAATTCTTCTAAGGTGGAAGCTGTTTCTATCTCTGGCTGTGTATTGTTTGTATTTATGGCCACGATTTTTCTTTTAAATCATAAAATTATACTCTGTTTTAGCTTGATTTGCTAGTACTAATTCAATAGCATCCATACATAATTTTACAAAATGTCAGATAAAGAATGGAATGAGTTGGCAAATACTTTTGATGCCGAGGCGGGTGAGGCTTTTTCTGCAGATAACGTACAAATTGCCTGGCCCATTATTTTGAATGAACTTCCATCGGGCGGATCTATCTTGGATTTTGGATGTGGAACGGGCAGTTTTTGCCGGCACTTAGTGGCAATTGGCTACGAAGTAACAGGTATAGATCCTTCAAAAAAAATGATTGATTCGGCAAAAAAAGATACCGGCAAGGTTGATTATATTGAAGGAGGTCATGAACTTTTATCACAACTTAGCGGCTTTGACGCGTTAACGGCAACTATGGTTTTACAGTTTGTGAATGATGAAGAAATAGAAGCAGTTATTAAAGCCATGAGTCAATCAATTAAGCCAGGAGGCGTGATTGTGGCAACGGTTTATAATCTAGAATTTGCAGAATTATGTTTGAAGTCTAAACAGTTTTTCTCTCGAAGTGGAGATCAATTCAAAACCGATTATGGAAATGGAATTTTAATAGAAACTTTTATTAGACATGAAGAAACTTACAGGAAAATTTTTGAGAAATACGGTTTGAAATTAAGGACATCACTCAATCCACCCTTCACAGAAGAATTTGTAAAAAAATATCAGTGGCCACTTCCTAGCGCAGTTTCAGAATACTTAGTTATGGTATATCACAAAAGATAGAAATTTTGATTAACATTGAATAATGAAGAGTTTTATGGTAAAATTAAAAGATCTAACAATCAAATTCATGAGCCGAATAGATTCACCACATAAACCAGAAGGTTTTGATGACAAAGTGGAAAATCTCAAATTTATGAAGGAAAATGTACCTCATAACTATATGAGTGCAATTTATGAAATTAGAGATATGTCACAGGGAGATGACCCTGACGGGAGTCGGAATATATATTATCCTGGCTGGGAAGATGAGGATTTTGAGGCATTGTTAATTGAACTTGGAGAAGATTTAAACTAATAAATATGAACAGCCCTGATAATTCTCAAGATGGAGATTCAGAGTACGATAGGCTAGTGGCTGATGGTTCATTAAAGAAAATCTCAGATTATATAAAAAATAGCACTGATGTTCATATCCAAAGAACAGGTGGAGAATGGCAGATGGCTAAAGTTCTTGGAGTAAGCGCAAATATGGGTGTTGTTGTAGAATTTCAAGATATAAAGAGCGGTCAAACGAAATCAAAATCTGTTCCTATCTCTGAATTGTTGGAGTGGCAGGAACGATTCATTAATTAATTTTAATTCACATATAGAAAAAGCTCTCTATCAAGCCTTGATTTTTCTCAAAAGCTGAGTATCTTACCTGTAATCAGTTTTTTAACGCTGACAGATGCTCGGATATCAAGATCACTTCCAGATAACAATCAAAATTGCTGCAACAACCATCTTGTTGATGGGTTTTTTTGGTGGTCTCGGTTACTACATCGACAAAAAAATTGATACTTTCCCAATATTATTCATCATCGGTCTTGTGATTTCATTCCCAATTATCCAGATTGTTATTTACAAACAGACAAAAGCTCTGCTAAAAGACACGAAAGCGCCGATAATCAAAAAATCTAAATAACCGCCACGAGTAATGGAAGCAATAAGTTTACCAGCTGAGGAAGTAATGCACATTGGATCTGTGGTAATTACAAATTCATTCACTGCGACGGTTCTATCGAGCTTAATAATTATTTTTGTGGCATTGCTAATCAGATGGAGAGCAGGAGTTGTTCCAACAAGGATGCAAGTTGCTTTCGAGATGGTTTTGGAATTTTTTCTTCTTCAACTTACAACTTCATTGGGCGGAAACGAAAAGCGTGCACGAAAAATTCTACCTTTAATTCTGACAATTTTCTTAATTATCGCGCTTTCAAATCAATTTTTCTTGTTACCATTAGTCGGAGCATTTGTCACTGAACATGATCACCACCTTTTCCGTGTTCCAACTTCAGATTACAGTTTCACAATTGCATTTGCGGTGCTTGTGATAGTTATGTCACATGTGTTGGCACTTTGTATCTCCCCAATGAATCATATTAATAATTTCTTCAGATACAGGTCATTCTTGCGTATCCGCAAGTTTTCGGATGTTCCAAATGCATTCATTGAATTTTTCTTGGGACTTTTGGAGGGTATCGGAGAATTTGCAAAAATTATTTCCTTGGCAACTCGTCTTTTTGGAAATATTTTCTCAGGAGAAGTGATTATTGTGATTGTTTCCGGACTTATGTTTTATACGCAGTTTTTAGTGCCGATTCCTTTTTACCTTCTAGGTATGTTAGCGGGACTCGTGCAGGCATTTGTGTTTTCTATCCTCAGCCTCTTGTTCATCAGTGCGACTATTCGCAACGCCGAACACGGGCACTAAGATAATTTCCATAATTTATTTCATAACCCTTAAATTTTATGGACGCAGAATCAGTAAAAGTATTAGCAGCAGGTCTATGTATGGCCTTCGGTGCAGTTGGAGCCGCTATCGGTGAAAGCTGGATCGCAAGTAAAGCTATGGACGGTATGGCTAGAAATCCTGAAGTAGCAGACAAACTATTCACAAACATGATCGTTGCAATGGCGATTACAGAGTCAAACTCAATTTACGCTCTTGTAATCTCTCTTATCATCTTGTTCGTTTCTTAATTTATAAAGAAAAACTCCTATGGAAGCTCTTGAGAAATTGGGTATTAACCCAATGAGCATACTCCTCTACCTTATAAACTTGGGTTCAGTACTACTTGTGCTGACTTACCTTCTTTATAAGCCGGTTCTTGGTTTTCTAGATAAACGTAGAAAACAGATTTCCGACAGTATTCAGGAAGCCGAAATCTTACGAGATAAATTCGATTCAACTCTTAAGACAGCCGAAAAAGAGAAGAAAGAAATCGAAATAAAGTTTCGTGAGGAAATGGATAAGCTCAAGAAGTTCGTTGATGAGAGAAAATCTGAATTAACTAAGGAGATGGAACTAGCACGATCTGAAATGATGGCTAAAGCTCAATCGGAAATCGATGAGAAGAAAGCCTCAATAATGAAAGATGCAGAGGCGGCAACCATGATTCTTATTAAGAAAGTTATTCTTGAAATCGTTAAAAACAAGGTCCCTGAAAATGTTATTCAGGAAAGCATTAAAGATGCTTGGCAACAATATAAGAAATAATATGTTTAAAGAATTTTTATCAGCTTTGGTCTACGAGATGCTTAAATTTAGTGCTAAGCATCCTAAGGCAAAACAGTCAGATATGAGCGAACTCAGAATTCCTGCAGTTTTTAAGGAATATCTTGAGGAAGCATCTGAGGGAGTGCTTGCGAAAGACGTAAAGCTGATAATTATGTTCTTGAATGATGCAAAAAATGTAAAAGTAAATAATAGTAAATTCTTCAAAGCTTTTATTAAATTCCTCACTGAAAAATTGGCATCTAGTTTAGATAAACTTCCTGCAACTTTCTATAAGGCTGAGCACGCAGAACAGATCAAAATTGTTGAAAAATTGATTGCAAGTGATAGCGTTGTGGCAAAGGCCTTGAAAAATTTGATCATTACAAACTCTTATCAAGAGCTTGCTTCAGAAATTAATGAGCTCTGCAAAAATATTGCGGAGGCTCCTTATGTTTTGGTGCAATCTCCCCGTGAGATAGACAGCGAATTAAAATCTGAAATCCGTGAGAATTTAAATAAAGATTTTGAATCTTCTTTCCCGGTCTTCCAAATCAATAAAAATCTGATCGGTGGTCTTAGAGTTTTTGTGGATGGAAAGTCTCACGATTACTCCTGGTTTTCCCGTATTTCAAGTATATCTAATCTTACTCACCCTCAGGGTGAGCTATCACTAAAAAAATCATAATATGTCTAAAGATACTCTGCATAATTTTCTGGCTAATATCGAATCTGCATTGGCGACTGTCGATGTTGAGGGTGAAAAATTGTCGGCAAATGAAGGTGTGATTCAATCATACAAAGACGGTGTAATTCACATTAAAGGCCTTTCAGGTCTTAAGATGAATGAAGTAGTTTCTATCGAATCTGCAAACGCACAGGCACTAGTTATGAACCTTGAAAAAGATTCAGCATATGCCTTGGTACTTCAAGCAAGCAAAGAAGTTCGTGAAGGTCTATTTGTGAAATCTACAGGTCAATTCTTGTCTATTGGTGTTAGTGAAGACATAATGGGAAGAATCGTTGATCCATTAGGAAATGCGATTGATGGACTTGCGCCAATTAAGGCTAAGAAACAAATGCCTCATGAAACTCAGGCTCCTTCAGTAATGGTTAGAAAATCAGTTCATCAGCCGGTTCAAACAGGTATCGTTGCGATTGACGCATTGATTCCGGTAGGAAGAGGCCAGCGTGAACTTATCATTGGTGATAGACAAACAGGTAAAACAACAATTGCTATCGACACAATTTTGAATCAGAAAGGTCAGAATATGCTTTGTGTTTATGTTGCGGTAGCTCAAAGAGAGGCAAAAACAGCTCAAGTTGTGGAAGTTTTGAAATCTCATGGTGCAATGGATTACACTGTTGTAGTTTCTGCGCCGGCCGCATCTTCAGCCGTTATGCAATACTTGGCGCCTTATGCAGGTTGCGCGATTGCCGAATACTTCATGGAACAAGGTAAAGATGTACTTGTAATTTACGACGATCTTTCAAAACACGCGGTGGCTTACAGAGAAATGTCACTTCTATTAAGAAGACCTCCAGGACGAGAGGCTTATCCAGGTGACGTTTTCTATCTCCACAGTCGTCTTCTTGAAAGAGCGGCTAAGTTGAATGAAGAAAACGGCGGCGGTTCAATCACTGCACTTCCAATCATTGAAACTCAGGCAGCAGATGTTTCTGCATACATTCCAACAAACGTAATTTCAATTACAGACGGTCAAATTTTCTTGGAACCACATTTGTTCAACAAAGGTATCAGACCAGCGATTAACGTTGGTATCTCAGTATCTCGTGTGGGTGGATCAGCGCAAACAAAGATCATGAAGAAAGTTTCAGGAACAGCAAAACTTGATTTGGCTCAGTATTACGAATTGGAAGCATTCTCACAGTTCGCTTCAGAATTAGATGCTGCAACAAAACAGCAACTAACACGTGGACGACGAGTTGTAGAAGCTTTGAAACAAGGTCAAAATGCACCTTACACATTGTGGCAAGAAGTATTGGTTCTATACGCCGCTTCAAAAGGATACCTCGATTCATTGGAGGCAGATGCAGTTGGAGCTAAAATGAAATCACTCTTCTCACTTATAGAATCAAATCATCAAGATCTTGTGAAAAACATTCAAGAAAAGAAGGAGCTTACTCCTGAAATCGACAAGATGATTAAAGAAACTTTAGATAAATTCTTCGCTTAATTTTATTCTTTGAGCTAAAGCTCTTATGGCCGGTGGTCTACTAGAAATCAGAAAGAAAATTGCAGGTGTTAAAAACACTCGTAAAATTACAAAGGCGATGCAGCTCGTTGCGGCAAGCAAAATGCGTCAGTTTCAAAAACGTGCAGTTTCAACTAGAAACTACGTTTGGGATCTTCTAAAAATTCTAGAAAATAACATCAACGTGGAGAGCATGTACAGTGAAGAGCGCACAGAAGGGAAGATACTATTTGTTCTATATACTTCTGATAAAGGTCTTTGCGGTCCGCTTAATACTAAGTTGATCAACGGACTTTTCAGATCGGATATGTGGTTAAATACTCCAAAAGATCAAAAACTTTTGATAACAGTCGGTAAAAAAAGTTACGACTTTGCTAAGAATAATTCAATTCCTGTTGCCGCACATTTCGTGGGTGCACCAGAAAAAATGAACAACCTCGATGCAATTAACATTGTTGAAAAAATTCTTGATTTCTGGAGAAATCGCAGCGCAAAAAAGATTATTTTTATTGCTCCACATTACAAAAACTCATTCACTTTCTATCCTGTTTTGAAGACATTTCTACCGTTTTCAAAGGAAATGATTACCAGTAATGTCGGGCACGTCAGCGCGCAGCCTTCAGGCGGAGCGGCATTGGCTAAAAAAGACTCATATATGTCCTTCCAACCCTCACAAAAAATAGTAGTAGAACGACTTCATGAACAGATTATTCAGTCACTTTTCATTCAATCTTTCTTGGAATTAAAAGCTTCTGAATACTCAAGCAGAATGATGGCAATGCAGAGCGCGACAGATTCCGCGGACAGAATTACAACTGAATTATCAATCATCTATAATAAGGCTCGTCAGCAGGCGATCACACAAGAAATCGCCGAACTCGTTGGAGCCAGTGATGCAATTTCCTCTTAAAAATATTTAACATATCCTATGAAAACAATGCCTCAGGGAAAAATATCAAGAATCATCGGTGTGGTAGTAGACGCATACTTCCCAGACCATATTCCAAACCAGTATTCAGCTCTAAGAGTTGAAGGTCCAAAGGGTCCTGTAATTTTAGAAGTTCAGGCTCACCTTGGTAACGGTTTGGTGCGAACGGTTTCAATGTCTACAACAGATGGACTTTCTGCAGGCCAGGAAGTTTGGGACACACAGAGTGAAATTTCAGTACCGGTTGGTAAAGCTACTCTTGGACGAGTATTCAATGTAACAGGAGATTTAATTGATGGTGGAGAAGCACTTCCAAAAGATACAGAAAGAAGATCTATTCATGCTGAGCCGCCAAGTTTTATTGATCAAAATCCAACAGTTGAAGTGTTCGAAACAGGAATTAAAGTTATCGATCTTTTGTGTCCTTTCATTAAGGGAGGTAAAGTTGCCCTTTTCGGAGGAGCCGGAGTAGGAAAAACAGTTATTATGCAGGAATTGATTCACAACGTGGCCCTAAGTCACGGAGGATATTCAGTTTTTGCCGGAGTTGGAGAGCGTTCACGTGAAGGTAACGATTTGATTCACGAAATGAAAGATAGCGGAGTTATAGACAAACTTGCCATGGTCTTTGGACAGATGAATGAACCACCGGGAGCTCGTATGAGAATTGCATTAACAGGTTTATCTATTGCTGAAAAATTCCGTGATGACGGTTTGGACATCTTGATGTTTATCGATAATATTTTCCGATTTACCCAGGCAGGTGCTGAGGTTTCAGCTCTTCTAGGACGTATGCCTTCCGCAGTAGGTTACCAGCCAACTCTTGCAACAGACATGGCTGCACTTCAAGAACGTATTGCTTCAACTCAAAAGGGTTCAATCACTTCAGTTCAGGCGGTTTATGTGCCTGCAGACGATCTTACAGATCCAGCTCCAGCGACAACTTTCGCCCACTTAGATGCGACAATTACACTTTCTCGTAAACTTGCTTCAATGGGACTTTTCCCTGCGGTTGATCCACTCGATTCATCTTCAACAGCTTTGAAGGCTGATATCGTTGGTAAAGATCACTATGAAGCTGCAACTGCAGTTAGACAAATCTTGCAAAGATACAAAGAATTGCAGGATGTTATCGCGATTCTTGGTATGGATGAGCTTTCAGAAGACGACAAGAGAACAGTTGGACGAGCTCGAAGAATCCAGAAATTCCTTACTCAAAACTTCTTCGTTGCCGAGCAATTTACAGGTCAGCCTGGTCAATATGTGAAGGTTGCTGACACAGTTCGTTCTTTCAAAGAAATTCTTGAAGGTAAACATGACGATCTTGATGAGCAGAACTTCTACATGGCATCTACAATTGAGGATGTAATCGAACGTCAGAAGAAAGTAAAATAACCAATGCCGCCTGCGGCGCTCATGAAAACATTCAACTTAACAATTCGAAGCCCGGAGAAACAAATCTTCTCCGGTAAAGTGGAGTCACTCACTTTTGATGCGGAAGACGGCCGAATGCAAATTCTTGCCCATCACGCCTCAATGACAGGTGTAATTCTCTTCTCAAAACTCATCGCGAAAGGCGAAAATCAGGACGAAGAATTCATCGCACGTCGCGGAATTTTCCTTTTCGACAACGCAAAAAACGAAGCAAATTTACTTTGTTTATATTGTGAATTAAGCGCAGAAATCGACCACAAAACAGCCCTTGAATACCTCAAATTCATCTCTGACAAACTCGCAAAACACGAAAGTCTAAGCGAATATCAAATCAAATACCTAGAAGGTGAGAAGTTCGCAGTGGAGAGACAGGTGAAGTTGACGAAATAGTGCACCCGGGTGCAGCTTTACAGATTGAGAAGTGCAGTCGACTGCACTTTCTATTTTCTAAAGAAATTCTCTTTAATATATCTTATGGCAATTGTTCCACGATCTTTAGGGTTACTTAAATCTGCATCATTTGCCATAATCGCCCATGTACTTCCATACTCCTCAATGCCACCAATTCGGAGTCGTCCGTGTTTTCCACACCTCTCTAGATAGCTAACGGCTTCGCTTTTGTCTTGAGCAGTTAAACTACTGATCTCTTCTGCTATTCCTGATGAAGTATTTTTATTCATTACTTGTAAAACTTTCAAAGCTGCTGCTCTTGCTGCAGTTGCAATTTCATTAGGCGCTCCTTCAGGTATTTCTAGCACAACTCGATCTGTATACCTCTGAACTTTTTCACCTTTTTCATTTAGACAAGCAATACCACCACCAACAGGAATTAAGATTCTATTGAGGTCAGTAATTGCAGCATCGACAGCAGGGTTTGTGCCAGACCTATATGATGTGTCATATCCAGGTAATGCTTCTTGCATATAATTGTTTATTTAAGAAATAAGATCCATGCAATTAAACCACGAATAACATGTTTTGTCCAGTCCACCTCCAAATATTCAGGAATCCTTCAGGACTTTTTCAGCTTTCTCACATAATCTTAAGGTGTTTATTCACTAATTTGCAAAGCTCCAAAATTCGTTTTACACTAAGGTCATGAAAAAGATAAAAGATAGACCAACTCCGGCAGACGTGAAAAGGCTTATGAAAAAATATGCACCTTTCACACTGAAAAGGAATAAAAATGTAAAAGGAAGTGCATTGGAGCTTCTTCTCAAAGAAAGAGGTAGCTATGAAGATTATATTAACAGATAGTTCGTTTCTAATTTCATCTGTATACGAGGGTGAGCCTTTTTATAGACAGTCTGTTTTTATTAATGAGGCAATTTCTAATCTTAAAAATGAAGCAAGAATTCTTATTCCCTCAATTGTTTTTTTCGAAACTATTTTTAAATTAAATCAGTTAAATTTTGATCAAGATGAAATTAAAAATATTCTTTGGAATGCACTTTTCCAGGATCAAATTTTCAATGTCACTTTATCTGAAACTAGCGCATTTCGACTTTTCAAAAAATATCCGCAAGAAAAATTGAAAGGTTTCAAGACTTCAGATTATCTAATTTTATCCACAGCACTTGCTTTTGATGCTCATCTCATTACATATGACAAAAAACTCCGTCGAAACGCAGGCGCAATTTATGATAAAGTTTATTACTGTGACCCATACGATAAAGAATTTGGTCAAGATACGACTAATCTCCTGCGAAAAATCAGCTTGCACGAGCGCTAAACTAATGTTAACCTCACCGTACTTTATCTGTCTTTCTGGGTCATTCGTGCCTTGAAGGATTAATCCAAACAGATATGAAATATGAATTAATGTTGATTCTTAGTCCGAAGTTGACGGACAAAGAGATCGAAAAGACCATGGGTGAAATCAAGGAAACTCTCAAGGAAAACTCCTGCGAGATTTTTGCTGAAGACACATGGGGTAAGCGAGATTTAGCTTACAAAATTTCAACTCACGCAACAGGTTACTACGTGGTTATTAACTTCGAAGGTGAACCTGAAGGAATTCCTGCAGTCCACAAAGATTTCAGAATTCAGGCCGGTCTATTAAGATATCTTTTAATTAAGGTTGCAGACGGTTACAAACTTGAGAAGTTCGATACAGTTGAAGATAGAACTCCAAGAAAACTTCAATCAAGACAGGCTGAAGAATTGAGCAAAAAAGTAACAACTCGAAAGCGAGCTGATGTTAAGGCAGTAAAACCTGCAGCAGTTGTGCCAGAACAAAAAGATGAGAAATTAGATGAAAAACTTTCGGCAATTGTAAATGATGCCGACATTGATATTTAATCCTAACACTAACCTGATATGAGAAGTGTAAACAAAGTTATCTTGGTCGGAAATCTGACCAGAGATCCTGAAATGAAAACCACAACAAGTGGTCAATCAATTACAACTTTCGGCTTGGCAACAAACCGTCAGTGGATGACAAGTGGTAGCGAAAGAAGAAGTTCTGCCGAATTCCACGAATGTGTGGCTTGGGCGAGACTAGCTGAAATCTGCAAACAATACCTTCGAAAAGGAATGCTTGTTTACGTTGAAGGCTACCTAAAAACTCGAAGCTGGGACATGGAAGACGGAACAAAGAGATTCCGAACAGAAGTTGTTCTTCAAGATATGATTATGCTTGAAAAACGTGGTGATGATAAAGATATCGATTACGCTCCATCAGAACACGATGTTGCAGCTCCAATGATGGATGACAACGCGGCACCAGCTGCACCAATTTCCGGAGGTATCGCTTCAGCGGTTATCGACGATGACAATATGTTTTAATAGTCACGCATAGCGTGAGCATTAGGGCCTCAAGCCCGCACTAACTATAATTTAAAATTCACATGACAAAAAAAGTTAAAGAACAGAAAACTCAAAGGCCGGAACTTCCGACTTTCATCGATTACAAAGATCTTAAGATTTTAAGAGCTTACCTATCGACTTTCGGAAGAATCGTTCCTCGTTACTACACAGGAATTTCCCTAAAACAGCAAAAACAGCTTGCACATGCCATTAAATTAGCACGTGAAATGGCAATGTTGCCTTACACAAGTAAATACTAGTCACCGAAGGTGAGCATTAGAGCCGAACGGCGCGCACTCTAAAAAAACCATTAAGACCTCGCAATACGCGGGGTCTTTTTTAGCGGTCCACCACCTTGCTAAAAAGCCCAAAATTTGCTATACTGATCAGATAAAAAACAAAAATCGTATGGCTACGAATAAAAACAAAAATATCGATGGTGATAAGTTGGCTGTAGTAAGCCAAAACCAGCCCTCAGTTGATAATCAATTCAATAAGGCACTAATTTCATGGCATACGCCGGAATTCATTAGATATCCAAGAACTTGGCTCTGGTTTTTCATTGCTGGAGTGATTGATTTGGCACTTTTGGGCTACGCATATTATTCAAATTCCATCACGATGGGCCTTGTTTTTGCTGTACTCCCAATCGTAATTTTACTAGAACAAAGAAAACACCCAGAGATGAAAGAGGTGATTATCTCACCTTATGGAATCAAATTCGGAGAACGTAAATTCCCTTACAGCGAAATCAAAAAATTCTGGATTCTGCATCACCCACCACACGTGAATGAACTGCATATTTTAACAAACAACAGAATAAGCCCTGAAATTACAATCCACATGATGAATGTTGACCCCGTGCTTCTTAGAAACTTTTTGATCACCCAAATCAGTGAACTCGAAGGTAAAAAAGAACCCTTTTTAGAAACTTTAGTTCGTGTCTTAAAACTCGCATAAAATGGATGAAAATAAAAACCCACAAACGGAGATATTGAAAACAAAAATCGAAGATCGAAAGATTGAGACTTTGGATGAGATTACTGCAAGATTAAGTGATGTTTCTTTAGAGATCACCGCTAAAGAAAGAGGAGAGGCAATGGTGAATGAAATTAAAAAGATCGCAAATGAAAAAGTTGTTTCAGAAAGTAGTAAAATTCTTGAAAGACAAAATGATGAGATTGGTGAGACTGAAATGCATCATCTGGATGAAATTCACAAGGAAGAAATGGAAAAACTTTTATCACGATTATCTTTAACAATTGAACTTGGTCAAAATGATTTCGGCAAGCTAGATCATGCATTAGGACTTTTCCGCGCTACAGTAGAGGAACAAGCAGGAAAAGTTAATGTGGATTACTTAAATATTTTGCAGAAGTTAAGGACAGATAAACATGAAGATTTAACTGATGATGATTGGAGTCATTTAACAGGTTTAATGAGAAAACTTGCGACATTAGGAAAAGTTGATGTGAAGGAAGCTGTAGCAGAAACTAATAAATATACCGGTTTTATTATTCTTTCAGATCTCGAGCCTGCACAAAGAGTTAAGCTTCTTGAAGAAATGAAAGATGATGATGCGTATATTCCTCTTTTGATGAAGCTCGTTGCGGCTAATTATTTAACAATCGCGCAGGGAACTGCATTGTTGGAAATAGCAGGAAATAAAAAAGATATTGAAGCAGCCCGTGCAGATATGGATAGCCATGGTATGAGAATGTATCAACAGGACGTGATGAAAATTCAATTAAAGGCAAATGATATCTATCAGACAAATTTTCATCAAAATTACGCCGGTAAATATTTAAATCCACAAACTTATTTAGTCGTAAAAGCCGGCCAAACTTTAGGAATCATGACAATGGCTGCAAACTTTTTTGCAAATGTGAACTTTACAAATCTTTGGAAGGATCCTGGGGAATTCGCAAAACAAGTTGGAAGTCTAGCAACAAATCCTGCCTTTCTACTTGGTTTGGGAGCAACAGGACTAACATTTGAATATGTTTCAGGTGGTATTGGAAAAGGATGGATCTCTCAAGCCTTCGCAAAAATTACAAGCGATAAATCTTTATCTCCGGAAGATGCAATTGAGATAAAAAGAAAACAAATGGGAACAATTTTTGGCAATTACCCTGATGTTACAGAATTTTATTACAAACACTGTGAGAAAATTAATGAACTGCACTCTCAACACAAAGCTATTACATTAAAATCCATTGGTGTTGATCCAAGTGAAATTAAAGGAATAAATAAGCAGGAATTAGAAGATAATTTGCCTCAATTTGTTGCAATTTTAAGGAATGAAGAAGTATTTGATCTTTCCGGTGCATCAATTGGCTCAGCTGTAGATTTACAGCGAGATTTTATTGATAAATCAAGAAGAGAACAAGGTCTTGAAGTATTTAAAAGATAAATATGTTACTAGAAAGCCAAAATCAATTCATAGAAGATTATTTCAAACCGCTTAGTCGCGGTGAAGGGAGAGAATTGCCTGCCGGCTATAAAGAAATGTATGCCAAATGGCAAACTGCTTATCCAGGTCTCACACATCTTTCGCCCAATGAAGAAGGAGTTGCTCTTACCGATTTTATAGATACAGAAGTAAAAAAAATCGAAACAAGTCTCATTCCAGGAGATACCCTTGTCGATCAAAAAAATAAAAAATTAATTGCTCGTGGACAGGTTGTTCTTGCGAGTGAAGACGGTGGAAAAACTTTTAATAAATTAGTAAAACCAGAAGATCTTACAACAACAAAAGGTGAAAATCTTCTATTCCTATCGCCAACTCTAAGAAGTACCACAACAGATGTGCATGAGCTTATGAACGAGCAGGTTCTACTGCACTCCGCAAACAATCTAACATCTCAAAATTACCTCGTTCTAAAAGGATTTATTCAAAATAATACGATTCATCTTGAGGTTAAAACTCCAAGATTAGTTGATTATAATGTGCTGATTGATACAACACAAAAATTCGACAAACCGATGAATTACGTTTTTGTGAATAAAGAAGGTGCTGCGAAAAATATTCCCGAAACACAATTGGCTGAAAGATACGGTCAGCCTGAAATTGATCCAACTTTGAGGCCACTTTCTAGAGATCAAATAATTGCGATGGAAATTTCTGACAGAAATTCTAAAGATAAACTGAATACACTTGGAGCGGTTCTATCCGTCGTGCCATCTTGGGCAAACAAGCAGGATGAACGTCATGAAAATGCACTTCAACAGCGTGGTCAAGTGCATGAAAGTCTTAGCTCAAGCCCACAAAATCAACATGCAACAAATGTAAGGCAGGAAAAGCAAAGATTTCAAGACTCGAAAATTGGTGAAAAGAATATGCCAAATCAAGTCTCTACAAATCAAAAACAAGAAACTCAAACAAATACTCAAGAAAAATATACACCAAATATTCCCGTATCTAATAAAAACCAAAAAAAATCCAGCATTCATCCATCAACAAAAAGAGGTGCTGCTGTTGGCTTGGGCCTTGGCGCCTTAGCAGGAGGCACAGTATTTGCTGCCGGAAGTTCTGCAAGCATTTTCACAAGCATATTTACATGAAAAAAATATTGAAATATTTCAGGGCTTTCATAGAAAAAAAAGGACACATCCTCGCACTTTTTACTTTTTTGTTATTCCTTCCAGATACAGCATTTGCTGCCGAACCTTCAACATCAGATGCCATGACTGAGGCTGTGATGGCTGGGGTATCATTAATGATTCAGGTATTGAACATGCTGTTGTGGCCATTATTATTAATCATTGGTGAATTGATGAGCAATGATTTGATTATTGGCCCTGGAATGGAAGAAAGACTACTTTCAATTTGGCAACAAATTAGAGATCTAGTGAATATTGCCTTTGTTCTGATTCTACTGATCATGGCATTTTATAATGTTTCTGGAATGGCAAAGGAGGGAAATTTTGCACTTAAAACTGGTTTGCCAAAGCTGGTAATCGGTTTAATTTTGGTCAATTTCACATTCTTGGGAGGTAAGGTATTGTTAGATGTATCTAACGTAGCAACAAATTTGGTGTTTGCACTACCTCAGTCAATTGAGGCCGTAGCTAATGTAGATGGTGGTTCAGATGTTACAGGAAGTCAGACTGATTTCCAGGCAACTGTTACTGAATTAGAAGAGAATCTATGTACGAAGCCACTTGCAGGATCAACTACAGGAGAACGCATAGCTTTCGACAACAGCGATGCTAATATTCCTCCCAGCGCAGCAATGTTTTGTACTGATGCAAACGGAGATTTAACCTCAACACTTAACCCAGATTTAAAGGCAAAATTTTTCGGTACTTTGAATGTAAGTAATGTTGGATTGATAATAGCTGTAAATATGGGCCACCTTGCAGATCTAAATTACACATCAATTGAGGTTACAAAAATATCTGATTTAGCAATAAATACAATTTTCTCATTAATAATGTTTGTGATTTTTGCTATTTCATACATAGTTCTTGCCATCATATTAATTGCAAGAATTGCTGTGCTTTGGCTCGCAATGGCATTTTCTCCGGTTGCTGTCCTTTTTTATGTTGTTCCAGAGTTAAAATCTTCTGCAGGAGAGGGTGGTGATATTGCAGGTAAGGTTTTAACACATGTAATGGCTCCAATAAAACTCGGAATTGTTTTGGCCGTAGGCTTTATGATGATAGACGCAATGTATGGAGCAACTGGTGCAACATCCATGAGTTTGATTTCAACTCAAAAGGTTGGAACATTAGGTAAGTCACTTCTATTAACTGGCATTGCTGACCTTCAACGTCTACTCATTGCAATGACAAGTATTGTGGTCCTATGGAAAGGTGTATTCTTTGCTGTCAGTGGAACAGAAGCTCAATTCTTGGTTGATAAAGTCAAGGGCTTTGCCGACGGTGCACAGGATGCAGCAATCGGTGCACTAAAATACGCACCTCTTACTCCTGTTCAAGTTGGTAAAGGTAAAGACGGTAGTGACATTCAAGGTATATCATTCGGCACAATGAGTGGCGTTTGGGATAAGAGTATGAGAGGAATTCAACAGATGCAGGAAGATAAAACAGAGAGCCTTTTCCAAAGCAGCGGGCTTAAGGATTTATTAGGTGGATCTAATGCAGCAATGGAGCAATTAGCAGGAAAAATTAAAGATGCAAAGCCAGGTGAAGAGGCTAAAATTATTACTGATGCATACGAAAAAGGCAGAGGGTTTGGTAAGTCGGGAGATGATGGAAATCAAAGATATATTGATGCAGTTGGAGCTTTGATTGAAAGGCATGGGGGAGGGACTAAAACCTCGATGAAAGCAACTCTGGATAAAATTAAAGAAAGTGGTAGTGTAAATGATTTATCAAAATTACAGCATGATGTCTTGGTAAAAGCAGGTGTCAGAGATTCAGATACATTAAAGCAACTTGATGCATTATTAAGAAACGGCTCTAGTGCGACTCCACAATCACCGGCAGCTAATGGGGCTGCAGCATCAAAATCAACTGCAACAACTACGAAATCCGCGAAACCAGTTAAATTAGATACACTCGCAGCTGGAGTGAATGGAAAACTAGAAAGTGGTGTGGAGCCAATAAAGATCCCATCAACTTTGACTGTTGATCCAAGAATCACAGGAGGATTTAGTAATGTTACAACTAAGGCACAAAGAGATTCATTGCAAAAGTCTTTAGATCACCCTGATGTACAGGCAAAAATTGATGCATATGTTAGAAACAATCCGAATGCAACTGAAATCAATCCTAGTCAGATACAGCCACCCGCGCCAACACCTCCTGCCACTACCCCTACAGCACCAGTTGCGCCAGTCAGTCCTGCTACACCTCCAGCAACACCTCCGCCGGCAACTCCACCAGCTGGCACTCCGCCAATATAAAACCCAAACTTTACAAATAAAAAAAACATGATATACTTCACATCGAAAAGACAGATAGATGTGAAAAGGTTCCGGATCACGCAAGTGGTTGTCAGGGAAGAGTCCGCTCAGGAAGCTGAGCTACTCCTCTCTCTCTAAGAACTAAGACATCTATGAAAAATAAAAAACTACATTGCCGCAATAGATATCCAAACCCCTTCGGAGGCGAAGAGCGACTTTTGTATAAAGACGAGAAAAAGGAAGGTGAAGCCGAAAATGTTTTGGATATTCTTTTAATGCCAAGTGCAGATAAACTTCAAACAAATGATCCAAGTTCCGCCGAAGTAAAAAAATTGATGCAGGGCTTCGGATACAAGATTGATGGTGTTATAAACGACGATCCAAAACGTGAAAAATTAGGAAAAGAAATGAGAGGTGTTCAAAATTCGATTGAGATATTGCAGGCTTATAAAAATAAACTGGATAATGAATCTGTTGATTTGATGCAGTTTGCATTTATTGGAAAAGCAAATAAAATTCTTTTTGAAGTAAAAAAACTTGAAAAATTCACATCAACAGATGAATTAGGTCGTGTTAAATTTACAAATCCGGTTACGAATATTGCAACTGGGAATGATTACGAAGCTGCACCTGATCCAAGTGCAAAAACAGCAATTTATAATCAAGTAAAACAGGAAATTGATGTAATTTTGCAAAATATGATTCGTGATCTTGAGGCAGAAAAGCAAGTTTTTGAATCTGAAATGAAAGCATACTTGCTCGATGATTTAGAAACGATTGTTTCTCATGAAAAAGATCAGTGGGATGGAGTGCCGACTGAAAAAGGACCTGGGCCAGACTTAGGTCCAGACGCGCCTAAATTACAGAAAATTTTAACAAAAGCTTCATATGATAGTTTCATAGAAGGACTAGAAAAAAATAAGGCTGCAGTTACAGAGTGGAAAAAAGATCCTTCAAAAGTAAACTCTTCTGAAATATTAGAAGTCAGACAAAGATTTGAAGATACATATGTTGCAAAACGTAAACGACTACTGGAATTATCAAATAATGAGCTTAATCTCGATGAAATATCTGCGAGAGTAAAAAAACTTCAACATTCATTACACGAAGGAAAAGTAGGCGATATGCTACATAATATTCCTCATCAGGTTGATGCGGCTTTAGTCGAACTTGAAAAAGCTGAAATAGCACTTGAAGAACATAAGGAAGAAAAATTTCTTAGTGAAAATGATTATAAAGAATATAAAATTCATAAAGAAAATCTTGATAAAATCAGAGAACAGCTAAATTTCAATAAAGAAATTCAGAAGCATTCTGAGTCACTTCTCAATGATGCTAAATTCTTGTTTGAAAAAAATCCAATCGATGGTAATGCAATGCCAACAGGTTTGATGAATCAAATTGAGTTTGTTAAGAACATGAAAGATCCATTAACAAAAAAACTGTATACTGAAGCCCTTCATGAAGCCGTATCAAAAGCGGAGAACATGATGAGTGCTGAGAATTTTGAAACATATCAAAAGAAAGACCTTCCACAAAAAACTGAAAAATTAAAAGATTATACAAAGCAATTTACTGCACCAAGAGGTAATACATCTAAGAAAAAAATACATTGGGTAACTTGGTATGATCTTGGGCGTGGTTATGAAATAATTAAAAGTTGGGCTGAAAATCGAATGCACAGGAATTCTGATGCCAGAATTGGTAGCGTTGGAGAAAAAATTATTGGAAATTTAAAAATTCCACTCACGGAAACTCTTGTTGGTGAATTTGCAAACAAAGTTCATGAAGCTGAACACCATGAAGTTGATCGTTTGGCTGGTCTATTAAAGCCACACGATATTTTTCACATTAGGCACATGTTATCAGATCCAAGTACGCATGAGGATCAATTAAAAGCGATAATAAATGTTTTGTGTGAAAAAGGCGCAATGAGATGGGATGATGTCGATCTTTTAAAACTTCTAAATAAATTTCAAAAGAGTATTATTTTTGATACCTCGAATGGAGGTGAGAATGAATTTAAGGATCAATCAAAATTCTCTGCGAGATTAAGAGAAGCTACATCTTCAATCTGGACACCGGATGATTACAGAAACTGGGAAAGTCAAAGAAGTTCGGCTTATGAATCTGGCAAACAAAAATTTGAAAGTAAATGTAATGAGCTTGCAGAAACAGTTGGTCTAAAAAATGTACTTAAAGATATGCTGAAAGAAGTGAGAACAAAAGGTCCACATGATCATCATGTTGATGCGATGGAATATGAGCAGGTAATTCAATACGCGATTGATAAAGGGAAAATGCAACCATATCAAAGATTATATTATGTCATTCAGGGAATTGACACCGGGCTCTTGGAAAGAAAACGTGGTTCTGAATTGGATTCAAAAACTTTGAACCACTATCCTCCAATTGAATTCTTCTCAGGCGGGCATAAAGTAGGATATGGCGAGGTTAAAGCTTTAGCGAGAATTGATTCGGATCAATACGAACCATCAATTGCTTATGGTCACCATTTTCAGTCAGAAATTATGAATATTAAAGAGGTGCGCGAGCGTCTTGAAAAAACTGTAACCGCTGGTAGTCCAAAACTCGATCATGATGACTTCATTAGCTATGGAGCATATCTTGATGATAGAACTATGGAAACACTTCTGAAACAAAGATCAGATGGATCTCCATTGCCGGTAACAGGTTATATTAATATTACTGCATCAATGTTAAATTATCTTGATATGCTTTCATACAGTTATGATGATATGGATGATAATGAAAGAGAATTATCAAGGTTTCTTTCTGTATTTATGAATTTTGATAACATAACGCGTGGTAGAAAATATGCAGCTAAATCAAGTGAATACTTTAAATGGGGTTCTACCGGTACAGATACTCGTGAGCCACGTGCTTCAGGATCTTTTTACAGGGGTGCAGAATACTCAGCGACTGCCAGAGGATATATCGATAAAGTAAAAGGATTAATTAAAGAATTTGACCCGGTATTTTTTAATTTCATTTATCAAGATACAATTCCAGGAAATGATGAAGTTGAACGATTTGCAAAGCAATTACAAGCAAAATATCCTGGTCAAGCAATTTTTGGTGACCAACAATTGCCTAAAACCTATGATGCTTTACTTGATGTTGCCGGTGCTTATTTCAGATTTATTGTTTCCAGTGATAAGAAAAAGGTTCAGGTTCTTCTTAAAAAAGTTAGAGAAGATCAGAAACATGATGCAGGTGGAGAGCCAGCAAAAGCTTTTGCAAAAGCAATTGAAAAGTCAAAAAATAGAGTAAAAAAGAAGGAAGATGAAAATGCAGGAGTTAGCCATGGAGGACACGGTGATCATGGACACGGTCATGGTCATGCACAAAAAGAGAAGTGGGATGAAGATCCATGGGATCATGAGCCATATATGTCGCACGGTCACGGTGGCCACTAAGCCACACTTTCAGGTAACTTCCGCTCTTTAATTTCTTCAAGCACCATAGTAACGAAATCTTCTAAGTGCATGTCAGTCTGCTTTTTTGTGTGGTAACTGCGTGCAGCAACCCCACGCGCGGCAACCTCCTTTTCACCAATCACAAGCATCCACGGGATTTTTTTCATTTCAGAATTTCTGATTTTTTTGCCCAAACTTTCTGCAGTATCATCGAACAAAATTCTCACGCCATGTGCCGCGAGCGCATCGCGAACTTCACCTGCGAAATCTAAAAACTTATCTGAAACCGGAAGAATTGCCACTTGCACAGGAGCTAACCAAGTTGGAAAAGCGCCTGCAAAATGTTCAATTAAAAATCCAATTAAACGTTCGTGAGTTGAAAGTGGTGCACGGTGAATAGCCAGCGGAGTTTTTTCTTTTCCATCTTTATCAACGTAAGTTAAATTGAATCTTTTTGGAACCGCAAAGTCGAGTTGGTTTGTTGCCAATGTAAATTCACGCCCAATCGCAGACCAAATTTCCACATCGATTTTTGGTCCGTAGAAAGCGGCTTCACCAGGTGCTTCCACAAAATTTACTCCTGATTTTTTCATAACTTTTCTAACGTCGGCTTCAGTTTTTATCCACAATTTTGGTTCATCAACATATTTTTTTCCAAGTCCTTCTTCATTATGAAGTGAAAGTCGCATCATATATTTTTTGATGCCAAAAATCTCGAAATATTTTTTGTAAATTTCAATTACCGCCAAAAATTCCTCTTCAAATTGTTCCGGCATACAATAAATATGCGCGTCATTCATACACATTGATCGAACTCGCATCAGTCCAAAAAGTGCACCACTATCTTCAAAACGGTAGCAGTGACCATACTCCGCCAAACGAATCGGCAAGTCACGGTATGATCTTGTTTTACTTCCGTAAATCAAATGGTGATGAGGACAATTCATCGGCTTCAAATAATATTCCTCGCCATCCAGCATCATCGGCGGAAACATTGATTCTGCGTAATAAGGCAAATGCCCGGATTTATGATAAAGGCTTCCTTTTGTAATATGTGGAGTTCGAACGCGAGAATATCCTCCGCCAAATTCAACTTCCTTCGCGAGCTTTTCAATTTCCTCAACCATCACAGCCCCGTTCGGTAGCCAAAGTGGCAAACCAGGACCAACTTCATCACTCATTATATAAATTTCCAATTCTTTTCCAAGTTTTCTGTGATCACGTTTTTCAGCCTCCGCCAACATTGCCAAATGCTCATCGAGCTCTGCTTGTGTTTCAAAACAGACACCATAAATTCTTTGCAATTGTGGTCTTTTTTCATCACCTCGCCAGTATGCTCCGGCAATTTTTGTAAGTTTAAATGGGCCGATTTCTCCTGTTGATTTCGAATGCCCACCTTTACACATGTCCACATATGCAACAGTTCCATCACCACGAATATTTTCATAAAAAGTTATAGTTTTTCCTTCTTTCAAAAAATCTTCCAAGAGTTCAACTTTGAAAGGCTGCTTTATCGCCTTCAAAAATTCCATAGCTTTTTTCCCACTTTCTTCTCGCCCAACAAATTTCTGATTTTGCTTCACAATGTGCTTCATTTTTTTCTCCAAAATCGGCAAATCTTCAGGAATCAAAGTTCTTGGTAAGTCAAAATCATAATAAAAACCATTTTCAATTGCAGGCCCAATTGCTAGCTTTGCTTCCGGAAACATTTCCAAAACCGCTTGTGCAAGCACGTGTGCTGCCGAGTGACGCATTCCCGAAACTTTTTCATTTGCTTCCATGTGGACATATTATCATCAAGAGCTAAACTTACAACATGAAACTGAAATCATTGAAGCTTGAAAACTTTCGAAATTACGGAGCACTAAATTTAGATCTATCTGAAGGCGTAACAATTTTTCTCGGAGAAAATGCTCAGGGAAAAACGAATCTACTTGAAAGTATCGCCTTCCTCGCTTTGGGAAAATCATTCCGCGCAGGCAATTTTATGGAAGTTTTAGGGTGGGAAAGACCACACGGTCGTATCAAAGGAACACTTGAACAAGACGGCAAAGAAAAATCTCTCGAAGTTTTTTTTGAACGAGAACCTCGTCGAAAAAAAATAAAAAAACAGGGAAAAATTAGCGAGCCAAAAGATTTTATCGGTACATTTAAAGTTGTACTTTTCACGCCCGACAGTCTTCAGATGATTAGTGGAAGTCCACGCCTTCGCCGCCAATATTTTGACCGACTTTTGATTCAGTTGAGCCGAGAATATTTTGAATCTTACTCCAGTTTTCATCACATTCTAAAACAAAGAAATGCGCTTTTAAAAAGAATCTCGATGCGTATTGCTAAACCCAACGAACTCGATATTTGGGATGAGCCATATCTTAAAAACTCTCAATCAATTTGGAAAATTCGAGCAGAGTTTATAGAATTTCTCAAGGAAAATTTAAGCGAAATTTACTCGTCGATTTCCGGCGGCCAAGATGATTTGAAAATTGAAAGCGCAGCGAATATTAGCGACCTTTCACTGTGCCGCGATCGCGATATTTATTCCGGCTCAAGTTCAGTCGGTCCTCACCACGACGATTTCAAACTTCACCTAAACGGCAAGCAGCTTTCTGACTTTGGCTCTCGCGGGGAGCAACGCACAGCAGTTCTTGCTTTGAAAATCGCCCAAATTCGCTATATTGAAAAACACACAGGGAAAAAGCCAATACTACTTCTCGACGACGTTTTTTCCGAGCTCGACGCTTCTCGCCAAACTCATCTCTGCGAACTAGTTGAATCTTACCAAACAATCATCACTTCATGCTCGATGGAAAACGTGAAAAACCTGAAAAATGCGGTGATTTATAAGATTAGTGCAGGGGTTTTGACGGAGGGTTAGATAGTCCTTTTCTCCCTCACTTTCAAGTTAATCGCATGAGCAATCTCGTGGTGTTCTTTACAGAGTGGAGCGAGGTAGTTTGGGTTGTGTGAGTGGGAGATGGCGAAGGTTTGCGTGTGGTGGATAACAACGGATGGCTTTTTACAGGTGGGGATTGAACATTTTGTGCCATGTTCTTTTGTGAGCAATTTTTCAGTTTTGGTTGGAACCGGACGTGAAGTCGCAGGTCCAACTGGTTGAGATTTCTCTTCTGCAATTTCTTCCTCACGTTTGTTAAGTGCGGCGCTGATTAACTCGTTGATGTCTATTCCTTTTGACTGGAGTTCAACAAGTCTAGCTCGAACTTCCTCATTTAAGGTTAAGGTCTGCACGTGCAGACCTGTAAACTTCTCATCTCTTACGAATGTTTCTACAGCTGCTTTTGACATGTTTTTTACGATTTCAGAAAGTTCTAAATCATTCTCCGGTGTTGCAATCGAAACCACTCGAGCTAATTTATTGATACTTACTTCTCCAGTTACAAGTGCCTCGTGCAATCTTGGCATACTTTCGAATTTCTCCTCCAAGTTAAGTGCTAAACGAACCTGATCATTAGATAATCCGCCGAACTTTGCAGCAAACTCGAAGATTGAACCGCAGTTCTTCTTTTCATATAACTTACGTTTGTAGATTTCCGGTAACAAACCTGTAAATTTCCTCTTCCATTCTATTGCACTTTTGCCAAAGTAAATTGCCTTCTCAAGTAGTTCTTTATCATTCATTTTGGGTGGGGTTAAATCGAAATAATCATAGCAAAAAAACACGCAATTAACAGATCAAAATACCCAATTTGACTGGACAATTTTGAGGGTGAGTGTGGACTCGTATTCCGCCGAATTTTAATGCGAAAATCTCATGCATTCGGCTAAAACCCAACCTGTCACCTTGCCCACTCCACCTTATTATGCTATAATTAAGGGATTAAAATCCATCAATGAATCAAAATTTAAGCCTAATCCTGTCGATTCTCCTCGCAAGCATACCTGCGATGATCTGGTCTTATATCTTCTACAAGAAGGATGAAGTCTCAAAAAGAAAAGCACTTCAGACATTTATTTTAGGAATCGCTTCAGTTTTGCCAATTCTTCTTTATAAATTCAGCTGGAAATATATTCCACAAGTTAACATTTTCAACTACACATCTACGATGCAAACAGACATTATCGGTCTTGCAAGCCTTACACTACCGCTTGGCTCTGTTTTAGCTTTTATGTTTGTTGGTGTGATTGAAGAATATATGAAACACATTGTTGTTGTGAAGGCTGATCGTGGTTACTTTCGAAATATTGACGATGCGATTGAATTTTCAATCATTGCCGCTTTGGGCTTCGCATTTCTTGAAAACATTCTTTATTTTTTCTATATTTGGCAGTATCAAGATACAGAAGTTGTTATGATATCCTTCGTTTTCAGATCAATTTTCTCAACTTTTGCACATATCTTATTCTCAGGAGTATACGGATATTTTTACGGTCTAGCATATTTTGCTGATCCGGTTTGGGCTGAAGAACAGCGTAAAAAGCGGCATCCTATTATTGATTTTCTTTATACAACTTTTCATTTCAAAAAGAATAGAACATTCGCAAATGAAAAAATTAGTGAAGGTTTAATTTGCGCTGTAGCTTTGCACGCAATGTTCAATATTTTCCTGGAAATGGGAGTTACAGTTTTCATGGTCCCATTTTTGTTTTTTGGTTACACTTTTCTAGATCATCTTTTCAAGAAAAAAGAAAATCTTAAAAAATACGGCTATATTACAGGTGAGTATGACAATGTATTGCCTGTAAAAGAAAGCTAGGCTAAAATCTGCGCTCGAAAACAATTATGAATCTTTCTTTCCAAACAGACGGTCCGGTTTCAGGTAGTGACTTTGTGCATGTTGTTAGTAAGACAGTTGATATGAAGCACTGGGGAAAGCTTGGTATTACTATCGAAGGTGAAAAAGTGGATTTGAATGAGCCAAATGCATGGCAATATCTTAAAGAAAAACTTAGCTGTCTTGATAATGGGGGAGATATAAATATAGAAATTCCGGAGGAGATAAATGATATCAGCGCTTTATTGAGATGCAGAATTGCTGGAATATTAAGTACTTTCGATCGTTTGGTCGAAAAAATGAGGCTTTAACCCTTGTGCAAAGGCAAAAAACCTGCTAGGGTCTTTCTACCTAAAAAATTATACTTTATGGCATTTGATAAAATTATTGTCAAGGGAGCGAAGATGCACAACTTGAAAAATATCGATGTGGAAATTCCACGCGACAAACTAACAGTTATCACAGGATTATCAGGATCAGGAAAATCAACTCTAGCATTTGATACAATCTACGCGGAAGGACAGAGAAGGTACGTCGAATCACTTTCGACTTACGCACGTCAGTTTCTCCAGCTTATGGAAAAACCGGACGTAGAATCAATTGAAGGTCTTTCACCGGCAATTTCAATCGACCAAAAAACAGCACCAAGAAATCCTCGGTCAACAGTGGGAACAGTGACAGAAATTTATGATTATTTGAGACTTCTTTTTGCAAGGGTTGGTGTTCCACATTGTCCAAAATGTATGAAGCCGATTGTGAGACAAACCGGTAGCCAGATTATTGATCATGTTGCTGCAATGGAAGAAGGAAAAAAAATACTTTTACTCGCGCCGGTTGTACGAAGTAGAAAAGGGGAACATGAGAAAATTTTTGAAACAATTAAGCGTGACGGTTTCGTGCGTGTTCGAATTGATGGAGAAATTTTTTCTGTTTTAGAGCTACCGGAACTTGATAAAAACAAAGCTCACAATATTGAAATTGTTGTTGACCGTTTGGTAGTTAAAAATTTACAAAAATTATATAAAGAACTTACGAGTGGTGACAAAATTGAACTGCCAAATCCTGATCTTAGTCGACTTGCTGACTCGGTTGAAATGTCACTAAAACATGGTGAGGGAGTAATGATGGTTTTAGATAATGACAATGGTGAGGTTCAAACTTTTTCTGAGCATTTTTCTTGTGAAGATCACCCTGAAATTTCATTGCCAGAACTTGAGCCAAGAAACTTTTCTTTCAATAGTCCGCATGGTGCATGTGAAACATGTCATGGGCTTGGAACAAAATTGGAAATTGATTCAGATTTAATTATTCCGAGCAAAAAGTTGAGTCTTTCTGAGGGAGCAATTATGCCCTGGTCTGCAACAACTTCACATCTTTCTTGGTACAATGGAATTTTGGAGGCGGTTGCAAAAAAACACGGTTTTTCAATGGATAAAGCGATTCAAGATTTGACAGAAAAACAGATGCAAATGATTTTATACGGAACTGGAGAAGAAAAATATTTAGTAAAAATGATGTCTGCGGAAACAGGCGCAAAAGGGGAGTTTCAAAGCAAATTTGAAGGTGTAATTCCTAATCTTGAAAGAAGATTTCTAGAAACCGATTCGGATTATGTTAGGAAAAAAATCGAGCAATTTATGCGAATTTTAATGTGTCCTGCTTGTGAAGGAAAACGTTTGAGACCTGAAATGCTTTCAGTAAAAATTGATGGAAATTCTATTGTTGATATTACTCAGTTTTCAATTCATGAATGCTTTGAATTCTTCAACAAGTTATTTCTTTCTGAGATGCAAAAAGTTATTGCAACTCCAATCATGCGAGAAATAAATTCCCGTCTGAAATTTTTAGATAATGTGGGTGTTTCTTACTTAACTCTCGATCGTGCTGCGAACACACTCTCAGGTGGTGAGGCACAGCGAATTAGGCTTGCAACTCAGATTGGTTCTCACCTTGTGGGAGTGCTTTATGTTTTAGATGAGCCATCAATCGGTCTTCACCAAAATGATAACGAAAAATTGATTCAAACAATGACAACTCTTCGTGATATCGGTAACACAGTTATTGTTGTTGAACACGACGTTGATACAATGCTTGCCGCGGATTATATTTTGGATATTGGTCCGGGAGCGGGAAAACACGGCGGATATGTTGTTGCAGCCGGAACTCCAAAGGAAGTAATGGCGAATAAAAATTCAGTTACCGGTCAATATCTTTCCGGAAAAAAGTGTATCGCCGTTCCTAAAAATCGAAGGAAAGGAAATGGTAAATTCTTAGAAATTCTTGGTGCGACCGAACATAATTTAAAAGATGTTGATGCACAATTTCCACTTGGAATGCTAATTTGTGTGACAGGTGTTTCCGGTTCAGGAAAATCAACTTTGATAAATGATATTTTAGTAAAAAAAGTTTCCGCAACAATTAATAGAAGTAAGGTTATTGCAGGTGCACATCGCGATATTCGAGGAATCGAACATCTAGATAAATTGATAAATATCGATCAGTCTCCAATCGGGCGAACACCTCGTTCAAACCCAGCGACATACACAGGAGTTTTCACAGAAATTCGTGATCTTTTTTCACAAACTTCAGAGGCTCGACTTCGTGGTTATAAGCCTGGTCGTTTCTCATTTAACGTGAAAGGTGGGCGATGTGAAGTTTGTCAGGGTGACGGTCTCAAAAAGATCGAAATGCATTTCTTGCCAGATGTTTATGTTCCTTGTGAGGTTTGTAAGGGTATGCGTTATAACCGTGAGGCTCTCGAAATTACTTATCGTGGTAAAAACATTGCAAACGTTTTGGATATGACAGTCGACGAAGCACTTGAATTCTTTGACGCAATTCCCTCAATTAAAGTGAAAATGGCAACTCTCGCAAAAGTCGGTCTTGGGTACTTACATATAGGTCAATCCGCGACAACTCTTTCAGGAGGTGAGGCTCAGCGTATCAAACTTGCAACCGAGCTTTCAAAGCGTTCTACAGGAAAAACTCTCTATATTTTGGATGAGCCAACCACGGGTCTACACTTTGATGACGTTAGCAAACTTATTGAAGTTCTACAGGAACTTGTTGAGATGGGTAATTCAGTTCTTGTTATTGAGCACAACCTTGATGTAATAAAATCTTCAGATCATATCATTGATATCGGTCCTGACGGTGGAAATGCCGGCGGAACAATTGTTGCAATAGGCACACCTGAAGAAGTTGCTATGTCAAAAAAATCTTATACTGGGATTTGGCTGAAGAAGATGGGGATTTAAAGCTCCTCCTTTATAAGATTGACTAAGTATGCCTGAACTTTCTTCACTAGAATTGAATCTGCTTTTTCAATAAAACGAAGTTTTCTTGAGCCGAAATCAATACTTCTAATTTGATCAACCAAAATACTACCGCGAATATTACCAGAATCTATCGGTAACTCAAAAATATAACCTTTCTGTTTTGATGTGATAGGGCATAGCAGTATTAGCCCTGATATTTGATTATATTTATTTGGGCTAAGTACTAATGCTGGTCTGTCTCCGGCTTGTTCATGACCTGATTGCGGGCTAAAGTTCATCCAAACAATGTCCCCTCTATCCGGAATGTAATTTATTTTTACCATACTTCTTTTCCTTGTGGTTTATCTGTCCAATATTCAGGATGCCTCGTAGATTTATCTGCCATTTCAAGTAAGTCTTTAAGAGATGGAATTTTCTCAATAGGTTCTAGTAAAATTGTACCGTCAGATTGAAGTGTGAGTGCCAATTCTGAGCCTTCCTCTAATCCCGCTTCACTAATTATACCTTTTGGTAAACGGACTCCGTAACTATTGCCCCAGCTGGAAATTTTTGTTGTCATATAAAATTTAAATGTATATACAAAGTATACACTATGCTAAAAATATATCAAGTATATCCACTATCCTAACAGATCAAAAACCTGTTGTCAGAGCTTGGACAACAGCGGAAAATTCTAGCGATTTGACTAAAATATATAACGTTTTAAACGAAGGCTTCGAATCCTCTATTCACCTTATTATTTCTTCTGACTTGCTAATATCATTTTCCAATCCTCATCACTAATCTCACGCCACCTCATATTCTTATTAGAATGATTTAAGAATTGAGTTAGCGAACGAATAAATGTTCGATCTTCACCATGAAATCCCTGTAAACTTGCATCAGAAGGCGCAACATTTCCGTTCTGGACTGTATAAAATGGTGTAGTAAAGCCATCTATTTGTATAAGAAGTAAATTTTTATTCCGATACATTTCAATTGTTCCGACATCTTTGCCATTTAACATGAGTTCACCTTTAGGCACTTGTATTGAATCTATTTTTATTCCAAAACTTGATTTTTCATCATTAACTATAGAATCAACTGCATCTTTACTATCAGATTGAATTTTTAAAATATCTGCAATTGCTCTTAACTCCTCTGGGCTTGCAGAGTCTATACGTTCTTTTAATAATTTTTTATCGATATTTCCCATAGAGTTTTAATAACTCTAATATAATACCATATTTAATAGGATTTAGCAAACATCTATATATATAAGTTTAATAAAACTCACTAGAATATAATAAAGTTTAACAAAACATAAAATACACTCATAAAACAAAACTAAAACTACTACAATTAAACCTATTAACTAAAACATCATAAAACGTTTGCTAAATTAAAAAGACCAGACTAAAGTATAGAAAACTTAAACAAGATTAAGTGGATATAAAGATGCGGCTCCTCACGCCGGAACAAGTCGCGGAGAATCTGCAGCTTCACCACCTCACGGTGTTAAAGTTCATTAAAAATAAAAAACTAAAAAGCATCAAAATCGGAAGGGTCTACCGCATTAGAGAAGGTGACCTCTCAGATTTTCTCTCGGACAACGAAACGAATTGATTTCCACCATTCACTCCAACCACATGCTCATAAATTGTTTCTCCTGCGGCAAGCTTATCTCACTGAAAAAAGAACTGTGTCCATATTGTATGGTCGAGCTCCAGGAATCAAGAAACAGCGTTGAAGTAGAATTGAAAGTTAAAAACAAATTCGGCAAAGCAAAACACACATTCTTCTCTTTGCTATCTAGATAATATTACTTGCACTGTTTCTCCTTAACTTGGTCCACTTTTTTCTTAATGTCTTTGAATTCGACATTATTACTCTCAGTAATAATCTTATTCAAATCTTGAATCACAGTTTGAAAATTTGAAGAAACTTTTGCGCCTCCTTCCGCGTAGAGAACTCGATATTTTGCCAGACGGACAGCATTTTCAATCTCAGCATCATATACTTCACTGCTTTCACCAAGTGACTTAAGTACACCGTCAAAAGTAGCACCAACAACATCAGTTACAGTTTGCTCCGGAGTTATTGAAGTTTTGAAATCTTCAGCAAATTTCTCCATATATTCAATAATATTTTTGCTTATATTCTCTGTAAATGAATTGTTATTTTTTGGTGGAACAAACTCAACTGGCTCCGGTTTAATTTTAATACTTTTCATTTTATCGATAAAATCGTTCCAGGTTGTTGTTAGTTCTGCCCATGGGCCTTCATCACAATGTGCATATTTAATTATTGAATCATCATATTTCTCTTTCCACTCAGCATAATATGCTTCAAAATTTTCTTTTGTTGTTCGGTTTTCTTGAACAACAAAAATTTCTTTCATTTTACCCTCAAGTAGATCAAGTTTTCTTGATTTTTCAGATTTAATTTTCTCAACTTCCGCATCTCCAATCACATCAGAAGGAATTTTTTGAATATTACGAATGAAATATTGCTCCATCAAAAGTTTTGTATAAGTTTTTGAATACTCGCTCGTGTCTTGGCAATTTTGTGCAGCTGTTTTGAATGTATCTCGCAATGTTTCCAACTGGTCATTGATTGCAATTAAATCATTTACTTGGCAGTAAGTTCTAGTGAAATCTTTAAAAATTTCACCGCGACTTTTTTCCGACACGGCTGTACCTATATAACTATAATATATATCTATACATCCAAATATATCGCCCTCGGCTGCATTCACTTTAATTGGAATAAATATTCCAATAAGAAAAGCCGAAATGATAATCATTTTTTTCATTCGCAATATTTTTTACCGGCTAAAGATTCAAGTGGTGCAAGTGTCGATTTTAAGGACTCTGAAAATTGACTAAAGTAAGATTTAAAAGTAGCCAATTCGGCTAAGATCTGATCTTCAAAATCTTGAGAGGCTTGACCACGAGCTTTAAATTCAAAATCATCAAGAGTCTTTTTTACGGCAGCCCTTCTAGCCTCATCTGCAGCTATTATTTGCTTTGCAACATCTGCTTGATCTAAGCCAGCTCTAGTATTTAAAATTCTAGCAGTTTCAATCTGACTCTGTGTTGTACCAGTCACACCTTCAGGAGTTGTTAGTGCATTTGTGCTATATAAAACTTGTTTTAAATCTTCTACAGCTTTTGCTGAAGCATCAGGAGTTGAATCATTTTCAGGAGTGAAAATTGGTTTTTTGATCGCATAAACATTTATATCTAAATTTATTTTATTTCCAGCTTCTTTACATGTGCCATCTTCAAAATTATTCATTGGAACTTTACTAGGTGCAACGGGCTTACTTAAAGTTTCTTCCAATTTTTGTTTAATGTAACTTATATGACAAGCAATACAGTCATCAGTTTTTTCATAACTGTTATCATCATCTTCACCTGTTGAAACTCCTGCATCACCTTCAATTAATTCCACAACTATACAGAAAATTTCATCGCAGGGCAGCTCTCTATCCCAATTGCCAACAGCACCACCAAGAGATGCTACAAACTCATCAACGGTTGCTTCCGCAGGCGCATCCACTCCATCTCCGGAATCATCAGGGGCATCTGCTTCAGGTTCTGAATCCGGAATGTCGGCCTCAGGTATATCAGTCTCCGCTTCAGGCTCATCGGCCTCCTCATCCTCAACAGTAGGTTCATCAACTTCCTCCACAACCGGCTCAGGATTTGCTTCTTCATATGCAGTAATTGCATCACTCAACTCAGTGTCTATACTACAAATTATGTCAGTCACGGCACTACTTACAGCCACTGTACTCGTATCGGTAGATCTTTTAACTTTAGCCAACTTAGGTTTTTCAACAGTCTCTTCACTCGCCAAGATTGTCTCTTCACTCGCTGGTACTACAGCAGGATCTCCACTTCGATCAGTCTCGGGAACATATTCATTAAATAATAAAAAATTAATTAGATCTAAGTCGTAGAGAATATCAACCGATGCCGAATCGGTTAAATCATTATTATAGAAAATTTCTTTTGCCAGTGCTTCATAAATAAGTCCTCTATTGTCAATTTGAAGCTGCAATTCATTATTATAGTCATTTTGTATTTGTGCATAAGTTTCAATTAAAATACTTTGTGTAACACCTGAGCCGAGTGCCTCTTTTAATGGGTATATATCCCCGGCAACAACTGCAGCAATATCATCCTCTGAATACCAAGCATAGTCAGATTTTTGCACCAGTACTTTTAAAGTTTCTTCTTTCGGCGCCAATTTCACATTCTGATACATGAAAAGATAAAGATTCTTGAATGGATCTTCACCATTTGAAAGACCGGCAAGTTCACTTGAATCAGTTGAAAGGGTAGTCGAAACATCATTGTCACTGAAAAGTTGAGTAATAATGTCTTCACTGCTCGACACAGCCATTCCAATTCCAGTGGAAAGCATCAATCCCAAAAATGTTAAAATAGTTTTTCTCATTTACATTGAATGGTTGTAGCGTCGTTAAATTTTGCAGGATAATATTCAACTATACTTCGCACATCAGCCAAATTTGATCTGTAAGTTTCCAGATTTTTGATCAAAGTCACAAGCTCCCTATGCATTGGATAGACACTTTGAATTTCATTATAAGTCGTGAGTGTTAAATCAAGCGTTGCCCTTGCTTCAATAATTTCTTCGTCAATAAAGCTTCTTCTCGCTCCTGTATTTTTTAAAGCATCCTCAATTGTATAA
>CAYHXO010000017.1:0-39926 GCA_964360635.1 uncultured Candidatus Peribacteria bacterium
ATTTGACTTCCTCCTGCCCTTCCTTATAATGCCCTCGCATTTATTTTTCGTAAAATTTTTATGGCCAACATTCATCACGACCTCGCAAATCTTCGTAACATTGGAATTTGCGCACATATCGACGCAGGAAAAACAACAACAACAGAGCGTGTTCTTTTCTACACAGGAAAGACTCACAAAATCGGTGAGGTTCATGAGGGTGAAGCAACAATGGACTGGATGGAACAAGAACAGGAAAGAGGTATTACAATTACAGCAGCTTGTACAACTTGCTTCTGGAAAGATTACAAAATTAATATTATCGACACTCCAGGTCACGTAGATTTCACTGTTGAAGTTGAAAGATCAATGCGTGTCCTTGATGGAGCTGTTGCAGTTTTCGACGGTTCACAAGGTGTTGAGCCTCAGTCTGAAACAGTTTGGAGACAAGCTGATAAATACGTTGTGCCTCGAATTGCCTTTGTGAATAAAATGGACAAAATCGGTGCGGACTTTTACATGTCATTAAGTTCTATCTGGGACAGATTAACAAAAGCAGCAGTTGCAATTCAACTTCCAATCGGAGAAGAAAGCAGCTTTAGCGGAATTATTGATCTAGTAGAAAGAAAGGCTTACATGTTTGAAGGAAAGATGGGAGAAATCGTGAAAGAAATTCCTATGCCGGAAGATATGAAAGATAAAGTTGAAGAATACCGAGCTAAACTAGTTGAAGCAGTTGCTGAAACTAATGATGACCTAACAGAAAAATTCATCAACGGTGAAGAAATCTCAATACCTGAAATTAAAAAAGGCCTTCGACATGCGACAATTCACAATCTTCTTTATCCAGTACTTTGTGGAACAGCTCTTCAGAACATGGGAGTTCAACTTATGTTGGACGCAGTTTTAGATTACCTACCTTCCCCAAATGATATCGATGCAGTTAAAGGTATCAATCCTGATACAGATCTTGAAGAAACTCGTGAACTTTCAGACGGTGCACCATTCTCAGCTCTTGCCTTCAAAGTAGCAACTGATCCATTCGTTGGAAAACTTTGCTTCTTCCGTGTTTACTCAGGAAAACTTGCTGCCGGTTCTTACGTTTTGAACTCAAGCACAGGAAATAAAGAGCGTGTTGGACGACTTGTTCAGCTACATGCAAACAGCCGCGAAGAAATTAAAGAAGTTGAAGCCGGAGACATCGCTGCGGCAATCGGTCTAAAAAATACTTTCACAGGTCACACTTTATGTGATGAAGATAAACCAATTATTTTGGAATCAATCACATTCCCTGAACCGGTAATCCGAATCGCTATCGAACCAAAAACTAAAGCCGATCAGGAAAAAATGGGTATGGCTCTTCAGAAACTTTCTGAGGAAGATCCAACTTTCCGAGTTAATACAGATGAAGAAACAGGTCAAACAATTATCGCCGGAATGGGTGAATTGCACTTGGATATCATCGTTGATCGTATGAGACGAGAATTTAAAGTTGAAGCTAACATTGGTGCACCTCAAGTTGCCTACCGAGAAACAATTAAGAAGATGGCGCTTGGAGAAGAGAAATACGCGAAGCAATCAGGAGGTCGTGGTCAGTATGGTCACGTTCTACTTCGAGTTGTTCCTCAGGAACCAGGAAAGGGTTACGAGTTCGACAACCAGATTGTGGGAGGTAAAATTCCTCGAGAATTTATTCCTGCTATCGACAAGGGTATTCAGGAGGCAATGACAAAAGGTATCGTTGCCGGTTACCCAATGGTTGATCTTAAGATTGAAGTTTACGACGGTTCATACCATGAAGTCGATTCATCAGAATTGGCATTCAAGATCGCAGGTTCAATGGCTTTCAAAAAAGCTGCAGCTCAGGCAACTCCGATTCTTCTAGAGCCAATCATGAAAGTTGAAGTTGTTACTCCTGAAGAATTCTTCGGAGATGTAATGGGAAATATTTCTTCAAAACGTGGTCAAATTATTGAAACCGGTGATAGAGGTATGGCCAAAATCATCAAATCAACAGTTCCGCTTTCAGAAATGTTCGGTTACGCAACTGATCTCCGTTCAATGACTCAAGGTCGTGCCAGCTATTCTATGGAATTCGGTCACTACTTTGAAGTTCCAACTAACGTTGCTGAAAAGATCAAAACTGATCGAGGAGCTAAAAGCTAATTATGACTGATCAGATTCCAACTAGGATTCCCTCTCATATAAGTTACGATTTGCCGGGCGCGCAAGATGGCGACGGCAGTGAAGACAATTGTTTCGAAATGCCCGAGGCTCTTGAAGAAGTTGACCAGGTGTTTTCAAAACCAGCCGAAGCTCCCCTACCTGCAAATACAGGTGAAAGAGTTCGATCTTGGTTTATGCGGACTTTTGGGATGTAAAATTTGACTCCGAATTAGTAGAATAGTAAAATTCAAAACGGTACTGAAAAGTACTTTTCGGGTTTTCCCGCGACCCTCTCAGGAATGGGAGGGAGAATTTTTTACATATATAATTTTCTAAAACCAATTTTAATTTTTTCAAAATCATCCATATCTAACTCACCAAGTCTGTTCCTTAATCTTCTATAATCAATCGTACGAACTTGGTGTAGGCAAGCACAAACCACTTTATCTTTTTCCATAAAATTGACATACCAACTGCCATTTCTAATTTGTGTAGTTAGAGGTACTACAAAATAGAAACCATGTGCTAACTTTCTAAATATGACAATGGGCCTGGAAAAATCCTGACTCTTACCATTAATTTCTGCACCCACATTCTCACCAATGCTTGCCCACCATATCTCTCCTTCAGAAACATGTGGAGCCTGATGAATTATTGAATCCAATTTCTCTTTCAAACCTATCCACTCTAAAAATCTTTTTATATGCATAGTTAAAATTAAGTAAGCATAATTATAAATCAATAAAGCTGAATTAGTCCTGAATAAAAGCTGTATAAATCAAAAAAGACTGGATTTTAAAATTAAGGAGTAGATTATTGAGGATGTTGAGTAGAACAAGTAAATTTCAGCTTGCATAAGCAAAAACACTGCGCTAAAATCACGGGGCTTTTAAAAATCATTTAATTCCTATGGCAGAAAAATTCGATAGATCAAAGCCGCACTTAAACGTCGGTACCATCGGTCACGTTGACCACGGTAAAACAACACTTACAGCAGCAATCACAAACGTTGCAGCAGCAAAATGGCCTCAGTTCAACAAAGCTGTTGGTTACGCACAAATTGATAATGCTCCGGAAGAAAGAGAGCGAGGTATTACCATCGCAACTTCTCACCAAGAGTATACAACTGATGCACGTCACTATGCACACGTTGACTGTCCAGGTCACGCGGATTACGTTAAGAACATGATTACAGGTGCCGCTCAAATGGACGGTGCTATTCTCGTTGTTTCTGCAGCAGACGGACCAATGCCTCAGACTCGTGAACATATTCTTTTGGCTAGACAGGTTAACGTTCCACACATTGTTGTATTTATGAACAAGATGGACATGGCTGACCCAGAAATTGCTGAGCTTTCAGAAATGGAAGTAAGGGAACTTTTGAACAAATATGGATACCCAGGAGACACAACACCAATCATTAAAGGATCAGCTCTTAAGGCTCTTGAAAATCCAACAGGACCAGATGCAGAACCAATCCTACAATTATTGAAGGCTCTAGATGAATACATTCCTCAGCCAAAACGTGAGTTGGACAAGGCATTCCTTATGCCGGTTGAAGACGTGTTCTCAATCAAAGGACGTGGAACAGTTGCAACAGGACGTATTGAACAAGGTATCGTAAACGTTAATGATGAAGTTGAACTAGTTGGAGTCGTTGATTCAAGAAAAGTAATTGTTACCGGAGTTGAAATGTTCAAGAAAGAACTTGATCGTGGTCAAGCCGGAGATAACGTTGGTATCCTTCTAAGAGGTATCGAACGTGAAGAAATCCAAAGAGGACAAGTTCTTTGTAAGCCAGGAACTATCAAACCTCACACTAAATTCGAATCACAAGTTTACGTTCTTTCTAAGGAAGAAGGTGGACGACATACTCCTTTCTTCAAAGGTTACAAGCCTCAGTTCTACATCAGAACAACTGACGTAACTGGAGAAATCGAATTACCAGCCGGAGTAGAGATGGTTATGCCTGGTGACGACATCACTATGATTGTTACACTTGGTTGCCCAATCGCTCTAGATGAAGGTACACGTTTCGCTATCCGTGAGGGTGGACGAACAGTTGGTGCCGGAGTAATTGCGAAGATCATAGCTTAATTGCCAAATACTAAACCGCCTGCCCTTAATCGGACCGGCGGTTTTTTGTTGGTGGAATTTTTTATTGTTGTGATGTAAAGTTTGAATGAAATAATTACTCAAATGAATAATAAAAAAATATCCGTTTCTCCAAATGTACTCTTTGGTAAACCAAGAATAAAAGGCACAAGAATAAGTGTAGAGCAAGTTTTAGCGTGTTTGGCCGAAGGCTGGACTAACAAAAAAATTAAATCAGAATTTGACATCACAGATGAGGACATCATCGCCTGTATAGATTTTGCATATCACTCCGTTTCGGGCACTCATTTTTTGAACACAACAGGCAAAGTTTATGCTTAAGTTTATAATAGATCATAACGTGCCAAAATCTGTAGGCATTTTTTTGCAAAAAGCCAAATATAATGTGAAATTTGTACGTTATATAAATCCAGAAATGTCTGATTTACAAATCATAAATTTTGCGGCTGAAGAAAAAAGGATAATTATTAGTAATGATAAAGACTTTAGATACTTCTCGGTCAAGTATCGTAATGTAGATATGATTTTATTCTCTTATATTTCTCAACAGGCAGATGTAAGGATAGATGGACTAAAGCAAGTCTTACCTGAGTTAAAAGTTCCATTCGGCGCAATAATTTTAAGATAAAATAAGAAAGTTTGAAACCGCATTTTTACATTGACCTTGCAAGACCCTCACAAATATTCTTTCTGAATTCAACTCTTGCTAAATTTAGTCTCAAAAAATTATCGGCTTGTCTTTCAACACCTTCAATTATCGCTTTAGGAACCAATCGTTTCAATTCTTCATCTTCGTTAATTTTATCAGAAGAAGACCTGACAATCACGTTCCCATCTTTGTCCTTAATAACAATCGGCATAGATACCAAACCGTCCATTTTAAAGAAGAGATTGTAATCAACACCATATTGTTGAAGAGTACCACCGTCTGGCAATTCCCACTCAAAACAAACTAATTTGGAATCGGCACCATCTTCTATAAGACTGCCAAATTGTTCTATTTCAAAACTATCCCAATACGGATCAAGAATATTAAAGTGTGTTATTTCACCTGTAAGAAGCTTCATAATAATGAGATTAATAGCTAAGTGATAATTATAGCCTTAATTTTAAAAAAATAAATACAACAATGTAAATTTCTTGACAAGCCTCCCAACAACAAGTACAAATACAACACAAAATAGCACGTGAGAGATTTTTCACACGAGCCGCGTACTCGCGCACAATTCGGTAATTTAACCCCAACGTAAAATGGCAGGACAGAAAATCAGAATCAAGATTAGAGCATTCGATCACAAAGTGATTGATGAAGCTGCAAAACTTATTATCGACACCGCTGAAAAGACAGGTGCAATAATAATGGGACCGATTCCCCTACCAACTCACGTTGAGAAAATTACCGTTAACCGATCAACTTTCGTACACAAGAACGCCCGTGAACAGTTCGAATCAAGAACTCACAGACGTCTTATTGATATAACAAATTCAAACTCAAAGACAATCGAAGTACTTTCAAGTCTATCACTTCCATCCGGAGTAGACATCGAAATCAAAATGATAATGGAAGAGAAAGCAGAGAAGTCTGGGAAATAGTAGAAGTAAGTACATTCAGCAAATTCAGACCCCGCTCGTCGGGGTCTTTTTTTTAGATTTTTTTCCAGGTTTAAAAGTGTTCCCGGGAACACTTTCTTCTCTGTTAATTTTAGCAACCCTTGCGGGGGGGGTATTTCATGTTATAATTTACACAGCTCTAACAATATATTATGCCAAAAACATCAAAAGAAGATCTAATCGAACTTATAAATAATGCAGACCTAAGTGAGGTATCAATCGAAAAAATTAAAGGTGTCATTGAAAAAATGACTGGCGAAACTCATGATAAAGCAATGACGACCGTTGAAACTGCAAAAGAGGCGATAACTGAGGAGATGATCGTGGGTATTTATAAGAATGCCTTTGCTCAAAGTTTTTCTAAAGAGCTTATAAAAAGATTGGTGAAAGAACATGGCCTAGAATCTTCATTTGAATCTATTAAGATCGTCGGCGAAAAATCTAATGTGGCAATTTTAGTGGAAAAAAGCGGTAAAGCATGGGTGATACCGGAAAATCCACCTGTAACAAAATATTTAGGTTACTACTTTGATATAGCCATGGAATCTGGAAATAAAGTTGAGTACCGCAAAATGTTCAAACCTGCAGTCGGACAAATGAAAAACGGAAGATTCGAAATGACAGAGAAGGGAATAATCGTGTAAAAAAGATTTATTCAGCTTTCCTTCAGGACTTTTTCAGCTTGAATTGCTAGCATTTTACTATGCTTATTTTTATTGATGAGTCGGGTGATCCGGGGATGAACCTAAAGAATGGTGCAAGTGAAACTTTCACAATTGCTTTTATAATATTTAAAAACAAAGAAGATGCGGTTACGACTGATAGAAAAATTGAATTGTTGAAGAACAAGTTGCATTGGAGAAAAAACTCAGAATTTCATTTCAAAGAAAATTCCCATAAAGTCAGAAATCTATTTTTGAATACTATTAAAAGTGCAAAATTTTCTTATTTATTCTTACGGATACGGAAAAAACTAATATTCAACACAATGAGTAGTAATGATTTTTATAAAAAAGTTTGTGAGATTATTCAACTTAACTTTCAAAGTGAGATAAGTAATTCAACATTAATAATAGACGGGAAAGAAAACCATCAACTCAAAAAGTATTTTTCTTATTATTTTAAGTTAAGTAGCCGGAAAATTAAAATTCAGAACTCCGAAAGTAATAATCTATTACAACTTGCAGACTATATAGCTGGAACTTTAAATCGTAACACTAAAAATAAAAAATACGGAGCAGAATATTATTCCAAAATTTCAAATAAGGAATCAGGGCGGGTTCTCTGGCCATAAAAATCCCCCAACTCTATCCAAACGATAGTCTGGAAGGCGGGCGATCAACGCCACCTTTCAAGTTGAGGGCAATTCCAAGGATATTATACCTAACCGCATAATCCACAGTCAACATTTTATGTCTACTTAAGTAAAATTAAGGCCACGAATTCCTTCGCTCCCTACCGAGAAAATAGTATAAATGTCTTTTCTTGAAAAATAGTGTTGACACAAAACTAGACACCGAGTAGCATGCTCGGGCAATTCAAATTATAAACGAAATTCGAGGCTCCCATTGGGAATCAAAGACCAAGAATTTCAGACCTTCGGGTCATAATCAATAAAATGTATGCCAGGAATACTTGGTAGAAAAATCGGAATGACACGTCTAATTCAAGACGATGGCCGCGTGATCCCTCTAACAGTAATCGAGTGCACTCCTAACACGATTGTACAAGTAAAGACTACTGAAAAAAATGGATATCCGGCGCTCGTCCTGGGGTTTGATGCGTTAAAGAAACCAACGAAGAACAGAAAGTTTCGTTACATGAGAGAGTTCGCAATTCCTGAGGCTGAAGCCATAAACTTCAAAATCGGAGATGCTGTAAACGTTGACCTATTCGGAGATGCAGATGAAGTTCAAATCACTTCAATCTCTAAAGGCAAAGGTTTCCAGGGAGTTGTACGACGATGGCATTTCAGAGGAGGCCCTGGTTCACACGGTTCACATGCTCACAGAGAGCCTGGTTCAATCGGTGCACGTGCACGTCCTGGACATGTACATAAAGGAAAGAAGATGGCCGGAAGAATGGGTAACGATAGAAAAACAATCGACACACAAATAGTATATAGAGACGCTGAAAAGAACCTTATCGGGCTAAGAGGTCCAGTAGCAGGAGGAAAAGATTCACTAATTATCATCAGAAAATCATAATAATGAAAGCAACACTTTACAATCAGAAAGGCGACAAGAAAGGCGAAGTAAGCCTTGCTAAGAATATATTTGAGATTGAGGTTAAAGAAAACCTTGTACACGAATACCTTCTGTACCAGCAAGCTAACGCTCGTATGACAATCGCTCATACTCTATCAAAAGCTGATGTAAGAGGTGGAGGACGGAAACCTTGGAAGCAAAAAGGTACAGGTAGAGCTCGTCAGGGTTCTATCAGAAACCCACACTGGAAAGGTGGAGGTGTAGCTTTCGGTCCAAAGAAATGGGAAAACTACGAAATGATGATGCCAAAGAAAATGAGAAGGACTGCTTTGTTCTCAATCCTGACTACAAAAGCTAAAGATGGAAAAATTGTTGCAATTGATAAATTCGAACTAGATGCTCCAAAAACTCAGGAATTCGACAATCTAATTAAGAAGATCGAAATAGTAAGAAATGTTCTAGTCGTTATGAACAAATCTGAAGATACATTGAAAAAATCGGCAAGAAACCATGAGAACGCTAAAATCGTTATGAGTGGTTACTTAAATCCTGCTGATCTACTTAAATACGACAACTTGATGTTTACAGAGTTAGCTCTGAAAGATCTTGAAACTACTTACGCCGATGAAGGCGCTAAAGCTAAGAAATAATAATTATGAAAATCGCACAAATTATAATTCGGCCGATACTTACAGAGAAAAGCGTTCGTGGCGAAGCAATGAATAAATACTCATTCTACGTTGCAAAAGATGCTACTAAAATCGATGTAAAAATCGCGTTATCAGAATTATATGGGATTAAGGCAACTAAAGTGAACATTACAAAAGGCTACAGCAAATTCAAGATGGGAAAAAATCGATACCCTCTACAGAAAAGACATGAAATGAGAAAAGCTATCGTAACTCTCAAGAAAGGTGAGAAAATAGACCTTAATAAGCACTCGGCGTAGTCGAGTTAACTAAGAAAAAATGCCAATCAAAATTCTAAAAAATACGGGTGGAGGAAGAAGACAGATGAGCCAGCTCACATATGAAGAGTTGACAACTGATGTGCCTGAAAAAAATCTTCTTCTAAGAAGAAAAGAGGCTGCGGGTAGAAATAATACCGGTAGAATTACAACTCGTCACCGAGGTTCAGGTAATGCATTTAAAATAAGAATTGTTGATTTCGGAAGTATTGATAAATTGAATATTGAAGCCACAGTTAAAACCATCGAATATGATCCAGGAAGGAATGCATTCATTATGTTGGTTTACTACAAAGATGGTGAAAAGAGATATCAAATCGCTCCAGAAGGAATTAAAGTTGGAGATGTAATTGTGACAGCAAAGAGAGCTAAGGCAAAACTTGGAAACAGAATGCAATTGATCAATATACCAATCGGTTTTGAAATCTATTGTGTTCAGATTAATCCAAGCAAGACCGGTCAAATGGCAAAGTCTGCAGGTAACAGTGCAAAACTTGTTTCTTTGGACGGAGAGTTGGCACAGGTCCAGCTTCCATCCGGTGAAGTGCGCTTTGTACACAAGTTCTGCTACGCTTCAGTGGGAAGAATTTCAAACGCCGACTACCAGAACGTTTCTATCGGTAAAGCTGGAAGAAACAGATGGAGAAGACAGCGTCCTGAAGTTCGAGGAAAAGTTATGAATCCGGTTGATCACCCACACGGAGGTGGTGAGGGTAAGAACCCGATCGGTATGAAATATCCAAAAACCCCTTGGGGATTGCACGCTCTTGGTGTAAAAACTAGACGACGATCTAAACCTTCTGATCGACTGATCGTAAGGACAAGAAAGGGCCGCGCATTAATTAAAGATAACGCATAAATTTATGACAAGAAGTTCATTCAAAGGTCCGTACATAGATCCAAAACTGATGAAAAAAGTTCAGATGATGGGTGCTAATAAAAGAATTATCAAAACTTGGTCTAGAGACTGTCAGGTTCACCCTGACTTCGTTGGTCACACCTTCGCGGTTCACAACGGTAAAGATCATATTCCAGTATTCGTAAGCGAACAGATGGTTGGTCACAGACTAGGAGAATTTGCTCCAACGAGGAAGTTCAAGGGTCACCCAATCAAGAAAGCGGAAAGTGCGGCACCTGCCCCATCAAAGTCATAATCAATCACTCGCTCAAATCGAGCTAAACTAAAAAGACATGAAAGCATTCCTAAAAAATATCGGTATCTCTCCAAAGAAAGCAAACCTAGTTGCTGGAATGGTTAGAGGAAAAATGGTTGAAACAGCTCTAACAGAGCTTAAGTTCACTCCAAAAAAAGGTGCCGGCATTCTATATAAGGTAATTGCTTCTGCTGCTGCAAATGCAACAAACAATTTCAAACAGAACAAATCAAAACTTTACATTAAAGAAATCGTTGTGAATAAAGGAGCTATGTATAAGAGAAGCCAGCCTGTATCTAAAGGTAGATCTCACCCAATCTTGGTTAGAAGAAGTAACATTACTGTAATTGTAGACGTAAGCGCCAACGGCGGCATTAAGGCTAAGAAAACTAAGACACCAAAAACTGCTAAAGCTGCAGTGGAAGCTACTAACCCTCAAAACTAAAATGGGAACAAAAGTAAATCCAATTGGAATGCGAACCGGAATTATCCGGAACTGGCCGTCAAGCTGGTACGCTAATAAAAAGAACTACGCAAAGATGCTTAAAGATGACCTAGCTATCAAAGCTCAGGTTAGAAAATCTTTGAACGACTGTGGTGTGTCTATGATTGAACTTCAAAGAAATGCTAACGACACAATCTTGAATGTTCACACTTCCAAACCTGGTGTAATCATTGGTAAGCAAGGTGCTGGAGTTGAAGTTCTAAAAGCTGAGCTTCAGAAGAAATTTGGAAATAAATTTACAATCAACGTTAAAGAAATTAAAAAACCTGACTTAGATGCATTCTTGGTTGGTGATAGTATAGCTAAACAAATTGAAAGACGTGTATCTTACCGACGTGCTGCTAAAATGGCTGTTAAAAAAGCTATGGAATCTGGTGCACTTGGAATCAAAGTAAAGGCAAGCGGACGATTAAATGGTGTTGAGATCGCAAGAACAGAATTCACTGCAGAGGGGAAAATCCCACTACATACTTTCAGAGCCGACATCGACTATGCAAGTGTTCCAGCTCACACTACTTATGGTGCGATTGGAGTGAAGGTTTGGATCAACAGAGGAGAAGTATTTACTAAGAAATAAACATGCTGCTACCTAAGAAAATGAAATACAGGAAATGGCATCGCCTCCGAGGTAACTTCTCGGGTAATGCTTCAAGCGGTACTAGATTAGCTTTCGGAACATTTGGTTTGAAGAGTACAAGTACTAAAGAAGTAACTTCAAGACAAATTGAATCCGCAAGAAGAGCAATGTCTCACTATATTAAGAGAGGTGGAAAAATCTGGATAAGAATCTTCCCTCATATGCCTATTACAAACAAAGCCGCGGAAGTTCCGATGGGTTCTGGTAAAGGTAGCGTTGAAAGATTCACAACAATCGTGAAGCCGGGTGTAATAATGTTTGAGATGGACGGTATTGAAGAAGTCCAGGCAAGAGAAGCATTGAGACTCGCAGGTACAAAACTTCCCGTAACTACTAAATTCGTAAAACTAGATTAAAATGGCTGCTTACAAAATGTTAAATACAGACGAGATTAAAAAACTTTCCCCAAAGGATCTGAATGCTGAAATAGCAAAATCAGAGACAGATCTTGCTAAGAGAAGGATAAAAGTAAGATTGGGAGAAGATAAACAGAATCACATGGTTGGAGCGGTTAAAAAATATATCGCAAGACTTAAAACACCAATCGTTAACAACACTAAAAAATAATATATGAGAAGTAAAACAGGAACAGTAGTATCGAAATCAGGAAACAAATCTATTGTAGTTGAATCTCACTACTACAAAGAACATCCTAAGTATAAAAAACGATTCCGAGTTTCAAAGAAATTTCATGCTCACGACGAAGACAATACTTATAAAGTCGGAGATGCAATAACTATCTACGAATGCAGACCATTATCTAAACTAAAACGTTGGACTACAGTAGCTCCATCAGAAACAACAACTAAATAACATGATACAACAACAAACAAGATTACAGGTAGCCGACAACAGCGGTGCAAAAGAAGTAATGTGCATCAAAGTTCTAGGCAGCTCTCACAAGAGATATGCAAAAGTTGGCGATCAAATTATCGTCAGCATCAAAAAAGCATCTCCAAAAGGAGCAGTTAAGAGAAGAAGCGTTCAAACAGCTGTAGTTGTAAGAACAACAAAACAAATTAAGAGAAAAGACGGAACTGCAATAAGATTCGATGAAAACGCTGTAGTTATCATCGGTAAAGATCTTATGCCTAAAGGAACTCGTGTATTTGGACCTGTATCTAGAGAATTAAAAGATAAAGGATTCCAAAAAATTATATCTCTTGCCCAAGAAGTACTATGAAAATCAAAACTGGAGACAATGTGGTGGTGATTGCCGGAAAATATAGAAATAAAACCGGAAGAATTATCAAAGTTGATATAAAAAACGATAAAGTCGTTGTGGAGGGCTTGAATAAAGTTACAAGACACGTTCGAAAATCTAAACAAGGCGCAGGCCGAAAGATTGAATTCGAAGCTCCAATTCACGTTTCAAACGTCATGGTTTTAGATCCAAAAACAAAGAAAGGTACAAGAATTGGATACAAAATCACAGGCGACAAGAAATTAAGAATAGCTAAGAAGAGCGGCACAGAAGTAACAATCAGCGCAATAGCAGCTGTAGTGGCAGAGCCTAAAAAAACTAAACCTAAAAAAGCATAATCATGAAAGGACTTAAAGAAAAATTCGTAAATGAAATCGCTCCAAGCTTGCAAAAAGAATTGGGTGTGAAGAATGTTAATGCCGTTCCAAAGGTTACAAAAGTTAGCGTAAACATTGGAATTGGTAAAATGGCTTCTCACGAAGCTGTTAAAGACTTCTCTGCAGTAATTGCAAATCTAGAAGCCATTACAGGTCAAAAACCAGTAATGAGAAAATCAACAACATCAATTTCTAACTTCAAGTTAAAAATTGGAATGCCAGTTGGTCTACTAGTAACTCTTAGAGGAAAAAGAATGTACGAATTTATAGACAGACTTGTGAACGTTGCATTGCCACGTGTAAGAGATTTCCGAGGTATCAACGGTAGAGCATTCGACGGACAAGGTAATTACAGCATCGGACTTAAGGATTGTACAATTTTCCCGGAAATTAATCCGGAAAATCTACAAAGACCTCACGGAGTTCAGATCAATATCTGTACTACTGCAAAAAATGCTGATGAAGGATACAAGCTTTTAAAAGCTCTTGGCTTCCCTCTTACTGCCGTTGCACCAAAGGTGCAGAAAACTCCAAAAAAATAATCTAAAAAAATGGCTAAAACATCAATGATCGTAAAGCAACGGAATAAGAAAAAAGCGGTAATGCACCGTTTGGCTCTAGGTTTAAAACCAAAGCCAGGAACAAGCACGAAAGTCTACAACATCTGTAGCATGTGCGGACGTTCACACGGTTACATGAGAAAATACGACATTTGCAGAATTTGCTTCAGAGAACTTGCCCAGAAAGGAGAACTAATGGGAATCACAAAATCATCTTGGTAAGAAATTCCCTCCCCAACTTAAACTAATAATAACAACATAATGACAACAGATCCAATAGCAGACTTGATAACAAGAATCCGAAATGCGGCTCGTGCTCGTAAAAGCATGGTTCATGTTCCGTATTCAAAAATCAAAGAGGCAATCTGCGGAGTACTAAAAAAGTACCAATACATCGAAAGCGTTAGTGTTACAGGCGAAGGAGTTACAAAAGAACTACTAATCGAACTTAAACCAGATAGAAAAGATATTCACTTAAGAAGGGTTAGCAAACCGGGCCAGAGAATTTACGTTCACACCGGCGAAATCCCAAAAGTTCTAGACGGATTAGGAATGGCAATTGTGTCCACTCCAAAAGGCGTTATGAGCGGAAGAGAAGCAAGAAAACAGAATTTGGGCGGAGAATACTTATGCGAAATCTACTAATATAAATTAAATAATTTTATGTCAAGAATTGGAAGACTACCGGTAAAGATCCCTGCAGGAGTAACTGTAACAAGAGAAGAACAAGTTCTCACAGTTAAAGGTCCAAAAGGTGAACTTAAATTGAATATCAACCCTGAAATAACAGTTGAAATCAAAGACAGCGAAGTTCTAGTGACTAAAGATGCAGAAACAGCGATCAAGAAGAGCCTACACGGAATTACAAGAACTTTGATCAGCAATATGATGACAGGTGTAACAGTTGGATTCTTCAAGAAATTGGAGATCAACGGAGTAGGTTACAAAGCTGTGGTTCAACCAACAAAACTTATTTTGAACCTTGGTTTTTCTCACCCGGTTGAATACCCAACTCCAGCAGGAATTGTATTCAAACTAGATGAAGAAAAGAAAAACTTACTTACAGTTTCAGGTGTAGATAAACAACTTGTTGGACAAGTTTGTGCAGAAATCCGAGCTTACAGACCTCCAGAACCTTACAAAGGAAAAGGTATTAAATATCAAGATGAACATATCAGACGAAAGGCTGGTAAGTCAGCGGCTAAAGCTGCGTAACCACTCGACGAAGTCGAGCTACACTAAGAAACTAACCTAATTATGAAAAACACTAAAATCACACAACGAAAAAGAAGGCACGCTCGAATTAAAGCTAAAGTTAGCGGCGTAGCGGCTCGTCCGCGCCTAGTCGTGTTCAGAAGTCTAGCTGCAACATATGCTCAGCTGATTGACGACACTTCAATGAAAACAATTGCATCTGTAAGTGATCTTAAGATGAAGAAAGGAACAAAAGTAGAAAATGCTAAGATAATTGGTGCGGAACTTGCTGAAAAAGCTAAGGCAGCTGGAATTGAAACTTGTGTATTTGATAGAAACGGTTACAAATATCATGGCCGAGTAAAGGCTCTAGCAGAGGGCGCAAGAGAAGGCGGCCTTAATTTCTAACAACTTCTGCACTGATTGCAGTTAACCATAAAATCTTAACCTTATATGTCTAAACCTGAAAGAAAACAATTCAACGGCAAAAGAGAACCTAAAGAGTTCGAAGAGGAGGTAATCCAAATCGACAGGGTAACTCGTGTGGTTAAAGGTGGACGTCGTTTAAGATTTAGAGCAACAGTAGTTGTTGGAGATAAAAAAGGACGAATCGGATACGGAATTGGTAAATCAGTTGAAGTTCCAAATGCAATTTCAAAAGCTGTGTCAAAAGCTAGAAAGAACATGATCAAGATTCCGATTTACAACGGAACCATTCCTCACACAATTCAAATTAAATTTAAAGCATCGATTGTTCTTTTAAAGCCAGCAAGTGAAGGTACAGGTATTATTGCCGGAGGTGCAGTAAGAAAAGTTGTGGAAATCTGTGGAATCAAAAACATCTTGTCTAAAACAATCGGTTCTTCAAACCGTGTAAACAATACAAAGGCAGCTTACGTTGCACTTTCAAGACTAAGAGAAAGGCCTGAATTAGAGAAGAAAAAAGCTGTAGTTACAGGTGAAGATCGAGCTGCTCCTGAAGTTAAACAAATCAACAAATCAGAAGCTAAAGAAATGGCAAAAGCAGGTCAGACTCATTCAAAACCAGCAACAACTCCTAAAAAACCTAAAGCTTAAATATGAAACAGAATACACTTAAAAAAAATCCGGGTAGTGCAAAAGCTAAGAAAAGAATTGGTCGTGGCCGAACTCGAGGTAATTACTCAGGTCGTGGCGGTAAAGGACAGACAGCACGAACAGGTGGAAAAATCCGAAGAGGTTTCGAAGGAGGACAGACTCCAATCTCAAGAAGAATGCCAAAATTGAAAGGGTTTAAGAATATTAATAAAGTTCATTACTATCCTATCAATCTTGAAAGACTTGAAAAATTCTTTGAAGATGGTGCGACTGTAGATGCGGCTTCACTAAGAGCAAATGGACTATTTACAAAGAAGACAATGAAACTTAAACTATTAGCGACAGGAAAACTTACTAAAAAACTAACAATCCACGTTGATTCAGCATCAGAGAAAGCAATTGCTGCTGTTGAAAAAGCTGGTGGAAAAGTGATTGTAAACAAACTTGCTCCAAAGAAAGAGAAAGAAGAAGCTAAAAAATAATTAAATGCTTAAATACTTACAGCAAATCTGGAGTTCTAAAGATTTGAGAAAGAAGATTCTTTTCACTCTTGCAATGATTGTGTTGTACAGAGTTTTAACGCACATAACTATCCCAGGAGTAAATCGTGAGGCTCTAGAATATGTTTTCAATAAGAATTCATTACTTGGGGCTTTTAGTGTTCTAACAGGTGGAGGTGCAGAAAATTTCTCAATCGTTTTGATGGGACTTTCTCCATACATCAACGCCTCAGTAATAATGCAGCTTCTTACAGTAATCGTTCCAAGACTTGAAGAAATTTCTAAAGAAGGTGAAAGCGGAAGAAAAACAATTAATAGATACACTCGATGGTTAACCTTCCCTCTTGCGCTATTGCAATCTTTTGGAATGATCACTTTAATCAACTCTCAAGCACAAGTGCCAATCATTGAGAATATAGGTGATCCAACAATCGTACTTCCAATAATGTTAACAATCTCAACAGGTACCGTAGTACTTATGTGGATTGGTGAAATTATTACGGAGCACGGCATTGGAAATGGAACTTCTATATTGATTTTTGCAAGTATCGTTGCTGGTTTACCGGGAATTGTAGGGCCAACTTTGGCACTTGCCAGTTCAGAATCAGAAAGATTAATTCCTTTAGTAGGAATCATCCTAATAACTATTGTACTTTGTCTACTTATAGTTATGTTCACGGAAGGTCAAAGAAGAATTCCAATAACATATGCAGGGCAGCGTGGTAAAGCAAAGGGGCAACAATCTTTCTTACCAATTCGTGTTAACCAGGCTGGAATGATTCCAATTATCTTCGCCGTTTCTATAGTTACTTTCCCATCAATCATTGGTCAGTTCCTTATATACGCAGATAGCCAGTGGGTAAAAGATATCGGTACATTCATGACAACAGTTTTCAACCCGGGTTCATGGCTTTATGGAGTAACTTTCTTCTTACTTATCATTGGATTCACATACTTCTACGTAAGCATTGTATTCAATGAAACACAGGTTGCAGATAACATTCAAAAACGTGGTGGTTTCGTTCCTGGTTTAAGACCTGGAAAAGAAACTGCAGAATACATTGGAAAAGTTTCAAACAGATTAAATCTATTCGGAGGATCTATGATTGCGCTTATCGCGGTTCTACCTCTAATCCTACAACAAGTATTTTCTTCACTAGACCTTGGAACAATTCAAGTTTTAATAAGCGGTAGCGGACTAATCATTATCGTGGGTGTTGTGTTAGATCTAGTTAGACAAATCAATTCACAGCTTCTCACTCATCACTACGATAGATTTTACAAGGGTTAGTCACCGAAGGTGAGCATTAGCGCCTAGAGGCGCGCATACTACGCAGCAAAGCTGCGCTAAATATAAATTATGGACCTAGTACTCTTCGGCATTCAAGGCTCAGGGAAAGGAACACAAAGTAAAATGATAGCCGAGAAGTTTAATCTACAAATTTTTGAAACAGGTGGTGAATTAAGAAAACTCTCTAATGAAGATAGTGAACTAGCAAAGAAAGTGAAATCTATTATTGAATCAGGAAAGCTTGTACCTACTGAAGTCGTGATGGAGATTGTTGCGAATTTCTTGCACCAATTACCGGAAGGCGCTTGCGCGCTATTTGACGGCATACCACGTTCTGACGATCAACAAGTACAATTCGATGCTCTTATGAAAAAAGAGGGTCGCTCTTTTATGGGACTAACAATCGATCTGACTGAAGAAGAAGCAATGAAACGATTAACAACTAGAAGAATTTGTACAAAGTGCAAAGAAATTTATCCTACTTTTTACGATAAGCCGGTATGCGAGAAATGCGGTGGAGAACTCGTAACTCGTTCAGATGATACTCCTGATGCAATCAAGATTCGTCTTTCAACTTTCACGGAAAAAACTCTGCCGGTAATTAATGATTATAAATCAAGAGGATTAATGTTAGATGTAAACGGAAGAGAATCTATCGGGAATGTGACAAAAGAAATATTTGAAGTACTAAGCCCGCACTTTAAATGTCTTTAAAATCAGAAAAAGAAATCGATTCAATGCGAAGAGGCGGGAAAATTCTCGGTCTGATTTTAGCTGAACTTGAAAAATTAGTACGACCTGGAATCACGACTCTCGATCTTGAACATGCCGCGGAAAAATTATTTGAACAATACAAAGTAAGACCAGGATTCAAAGGTTACCATGGCTACCCTTCAATTCTCTGTACAAGCGTGAATGAAGAAGTTGTACACACAATTCCAAATAAAAGAGTTCTGAACGATGGCGACATTCTTTCAATCGACTGTGGAGTTATTCTCGACAATCTAAATACAGATTCAGCAGTAGCTGTATGTGTTGGTAAATGTTCACCAGAAATTAAGAAATTCGTAGATACATGCATTCGAGCAACTTGGGCCGGAATTCGGCAAGTTAAACCAGGCAATAAAATTGGCGATATTGGCCATGCAATAGAAAGAGTTGTGCGTGGAGGTGGATACAGAGTTGTACCCGAATTAACAGGACATGGAATTGGTTACAAGCTGCACGAAGAACCTTACGTTTACAATTATGGAAAACCTCACAATGGCCCTGCAATGAAACCAGGCCTAACAATTGCAATCGAACCAATTCTCGTAAACGGTAATCCAAAAATCTACACTGAAAAAGATGGTTGGACCCTTTCCACAAAAGACGGTTCTTGGGGAATTCAGCACGAACACACCGTTCTTGTTACAGAAAGCGGAGTCGAAGTATTAACACTCAGACCAGGCGAAGTTCCGGCTTAAGCAACAGTAACTTCTTCAGCGAATTCAACCAAAGGTCCTACATAACGGTCCAAACTCGCCCTCGCCCAAACCACAGCCATTCGAATTTCAGGATCTTCGATTCCACAATCATTTCCAGCAGCAACTCTTTCCGCAAGTTGCGATCCGATCAGCATAAGCTGTCCATTTGTATCAAGATTGGCCGGTACATTTTTCATGGACGCATGATATCAGTAATTTTTGATCTGTAAAGATAACTCGAAATGTACAGTTAAAAGTACGTTCCTCCCCGGGGACACTTTTTTAACAGGCTAAGCATATTCTGAAACGTACAGTTCAATGTACAGTCAGTCACGAGCTTGATGAAAAGCATATCTTAAAATCTGACAGTAAAACAAAAGAAGACATAGCTATAAATACGGATAAATTCTTGTATGGAATAGGCTAAGTAAATTTTACAGGTTCAACTTTACCGCCAGCGGTAGATTCTTCCCTGTTAATTTTACCAAACCTTGCTGGGGGGGTAACTTGTGTTATAATTATCTGATTTAACAAAAACAAATATGTCAGGATTAGAATCAGGTGGCGAAAGAGAGCCAATAGAAAAGCCGTTAACTCCTGAACAAGCAGAAGTTTCGAAAAAGCTTGATGAAATTGAAAAGCTTGAAAGAAATAAAACACGCCTGCTTGAACTAAAAGATCAAATTGCAAATAATCTTGGTAATAAAAAAGAAATTTCACTTGAGCTTAGAGCCATGTTCGGTTCAAAAATTCCTAATAACCTTCCAACTCCGCTTCCACTTACTGTAGAAGGTGATAACATAGTCATTTTTGGTAAAGTTGGTAGTTTTTATAATTCTAATGATTCTAATGAATTTATTAAATTAATCATCAAACCGGATTTCACAATCGACAGCAACGCTACATTTACTCCGGAGCAAATTAAAATTGTTGAGGATGATGGAATTGAGAAAATAAAAAGGCGTCATAGTGATATGCTTTCCAAGATTTCTTCCATAAGAGTTAAGGGCTCAGATCCATACGGTTACACAGAGGGAATATTAAAAGAATTACGTGATCGAACAAAACTGGAAATTTTAGGTGATATTGATTTAGATACACAAGATGGGAATATAGTGATTTATACTGCATACAATAAGACTATAATAAAACCTGATTTTACTTATGAAATAAAATCTCTAACAGATTACGATCGTGAAGCATTAAAAGTAATAAGTGAGCAGAAACGAATCATACGGGAAGCAGAACAGAAACAAAGCCCATTATACCGTTTACAATATACATCTCCTGCTCCTGCCCCTGCTCCATTAACTCCAAAGCAAATTGAAGAAGCAAAGACTATTAAATTAGAAGCAGATAAAAAAGAGTTACGTTCACTCAGATATGAAATTGATAAGATCAATTTCAACGAACCAGGAAGACCCAATAGCTTATATAATAAATACTCACCTCTAATAAGCAAATTAAAAGAACTGCTACCAGCAATATCCTGCCCTTCCAATGCAATTCTAGAAAACAAAGATGGAAATCTTATCATTCACTATACATTCAGTCATAAGGTTATGAGGATACTTGATGAGAATGGTGGATTTCCGATGGGCCCTAGTTGGACAGAAGAAGTAACAACAAGGCGCTACAAAATCACAGTGAAACCTGATTTAACTTGGACAAAAGCAGAAATCAAATAGTCACTGCCCAATCGAATATCTCACGAACTTCTTAATCAGCTCCCAATCGCCATTTCGAGGTGAAAGTGTATCTATAACAAAACCTTCTGAGCAAACATCTTCCACGCAAACTTCTTGAGTACGATTGGTTGTGTAATCAACAGGAACTTGAACCGAATCCAAAACATTTCCGCTACTGATTACATTGCCACCGTTCAAATCAAAATTCTGAAATCGGAAGTAATATAATAAGGCTTCATCGAGAGTAATATTTGACTGTGTTGAAGTCAAAACCGACTTAATAATTCCCAGAACTTTCGATCCATCTCCCAACTGCAAACTGGCGACTTTAGACTTCACCGCCTGCAAAACCAACTGCTGACGAGCTGCACGCGAATAATCTGAACTTGTATGTCTAGAACGCACAATTCGCAATGCCTGAGTTCCGTTCAAGTGATACTTCCCTGCAGGATAGTAAAGTGTTGAACAAACACCGTTATCGCAAGTTTTATAAGTTGGATCTACCAAATCTTCATCAAGAGTCACATCAACACCTCCCATCAAATCAATAATGTCCACAAAAACATACATGTCCACCATGATATATTTCGCAACCTTCATTCCCACAATATCCTCAATTTCCTTCTGGAATTCAAACATTCCATACTTTGCATAAACTCCATTAATTTTCTGATCTTGATAATAAAGATCACGCGGAATACTCACCAAACTGATCTTACGATTATCAATACTCACGTTCGCAAACATTATCGTGTCCACATTTGTACCGTTTTGTCCGAGTAGTAAAAGGTTAAAGTCACTTGGATTCTCTGTTAAATCTTCACTAGCTAGCTCAACAGAAAAGTCGGGGCTTTTTTTTTGAGCCTAAGCTCATCGGTCGCACTGAGTAGAGTTGAGGTTCCGCCGCCAGATTTTTCCACCATCACCTGCCCTGTCGACTTGTCTATATATATAATATAAACCTGCAAACCGGAACTAACTTTATAATTCACTCGGCTATCTGTTTCATCAGAAAAACTTATAGTCATTGATGATTTTTTCAATGTAGCCTGAAAGCCGGCATCTAAAAGTAAATCATCAATCTGCTTCTTTCTATCTGAAACTTTTTTCTCCAACACACTGCGAGAATCTAAAGTAGTCAACGCTCCAAGCAAATCAGTCACGCAAGCATCATTCAAAATTAAACATGCTGAACTTTTACTTATACTTAAAGTTCCAACCAAATCACCTGACGAATTTGTCAGCTCATAATAGTAAGAAGTCTCATCTTCCTTTTCTCCGCTTAAAATAATTTTCTTGGAATTTAGAACAGCCTGAACTTCAGGATTTGGCAAAGTTTCATTCAATAATTTCACTTTAAGCACACGCACTGCTTCAATATTTTTTTCTACCGTAGCCAGTTCACCAACAACAAAACCTTTAAAAGCAGCAATTAAATCTTCAACAGATCCACCTGAATAAATTTCCTCAGCACCAAATGAAGTCGCCTCAATTTCACCTTCTGTAGACAAAAGAACTTTCGCAACCTCACTTCCTGAACTATTAATAAATTTGAAATTCGACCCATCATTCACAACGCTCAATCCACCACCCACATCAGTCAAAACCCAAGCTTTAATTGCCTCAAGTGCATCACTAAACATTTTTGCATCTTGATCAGACTTTTGAAGAGCAGTAATAAAGTCGAAAAAATTTGCTGAAATATCATCACTCGCTAATGCCTCAACTTCTTCTTTATCAAAAACATATTCCTTAGTAGGTAAAAGTAAAAATTTCCTAATTTCATTCATATCACTACCGAACTCCTTAACATATGATCTCGTTTTCGATAGCTCTTCAATAACCTGATTTTTATCGCCGCCCAAAGAATCAAACAAGGCTAAAGTATGTTTGAACTTGTAACCTTGCCACAACTGCATCGCAATCAACAAAAATAAAAGCAGATAAACAAGATTCATCTTCAAAAATTTCCCTAATTTACTAATCTTTTTCATTGGCGCGCTTTAAGCCGCCACAATATATAGCAAATTACTTATCTTTCAAAGTGTCTTGTGCTCCCAGTGATGTTGTTCTTATTGCTTCAAACACTTCTCCACCAATTCTTGCATCTTCACCAGCATTCAAAAACCATTGCACAAAAGTCTCAGCATCACCTTCAACATTTCCATCAATAAAAATTGTACAAGCACCCATCTCCTCAATTCTCATTATTATTTTGTCATCGATAAACTTCAAAGTTCCTGATTTTCCATCAAAACCGAGCGCAACAGTATCAAGTGCATTTTTTGCAAACTTACTTTGAATTCCTGATAAAATTCCTGAATATTTAGTCACTTCTTCATCTGAAATTTTTGAAAATGCGTACGCCTCTTCATCAGCAAGCACGAGCCATTGCGTCAAAGATTCAAAAGACCCCATAACACTTCCGTCAGGAAAAATTTTAGCTCTACCGTGGCCGTCAACACTAATCTCATAAATACCATTTTCCAAAGTTAGTACTCCAATTTTATCCTGAAACAATACTGTACCCATATTAGGATTAACAGGATTTAACATACTTCTTCTTGATAAAATTCCGCCCAAAATTCTTTGATATCGTTTTAAATCATCTTCTCCTAATACTTCTGGCAATTCTCTCTCATCAGGTGTGTTTGACATGTAATTATATTAAATTACCACTCTTATACTACAAAAATAGGCTCTTGTCAAAGCGAACTACCCTAAAAGTAGACAAAAATGCTCTTGCAATTGTCTAGACCGCTGTGTAGAATCCATCTGCTTTTACCTCAAATTAATGGCGAAGCAAGTCATCCAGGTAAACGGAATTGTGGTGGAATGCCTACCAAATACAACCTTCCGTGTAAGATTGGACGACCCGGCATATCCGACCAACCACGTAGTGCTTTGTCACCTCTCGGGCAAGATGAGAATCAATTTCATCCGAATTATCCCAGGAGATGCGGTTACGGTCGAGTTAACACCCTACGACTTAAACAAGGGGCGAATAGTTTTCCGTCATAAAAAGGGCGGACCTATACCGGAAGATAACGTAGATTTGGTTACTGAGAGCACTAAACAATAAAACTATGAAAGTACGAGCATCAACAAAAAAGATTTGCAGTAGTTGCAAAGTTATACGAAGAAAGGGCGTGGTAAGAGTTATCTGTCCTAAATCACCTAAGCACAAACAAAGACAAGGGTAGTAGTCACAACGAAGTTGTGAGCATTAGGCCCTAATGGGCCGCAAAAAAATTATAAACAATCACTATGGCAAGACTCTGCGGAGTACAATTACCGGATAACAAAAGAGTAGAAATCGGACTCACATATATATTTGGAGTCGGACGACCACTCTCTAAGTCAATTCTAAACGAGTTGAATATCAACTTGAACACGAAAGTTAAGGAGCTGACTGAAGAAGACCTAGCAAAACTACGTGATGCACTAACTAAAGTGATGAGTGAAGGTGAACTAAGAAGAAAAATCCAACTAGATATAAAGAGATTGCAAGACATCGGCTCCTATAAAGGATTCCGACACAAGAGAAGATTACCGGTACGTGGTCAGAGAACAAAGACTAACGCAAGAACTAAGAGAGGTAAGAAAGTAACAGTAGGTAGCGGTAGAAAGAAAGAAGAAAAATAATCTAACACAGCCCTCGGGCGACACATAATATGACAGAGGACGTTAAAAACAAGAAGGCGGCGACATCAGTCGCAAATCCGGAAGCAACTGGCGCTACTGCAGTATCTGCAGCAGACGTTATGGCTGAAGGTGCTGTTAAGAAAGTAAAAAAGAGCAAGAAAAAAACCGTAACTCACGGAAAAGTTTATGTAAATGCTGGTTTCAACAACACTCTGATTACAGTTACAGATCCAGACGGGAATGCAATCGCTTGGTCAAGTTCAGGTGCTTGCGGATTCAAAGGAACAAAGAAATCGACTCCTTACGCTGCTCAAATGGCTGCTGAAAATGCTGCTGAAAAGGCTAAGGCATTCGGATTCGAAAAAGCAGATGTATATGTAAAAGGAGTAGGAAGTGGAAGAGAACAGGCTTTGAGAGGGTTGATCGCTCAGGGAATCGAAATTTTAAGAATTGCGGATTTAACTCCGGTTCCACACAATGGCTGTAAGAAGCCAAGACCGCGAAGAGTATAATTTTAATTTAATATGTCTAGATATACAGGACCAAAAGCCAGGCTAGTAAGAAGATTCGGAGTAAATATTTTCAATACTCCTAAGCTCGACAAAATCCTTGAACGAAGACCTCACGGTCCGGGTATGCACGGAAATAACCGAGCAGGAAAAGCTTCTGAATATAAGAAGCAGCTTCTTGAAAAACAGAAGATGCGTTTCATGTTCGGAATTACAGAAAAACAATTAAGAAACTATTACTTGAAAGCGGCTTCAGGAAGTGAAGCAACAGACGTTGCATTGATGAAAAGCGTTGAAAGAAGATTGGACAACGTTGTTTACAGAGCTGGATTTGCAAAAACTCGAGCTCAAGCAAGACAAATGGTTGGTCACGGAATGTTCAACTTGAATGGAAGAAGAGTTTCTATCGCATCAATTCAAGTAAGAGAAGGTGATGTTCTAGAGGTTAGAGAAAAGTCAAAATCAAGCCCGCTATTCAATGAAGTCAAAGAAGAAAAAGATTTTGAATCAGCAAGATGGATAGAGTCTGAACAAAAAGCATTAAAGGCTGTTGTAAAAGCTCTTCCAACTGATGAAGACATAGACAAATTGATTGCAGCTTACCTTATCGTAGAATTCTATTCTAAATAATTCATAATAACGCCCTCTTCATATGCATATCATACAAGAAGAAATCGGGCTCCCAAAGATTGCAGAATCTAAAATGGGAGATTTTCACTCGACCTTCATGGTCAGCCCGCTTCCGGCAGGTTACGGTACTACTTTAGGTAATGGTTTGAGGAGAGTTCTTCTTTCTTCCCTACCAGGAGCTGCCGTTACAGGAATTAAAGTTAAAGGTGTTACTCATGAGTACACTGTTGTTAAAGGAGCAAAAGACAGTATTTTGGATATCATGCTTAACCTTAAACAGTTGGCTGTTAGCAAAGAGACAAAAGAAACTTCTATCGTGCACTTGAAAGTGAAGAAAGGTGGTGTTGTAACTGCTGCGGACATCGACGTTCCAAGCGATATCACAATTCACAACCCTGACTTATACATTACTACTCTAGAAGAGAAGAATGCTGGTCTTGATATGGAGATCAGAATTGAGAAAGGAATCGGTTACAGACCAGCTCAAATTGGTCAGAAGACTGATAACGATGCAGAAATGATTGAGATTGATGCAGTATTTACTCCGGTTCAGAAGATTCACTATAGCGTTGAAGCGGTTCGTGTTGGTCAAAGAACAGATTTAGATAAGATGACACTTGAAGTTAAGACTAATGGTTCAATTCTTCCAAAAGATGCTATGCGTTTTGCGGCGAATGTACTTGAATCTTACTTCAATATCTTCAATAGAGATCAAAAAGCTGTTGAACCTGAATTCATGAGCGACTTCGAAAAGATTGCTGCTAAAGCTCAGGAAGAAGAAAGTTCAAAACCAAGACAAGAGTCTTACACTCCAATTGAAATCCTTGGACTTTCACCTCGAACATTGAATTCTCTAATCAACGGAGACATTGGATCTATCGAACAACTTACAAAATGCACACATTCAAAACTTTCAAACTTGAGAGGATTTGGAAAGAAGGCATTAACAGAAGTTGAAGATGCTCTAGAAAAAAGAGGTCTAACACTTACTAAGGACGAATAATTGACATCCGGCGTCTTAGACGCTATAACTACTGCCCCGAACAGGGCACTCACTAAAAAACCATGAGACACAATAAAAAAAGTTTGAAGATGAATATGCAGAAGGACCATGCAGCTGCGCTGCTTAGGAACCTTGCTACATCAATCATCCTATACGAAAAAGTCACAACAACTGCTAGCAGAGCTAAAAGAGTTCAGCCAATAGTTGAAAATTTGATTACAGCAGCGAAGACAAAAGATGTAATGAATGCAATAAGACAAATCAATGAAACAGTATTCGACAAAAATGCAGGAAAGAAACTTATGGAAGTTCTAAAAGAAAGATATAAGGAAAGAGAGGGAGGTTACACAAGAATTATTAAAACCGGCTTCAGAAGTGGTGATGCCGCTCCAACCGTATCAATTCAACTAGTATGACAACTTATCACCCAACATTACAGGACGTAGATAAAAAGCGAGAATGGCTTGTAATAGATGCTGAAGGCATCGTTCTAGGTCAGCTTGCAACAAAAGTTGCATCAATCTTACGAGGAAAAGACAAAGTTATTTGGCTTCCTTCAACGGATTGTGGAGATTACGTTGTTGTAATCAATGCTGAAAAAGTGGTTCTAACAGGTAATAAAGATGAAATAAAAGTTTACATCCACCACACAGGTTTCCCTGGAGGTATTAAAGAGAAAACAGCTGGGAAAATGCGTCTTGAACACCCAGAAAGAATTATTGAAAGTGCAGTTCATGGAATGATTCCAAGAAACAGACTACGAAAACACATGCTTGAAAGGCTTAAGGTATATGCAGGAGCTAAACACCCTCATGAACAACAGAAATTAAAAACCATCACTCTTAAATAATGACAGAAGAAATCAAATTTAAAGGCACTTACTTCTACGCAAACGGAAAAAGGAAAACCGCGGTGGCCCGCGTACGTTTATACAAAGGAACAGGTAGAGTTATTGTTAACAAGAAAGATCCAAAAGAATACTTTGGAACTGCAGACATGATTGATGTATTCATGGCTCCTCTAGTTGCAACAAACAACCAGAAGAACTGGGATATTTGCGCTGAAATCATTGGTGGTGGAATGCAGGCTCACGCTGAAGCACTTAGGCACGGAATTTCAAAAGCACTAGTAATCGCTGAAGCAGGAAACAGACAAACATTGAAACCAATCGGCTTCCTAACTCGAGATAGCCGTATCAAAGAAAGAAAGAAGTACGGTCTACGAAGAGCTCGACGTGCTCCACAGTTCAGTAAGAGATAACACACGCCGAAGGCGTGCTACGCTAAGAAAATCAAAGGGGCCCGGAAACGGGTCCTTTTATTTACTTGCTTAGGATCAATTATCAATGTTAGTGTCTATAAAAAAGATTAATCGTCATTAGCATATGAAAAAAAATGGAATATATTACTTAACCATTTTTATTTGCGGAGCTGCAGTCATGACTGCAGAAATGAGTGCATCACGTTTAATTGCTCCTTATTTTGGAAATTCACTTTATACCTGGACAAATATTGTAGGCTTAGTAATGACAGCCTTAGCGATAGGAGCATTTTTTGGCGGAAAACTTGCTGACAGGAATACCGGTAAAAATATATATTTTTCCATAGTTTTTTTTACCGGGATCTGGATTATTTTAATTCCTTTCGTTTCGGAAATTATTTTCAAATCAATAATAAAAATTGTGCCAGGATCTTTTTCAACTAACGGTTCATTCTTAGCAATTTTAATTTTGATGGTAGTCCCGATGAGTCTTTTAGGAGCCATTGTTCCATTTACAATGAAGTTAATTACTAAAGATATAAAAAATATAGGAACAGTTTTAGGAAGAGTATCGGCTATTTCGACACTTGGAAGTATTATCGGAACATTTTTGCCTGCATTTGTTTTAATTCCATATTTGGGAACAACAAAAACATTTTTATTGGTTGGCATAATTTTAGTCCTAAACGCCGGGATTGGACTATCCAGCTACTTAGTTCGTTCACTAGGGATACTTACATTAGCTCTATTTGCCTTTGTTCCATCAGTATTCAGTGCGGATGGAATAATTTATGAGCAGGATTCTCCATATCATTATATTTTTATAAAAGATGCCGGAAATGGAATACATTATCTGATGCTAGACAATCCATTTGGCGTACATTCTAAATATAATCCGGAGAAAATAGTATTACATGACTACATTTCATATATGGGTGTACTTCCTTCTTTAAGGGAAGATGCTAAACAAATTTTAATTTTAGGCAATGCTTCCGGCTCATTAAGCAGAATTATTAATACTTTTTACCCTGACATTGAAGTCACTGGTGTAGAAATAGATCCGGCAATCACGGAAATTTCAAAAAAATATATGGGGCTATCAAATTCTGAAACTAAAATCATTCATGCAGATGCAAGAGCCTTTTTACTAAACAACGAAGATAAATATGATCTTATCTTGATTGACACATATAATTCTATAGACATTCCGGTTCATCTAACCAGTTTGGAATTTTTTGAGCTTGTAAAAAGTCATCTGAGTGAAGATGGGGTCATCGGGATGAATGTTCTTTCATTGAATCAAGAATTATTACTATCAATGGCTAATACTTTATCAAGAGTATTTACAAACGTATCATATCTACCAATTTTTTCGAGCGGTAATGCCATTTTATTAGGAAGTAATTCTGAAAATTTTGAGCTTTCTTATATACCTGAAGAGCTGGACTATGAAGGTAAAATATTGAGCATTATGAGAGAAATTTTTATATACGACCCCAAAATAGCTATTTTTACTGACGATAAATCTCAAGCCGAAATACTTTCTGCTAAAAATTCTGAAAAAGTTTTTTTAAAAATTGAAGCTGAAGAAAAAGAATTGGACTTAAAAACTTCGTAAAAACGGGTAGAATGTAGTCATGCGCTTCGACATCATCACACTCTTTCCAAATCTTATCCTTCCCTATTTTGAAGATTCAATTCTTCAGCGTGCAATAAAATCCGGAACTATTGAAATTCAGGTTCATAACATTCGCGATTATTCAAAAGATAAACATAAGAAAGTTGACGATACGCCTTATGGAGGTGGTGCAGGGATGCTCATGACCTGCCAACCACTTTTCGACTGTATAAAAGCTGTCAAAATGCTGAATTCTGGGCCTGTAATCTTCATGAGCCCTGCAGGAAAGAGATTCAAACAGCAAAAAGCTGAAAAATTAATGAAATCGAAGGGATTAATTTTACTTTGCGGCCGTTATGAAGGAATTGATCAGCGTGTTATTGATGAACTTGTTGATGAAGAAATTTCTCTAGGTGACTTCGTGCTAACAGGCGGGGAAATAGCGGCTTGTGCTGTGGTAGATGCAGTTTCCAGGTTAATTACCGGAGTTTTAGGCGACAATGAGAGTAGTGAAGAAGAATCTTTTGGCAGCGCCCTTGGGCGCAAAAAAGAATATCCACATTATACAAAACCAGCAGAATTTGAAGGTTTAAAAGTACCGGAAGTCTTGCTTTCAGGAGATCATGCAAAGATTAAAAAATGGCGCTTTAATAACTTAAGATAATGAATCATAAAGGATTAAGTTCTAAAGAGGCAAAACTAAGGCTTGTAAAATACGGGCCTAATGAAATTAAAGAAGGGAAAAAAGTGACATGGTACGAAATATTTTTGAGGCAATTCATAAATATTATGGTGCTAATTTTAATCATTGCAGGTGGAATTAGCATATTTGCCAAAGAATATGTAGATGCTGCTTTAATTTTGGGAATAGTAATTCTAAATGCAGTAATCGGTTTTTTCCAAGAATTTAAAGCTGAAAAAACCATTGAGGCAATGAAGAAAATGACAGCTGCATCGGCGCTTGTAATGCGCGACGGTAAATTAGTTAAAATAAATGCAAAAGAATTAGTGCCGGGAGATATTATAATTATTGAAGAAGGCTCAAATATTCCTGCTGATGCAAAGCTCATTGAAAGTAAAGAATTCTATTCAATGGAAGCAAGTTTAACAGGTGAAAGTACTCCGGTAGGAAAGAATTGTGAACAAGAGAATATGATTTTTCTTGGAACAAGAACAGTTAAAGGGCACGGCGTTGCGATTGTGACTGCGACAGGAATGAATACAGAATTTGGGAAAATTGCAGGACTGATTGAAAATCAAACAAATGGGCCAACTCCACTTCAAACAAAATTAAATAATCTGAGTAAAATTCTCGCAATCTTAGTAATTATACTGTGTGCATTTAACTTCGGTTTTGGAATTTTGATGAAAAAAGATCTTATGGAAATGCTGCTCTTAAATATAAGCCTTGCCGTGGGTGTAATTCCTGAGGGGCTTCCAGCAGTTGTTACTCTAACACTAGCAATTGGTGTTCAAAGATTATCAAAACAAAAAGCCTTGGTTAGAAAACTTCCGGCTGCTGAAACATTGGGTAGTGTAAGTGTAATTTGCACCGATAAAACCGGAACACTCACACAAAATTCAATGACAGTGACTAAAATTTATACAAATGAAACTGAATTTCTACTTGAAGACGGATTTGAAAAAAATATGCCGAGCGAGCTGACTTACCTTTTAACAAGTGGAATTCTTTGTAATAATTCAGGATTAATTAACGGCGACCCAACAGAATCTTGTCTACTAACAATTGCTGGAAAATGGGGAGTAAAATTTGAAGAAACTCGCAAAAAATTCCCGAGACTTGATGAAATGATTTTCGATTCAGAACGAAAAAGAATGTCGACAAAAAATAAAATAGGAAATGAATTTTTCCTAATAACAAAAGGAGCTCCTGATTCAATTTTAGATATTTGTGACAAAATTTCCATCAATGGAAAAGAAATAAAACTTGATCCAGCCGAAAGAAAAAAAATACTGAAAATAAATGAAAAATATGCAGATTCCGCACTACGAGTATTAGGATTTGCCTACAAAAGATTGAAAGAAAAAGAAAACGGTACCGAATCAGAAATGGTTTTTTTGGGTTTAATGGGAATGATTGACCCACCTCGTCCTGAAGTAAAAGATGCGGTTATGAAATGTAAAAGTGCTGGGATAGATGTTGTTATGATTACTGGAGATCACGCAAATACGGCAATCGCGATTGGGAAAGAAATAGGAATTTTTCAAAAGGGTGATGAGTTTTTAACAGGTGCACAATTAGATAAAATGACTAGTACAGCACTAGTCAAAATTATACATAAAATCAAAATTTTTGCGCGCGTGAATCCTTCACATAAAGTGAAAATTCTTGAGGCATTACAAAAAACAGGAAAAATTGTTTCTATGACCGGTGATGGAGTTAATGATGCCCCTGCCCTTCAACAAGCTGATATTGGAGTAGCCATGGGAATTACGGGCACTGATGTTGCAAAAGAAGCCAGTGATATAATTTTAATTGATGATAATTTTGCAACAATTGTTGCAAGCGTGGAAACAGGAAGAGTTATTTACGAAAATATAAAGAAGTTTGTGAGATTCCTTCTTAGCGCGAACTTTGGCGAGCTTTTATTAATTAGTGGAGTTTTTTTAATTGGCTATCCTATTCCAATTATCCCACTTCAAATACTTTGGATAAATCTTCTAACGGACGCATTACCAGCCATAGCACTTGGAGTCGACAGTCCTGACAAAGAAATAATGAAGCGCAAACCTCGTTCACCGAATGAAAATATTTTCCGTGAGCTATTAAGCTTTAGCATTTTCACTGGCCTTCTAGCCGCTATAATTTGTTTCTTATTATTCCTTTATTACTATGAAAAATATGGAATCGAATATGCAAGAACAATTGTCTTCACTGGTATTGTAATTTTCGAACTGCTATTAGTTTTCTCAGTACGTTATGAAAAGCGACATTACTTCACAAATTTCTTTTCTAATAAATTCTTACTATTCAGCATTTTCTTTAGTTTATTACTTCAAATTATGGCAATATACCTTCCTGTCTTCCAGGAAATCTTCAAAACAGTTCCATTAAATCTTGTGGATTGGCGTAACATCATATTAGCAACGGGTAGCGGTATAGTTATTATTGAAATCTGGAAATTATGTACATCCAAATCAAAGTAGTGCCAAAAAGTCGTGAGACTGCATTCATTGAAAAAATGGATGATGAAACGTACAAAATACGAATACGCTCCGCCCCGGAAAAAGGCCGTGCCAATGAAGAACTAATCAAATTTCTATCCGATTCGCTCAAAATCCCAAAAGACTCAATCAAAATAATTTCCGGACACACAGACCCAAGAAAACTTCTTAAAATCCCTGATAATACAATCATTCCATGGTGAAGAAAAAATTTGAAACGTTCGATATAGTATTGGTCATTCTTCAATCAATGATGATATGGGGATTTTTCTTTGCTATCGAAACGATGGCACTATTATTCTTCGGAATGGGGCTAGGTGTCTCAGATAAGTGGACCTGGTTTTGGGCATTATTAATTCCAGTGTTCACTACAATTTACGGAGTCAAAAAAATGCTTCAAGAGCATAATTACATAAGAGTATTTTCTATATTGATCGGATTCATAGGCTCAATTTTATCCTGGCATTATTAATTTATGGTAGTCGCAAAAAAATCTCTCGGCCAAAACTTCCTCAAAGATGCTTCGATTTTAAAAAAAATAATTGATGCTGCTGAAATTTCAGCTAGCGATACAATTTTAGAAATCGGTCCGGGAAAAGCCGCACTCACAACGGAACTTTTAAAAGTAGCCGGTGAAGTTATCGCCGTCGAACTCGACCAAAGACTTATTCCACTTTTGCGTGTCGAATTTTGCCATCATAGAAATTTCAAATTGGTTCACGGTGATGCACTCAAATTTACTCCGCCAAGCACGCCATACAAAATCGTGGCAAACATTCCATATTACATCACTTCTCCCCTCTTAAATCACTTCTTACTGGAACAATTCCAATCAGGAAATCCACCAGAAATGATTGTCTTCATGGTACAAAAAGAAGTGGCTGATAAAATCATCGCGAAGCGAGAAAAAGATTCAGTTCTTTCAATGGAAGTTAAAATTTTCGGCGAGCCTGAAATCGTAATATACGTTCCAAAAGAAGCCTTCGAACCTCGCCCTAAAGTCGACTCCGCAGTAATTAAAATTCGAGTATATGACAAACCAAAATTCACAGGCGACCTGAAAAAACTAATCTGGCTAATGCACATTTCCTTCGCACAAAAACGTAAAAAACTAGTCAACAATCTCGAAGGTCCGCTCAAAATCAACAAAGACGAAATCCGCAAAATTCTCGAAGCCTGCCAAATAAACACAGACGTTCGAGCGGAAGATCTAACACTTGAGGAATGGCAGAAGTTGTTTGACGGATTGAAAATATGAATAAATCCTGTAATAACTGTCATCAAGAATTCACAATCACTAACGATGATTTAAAATTCTATGAACATGTGAGCCCAGTTTTTTCCGGTAAGAAATATCAAATTCCGGTACCGACACTATGTCCAACTTGCCGTTTAAAAAATCGTCTAATTTTTCGTAATCAAACGGCACTATTTCAAAGACCTGCATTCCCTGATGGAAAGCCAATATTATCGATGCATCCTGCAAGCGCTCCCTTCCCGGTTATGAGAAGCGAAGATTGGAATAGTGACTCATGGAATCCTCTAGATTACGGCCAAGATTTCGACTTTAAGCGTCCATTTTTCGAACAGTTTAAGGAGCTTCGCGATCGAGTTCCGCAAATTGATAAAATCGCCATCAGAAATGAAAATTGTGACTATGCAAATAACCTATCAGATAACAAAAATTGCTATATGGTTTTCAGTATTTCTAATGCTGAAGATTGTATGTACTGCGAAAATTCTTGGGGCTCAAAAGATTGCTTAGAATGCACCAATGCCTTGCAATGTGAAAAATGTTATGACTGCACGGAATGCATCCAATGCTATAACTTACAAAGTAGTGAATTTTGTGGAAACTGTAGCGATTCTTATTTTTTGGCTTTCTGTCGATCCTGCAAAAACTGTTTTGGATGTGTGAATCTTCGCAACCAAGAATATTGCATTTTTAATGAACAAAAAACAAAAGAAGAGTATGAAAGTTTTATCAAAGAATTTAACGGTGGCTCTTTTTCTGAGAGCAAAAAATACAAGGAAAAATTCGAAAAATTAATGCGTGAAAACCCACGACCGCACGCAACGATGCCACTTTCAGAAGAATGTACTGGAAATTTTATAACACAATCGAAAAATGTTCATGACAGTTTTTTCATTCAACACGGTGAAAATTTAAAATACTGTTTCAATCTTTATGAAGGCGCAAATGACTGTATGGATTACTCATTTTCAGGTAGAAAAGCAGAAATGATATATGAAACTTGTATCGCAGTAATAAATGTTTATGGAATTTTATTTTCAGTACAATGTCGTGATGGAAGTTCAAATTTAATTTATTGCTACGGCTGTGATCAAACCAAAGATTGTTTTGGATGTTCAGGATTAAGAAGAAAACAGTACTGTATTTTCAACAAACAATATTCAAAAGAGGACTACGAAAAACTCGTCCCACAAATAATTGAACACATGAAAAAAACCGGTGAATGGGGGCAATTTTTCCCAAATTCATTTACACCAATGCCATATAATCGTTCAATGGCTCAACGCTACTTCCCATTAAGAAAAGACCAGGCCATCGCACAAAATTTTGCTTGGCATGAAGAAGATCCAAAGGAATTTCCCGGGGCAATCAACGCCGAAAACCTACCGGATGGTTTACCTGCGACAAACGATACAATCGTAGTAAAAAGTTCCGGCAGACCATTCCGAATCACCACCCAAGAAATTATTCGCTACCGTGAGTTTAAAGTTCCCCTACCTCGCCTGACATATGAAGAAAGAATGGATGAACGTGCAAAAAAAGAGGAGGGAATTAAATTATATGAGAGAATTTGCGCAAAATCCGGCAAAAAAATCCTAACAAATTACTCACCCGAATCACCTTATATTATTTGGGATCGAGATGAATATAACAAGGAGTTTCAATAATCCGAACCTGAGATTTATGAGAAACAAAATGATAGGAATTAGCTATCTAATAGCTCCTTCACTGCCTTTTTCAAAACTATAATATCTTCTGTAGCAGCAATCCAAACCTGTTTCAAACTTACCTCAAAATATTCGTGGATTAGCATATCTCGCATAGATGCGATACTCCTCCACGGAATTTCAGGATGAGAATTTTTCAATTCATCAGGTAAATTTTTAACAGCCTCTCCAATGATCTCAAATCTTCTTTGAACCGCATCTTGCTTTTCAACATTTTTACAAAAATCCTCATAACTCGAGTCAGCAATAAAATCTTGAATGTAGGAAACGCTTTCTAAAATATGCTCAAGTAATATTTTTGGTTCTTTCATATAATCTTAACTACATCTTTTTTTACGAAAGGTTTAAGTTTTTTATTCAAAGAGTCATAAGATACAAGATCAACTTTCATAGATAAAGAATCTTCCAGCTTATTTTTCAAATCAGCAAATTCAAACAAAGAAGCATCTTCCGGCATTTCAACAAGCAAATCACAATCACTTTCAGCATTATTATCGCCACGTGCCATTGAGCCAAAAAGTTCAGACTTTGTCACTCCTGCCTGCTTCAAGATAGGAATAACTCTAATTTTTATATCTTGTATTCTCATAATTTTTATTACCTTGTAAGTATAACATAAATTTGTTGATATTTATATACACAGCATGCTCATAAATCCAAAAGTTCAGATTTTTGCGTTTTTAAAGCATCCTTAGCCATTTTTCTCAAACGACTCCCAACCACTAATTTTGGAAGCTCGAGCAGATCAGGCTTAACATCCATAGCCTTCCTATAAACCTCCCACATCTTTTTGAAAGGCTCGTGCATTTTTAGTAATTGATTGAAATTTCCCTCCGCAGTCAACTCACCATTTTCAAATAAATAAATGTAATCAAACTCAGGTAACAGGTGCAATCTATGAATTGTAGAAACAATGCAACAATCCTTAAAGTGCCTGAATAAAGACTCATAAATTTTTACTTCATTTTTTGTATCAATACTACTTGTTGGCTCATCAAGTAGAATAAAACTACTGTCTTTTGATGCAAAAATCCCACGGGCCAATGCTAGTCGCTGTTTTTCTCCACCTGAAAGATTAACACCTTTCTCTTTTATATTGGTATCAAGTCCATGTGGCAAGCTCTTAACAATAGAATCAAATCTCGCCAAACGAATCGCTTGTTCTACATCACTTGCACGATGAGAAATTCCTGCAGTCACATTGTATTCAATCGTATTCTCAAAAATTTCCGGGTCTTGAGGAATCAATGTCATATGCGTAGAAAGCGCACAAATTTCGGTTTCTTTTCCATCAACTTTTACATTCGCCGAATCCGGTAATTCTAAGCCACGAAGCACAGTTAACAGAGTGCTTTTTCCACTTCCACTCTCCCCAACCAATGCAATTTTCTTACCACGTTCCAAAACCAAATTCACATTTTTCAAATTATGCGCACGATGTTTTTCATCTTCATATCGGAAAGAAAGATTGGAAATCTCAACTTTTTTCCACTTCCCCGAAACCAACTTAATGCCAATTTTCGACGTGAGTAATTCAGCCGCATCCCAAATAGGAGACACTGATTTGATATTAGTATTGTACTTCACCAACTGCTCATATTTCCATGCAACATCGAAAAATACACCTGTAAATCGATTTGCATATTCGTAAAGTGCCACCGTTGTCCCAATCAAAATTGTCGCACCGGTTAGCCACTGTTGATATAAATAAATTATCATCACAAGTGAAGTCAAACCGGCCAAAACCATACTCAACAAAAACCATTTCAGCTCATTAACTTTTGCATTCTTTTTCCAAGTAGGAAAAAGATGAGCAAAGCGTTTTACAGTTTCATTTTTTGCAAGTTTTTCAAGTCTTAACGTAATCACCGTTCGCATGTTCACAACGTAATCATAAAAAACAGCATCATATTTATGCCAATTTTCATTCATCTCTTTATTATATTGAACAAGGCGTTTATCAAACCAAAAAATTATTAAAAAACAGATCACGCCCATTCCTAAAGCAACAAAACCGGAATAAATAGAAAGTACAAATAAAGCAACCGTCGATCCGAAAAACTTAACTACCGTATCAATATATTGAAACCCGTCTTCAGTAAAACTCCTAATCGCACTCGAACCTTTTTCAAGTCTACTCATCGTGCCACCGGAATGATTATTTTTATGCCACTTCAAAGGCAATGACGAAAGTAACTCAAAAAGTTTCCGCCGATAATTATCAACAATGTAGTAGGAAGTTACACGTTCAATCACACGAGCATTGCCATGAAAAATCCAAAATACGAGCTGAATTCCCGGATATGCCAACAAATACATCAACAACTTTCGTTCATTCACCAAACCATTAATTTGCAATTCATTCAAAAACAAACCTAGAATCATCGGCTCAATTAGTGAAATCAAATTTGCCGTAATGAACATTGAATAAGCCAGCACAAAATATACCTTGCGTTTGCCCGCAAAACTCCATGCCGTTTTAATCAGTTGGTAATAAGCATTTTGCATGAACGAAGTATATCTTAGCCCCTCACTCCATTCAAATCCTCATTCATTTTAATTACGGCATCGCGCGCAGCTTCTGCATAATCCACGCCATCTGAGGCAAAAATTATTCCACGTGAGTTATTCACGATAGCCCCGAATCCATCTTCAGCGAAACAAGGAGCAACATCTTCCGCCCCTCCGCCCTGCGCTCCATAACCAGGAACAAGCAAGAAAGTACTTGGCATAATTTTTCTTAAAGTTTCAGCTTCTTTTTTAGAGTTACCGGCAACTACCGCCCCCACATTACTATATCCTGATTCACCCAAATCTTCAGATCCCCAAGATTCCACAAAGTGCGCCATCAAGGCCGCAACACTCATTTTTTCATCAACTGTAACTCGCTCCTGCAAATCTCCCGCTGAAGGATTCGATGTCTTCACAAGTACAAAAATTCCCTTCTCTCCGTGATTCGAAGCTTCAATAAATGGCTTAATTCCATCGTATCCAAGATAAGGGGTCACTGTTACAGCATCAGCATCATAAACCGCAATTTTCTCGCCAAACAAATCTGTTTTACCGATAAATGCTTTCGCATAAGCTTCAGCCGTTGAGCCAATATCATTTCTTTTCGCATCCGCAATCACAATTAAACCAGCTTCTTTTGCATATTTACAAGTTTCCTCAAAAGCCCAAATTCCCTGAAATCCATATTCTTCATAAAATGCGATTTGCACTTTCACACAAGGAACTAAATCTTTCACCGCATCAATTATTCCCTTATTAAAGACCAGAAATGCATTCGCAACCGCAGTAAAAGTATCACCATGAATTTCCCTTTGCTCGTTCACAATAAAAGCCGGAATCTGCGCCAGCCGCGGATCAAGCCCAACACAAACCGCGCTATTTTTCTTTTTCATTTCGGCAATGAGATGGTCTGCGAAGTGCATATTAGGTTGAGTGCTGGCATCTTAGCAAATTTGACTATTTATCTCAAATGGTAGAAAATTAAAAACCTTAAAATAAGAAATGGACAGATTGAAAAATGCAATTGAATACGCAGCAGACACCTCCATTTACGGAGCATTATTAGGTATCGCCATGAGTGGTTCTCCACAAGAAATTATGGCTCAAAATCTTCCGAATAGTATCCGAGATAAAATTTCTAATGAAGTAGGTGAAGTTATTCACAAAATTGCAGAGATACAAATAGATCCGGAAGTAAATACTTCTACCAGAGTAGCTATAATGGAAGCCAGTGCAGCCTTATATTCAACAATATTTGCTACCATTGGATTTATTTATGGTGGAGCTTCATTTCGGTCAAAGCGAAAGCCAGGCAGACCGAATTTAAGGATAATTAAATAACTGTGTTGTCAGAACTCCGACAACAGGAAAAACAAAATCTTGCGATCCATAGTGAATAGCTATATAATCGCTATGTATTCACTAAGGATTCACTATATGGCAACTGTATTTTTCAAAATAACTGCAGAACAAGAAAAAGAGGTTTTAAACCTTATGAAAGAAGAAGGTTACACAAATAAAGCTGAGTTTTTTCGTTTCTTAGTAAAGTTCTATAAATACCAAAAATCACCTGATCTGATACGCTTTGAAAAAGCTGCGGATGATTTGACGGCAACTTTAGTTAAATTAGATAAGGCTGGTAAGCTCACCAAGTCACTTGATGAGCAACTTAGAGATGTATAAAATTAAAATTTGCGAGAGTTTCAAGAAACAAATATCAGTTCTGTGTAAAAAGAACAGAAAACTATTTCATGAGATTAGGTATGCACTTTTATCTTTTCAAAAAGAAGAAAATATACACATTGGCAGAGGTGTATATAAATTAAGACATGAAGCACTCCCCGAGCTTACGCACGGGGTTTCAGCCCAGCTCAAGCTTCGCTT
>CAYHXO010000018.1:0-38694 GCA_964360635.1 uncultured Candidatus Peribacteria bacterium
AAGGACTCCATCCCGCGGGCTTACGCCCGGGGAGTTGCGAGGGAGTGCTTAAAAATCGTGCGGTATCAGGCATGGTGTAAGTTCCATGTGTGATTATGATTTTGTCATTCGCAGTTTCCTCAACAACTTTAAGCACATTTTCCAAATCTTCACGCTTTAACTCACGACTATCTTTCATACAAACAGTAGTAAATTCAGAATCTTTATATAGCTTCAAACTTTCAATAAAAGACGGAATAATAGATTCTTTATTTACAACGGCTGTATCTTTACTACCGTCATAGTAAGAATCAATTGTGCCGCCGGTTATAATAAAATGAATTTTTGAAGATTTTTCAATCATGGCAACACATTACCAATCTGCTCTGCAATAGTCACGAGAAGTCGAGTTTCTTCATCTTTAAAATCGTCGCAGACTTCGCAAGCAAGAATGGCAGCCAATGAGCCGTCAGGTTTGTGTGAAGCACAATAAACCGTGCCGTCTTGATCAAGAAAAGATTCCGGAGCATCAGGCATTTTAAACCTGTTAAAATAATCTGGAACGTGCATTTCAAACTTCGCCAAAACATCAGGATTGAGCTCGATTGAAGTATGTATTGGAAGCCCATCTGCTCCAAACATTGCGATAGAAAAATGATCAATCGCCCTACTCAATTCAATAAAAATTGCGGGAATCATTTGTGAAAGATTTCCCTTGAACATTGTCATAATTCTAGTCACGTCATAAAGCGCAATCAAACGAGTGTTCATGGCTTGTAGACGTGCATTTAGGACCTTAACGATTCCAAGTAAAATTCCACTTGCAGCTTCAGGCTCAGCTCTCACAAGTTTCTGAAATTTTTCTGGGTTCAATTTTAAAACTTCAGTTGGAGCTAAACAAATAATCGTCGCTCCCCTTCCCTTTTCTGAAAGCAAAGATCCTTCACCAAAAAAATCTCCGGCTGTCAAAGTTGCTAAATGTTTTTGAGTTTCACGATTGTCTGAAAGTGTTTTTGTAACCTCAACAATTCCTGAAAGTATGTAGTAAAAATCTCTACCTTCCCCACCTTCTTCTAAAATTTTCTCACCATAAGGATACGAAACTTTTTCCCAATATTCAGCTCCTCCAAAAATTTCAAAAATTGCGGGATCAGATAAATTTATAAACATATTTTTCATTGCTGTGCGAGGTTAAAAACTAATTCAGGATCATGTGCCTTAGCCCTTGCAGATTCCTGAGAAATCACGCCTTCTTTAAGTAAAGTAGCCAAAGATGTATCTAATGTAATCATACCGTCGGCTTTACCAATTTGCATCATTGAGTAAATTTGATGTGTTGTTCCTTCTTTAATACAATTCGTTATCGCATCATTTCTAACAAGAATTTCAAATGCAACGGTTCGTCCATTACCATCAACACGAGGAATCAAAGTTTGCGCAACAATTCCCAAAAGAGTTGTTGAGAGCTGAGCTCGTATCTGTTGTTGTTGAGTTGGAGGGAAAACGTCAATCATACGATCAACAGTTTGTGCAGCATCTTGTGTGTGAAGTGTTGCCAAAACCAAGTGACCTGTTTCTGCGAGTGTAATTGCCGCCGCAATTGTTTCAAGATCACGCATTTCACCAATCAAAATCACGTTCGGATCTTCACGTAGAGCAGATTTAATTGCCGCCGGAAATGAATCTGTGTGCATTCCAACTTCACGCTGACTAATAAGTGATCTGTTTGATTTGTGAATAAACTCGATTGGATCTTCAATTGTTAAAATATGTGCTCTTCTTGAGCTGTTAATTTCATTCACCATCGCCGCAAGTGTTGTTGATTTACCGCTACTGGTTGGCCCGGTTACAACAATTAAACCTCGGCCTTTTTTTGTAAATTCTCTAATAACTTCCGGATAGCCCAAACCTGTTAATGTTGGAATAATATCCGGGATACTTCTCATAGCGATTGCAGGCCCGTCAATTTCAGTGAAAACATTCACACGAAATCGTCCCACGCCATCTGCAGCATAAGAACCGTCAACTTCCTGTTTTTCTTTATAAATTACATATTTTTTATCACCCAAAATTTGCTTAATCACTTCTTCCATCGACTCACGCGTAAGCACTTCCGAATTCTGCATATCATAAAGTTGTCCATCCGTAAGACGCACAACCGGCACCCTACCAACCTTCAAATGAAGATCTGGTGAGTGACTTTCTGCGACTTGTTTTAAGTAAGGATTGATGTCCATAAAGTTGGTTAATTTGTGGTGGTCGATTCTTCAGTTGGTGCGGCAGTTTCGGCACCTTCAGCCGGAGCATCAGCAGCAGGTTTTTCTTCCGCCTCTGCCGTCGCGACAACAGGCACTCCTGTAACAATTGAATTTAATTGTGCTTTAATTTCTTCTCCACTTTGTCCGAATTGTGCCATAATTTCATCAAGTTTCGTAGCATCAGTCTTAATTGCATCGGCCTTAACAGCAGTCATAACCGCCGCCATTAAAAGTGGATTTGCGAACCATTGAACACCGCCACCTTCTCTTTTATAAAGATCAGCAAACTTTTTTACCGAATCTATATCAAGAGCACCATCAGATTTCACCGGCAAACCTGCAGGTGGAGCAAAGACAATTTGAATTTCCTTATCGCCAGGAGCATTGATAGTTTCACCGAGCCCGTAAGTCTTCAAAGTAATTCCGTGTTTCAATAAACCAATCTGAAGTGCAGCCGTAACATCCAAACCTAAAATCGATTCTTCAGAATTATCTTCAGCCGGCATAACAAGGGTTGAACCTGTCATAAATTTCAAGGTCGATTCATCTTCTGAATCAACTTGTCCTTTCAAATTCCAAAGCATAGTTGCCTTTCCCAAATTCCCCTCAGCAGTGGGATAATAAATATTCTGATCATTCAATTTATTTTCCGCTTTCACAGACGCAAGTGTATCTGCAAAAGTTGATGTTTCGATTTTCTTACCTTCTCCAACAACTCCATCCATTATTGACCCGGATAAATTTTCAGCAATCCAGACTTTCGCCATCAAAGAGAACTTCTCAGTCAAAGTTAGATGTTTTCGAAGCGCTTCAAGGTTTATTCGACCTTCTTCATCAATTACTAGTTTCGCTAAATCGCGCATAGACAACAAAATCTCCTTCACCAAATCATGTTTTTCTCTGACTAACTCCTCTAAGTAATCTCCGGTAACAGCATCGCCAAAAAATTCATTTCCGGCGGTAGAAATTTGATCAATCATTCCGGATTGTGCTGGAACCTTATCAGGCATTATTTGGTGATTTATGTGTTAAACTTTCCATTCTTACCTTTAATTTCTCGAGTCTCTGTAGATAAGCTGTTTGATTTATAGTTAATTTCCTGATTTTTTCTTTTTCTACGTCCTGATTCATTCCTTTCTCTTCCTCCAAAATTAAAAGAAGCTCATCGATTTTTTTCTCATCAAGAGATTTCAAAATTCCTGACCATTGATTCGCTGTCAAAACAACATTAGCTCTAAACCCGGGACTTGCAGGAAGTAGCGCTGAAGCATGTTGAATTTTTTCTTCTTTTGTCATTGCGTGAAATTAATCATGTAATTATAACAGAAAAAGCCCTCCTGTTCAATTCATGTTTATGCACGATCACAGGTTTTATTGCTCTTTTCCGCAGACCCTAGCCATTTCTTATATTAATCCTTCGATTGACAAATTTATCAAATATGATAAAATCGCGACACTTTTACAAAATCTATGAATAAAACACTAGCAATCCTTTCAAGCTTAGCATTATCATGTGCACCTGATAATACAGTAGATTATAAATCTGCTTCAGGTTTAGATGAATCCGACAAAGTAGCAATTTCAGCACTAGTTGAAGAATTTAAACTGGACTGCATGTTACAACAAGATCCAAAAAGTGCTATTGCTGAAGCAACAAGCGATTTTGCACGTGCGAATTTAAAAGAAAGAAAAGAACAAATGCCTAAAAATGCGTTGCAACAAACTCGTGATAAAGTCGGCTCAATTTTAGATGAAGCAGGCTGTCAAAGCACCGGCGCAATGTGGTGTAATTTCAACAATAAAGAATATCCATCTGTCACACAGATTTGGGTAAAGAAAAATACTCAGGGCGGATTGGATTGTGAGGCATAAAAAAAAGCCCCTGAGATTTAACCGGGGGCCTTTCTTAGTAAAGCGCGACTTTCTTAGAGTAGCTGCACTTTGTGCAGTATTACATCATCCCACTCATATCAGGCATGCCACCGCCGGCTGGTTTTTCTTCCGGGATATCTGTAACAGATGCTCCGGTTGTCAAAACTATTCCGGCAACTGAAGCGGCATTTTGTAGTGCACTTCGAGTTACTTTTTTCGGATCAACAATTCCGGCCTTAATCATATCAACAACTTCGCCTGAAACAGCGTCGTAACCAATATTCTCATTACCGTTAGCCTTATTCAAAACGTCCTGAACAACAACTTTTCCATCTTTTCCGGCGTTATCTGCAATCTGCTCCAAAGGTTTGGAAAGGATTTTTGCAAGTAATCTAATACCAACCATTTCATCTTCGCTGTGACCTTTCATTGCAGAAACCACAGCAGCTGCATGTAAAAGTGCTGCTCCACCTCCGGCAACAATTCCTTCCTGAACAGCTGCTTTTGTTGCATTTAATGCATCTTCAATTCGTGCCTTCTTTTCTTTCAATTCTACTTCTGTCGCAGCTCCAACTTTAATAATTCCAACTCCACCTGAAAGCTTAGCCAAACGTTCAGCCAATTTTTCTTTGTCGAAATCAGATTTACTTCTATCTAACTCGGCCTTAATTTCCTCAATTCGTGCATCAATTGCAGCTTCTTCACCACTACCCTCCACAATTACAGTTTTTTCCTTCTCAGCAACAACTTTTCTTGCCATTCCCAAATCTGCAAGAGTAGCGCTTTCCAATTTCACACCAAGTTCGTCTGAAATCATATTTGCTCCTGTCAAAATTGCGATATCTTTTAACATTGCCTTTCTTCTCTCCCCAAAACTTGGGGCCTTAATTGCAAGCACATTGAAAGTTCCTCTCAACCTGTTAACAACGAGAGTTGCAAGTGCATCACCATCCAAATCTTCACAGATAATAACCAATTCCTTACTTCCACTTTGTGCGATCTGTTCAAGAAGTGGCAAAAGTTCTTTGATTGAAGAGATTTTCTTATCTGTTACTAAAATTTTCACGTTTTCATAAATAGCTTCCATTCGAGCAGGATCAGTCACCATATAAGGAGAAATGAATCCGTTGTCGAACTGCATTCCTTCCACAATTTCCTTGTCGATTCCGAAAGTCTGACTTTCCTCAACGGTAATCACACCTTCATGCCCAACTTTTTCCATTAATTCAGCAATAACTTCACCAACTTCTGAATCTTGAGCCGAAATTGTTGCAACTTGCGCAATTTCTTCCTTAGTATTTACTGTTTTTGCAATTTTATCCAAATGTTCCACAACTTTCGCAACCGCTTTATCAATTCCCTTCTTAAGCATGATTGGATTCGCACCGGCAACCACGTTTCGAATTCCTTCTTCTAATAGAGCCGCAGCCAATAAAGTCGCCGTCGTTGTTCCATCTCCCGCAACATCATTAGTTTTTGTTGCAACTTCCTTCACAAGTTGAGCTCCCATATTTTCTTCTGGATCCTTCAAATCGATTTCCTTAGCGATAGTCACACCGTCGTTAGTAATAAGTGGACCACCGTATTTCTTTTCAAGAACCACGTTTCTACCTTTTGGACCCATAGTTAATCGAACCACGTCGTTGAGTTTTTTTACTCCTGCTAGAAGCGCACTTCTCGCCGGATCTCCAAATGTTATATTTTTAGCCATTGTTTAAAAAAATTAGTTAATAATTGCGAAAATATCATCCTCTTCAAGAATTAACAGCTCATCACCATCGATTTTTACCTCAGTCGGACCATACTTTTTGAAAAGCACGGTTTGACCGACTTCAACCTGAACAGTTTTATCTTTCTTTGCCTCACCCACTGCCAACACTTTTCCTTTAGCAGGTTTTTCTTTTGCACTTTCCGCCAAAACAATTCCTGAAGCGGTCTGACTTTCCTCATCAAGCCTCTTCACAAGCACGTAACCGGCTAGCGGTTTTAAATTTGTCATAAGATTGGGGTTACAGAAATCTAGCACTCGCTATTATGCAGTGCTAATTTTTAGTGTCAAGGGGAATTACTTTCAACCGTACGGTTCCTTCGTACACTTGACCAGCTTCTCCTTATAATTAAAGTGAGATCACATCCGGATTTTTTAATCCGATTTTATCTTCAGCATTTAATTTTCTTTCGAGCTTTTTAATATCTTCTTCAGCTGGAAGAGATTCAGGCCTGATTCCTCTTTCCAACAAGGTTTTCCTAACACTTTTATTGTTTGTAATATGTTCTACAGAAATCTGACTTTCAGTTTTCATCTGCTTTTGTTTAGTGTTGAAAATTGTAATTTCTGTAGCGAAATCTTTGGCTTTTAAAATAATTGTAGGGGCAAAATCAGCCAATGCTCTACCTTTTGGAACATTCCACTGTTTCTTCATCAATTCTGTCGAATAACCGAACAACGCCGCATCACCTTTACTTCTGATAATGCCAAAATTTTTATCTACGCCGGTTTGTTCAAAAATTACAGATGACAATTCCTTTTCAGTTTGTGAAAGTTTTTTTCTGGCTGAAAGCCTTTCAGATTCCAATAATCTTTTTTCGATAATCTCAAACTTTCTGGTTTGAATTGCAAAATAGGTTTGAGCAAATGCGATTTCTTCTTTTCTAGAATCACCATTTTGAGCAATTAAATAGCAGGCATAACGTGTGAGCATAATATCCGAAACCTCTTTTGTGGCTTGCTTAGGCATTTGGATCGTTTTGCCGACGTCAGCAAAATGATCTGGAATTGCATGGCCAGATATCTCACAAGCTATTTTTGCCTTTGATACTACTTCTGAAAAATTCCTCCATTGATCATATCCAAGTAACTCCTGTAAATCTCTCGCCAACCAAAACTCAACTCCTTCTTTAGATTTTTTTGCGAAGGATTCAAAGTTGCTCGCAAGAGATAAAATTGTTTCTTTTTTCATAAAATACTTGAAATTACACGAATGCTATTCCACGATCCCGCTGACGTCAAACAAGTTGCAGTGACTAAGCGCTCACCCAATGTTCTTATCAACATTTCTCTAAAAAACATCCTCCAACAAACCCAAAAGCTTCCAAGAAAAAATTTGACTACCCCCCCCCATAATCTGTTAATGCATGATATGACGAGTAATTAGACAGATTCATTCTAATCTCAATCCGTCGCAAATTTCTACCATTCAAAACCGAATTCCCATTGCCATAAAATACTTTCCCTAAAAACCTCAAACCCGAACTCGGCTTCAAAATAAAATCACTTTTAGGATTCAAATTCAGACCTAAAAAATCATGCAAAAAATTCTTAACTAAAACTCTACAAGCTATCAACCCTGAAACATCATCCATAAAAATCAAAAAATCATCGCCATATCTCATATAAGCCTTTGGCTTTATTTCATACTTAACAAATCTATCAAGTTCATTTAGATAAATATTCGCAAAAATTTGGCTAGTGAGATTACCAATCGGCATGCCTGCAGGATAACTATAAATCACCTCCCGAAGTAAATTCAGAGTTTTCTCATCTTTAATTCTGTGCCGCAAAATCGCGTACAAAACATCTCTATCAACACTGTCAAAAAACTTCTTCACATCACCTTTCCAAACATAATCGCCAGACTGCATGAGATAAGAGCACCTCTCCCACGCTGCATTCAAACCTTTCCCCTCCCTGCAAGACCACACATCATGAATAAAAGTTTTATCGTAAATTCCAACCAAATAATCATAAATCAACCTATGAACAAATCTATCTCGAACAGTAGCCACAGAAACTTCTCTGCGCTTATTATCACTAACAATAAATTTTTTATACCCACCGTGCCTGTAAGTGCCGACATTCAAGTCGATCTGCAATTTAAAAAGATTCCGCTCAAGATAATAGAAAAACTCATCCAATTCATCACCAAATTTCTTTCCTTTTCTAAACTGACGCCAAACCTGCCAAATATTCTCTAAACTCAAATCTATGGATACATTGCCTGTCATAAATCGAAGTTACGAAGCCTACAAAATCATATTCGATTTGAACAAAACTATAAACAAAAAAGAGAAATTTTCACTCGGAATCAGCACGGAAAATTCCATTTTAGACTGCATCGAGAACTTAATCATGGCAAAAAATGCACCTAAACTCATGAAGGCGAGCTTTCTCATTAAAGCGGGAAGCAAATTGGAATGCTGCTCTTTAAAACTCCGACTATATCTTGAACTGAAACTTGTTAACGAAACCAGAGTTTTCCAAACACAAGCAAAACTCGCCGAGATTGGCCGAATGCTTGGAGGCTGGCTCAAGGCAACGCAAAGCACATAAACCTTCACCGCAGACCGCCAGCGCGCATTATGATTCTCATTCTCAGGATTGTTCTCATTGAAGTTGACCTGATCATTGTTCCAATTACCACCGGGCAAGGCGATTGATTGACTCGGCTTTTCCATAATTTGACTACCGCCTCAGCGGCACCAAACGCATTGGTTTGCTATTTTTCATTCCCTCACCTTGGGAATAAGCCGAGCTCAAACGTGATGGTTTTTCGTGCTAATCATACCTCAAAACTTTTTTTGAATGTAAAGTTTTAATTTGAGATACAAGCGTTGGTAGCCCGATCCGTAGACCGAGTTGCTATTCACCACTCACACTATACAAAAAGACCCCCGCTTTCGCGAGGCCAAATAAAATTTAAGAAAAAATAAAGTTCAAAGTTTAAGTCGCCGAAATCATCACCGCAGACCGCCAGCGCGCACTATGATTCCCAACCTCAGGAACGATCCCAACGAAGCGGACCTGACCAACGATCCAAACACCACCGGGCAAGTAACTTCTTTCAGTAGAATTATCTTCAAGAGGAGACCAAGTTGATACATCAACAAGTTCGTTTGTAAGCACTCCATTAAGCTGCTGTAAGGCATTTGTTCTTGGAGATACTAGAGTTTCACCCTCAACTAATCCCGCTTTAAATAGCTTTTCTTGATCTTTTAGCTTCTTACCAACCAAATTTGGATCACCTGCCAATTCAGCTTTTCCTTCAACAAATCCCAGTCGAACTCCATTGTTCACAGGCATTCCGGCAAATCTATTTTGCAAGTAAGGTGAAAAATAAGTATCAATTTGTCCGGGTCTCTTATTTGCGTCTATTGCAAAAACGTAATCAGTAAATGGCTTTTGTGGTTCAATTATAAATTGTGCCACTTGCATTTTTGCAAATGCTGCAATTTGTTCTTCTGTTAAATTGTTTCCTAGAATATCAATAGATTCCTGAGCTCCGGGAATTATTACTCCTTTATCCAATCGTCCACGTTTTAGAAGTTCTGCACTTTGTTCGTGTTGAGCTTTAACGGCCTTTTCAACAGCTTCAAATCCTTCAGGAACATTAAGAGGTTTAGAAGCAGATGCCAAAATTTCAGATATAATTCTTCTGAATCTTGGAGTATCTGTTGATCTCAGCTCATCCACGCTTCCCACTCGGTTAGCAGCAGGTAGAATTTGCCTCTGCTGGTCACTTTCAATTCGTCTTTCTGAGGTGTTTTCTGTCATAGTGATTTGTTAATTTTAGTCCATATTATACATAGTTTTTTGAGGCTGTCAACTCGCATTACCTGAATGCCGAGTTTTTAAAGGAAAATTGAGTGCGTATATCAAATCGATAGCAAATATATAGCAATTGTATAGCATTTTGCTATACAGGCTAATTTTCAGGCATTAACTTATAAGTGGTTTCTTCACGGTTTACCATAGTAAAACGGTGAAATTATGTTGATTTTAGCCCGTCTTTCACGATTATGGCTCCAAAAGCGTGAACGAAAAGAAAGGAGGTGCATGCACTCCCTTTTCTAATCTCAGCGCACTAAAGCAACTATGCCTATTCCGCAAACGCCTCAATTCTCAACTCCCTCACAACATCCACTTTAATTTTTCCTGGATATTGAAGATCTTTTTCAATCTTGCGTGCGATTTCGTGAGAAAGTTTGATTGCTTTCAAGTCATCTAATTTTTCAGGATTAACGAAAACTCGAAGTTCTCTACCGGCCTGAACTGCGAAGGCTTTTTCAACACCATCAAAACTCAATGCCAATTTTTCAATTTCTCCAAGACGCTTGATGAAACTTTCAAGATTATCTTTATCAACTCCTGGTCTTGAAACTGAAATCAAATTCGCAACTTGAATAATTTTAGCCTCGATTGACTTAGCCTCAACATCGCCTTCATTCGCTTCAACACAGTGAAGCAATTCCTCACTCATTCCAAATTTCTTCAAAATATCACGACCGATTGCTGCGTGTTTTCCATGAACTTCATGATCTACAGCTTTTCCAATATCATGCAAAAGTCCTGCCTTCTTACAAAGTTCCACATTCGCGCCCATCATTCCTGCAATTTCAGCGGCAAGGAATCCAACTTCCATCGAGTGCTTCAGAACATTTTGACCGTATGCAATTCTAAATTTCAACCTTCCCAAAATCTTAATCAAATTAGGAGGAAGACCAGCAACTCCAACTTCATAAGCAGCTTTTTCTCCAAGCTCCTTTATAAGAACATTCACTTCTTCCTTAACCTTTATTCCCATTTCCTCAATTCGTGCAGGGTGAATTCGTCCGTCTTCAATCAGACGTTCAAGAATAATCTTAGCCATATATCGTCGAATTGGATCAAAACAAGAAATTACGATTGATCCCGGTGTATCATCAACAATAACATCAACACCCGTAACAGTTTCAAAAGCGTTGATATTTCGTCCTTCTCTACCGATAATTCTTCCCTTCAAATCATCAGAAGGAAGATTCACCAAAGTTGTAGTTGATTCAACAGTTGTCTCTGAAGCATAACGCTGAATTGCATCAGCTAGGATTTCTCTAGCCTTGCCTTCAGATTCATCCTTGATTTCCTTTTCGAGTTTTTTTGCATACTCAATCAGTTCATCTTTAGATTCCTCTTCAACCTGTTTAAAGAGAATTTGTTTTGCTTCTTCCTTATTAAGTTGAGCAATTTCCTTCAATTTCTCTTCCTGTTTTAAGAAGACTTTTTCAGCCTCTTCTTTTTTCTTCTTTGCCTCCTCAATATCAGATTCAAGTTTTTCTTTAAGTTTCTCGGAATTGTCCATTTTAGAATCGAGCAATTGCTCTTTTCTTATAAGCCTTTCCTCCGACTCCTCAATCTTCTTCCTTCTTATACGTTCTTCATTTCTCGCTTCTTCCTGTAACTTTATCATTTCTCCCTTTGCCTTATGCATAATGTCAGCTGCCTTTGTGTTTGCCTCCTGCAATGCTTTCTCCTGTTCCTTACGTTTTTTGATGTCTTCATCTTTGAGCTGGCCGTTCCTATAAACGAAACCGATTCCACCTCCAAGACCAAAACCAAGAACAAGTAGAAGCACTTGTGTAATAGTGCTCATGTTTAATGTTGTTATAACCAGAATACAAGAAAGAAAACCGGCTTAGGTCGGTTTTTTCAGATTTGAGAGTGAAAAAATTGAATTTTCCATGATTTTCTCTTTGAATTCGGTCGCAATTTATAAAAGATCTAAACGCAATTTAACAAAGCAAAGTCCGCTTGGCAAGAATTATCTTTGCGGCTAAAGTTTCCGAGTAATTAAAAAATGAAAGAAAAAATCAAATACATTATCGGGACAATTTGGCTTGCCCTAGTGATGTATTTTTATTACAAAAATCACAGCTATTATACAGATGGCTTTACAGGATTAGGCAATTGGTGGCCACTTTGGCTTGCTCCAATTCTTTCTTATGGCATTTTCTTATTTTACAACTGGGGAAAGGGCGAGAATTCAATAATACTTAGATTGAGTGCAAAAAAAATCTCCGTGTCTTTTTTATTAGGAATGTTATTTGTGGGGAATGTGGGTTTTATGGTTTTAAATCCACTTATGTATATGGGCCCAACAGCCATATACAATAATGATGGAACAGTAAATTTAAACCCTACTGAAGATGAATTAAGCTCAGATGCTCGTATTTTAAGGAAGTCGATTGTTATTTCTGCAGGCAATAATTTTTACGACACGGCACCTGAAAACATAAAACAATACCTTGTTCGAGCCAGTTTATTCGAAATAGAAAAAGGTCTACTGTGGACTTTCATAAAAGTATATCTTCCTTCTTTAATGTTTTTATTTTTCTCATGCGCACTCGGCGCGAGACTTCATAAAATTATCAGAAGAAATTTGGAGCATGAAGATTCCTTCGAGAGAAAATTAATTGAATTAGTTTTAGGATTGCTTACAATGACAGGCATTTTTTTACTAACTTCATTCCTCAATCAATTCAGCATTTTAGTAAATTTATCAATCATTGGCGCCATCTCAATTTTAATCAGAAAAGAACTGTCATATATTTGGACAGGAATCACAAAATGGAATGCGACTCTTGAATTGCCATTTTCAAACTTAATCTTACCAATTGGGATTTTTATATCAACTTTTCTATTTATACATTTAGATGCGAATCTCAGCCCAATGCCACGTGGTTGGGACGGGCTTAACAGGTACATTTTAATCGCGAGAGATATTGCAGAAAGCGGATCAGGCGTTAAGATCGGCAGTCCATACGCCTGGGAACTTATTCTGGCTTTTTTCTATCAAATCGACTCAAAAATTGCATTATTCTGGACTTCCCTACCTGGAATTCTAAATTTCATAATAATTTGGATACTGTGCAAAAAGTTCACTTCAAGCAGAAATGCAAGTCTTGTAATTGCCTTCATGTTATCGATGCCAATGATGTCATTTTATATGGCGGATGAGAATAAAATCGACGTGGCACACTGGCTGCTCGGTAGCACAGTTTTACTTTCACTTTTGAAAGGAATTGATTTCGAAAATAAAATTCGAGTGAAAGACTATTCATACATTTGGATTGCTGGAATTCTGGCAGGTTTTGCATTCACGGTTAAGCTCACAGGAATACTTTTAATATTCGGTTTGATTGCTAGTTTTGCATTAGTTGAAAGTGGATGGCTATTTGCTTCAAGCATATTCATGCTTTCACTAGCAGCATTAGTTAAAATGGGAGGATTAAACTTGGGTTCTGATTTTATTAGTTCAGCAGACTTCAATTCAAAATTCCTTATTTTTTCAATCGTAACAGGTTTAATTTTAGCATTTGCTGCAGCATACAAGAAAAAACTTAGCAAACTAAATATCAAACATTTCATAATTCTCTGCGCATTAATTGCTCTGCCAATTTTACCTTGGCTTGGAAAAAATCTTTATGAGATTGAAACGATTTCAATAAATAACTTAATTCAAGGGGCAACACACTCTCCTTCTGTTGACATGCAAGGTATTGCCGGGAAATGTGATGTTGCCACCGGCTCGTATGAAGAATATGACCGTTATTTAGGCTACAACCCAAATATCATAATAAGAGCAGCCGCAATTCCTTGGCACTTAACAATGAATGATATTGGTGCTGTGGGCGCTTATGTTGATATTGGTTTCTCATTTTTAGGTTTCGTACTTTTTGCAGTTCTCTTCTATAAATTCGCTGATAAAAGAAAAAATCTCCTACTGTTCTTTGCAATCATATACGGGTTCTTCTGGTTGGTTAGAGCGAATGGAGTAATTTGGTATGGTTTCCCACTTTTAACTTTTGCTGCGATTGCAATGGTGCTTGCATTCAATGAACTTGATAAAAATGCTTTTGGTCGCTTCATCATTTTAGTGAGCTTTTTAACTTGGGGAATTCTTGCATTAAACACTCGATTAAATAATTTTGGGAATGCAGTGCTGCTACTTAATAATGCCGGGAAAATTACATATCAAGATGTACAGGAGAATATCTTCCCATTTGCAGATGAAATTCAAAATTACTTAAAAGAACATGAAGGCCTTGTTTACAAGGTTGGAACTCCTTACGGATTTTATATTCCAGGTTTTTTTGGACGAACTTATGACGATCAATTGTTAGATATCTTCTATTGTACATTCCTTAGTTATGACGGAAACCCAGTTAAAATTATTCAGATTTTTGAGAAAAATAATATCAAATTTTTACTTTATGATACTCACACAAACACAATCGGGAATGATCCGAAAGGATCACTAGTTAAAAAAGTAAATACAATAACTGATTTCATTAATAAATATTTGGAAATTATTGTTTATGACGATGTTCGAGGAAACCATCTTATTTATATTCCAACAGAAGCGGAGCTCCTTCAAAAACACCCTGAATTATTGCAGGAATAATTCAGGACTAATTCAGAACTAGGGTGCATCATTGCCATGTAATTTAACCCAATTATATGCGCAAAATTTTAATATTCTTCTTAATGCTCTCATTCCCAACTGTTTTTGCAGAGGAATGTCCTAGCGCTGTAGGCGGCATTGTTCCCATTTCAACAAAGCTTGAGATAAGCAGCCTCTACCCATCACCCAAAACTGGCGAGAAAGAATGGGTAGAAATAAAAAATAATGATTCAGCAAAAATCGATCTGGCAAATTATACTCTCGAAGACGGAACAGCAAAACCCTGGGCAATGAGTGGTCAAATTTCCGCTGGGCAAAGTTTAAAAGTAGACTCCTTCCCTTTCCAATTAAATAACGGCAGTGACCTTGCTACATTAAAGACCACAAGCGGAATTTTAATTGATACTCTCAGTTACTCAACCAGCAATGAAGGTGAAATAATTTATAAAAATGCTCCTGTAACACTGGCTTCAACAGAAACTTCTAGTGGAACCGTAGTCGTGGAAACAACACCAACAAAATTACCAATAATTTCAGAGTTGATTCCAAATCCAGAAGGCTCTGATTCAACCAGTGAATGGATAGAACTTTATAATCCTTCCACAGAAGATATAAATCTATCAGGACTCTATTTGGACGACGCAGATGGAGGAAGTGATCCTTACAAATTAAGTGGCACTTTGGGCGTCGAGAGCTATCTTGTAATTTCAGTTGAAGATAGCAAAATTTCCCTAAATAATGGTGGTGATAGCGTTAGATTACTTGGCGCAAATAAAGAAATTCTATATCAAATTGATTATACAGATTCAAAAGAGGGCGAAAGCTATGCTCTCATTGGCAACTCTTGGGTTTGGACTTCAAGCTCAACACCAGAAGCAGACAATATCGTCGGCACCACTGAAGACTCCAAACAAAGCGAAACAAGCTTCGTGAACGGTGATCTTTCAGAATCAGTAAATATCAGCGAAGTTTTCCCAAATCCTGAAGGAAGTGATCAAGAAAGTGAGTGGATAGAAATTACAAATACAAGTTCAGTAGATGTAAATTTAGGTAACTGGATTATTGATGATGGCAAAAAACCATATGTTTTTCCTGACAACACCTTAATTTTAGCAGGAGCAACTCTTATTTTATATCGCAGCGAAACCGGAATCGCGCTAAACAACAATGGCGAAACCGTCGAATTGAAAGATTACACTGGCGAAACAATGGACAGTATTGGATATGATAGTTCTATCGAAGATCAATCATATTCAAAAATCGAAATTGAAGAAATGCAGACCGAACAAGCGAGTTTGGACTCGCTAGGACAAAAAATTACTGAAATTTGGACTTGGACCGAGCCAAGTCCGGGAGAACAGAACCCAATCTGGATGCAATTTAAAGGTGAAGTAACAGATTACAGCGAGGGCGTTGTAACAATCTTTGATGGCATTTCTCAGTGGACTTTCAAAACCAAAAATCAAAAACTTGATCAGCTCGTTTTCACGATCGGGAATCAAATTCTAATTCGCGCAGTTCAGGCCGGCGACATTTACGAAGTCACTTACAGCGAACTTTTACAGAGTAGCGAAAAACCCACAAAAAACTACTTGATTTGGGAAATCTTGGCGGCAATGCTTGCCGCTGCTTGTTGGCTTGTTGTAGAGTACAGAAAGCGCAAGCAAATGGTATTGTCTTAATAAAAAAATTCACTACTATAAGGGCGCTCCTAACCAAAAAACTATGAGCGAAATGCAAAATAGAGCACATGATGATGATCAGATGGAAGATCATGAACTAAGTCGTGCAGATTTGATGAAAATGGAACAAAGCAAAGAAAGTGGCTGGGGCAAGCTAGATTACGCCGGAGAACAGAAAAGAGACAAAATTGCCGACAGTCTGAAAAAATTTCAAGATGCAACAGGTCTTCCTCAAGAGAGACGTATTGGCAAAATAAAAAAAGTAAGAGATGGACGAGAACTTCACGAAACTGAAGAAGAAATGAAGAATAGTGCAAAAAAGTGGTACAGAGGAAAATTAGCAGATAGCGGGCTATTTGAACCTATGGATGATGCCGAAAGAGAATTCATTAATTTCGAGCATAAAAGTTTGCTCTCAAGATTCGACAAACTTTCGCTTGCAGATAACGACATGAATATGACGACAGTACTTTCAACAATAGATCAAGATCTTGTACCACGAAGACGTTTCAGGAATAAATTAGTGATGTTGAAGGAGCAAAACCCGCTTGTATTCAAAGAATATATGGCTCTATTGCCAACTTTAGGGCTTGTGGGCTCAAAAGAAGCCTTGCTTGGAAAAGTGATGGTTGCAATGAAACCTGTTATGAATATGCCTGAAGCTCTTCAAAGGGCTTTCAAAGAAAGAAGAAATACTCTCGGCACGAAAAAAGAAACTGCTCCTCTTGTTGCAGAAGTAAGTGCAGAATATAAAAAACGAGTCGAAAATTATAATAAAACTCTATCTGCAAATGCGAAATATTTTGGTGGTAAAGATATAAATGGTCAACCTGGGGCACTTGTGGAATATAAAGACTACTTTGCGAAATTAGAAAATTTTGCAGAAATGGATTCTGCAATGAACTTGTTGCCTGATCATATTCAAAAACGAAAAGCACTTTATGAGAAATCACAGGCTCTGATTCAAAAAGCAAAGCCTGAAATGCAGGAAAAGCTAAAAACTATGGTGAAAGAAATGCGAAGGCACCAGCTTGAAAGTTATATGGATACACTGGAGTCAGCAGTGACAAACGACAACATAAATATTGCAGATGCTGGCAATTCTCTCCTGAAAGAGGTAGATGGCGTTGCATTATTCAGCAAGTTTGAAATTGAAAATGAAACTCGAAAAATGCAAAAAATGAGCCTCAACGGACAATCCGGCCAGGTCGAATCTTTAAAACTTGAAATCCAAGAAAGAGAAAAAGTAATTAAAGAATATCAAGATCTACCAGACAAAATGCGTGATGATGAAACATTTATGGATGCAAATAGCCAAGATAGAAGCAAAATGCTAAAAGAAGCAAAAGATGCAAAACTAACAGGTCACGACAATCCTTTCGATTTGGCGGCAAATAATGATGAAGGATATCTCGACGATATTGGAGACGAACTCGAAAGCAGCGATGGAGCAAAAATGCTAGATGAATTTATTGATGATAGTGAGATGGAAGGTGAAGCTGAAGCAGCCAATCTTATAAATTTGACTAGAAAAAGAGTTGGCCTAAAAGATGAGAGTATGAAGATGCATAATGAAAGTCAACAAGAGGTGTACCAGAGAGATTTCAAGAAATGGATAAGACTTGATGAAGGTGCCGAGGAAGAAAAAGACGTGCATACTGCGAGAGAAAAAACAAAAGTGAAAGCTGCAAAAGAAGCTGACTTGGCTTGGGAAAAAGGTTTTGTATTTAACTCGGCAATGATTGCAACACAACGCCAAGATGTTGATGCCAGAGAATTAAAACGTGGTGACTCTAAAGCCATGGAAAGAGTTAAACGAGCACGCTATGGCTTTGAAATTAATGTTCAAAAAGAAGACGGCACTGATCAGGAAAGAAACGTCGGCAAAATGCTTGATGATCTTTCAGAAGAGCAGAAAGAAATATTAGTGAAAAGGGTCATGGAAATGTTGCTAGGAAATATGAAAATCTCCGCAGGTAAAAGTGCGGTGGTCAAGAATTCAGGTACAATGAAAGAAAAAGTAGGTAAAAGATTAATGAAACGTGAATACTTCAGCAACTTGAAAAAACAAGCAGCATGATGCATATAATTAAAATTTGTTGTGGATGTTCATGCGCGGCAAATTTCGGTCTTGATAACCTGAAAAAAGCTGAGGATATTTTGGGGATAAAAGCGGGAGACACAAGTGAAGATGGTAAATTTCGGCTTGAAAAAGCGGGCTGCATGAGTAATTGTGAGAACGCGCCGAACGTGATGTTTTGTAAGCCCAACGGACCGCTTGCAACAATCATGCTCGACGGAAAAATTGAGGAAAATCTTCTACCAAACAGGTTCGCCAAAATGCTTAAAGAATTAAAAAACTCATAATATGCTTTACGACATGATTATCGTGGGAGGAGGTTGCGCCGGCCTTGCCGCGTCTATTTACGCACGCAGATACAACATGGAAGTACTTCTACTTTCTGAAAACTTGGGTGGCACAATCACAACAACTCACCTAGTTGAAAATTACCCTGGTTTCACTTCCCTTTCCGGTCAGGAATTGGCAGATCACATTATAGACCACGCAAAAGCCAATGATGTTCAGATGAAAATTGGTAGCAGAACTTCAAAAATCGTAAAAGAAGGCGATGTTTTTAAAGTGACTTCAGGGAAAGAAACATTCGAAGCACGCACAGTTCTACTAGCAACCGGAACAACATACAGAAAATTAGGAATTCCTGGAGAACAAGAATTCTCTGCACGCGGCGTTTCATACTGCGCAACTTGCGACGCTCCTTTCTTCAAAGGCAAAAGCGTGATCATGATTGGTGGCGGAGACAGCGCAGTGAAAGAATCTTTAGTTTTAGCTAGTCACGCAAAAGATGTAACAATAATTTACCGTGGAGAAAAATTGCGGCCAGAACCAATAAATCTTAAGCGAATGGAAGCAACTCCAAACATCAAAGTGATCTACAAAACGCAGCTCACTGAGATTATGGGAGATCAGAGCGTAACAAAAGTTAAGCTAGACAGCGCCGCAGGCGGCATTAGCGAAATGCCAACTCAAGGAGTCTTCGTCGAAATCGGTAGAATTCCACTTACTAGCATGGTTGATGAACTTGGCGTAGCGAAAAATGAAAAGGGCGAAATACTGATAAATGTTATGAGCGAAACCAACGTTCCGGGCTTTTATGCGGCCGGTGATGTGAGCGATACTGAGTGGAAGCAAGCCATAGTTGGGGTTGCAGAAGGCGTAAAAGCGGCGTATATGGCTTTTGAATATGTTTCAGCACAAAAATTAACCAAATAGAAAATGTCAGCGAAAGTTTCACAGCAAGCGCCAGATTTCAGCGCCGAAGGATTGTTTGGAGACGAGGTTAAAAAAGTATCTCTTTCCGACTATGCCGGCAAATGGCTAGTGCTATTTTTCTACCCACTCGATTTCTCATCAGTCTGCCCAACCGAAATCACATCGCTAGATATGTCATACGACAAATTCATCGAGACGGGAACCGAAATTTTATCCGTGTCAGTTGATAGTGTTCACTCGCACCGCGCCTGGAAAAAAGAGATCGGAAACATTCGCTTCGGGATGCTATCTGACATCACAAAAGAAATCTCTCGAAATTACGGTGTTTTACTCGAGAACGAAGGCATCGCACTCCGTGGAACTTTCATCATAGATCCTCAAGGGAAATTGCGTGCTGCGCACGTTAATGAAACCGCAATCGGTAGAAATATCGGCGAAATTTTAAGGCTACTTCAGGCCTGCCAAACCGGCGATGCTTGCCCAGCAGACTGGAAGCCGGGACAAAAAACGCTTGGCAACAGATAATTGAAATGGGACAATAGACCCCATGAATTCAAAAATCCCTCAAGCTGAATTTGATAAGGCAAAAGATCTGCTAAATGCAGCTCATAATATTCTTATAATTTCTCATCGCAGCCCTGATGCCGATAGCGTGGGAGCGAATTTAGCGATGAAAGAAACTCTGGAAGCAATGGGCAAAAAAGTTCAATCCGCATGCGCTGATCCTGTGCCATCAAATTGTGTTTTTTTGAAAAATGCCTCAGGCTACATAAACGACTTCAACTCCGCCGACTACGATTTAATTGTGACCGTTGACTGCGGTTCACACGAATTGATGAAGTTTCATCTGAAAAAACCTGAACTTCTCGACCGCAGCAAAACTACACTTATTAACATCGACCATCACCCAAGCAACGATTTCTTCGGAAACGTGAACATTGTGATGGATCAAGCGCCTGCCACTTGTTTCATTCTTTACCTTTTCTTCACTTACTGTGGCTGGGGCATTTCAAAAGATTGCGCAACTGATCTTTTGCACGGCCTCTATTACGATACTGGCTCTTTCATGCACTCAAACACATCCGCCGACACATATCGCATTGCAGCGCGTCTAAAAGCCCACGGCGCCGACCACGAGCGTTGTGTTAAAGAGCAATTTCACACAAGTAGCATTAGTAAACTACGCCTTTGGGGTCGCGCACTTTCACGCGTGAGTATGAACAGTAAAAACGCCGTAGTTGCCGCAATCACAGAACGCGATTTTCTCGAGGAAAAAACCGAACCTGAAGATCTTTCCGGTTTAATAAATTACATAAATTCCGTTCCAAATTCCCGTTTCTGCGTCCTCCTAACAGAAGACATGAAAGGCAATATCAAAGGCTCGCTCCGCACACAAAACGAAGACATCGACCTAACCCAAATCGCCAGCCTGCTCGGCGGCGGCGGCCACAAAAAAGCTTCCGGCTTCACCGTTCCAGGTCGCCTTCAGGAGAAGGTTGTTTGGGAGGTGAAGTAGTGCAGTCGACTGCAGTTCTATTGACCACACAAAAATTATTTGAGAAAATAGTGGCAGAAAAAGTTACGGCATCGTAGTCGTCTGAGCTACACCGCGGTGACTTTTTTCATTTTTCAGGGAAAATCGACATCAGCCACTTCTGTCCTGACTTTTTATTTTCCTTGATTTGAATAAAAAATATCTGATTATCTTTAGTAACGGCAGTAAATCTATAAAAAATTTCCGAGGATTTAACACCTTTAGCTGTCAGTATAGGCTCAGATTTTGAATTTGAAATAAACTCAACAGCTACAGGAAAAAGAGAAACTCTTCTCTCCCTTTCATTTTTATTTTTTTGATGTAAATGAATCCAAAATAATTCTAAAAATATCTTTTGATTTTCGAAATATTTGGACCGGACATATGGTCTGCGTTTTGATTTAGCCTTAATAGTTTTATAAAAGTTAAAAGCTTTTTTATAAATTTCAGGATAATTTGTTCCTTTAACTGTTGAAGTTTTAAGCCGATTATTTTGCATATTTTTTTTACGAATAAAAAGTCTAGCATAAACAAATAGCAATAATCCTGAATTATTCCTGAATATTTTAAGTCTAGCTAGCCAGATCAAAAAAAGATTTCAAATTGGTAGAATTCAAGTACAAGCATTTGACAGAGTGGGGGGGTATGTTAGAATAGTAAGATTTAATAACAAAAAATCCTATGTCCAGACGACTATTGCCTGAAGGAGGCTCCCAAAATACCGATACAAGCGAAGAACGAACTCCGAGAGATCCAAAAGAAGAGAAACTGGATGCTATTAAACAAAAAGAGCTAATGAAGGCAGAGGAAGAAGCGAGACGGGAGGAGCGAAAAGAATGGAGAGAAAAGAGAAGAGAGGGGAAAAAGAGACAGGAGTCTATGAAAAAAGCTGAAGCTGCCGATCGAAAGCAAGAAAATCTGGAAAATATATTAGATTGGCCCGAAGAAAAACTTTTAACAAAAAAAGATGCTGAATTTCTACTATTACACTACTCTGACAAAAATGATGATGGTGAGAATTTTGTAACAGCAAAACAAGTACAACAAATTAATGCATATTTATTCAAGGCATATGATTTAGGCAGTTTAGATCCTCAATTGACAATCGATAGCATGAAAATTGGCCTTGATCCCAGAAATGGGTGCGGTATTGTCATAACTAGTAGTGGGAAAGCCGTCTTTGTCGATTTCGGATGGGATGAACATTATGGAATACCGAAAAAGGCGGTATTGGATCTCAAATACGGAACGGCTGATATTGCGAGAATACGCTAAGATAATTAGAATAATCTGTACGCTTAACTGTACATTTCACCACCATCCCTACCTGATAAAAACTGTCCCCGGGGAGGAACGTATTGTTAACTGTACGTTTCGCGTGGTAAAATCAACCCAATTTAAAAATCGATATGTTCAAACCAGAATACAACAGCGTCGTGATGGGAGTGACAGAATTCCGCACAAAAGTTCCCGAAGTCCTCAAGCAATTAGAGAAAAAACATAAAGTAATCTTGATGAAACGCGGCTATCCAGTCGCAGTTTTACAGAGCTACAAAGAGTTTAAAGATAAAGAAGATTTCTTGAAGATGCTTTAAACAGCAAACCTCTCATTCAACACCTTCCAATTGATATTCTTCAGGAATGCAGTGATGTAGTCAGCCTTTTTAATGCCGTAATCAATCATGAAAGCATGTTCCCAACAGTCCATTGCCATGATTATTTTTTGCTGAACCGGCAGACCGATGTGGTGTTCAAACATGATGTAATTGTGAACAGTTTTATCAACCATGTTGTAAGTTGTAATAACCCAACCCGGAGTTGATCCACCACATGCCTTCAAATCAGATTCCCAAGCTTCAATAGAACCGAAAGATGCAATGATCGCAGCTGAAAGTTCTTCGCTCGCAGTCCCACCCTCGCCCAAGTTATCAAAATACATCTCATGCAAATAAGAGCCGTTAAAAGCAACAGCCTCTCGCCTCTTTAATTCGCTATATTCGCCGTAGGAATAGTTAGCCAAAGCGCGATCAACTTCCTTAAGTTTCTCCTCAATTTCGTTCAGTTTTTTAACGTATCCGCCGTACAAAGTAAAGTGCGCATCAAGTTGAGCATCTGAAAATCCGGCGAGTTTTCCTTTCAAGTGTGAAAAATCTTTTTGAATGTGTTGCATAAATAAATTGTTATAGGCAAAATGCTAACAGATACTAACACAAATTCAATGCTCGATGTAGACGACAAAATTCCTAGCGCCGTAGGCGGCATTGGCGGCAAAAAAGTTGTGCTATATTTTTACCCAAAAGACGATACCCCTGGCTGTACAAAAGAGGCATGCACTTTTAGAGATTTAAAATCAGATTTTGCAAAAGCCGGAGCAATAATAATTGGTGTGAGCAAAGACGCAGAAAAATCTCACAGTAAATTTAAAGAAAAATATGGACTGAATTTTGATCTAATTGCTGATGAAGATGGAAAACTTTGTGAAGCATTCGGCGTCTGGCAAGAAAAATCTTTCATGGGCAAAAAATATATGGGAATCGTAAGATCAACTTTCTTGGCAGACTCCGCCGGCACTATAAAAAAAGTTTGGCGTGACCTGAAAGTTGAAGGCCACATGGAAGAAGTATTAAAAGAAGCAGAAAGTTTGTAACAACCACGTGCGCAGCACGTTTATAAAAAGAGAACCCACAAAACTATGAAAAAAACATTCGATCTAAGTGAAGCAAATAAAGCACTAATTTTTATTAAACCTATTGTCCTAGATATTCAAAAAACCTGGACTGAACTGAATGCAGCAAAAAGTGTACTCGAGCTTGAGATTACAAACGGAAAAAATTTAAGCGAGACTCAGTTAATTCAAATGGAGCAAGAAATCCAGAATAATTTAAAACGCATTGAGCACTACATGCAAGAACTTGAACAAGTTGGCTGCGTATTTAAAGATTTTGGAAAAGGTGTTGTGGACTTTCCAAGCTTTTACAAAAATAATGAGATTTTCCTTTGCTGGCATTGTGATGAAGAAACAGTTTCAAACTGGCATTTCACTGACGCCGGCTTTGACGGCAGAAGAGAAATAGATGAAGAATTTAAAATTTGGAATAGCAAGGAGCCAAATATAGAACCAACACTTGCATAACCCACGCCCACCATATGAAATTTGAATTAAAATCCACACTACCAAAAACAGATCTTCTAATTTTATTATTACAAGAAGACGAAAAAATTTCTCCGGAAGCAAAAAAACTTTTATCAGCAAACGAGTTTGAACAAATTGAAAAAAGACTAAAAGCAAAAGATTTCACAGGAAAATGCAGCGAAAATATGGTGATTTACGGTGATGATAAAAAATTGATTTTGATGGGAATGGGAAAAATTGAAAAAGATTGCATTCAACCATATGAAAAAGCGGGGGGAAAATCCGCATCAATCGCAAAACACCTGAAGTCCACACACGTTAGTGTACTTATCGACGAAAAAAACCTCGCTGAATATTTGAACGGTTTTGTTCTTGGAAATTATGAATTTAATCAATTCAAAAAAGTTGATAAAGATGCAACAAAAATTGAGAGCCTGACAGCAATTTGTGAGAAAAATCCAAACACGCAAGCTGCGCTTGTGTTCGCCGAATATTTTGACGAAGGACAAAAACTTATTAGAGACATGGTTAACACACCGGCAGGTTCAAGAAACACTATCGACGTTGCAAATCTTACAAAAGATCTAGCTAAAAAATATGGAATAAAATGTACAGTTTATGATGAAAAGGAATTGAAGAAAATGGGATGTGGTGCAATTTTGGGAGTCGGTCGTGGAAGTGAATATCCACCACGTTTAATCACGCTTGAATACAATTATAAGAGTAAAGCAAAGGCTCCGTCGATCGCTTTCGTGGGCAAAGGAATAACCTTTGACACCGGTGGACTTAACATTAAACCGACAGGACATATTGAAACAATGAAACTCGATCTTGCAGGTGCAATCACAGTTCTAGCAACAATGATAATAATTGCTCGATCAAAACTTCAGGGAAACTTTGTGGGAGTTATGGCAATGGCGGAAAACGCAGTTTCAGATAGATCAATGCACCCTGGCGACATCTTAAAAGCTTACAACGGAAAAACTATCGAAGTTCTAAATACTGATGCAGAAGGCCGACTTGTTTTGGCAGATGCACTTGCCTTCACCGAAGACAAATTCAAGCCACAGAAAATGGTGGATGTTGCGACTCTCACAGGAGCAGTAACTGTAGCTTTGGGCTATCACATAAGCGGAATTATGGGCAACAATGAAGATTTCATTAAAGAAATTATGGATTCTGCAAAAGATGCAAAAGAAAGAATGTGGGTCTTGCCAATGGACAAGGATTTCGTTGAAGCAACAAAGGGCGAAATTAGCGATACAAAAAATGCCACTGATGGTGTTCGTGCCGGTGCAACAATGGGAGCAGCATTCCTTCAACAATTCGTTGAAAAAACAAACTGGGCTCATATTGATATTGGTGGAACTGGCTGGGTTGAAAAACCAAGCTCAACAATAAAATTCGGTGGAACTGCTGTAATTCTCAGAACATTCTGGGAGCTTGCAAAAAGAAATTCTATCTAAATAGAACCATCGCCAACAAATAACCAAGTCCCCAAGAACCGGTAATGATTGAGGCTGTTATTAATATAAATTTCCAAATTGGCGTCGAATTTTTTGACATATATTAAATTTTTAAAATCTCTTTATATTCAAGACGATAAATATGGTAAATCGTTAGAGCTAAACTCAAAATGAGCGGCCCGAACACAATACCCTTCAATCCGAACACAAATAAACCGCCAATAACTACCAAGAAAGTGGCAAGTGGGTGCATGTTAGCCTCTTTTCCAATCATGAATGGCTTAACAAAATTATCAACTGTTGAAACTAAAATAAATCCCCAAACAAACAAAAATATAGCACTATTAACACTTCCATTCATCAATAAACCGATACAAATTGGAATCCAAATGATTGAAGCACCTATATATGGAACAAGTGAAGCAAAAGCCATCATTGTACCCCAAAACGCAATATATTGAACGCCAACAATTTGTAAACCAATTGCTCCAATAACACCCTGAACAATTGAAGATCCAAATCCACCCACAGCAATTCCATAAATTGTAGTTTTCAATTTTGATTCAATTTCATTCTCATATTTAATTGGCAAAGGACTCAAAACTTTCACGTAAGCTTTAATACGATTCCCATCTTTAAAGAAATAGAAAATGGTAGTCATTATCAAAATAAACTGTATAAAAGAATCACCCAAACCTTTTGCAAAATTTGCACTTTGACCTACTAAAAATGAACTAACGGTTTGTATTGCATCTTTAATGACTCCAACAATATCAATATTAAGATTTTTTAAAATTCTTGTTAGATTATATTTTTCATTTAGATTATCAAGAAAAGGGCCGACTAATGGATATTTCTGGAATTGCTCTGCATCTATATTTGAGATATCAAAACTTAGTGCCCTTGACTCAATCAATTCATATGCAGATACAGCCTCTTGTCCAATAAAAAGAATAAAAAGCGTTAATGGTATAAGGAAAATCATAAGTACTAAAATAGTACTTATCGCGGCCGCAGTTGACTCGTGCTTAGATAAAACTTTCAAGAATAACTTGTGGAGAGGAGAAAAAATAACAGTAATTAAAAGTGCATAAACAATCACATCAAAAAAAGGTGAAACCACCCAAAGCAAAAGCCCTGTAACCACAAGCACAGCTGAAATCAAAAAATATCTTGAGACATCTGGCAAAACTAAATTTTTTCTTAAGGATGGCATGTACCTAATATATCACGCCGCTTTAGCTTTCTCCAAGTTTTCTTTGTATTTGTAAAGTGAATCTAGAACCGCCTCTTTTACAGGTCGAATTTTTATTCCTTCAGCTTCAAGTTTTTTTGTAGACAGACCACAATTTGATCTCTTTGCTTTTGTAATTTTTTCCATCTCCTCAACAGAGAAAAGTTCATAATTATAAGAAGGATCAACAATTTCTTTATACATGTCGAGAATTTCCTGGTGATTTATAGTGCCCTCATTTGTCACATTATAAATTCCAGTCGCCTTTTTATCAATCAATGCCTTTCCAACCTGCAAAAAATCATCAATAACACTCACGGAATTCGGAATCGAAATAACTTTTGGATACTTTGTTATTTTTGTAATGAAATTTCTCTCACCAGGCTCTCCATCTAATGGCATTCGAAGCCGCAATTGAAGGATTGGAAACTCTTTCATCATCGCTTCACTCCAAGCCTTTGTTTTTGAATAAAAACTTCCGAAAAAATTCGGTGCATCATCTTCATTAAAACCTTCCCCATTTTTATAACCCTCATAAACACATCCACTTCCCACATGCACCATATAAATTCCCAATTCTTGGCTTGCACGAGCTAAAATCAAAGGCGCAGTCACATTAGAAAAAAGTGTCTCGGTTTTATGATCTTCACACCAATCCACATTTGGCCTACCGGTTTTTCCTGCACAATTTATAACGACTGCAGGTCGCACTTTCTCTAACTCAGTCTTAACCGCAGAATAATCCTCGAGCCTCACATCAGAAAGCATAGCCTCTTCACCCAAAAATTCCTTAAACTTGTTACCGATGTAGCCTTTTCCAAATATCAAATATTTCATAGTTCGCAAATTATAACATTGAAATTCAGAGAAAAAAACGCTAAATTGCGTTCCATAAAAAATATATGCGCAGAACGTTAATAGATATCAATCCATGGGGTGTCGTGGAAGATTTACACACTGAACCTGATTTGGGCGGAAACCACTTTCCAATAGCAGGATATTTCGCCAAACTTTATAATGAAGGCGATCGTGATGTAAAACTATTAAGAGAAAAAGATGACACAATCGAGCTCGACTATTTGAACGAAACAATAAGACTGCGAGTTAAAAGAGTTTTAGGCGGCAATCAATGGAATGTTTACAAAAATTTAAAAACAATGAAGGCAGAAGGTGTAAGTGCTCATTTTGGGATTCCTGACGAAAAAATAGCAAGAAAAGTTCTTTACGTTCCAGGCATTCCTGGAAAAATTGACATTAAAAATCCAGATGGAATTGGCAAATTAGTATGGAACCAAGATTTAAAAGACACTGACGTTTTTATAAGTTCTAGCCCACCAATTATTGGCGGCGAAGATTATTGGAAAGGTTTACGAGAAGCACTTGCAAGAGACAAGAGCACTGGAATAATCTGGAATCCTCAGAGAAAACAAATTGCCAAAGGAGGCCTTGCTCCTGAAACATTGAAATCGCTCAAAGGCCGAGTAAAAATTTTACAAGTCAACGAAGCTGAAGGTAGAGAAATGGTACAAAATTATCTGCACCGCGATGGTAATATAGATAGACTTAAAGATTTAGTTAGATCTGATTGGACTATCGTTACAAAAGGCGCACAGGGTATTAGAGGATACGTTAATGGAAGAATTTGCGAGGTTCCTGCCTCACAAAAAGATATTAATGTTAAGGCAATATTAGGTGAGGATTATTGTGAAGGCATGGATGTTGGCTGTGGAGATATGGTTATGGCCACTCTGATTACTCGGCAAGATAATATACTCGAAGACGCACTGAAATTCGCCTCATTTATGGGCAAAATTCAGTATCATCACCAAGGCTCCAATATTTCTTCAGTTAAAAGTTTCACTACTCCCGCCGAGCTCTAAAATTCTCTGAAATTCCTCTTTGCGAACAGGAGAAACAGATAACCTCGACTGTTTTAACATTGCCATATCCTTCAAATCGGCACAATTTTTGATCATCTCGAGTGTGACCGGGATTTTTAAACTTTTCACAGGCTCAATATCAAGCATCACCCAAGCCGGATCATCTTTATCAGGATAAGCAGTTCGCACAATTCGAGCCACACCAACAATTTTCTTCTCATCAACAGAGTGATAAAAGAAAGCTAGATCGCCAATTTTCATAGCCTTTAGATTATTTCGTGACTGATAATTTCTAACTCCATTCCAAAAAATACTTTTATCTCGAACAAGGTCATTCCAAGAGTATTTTGACGCTTCGGTTTTTAAAAGCCAATAATTCACGCAGATAGTTTACTGACTATAAAAATTTTAGACAAAACAGATTCAACTTATTAGCCTTGACTTAATTTAATTTATATTATAGAGTAGGCCGACTTAATCTAAACAATGTTCAGAAACTCATCCCCCCAGCACGCATCAGCACGGCAACATACACACAGACAATCAAGCAGTAGAGCTCCAAAAAGAGGTGTTTCTCGATTAAATCCAGCACTTTTTGTTAAGAAAGCTGAACTTCAAGTGAAAGAAGAAATTTACAAACCTAGTTTCTATTACTCCGAAATGGAGGTTCATCCTGTCTTAAAACAGAATATTTTGAGAAAAGGTTACGGTGCTCCGACTCCAATTCAAGATCAAACTATCCCTCATATTATGTTGGGTAAGGACGTTTTAGGAATTGCAAATACTGGAACAGGTAAAACTGCTGCTTTCTTGATTCCATTGATTCACAAAGTAGTAGCTGATCCAAAAATGCGAGTGCTTATTTTGACTCCTACTCGTGAACTTGCAACTCAAATTCAAGATGAATTCTTGGCTTTTGCCCGTGATTTACGGCTTTGGTCAGTAGTTTGTGTGGGTGGACTTTCAATTGGAAGACAAATTGGTGATTTAAGAAGAAATCCTCAATTTTTGATTGCTACTCCGGGCCGACTTATGGATTTGAAAGATAGAAACGCAATCAACTTGGCGCAATACACTCACCTTGTTTTAGATGAGGCGGACCGAATGGTAGACATGGGTTTCATCAAACATGTTCGAATGATTTTGGCAGCAATGCCAAAAGAACGACAGTCATTATTCTTCAGTGCAACTCTTCCTACTGAAGTTAAAGCCCTAATTCACTCATTCTTAAAAGAACCAATAACTGTTTCCGTGAAAAAACAGGATACAGCGGCAAATGTTGATCAAGATATTATCAAAATCGGACGAGACGGGAACAAAACAGATGTACTTTTCAATCTTTTGAAACAAAACACAGTATTCACTAAGGTTTTGGTTTTCAGCCGAACAAAGCGTGGAGTTGACCGTATCGAACGTTCACTTAAAGATAAAGGTTACGCTGTGGTTTCAATCCACGGTGATAAACCTCAAGCAAAACGTCAAAAAGCTCTCGATCTTTTCAAAGAAAACCGTGCAAAAATCCTAGTAGCGACAGACGTTGCAGCTCGTGGATTAGATATTCCAAATGTGACTCACGTTATCAACTTCGACGCTCCAGAAAGTTACGAAGATTACGTTCACCGAATCGGCCGAACCGGTCGTGCAGATAAAAAAGGAATCGCGATTACTTTTGTTGAGTAAATTTAAAAGTTTGCAGAACCGAGTCTAGCTTATCCCAGATAGGCTTTTCGTCGATTTCAGTCACAGTTCCAGGATCGTAATTTCCGATATTCGTGGTGTGAATAGTCGAACGAAGTTCCAAACATAATTTATCATGCATTGTTCTATAAACTCTTTCTTCATAATGATTTCCAGCAGCTGCACCAATTTCGGTCCATTTAGTAAAATTAATACCGTTTATTATCTCTTCTCCCTCATCACTAACTCGCTGAATTATAGGGTTAAAACAATCTTCAGGTTTTTTTGGATAATTTGCTGAAACAGTAAAAGCCGCATCTCCAAAATTTGTATCAGGATAAGCCGAGCCAGATATCATAAGTTCAACAATTTTCTCCTCTAATCCACCGTATTGTGGCGATCCAAAGTCAAAATCATCTGAATATTTAAATTCAAAGTTATAAGGCAAATATGTGTAAGTTTCTAGAGTTTCCACTGGAGTTGGAGGCACAACGACAACCGGCGGCTCAACACGAGGTTCAAGCTTAACTGGAGAATTACACGCCGAAAGTAGTACTAAAGCTAAAATTATTTTCTTCATATTCACATCGTACACCACTTACAAAAAATCACACACATTGTATAATGGCAGACAATAAGCCATCTTAGCTCAGTTGGTAGAGCAGAACATTCGTAATGTTAAGGTCGCCAGTTCAACTCTGGCAGGTGGCTCCAGGTTCTACGATTTTTTGTGATGATTATTGCGAATTACGAGTGCACACTCACCTACGCAAATGTCTAGCTCATTTGCGCTTTTTACTCTGTTAAATTCGTGTATTTTTGCTATACTTTTTTTAATTTAACCCACAAAAAAATGAACGATAAAGAACTATTGGAGGCCGCTGAATTATATGGCAAAAAATTATTGCACTGGAGATATAAATTTACCGGCCTACTTGCGGAGATTAACAAACGTAAACTGTATGAAAAGAAAAACTGCAGTTCTATTTTCGAATTCGCAGCAAAGTTTGGCGGATTATCTGAAGAACAAGTTAGAAGAGCACTAAATTTAGACAAGAAGTTTGAGAGTTTACCTAAACTGAAAGAACTTTTATCATCCGGTGAAGTAAGTATTAATAAGTTATTAAGAATTGCTGCTATTGCAACACCGGAAAATGAAGAAAAACTTGTGAATGCAACTAAGATACTAAGCAACCGAGCTATTGAAACTTTTGTGAGAGATGAAAAAGAGAATGGCTTAGATAAGCCACAAATCGAAGTAAAAAGTGTGCACGTGCACGGATTAGAACTTAACGAAGAAGTACGTCAACGTCTGACAGAGCTTCAAACGAAAGGAATCGACATCAACGAGTTAATCACAGCCGCGCTTAACAAACGAGAAGAAGAAATTGCAGAAGAGAAAGCGATACCAGTTGGACCTGCAACTTCTCGCCCTGTTCCAGCAAAAACAAAGAAATTAAACAAGAAAGAATTTGGCACAAAATGCTCAATTACAACCTGTAAAAAGCCATCCGTTGTTATCCACCACACTCAAACTTTCGCGCTTTCACACAGGCACGATCCAAACTATCTTGCTCCACTCTGCAAAGAACACCATGAGATTGCGCATTCGATTAACCTGAAGGTTATGGAAAAAAGGTTTTCCGGGTAAAGCCTTTCCAAATCATAAGAAATATGTTTATATCATGCACATGAAAGAAAATTTAGTTTTAATTAGTGAATCAGAAATAATTGAGGTGACTCCATCCATTCAGAAACAAATGGACAAAATCGCAGATTTATTTCTGAAAACAAAAAAATGAAATCCGCACTCCAAGCTTCACTCGCCCGCCTCAAACCATACCTCGAAAAAAATCAAATTGAGGCATACAGACTTTATAATTGTGAGGAATTTCCGCTCGCAATTGATATCTATAAAGATAAAGCGGTCATTCACATGTTTGCAGATATTCCGGCTGACATGATTGAAGAAATTGAAGCCGAGCTCAAAGATCTTCTTCAAATCACCGAGTTTTTCTACAAGGATAGAAGTGGTAGAGGCGCGGGTGTTCCAGCCGGTGAATCACCCAAAGTAGAAACCACCGTCGAAGAATACGGTCACAAATTTCTACTAAATCTTTCAGATTACCTCGACACAGGACTTTTCCTAGACCACCGAGAAACGCGCCACTACATCGAATCAATGAGCAAAGATAAAATAGTACTTAACACATTCGCCTATACAGGATCATTCTCAATTTATGCCGCAGCAGGTGGAGCCACAAAAACTCACAGTGTTGATCTTTCAAAAACTTACTGTGAATGGATTAAACGAAACCTTGCGCTTAACGAGCAAAGTGAAGAAAAAAACTGGGTCTATAAAATGGATACACTTGAATTTTTCAGATATGCAAAACGGAAAAAACTCGATTTCGATATCATAATTATCGATCCGCCGACTTTTAGTAAAAACAAAGGCGACACTTTCTCGGTGGCGCGCGACTACCCTGCCCTATTAAACGCGGCGCTGGAATTACTAAGACCGGATGGCATTATTCTATTCTCAAATAACTGTCGTGATTTTATGATGGATAAGAAAAAACTTCTACCATGTAAAATTACAGAAGAAACCAAGTGGATTGCTCCTGATTTTGCGAATGCGAATTTACATCGCTGCTGGATTATCCAAAGATAGATTTCTGCAAATGTTCTTTCAAAAGCTCAACTCGATTGTAATAACCAGTCAACCAATCTGCAACAACCATAAGTTTTTGCTTATTTTTTGTGACAAGAATCACCATATCAACTCTCGGCGTACCACTATGATAAATATACATTGATTCGATTTCTTTTTTCTCAACACATTCGATACCAACATTATGATCGTTCGACATAATGTAAGCCGAAGACACCCATAAACCAAACTTTCTTTCACCAGAAGCAATTTTCTCATTCAGTTTTTTATATTTTCTCACAAATAAATAGATTATTGACTGCATTCCGGCAACAAAAAGAAAAATCAACAGAGCAATGAAAAATCCTTCGCTTCTAAATTCTTTTGTTAAGCTTGAGTAAGAAACTCCAAGAAATAGAATGAGAGCAGCAATTGTGAATGGTAAAAACATGTAAAAAGCTACATTAATCAAACTCTGAGGATTCATTGAACTACGAACATACCAAACATCTTTTCGCTCGTTCGGTTTAAAATGTGATCCCAAGAGCTCCTGCATTTCTTTCGGCAAATCTTTTTCTTTTCTAATGATACTCATTTTATATTTTCATGATTAAGATTATTGTTTATCAGGATCATACGCCTTAGGATCTGGTTTCGTCATACAAAACTGTTCTCTCATAGAAACTCCGGTTGGTTCAGTCTCGGGAATAGGATCAAAACGCTGTTCCCAACCCGGCTCTGCAATTACTTCTCCTGATTTACCCACATAACCTTCGGTAGGGTCGAATCTAAATTTATCCGGTACTCTTTCAGCCGCAATTTTCAATCTAACAGGAGTTTGAGTAGGAACCGGCTCAGGCTTTCTTTTACGCCCAAGTATTTTCACCATTTGTCTTTTAAATCGATCAGCAACAAGTAAACCCAATTCAAAACTGAAAAGATGTTCTGGCAACTCACTGAGTTTTAATATTTTTCTAACCTCTGTACTAAACTCCGCCAAAATTAGATCTAAATCCTCAGAGGGCGATTCAAGTGTTTCCATTTCTCTAAGTTGCATCACCGGCATAATAGCAGTTCGAGGTGGAAGTGCCCTCATCTTACTCATAATTTTCTCCACTTCTGTAAGCTCCGATGCCAAAGTAGCTTTTTCTTGAATATGCTCCCTTTCATCATAATAAAAGCCAGCTGAATCCATAGTCACACCCGAAGTTGCATCATTCGACAATGACATAAGTCTGTTAAAGGCTTTACGCTCTTCATTTTTATGACTATCCGGAAAAATGAGTGAAAATTGATTTACATCAGGCGCGCCTAAACGCTTTAAATAATCCTCCGCTCCTTCTGGATCTCGAATAGCAAAACGACTCAAAGCAGACTTCAAAACCTGAAAAATCTGATTTGGCCTTGCACGTTCATTACAAGATTCATTTAACCCTTGAAGGATTTGCATCATAGCTCCAGCACCAATAGTTACTTCACCTAATTTCATTGAATCCAATACATGTTGCAAATAAGCGCCCCTATCCTGATGTGCCCTTTCTATTATTGAATTGAATCTTTCACATAATTTTCTATTATTATCTATTTTATAATCCAGCTGTCGAAGTCTTGACTTGGCATTTCTCCTCCTAAGTGTCAAAGCCTCATCCGGTTCAAGATTTTTTCGCGCAGTATTAGTTTCTAAAGCTGCCTTTATTGTCTCATCATCACCTAAATATTCTCGTCCCAATAATTTTTTTAACCGCGCGCCGGCATACATTTCTAAAGGCAATATAGTTAAAACATCCCCAGTACGACGTGACAAAATATCTACTTCTTTATCTCCATCATACATAGATTGGAAATGAGTAGGATTTGTTTCACTCATATTGAATTATTATTTATAGTTTGACACTGTATCACACTCTTTCGAATCTTTCACATAATTTTCAGGAATATAATAAGAAGTACATTTCTCAGCAGTCCATTGATAAAGAAGTTCATCAACAACACCTGCAAAAGAATATCTGAAAGTTAAAAGGCGGCCTTCCCCACTTCCTCCACCTGAGTCATCAGCAGTATCCAAAACCAAACTCTCCTTTTCTAAATATAAGCCAATCGGATTGTAATTTTCTTGTGGAATTTCAAAAAAAACTTCAAATGGCCCATTTACATTTTGATATAGAAGACCGGACCAAGCCTTGTTCCCACTCGATTCCCAATCTCGAACAGTTGATAAGGCTGTCCAATTATTTGGCTGACTAACAAAAGCAAAATACATATCTCCTATAAAATAACAGTCAGTGATTTGATCAGGATGAACATTTTCAATAGGATTTTTCTCAAGATTAGCTTTCACTTCTTCAACTCCACATTTCCCCCAATCCTCATCAACATATGCAGAGAAATCTATGTTTTTTGGGCTGTCCGATTCCAATTGTGAAAATAACTCAATCGATTTTAACTCTGAATTATCTTCATTCAACTCTCCACATCCAAGTTCATCTGGAATAAATGGAGTCACTTTATATTCCAAAGTTACACCTTCAATTTTCAACAAATGATAATTTGAATTAGGCTCTTCAAGAAGAGTTGATACACTTCCATCCTCAATATCTTTTAAGACAATTTTCCCATTATTATTGTCAGTCGGGCCACAAAATGAAGGGGATTCTAAACTATTTTCAGTATAAATAACATAATCATAATCTGTAGTAAAAAGAGCATCATCAGTAGCCAAGCTTTCCACATCACCACCTTCAGCTGAGATAGTAAAATAACTATATGATGAGCTAGGCTCAGATCCACAAGAACTTGGGTTTAGTTTTTCAAGAATAATTTCTTTATCATTAGCAGACCATGCAATTGGTAGATGTACCATCCGACAACCACCTGCTTCTGCAATAGGTATAAAACTCAATTTTTTCCCTGAAGATTCACTATAAATATTTCTCACATCTCCTGATTCTAAATCTTTAATAAAAATATTATAGTCCCATTCTGAACAAGGCTGTCCAACTACATGTTTATCCTCTAAATAGCTTGAAAAATTTTCCGCCTTCGTAATGCACTCACTCATCTCAGTGTAAACGATTTCTTCTTTATTATTTGAATAAATTGAATTCAAAATTACAAAACCATCATTTGGCGCAGAAAGTTGCGAGACTTTTGGTTCAGCAACACAGGCTGTGAGAAATAAAAATGTACCTGCAATGAAAAGTATTTTTTTCATAATTAATAAACCAAGTAAGAAACCGTTAAACTCTAATCTCCTTTAGAGGAATGAGCAATCTAGATTTTTAGTAGAAATTTGACTCTAAATATTGTGAATAGTAGAATCCTAATCGGTACCATTGTTAGGTACTTTTCGGGGATTTCCCGCGACCCTCTCAGAAATGGGAGGGGATATTTTTAATGATAAAGTGACCTAAATCCAGTTTTAACTCGCTTAAAATCTAACTCATCAAGTTGGCCAAGTTTTCTATGGAGCCTTCTATAATCAATTGCACGAGATTGATGCAAGCAAGCAAACATTTCCTTACCATCCTGTTTAATATTCACATACCAGTTGCCTGCTCTTATTTGAGTAGTTAGAGGAATTACAAAATAAAAACTATGAGATAACTTTCTAAAAACAATTATAGGTCTAGAAAAATATTGACTTTTCCCACTAATCTCAGCGCCAATATTCTCTCCAATACTAGCCCACCATATTTCACCCTCGGAAACATGTGGAGCTTGATGGATTATGGCATCCAGCCTTACTTTGAGACCTATCCACTCCAGGAACCTTTTTATATGCATGGTTTTACTTAAGAACCATCATTCTATAATAATGAGCAATCAAAAGTCCTGAATTAAACCTGAATTTTTCTAAATTAGCTGGTGTTTTTTTAAAATTATTTCTTAAAATGTATAGACTCTAAAACCTGTTTAATTAAATCCTGATTTACTTCTGCCAAACCTGCCGAAACTTCAATTGTCATGTAGTGATCATCCATTGTAGAAACAACATAGTCTTTACTATCACATCCGGTTTCCCATCCTAAGCTATCCACTTGATAAGCGTCTTTACCTCCAATCGTTGTTTTAACAAGTTCACCAGACCACTTTCCTAATTGCGGCTCCATACCTGCATATGCCCATTCTGACTTCACCATTGTTTTAAAAGAAGGACCGATTAAAAAATCAGTGTCATACCAATAAGCAGTATCAATTGCTACATGAATCATCTCATCAGGACAAGCCGGCGAATCAACAGAAATATTATAAAAATCAGTTCTAATCCCGGTTGCCGGACCACCTGTTCCCTGCTGTTCTTCATCCATTTCCCAATCTGAAGGATAGTGAAGAGAATACAAATCATTTTCATAAATTTCCCAACCTTCTTGAACTGGCATTTTTTCACCAGCTTTATTACAAGCTATTAAAAGCAGGGTAAGTCCAATTAAAAGTATTTTTTTCATAGAAAATTAATCATGTGCGATCTGATTTTTTTGGCTGTCCAGTGTGGCTTATGCCACAAAAATCTGTATATTATCACAACTAATACACCTACGTGCCTTTAGTTTATCGCCCAAAGTAAACTGCTTTTTAAGCCAAGTGGAATCGTCTTTTAGGTAAACCAAGCCTTGTGATCTTAACTGTCCCCATTCAAAAGTTTCATCACTACAAACTGGACATGATTTCTGTTGTTTTTTAGAATTCATGAAAAAAGTTAAACCAGACAAACAGTACTCGAATATATTCTTTGATGCAAATTGGCTGCATCAATCAATTTATCTCTAAAGATCAAATATGCATCATATCTCAAAACCTGTTATTGTACAAATATGCAAAAAAGAAAAAAAATTATCATCGTTGGTGCGGGTTTTGCCGGTTTGTCTGCCGCTTATGAATTATCACAAAAAAAAGCGATCAAACTTCACATCTTTGAGCAAAGCTCTGAAGTTGGTGGGCGTGCTCATACGGAAAAAATTAAAGGGCACGAAGTAGACTTTGGTGGATTCATAATTTATCCATGGTATAAGCGCTTTAACGAACTCATCAAGAAGTTAAAATGTAAAAATCAGCTAAAAAAGATTCCTGTTTCTACGCTTTATTACGACATTGAAGGTACAGGAATGCTTAAAGATGAGCTCAGCCTAAAATTACCGCTCAATGAAATTATAAAGCTTTTCTTGAAAACATTCCCTGAAATGCTTATAGAAGACGATCCTTCTCGTCCACATTTGCATTCTTTTAATGATTTAAGTGTCAAAGCTTATCTCAAAACATTGGGCCTAAAAGATAAAGAGGATTTTTACCTCAAGCTATTTGATACCATTTCACAAGGTTACTGTTACGGCCCTGTTGAAGAATATAAAATGGCTTTCGCCGCCGGGATGATTCATCAAAATATCTTGCACGGAGATATTAATAGTGCTTTTTATTTTCCAAGTGGAACTCAAGTTTTTGCGAAAAAACTGGCAAAGAAAATCAAATCAAATGGTGGAGTTTTCCATTTTGATACAAGTTTTAAAAAAGTTTCCGGAAATAAAATTACAACGAATAAAGGAGTTTTTCTTGCTGATGCAATTATATTTGCTCACACCCCAGCAAAAGTGAAATATACACATTTTATCACTGCAACTATTGAATTTGAGAAAGCAATTTTGGTAAATCATGATGAAAACTGGGGCGCTTGTTTCTACCGAGACAATCCAAAATCAAATTTATCTATTCTATCATCAATAAACCTAGAAAAACTTTATCCGCATATGGGTGGTCATATAAATGTAAACAATGAAGCACTCCCCGAGCTTACGCACGGGGTTTCAGCCCAGCTCAAGCTTCGCT
>CAYHXO010000019.1:0-29370 GCA_964360635.1 uncultured Candidatus Peribacteria bacterium
CGTGTCTCAGTTTCCCTCTGACTGGCCATCCTCTCAGACCAGTTACCCGTCATAGTCTTGGTAAGCCATTACCTCACCAACTAACTGATAGGACGCAAGCACCTCCAAAACCGCATAAAGCTTTACCCTTGCGGGACCATCCGGTATTAGCTATGATTTCTCATAGTTATCCTTGAGTTTGGGGCAGTTACTAACGTGTTACTCAGCCGTCCGCCGTGGGTCTAAACCCACTCGACTTGCATGTATTAGACGCACCGCCAACGTTCACCCTGAGCCAGAATCAAACTCTCCAAAAAAAATCTTGCGATTTTATATTGAAGTTTTTGGTTTTAGCAAAAACTTATAATTTTTTAATTTATAGTGGTCAATGACCACTTACTTAACAGGGTCTCTATTACGTTCGAACTGTCAAAGGTCTAAAGAAGAAAACAAACCGCAAAAGCAATTTGCCTACGCATTTTAAAGATTCGCAAAACAAAGTCAAGAGAATATTTAAGGATTTTATAAATAGTGCCCCCACCACTCTTTAAGGTTAGCTTTTGCTGTTTCATGATGTTTCGCCGCAAAAGCAATATCAATTGCCTCATCAATTGCAAACTGAGTTGCCGACGTTCTTGCTCCATAAACATAAGTTGGAACCGCCTCAAATGTTGATTTTAAATTTTCCATCAGAATTTTAGGATCTTCTCTAAGGAATAGGACTCCGGCATTTGGAATCAGTGGCATTATTCGTCTATGGAAGATGCTTGTAGGAAAAGGTTCGATTGCCTCCAAAAAAATAAGCTCAATGGAATTTCTAAGCTCTGCAGATAAATCTTTAATTTTTAGAACATCAGCTAATGATGGATTCCCCATCTTTATATAGTCAGTCATTAAACGTTGTTCTCTATATAAGTATTCGTCTCTATCGATAAATAAAACTGATTTTTCCATAAATTGAGCCGGAATTCTACCACTAATGTCATTTTCTGCAATACGGACAGGAAGCCCGACTGCAAATTCCATGATATAATAAGAGAAGTAAATTTAATCCACGCTATGAATCAATTCTATCAATTCTCGAAAAGTTCTTTATTCAGCGATCAGCTTCGATCCATCAAAAATAACGCTGCTTTTTCTTCTAAAGAAGTAAGCGACATGCTTGTTCCTACAGTACTAGAAAAAACAGTAAACGGTGAACGTGCTTACGATATTTTCTCAAGATTGTTGAAAGACCGTCTTATTATGTTAAGTGACGGAATCGACTCTCATATTTCAAACTTGATTGTTGCTCAACTTCTATTTCTAGAGGCTGAAGATCCAAAAAAAGACATTATAATGTATGTGAATTCTCCGGGAGGTCATGTTACTGCCGGTTTGGCAATTTACGACACTATGCAATACGTGAAACCTGACGTTTCAACAGTTTGTATGGGTATGGCCGCCTCAATGGGAGCAGTTTTATTGACTGCAGGAGCAGACGGAAAACGTTTCATTCTACCAAATGCTGAAGTAATGATTCACCAGCCACTTGGAGGAACTGAAGGCCAGGCTACCGACATTGCAATTCACGCAGAGCACATTCTTAGAACAAAAAAGAATCTCAATACGATTATCGCCAAGCATTGCAAGCAGAAACTGGCAAAGGTTGAGAGTGATACCGAACGAGATTACTTTATGAGCGCTGATGAAGCCAAGAAATATGGCATCATCGACAAAATTATTGATAAGAGATAATTAAAGCTTGATACTTGGTCTGTCATTTGTTGACATTGCAGTAGCAACTTCTTCCCTTGTACCGAAGTGAATTTCTGCAAATTCCTTTGTTATACCTGACGCAATTGCATCTTCCCGTGTATTACATTTAGCTAGTAATCTACCAACAGAAGCATAGATATTGTCCATACCATTGCCAGCTGGTTTCCTGGAAACATCAAATCTACCCTTTGGATGCGCCTCACCTAAACCTGTATTTGAAATTGGTGCACCAATTCTAGTAGATGTACCATCTGCTCCTTGCGATAATTTACCACTCATATAAAAAAATTAAATAAATAAAAACTCATCTGTACAAAATGAGAATGCTTTCTTTCTTCCGTTGGATTTGATTTTCCGAAAAAGAGACTCTGAGAACTCAGACCTTCAAAGTGAAACTTCTCGAGCACGAGAATGTACCATATTTGAACTTCCGAATTAGCTACCCCACTTAACAGAAGCTCGGTGAGCTTCCTATACGTGAAGAAAAAGAGAATTCTTATTTTGTTTTCTGGGCCGTTTTTTCAAGGGGCAATTTTGTGTCGAGAGATATTTAATACAAGGAGGACTGGAAGTCAAGACTCAAAAATAGCAAAATTTATTAAATTGCTATAAATTAACGAAGATGAAAAAAATATTGTCTGTCATTTTTGGGTCAATTCTACTCACAGCCTGCGGTGCAACTAGCATAGGCGGCATGGACGACAATCCAACTTTTTATACTTACGAAACCAGCTCATACCAAATTGATATTCCCGACACTTGGGAAATTATTACAGATTTTGATTCGAGTTATACAAATGGCATAGAAATCGCCTTTAGAAACAATTTAAAAAATCAAAAATTCATAGCAAATGTAAGTATTATTCATGAAAGAAATGATGAAAGTTTAACTAATGCAGATGTTTCTCAAGAAAAATTGAAAGATAATTCTGGCACACTTATAAATTACAATCTTGATTCACAATCTGAAATTAATTTACAAATTGGCTCAAGTGAAACTGCAACTTTTTTAAATCAATTTTCTGGAAAAAATAAAAGCGATGGTTACACATTCAACTTCATGCAAACATATCTCACGAAAGGAAACGACATTTGGATTGTCACAGCTACAAATCTCACCGATGAAGATGACTTTGTAATTGAACGTATGGAAAAAATGCTTACAACTTTTGCCCTAAAATAATGTTTACTTGGAATATTGATCCTGTTTTATTTAGCATTGGTTCTCTGGAAATCAGATACTACGGCGTGTTTTTTGCGAGCGGACTAATGTTGGCATATTTACTAGCACGAAAAATGTGCAGAATTAAAAATCTTTCCGTTGAAAATTTAGATGACCTTTCTGTTTATCTAATAATCGGCTTGATTGTTGGCGCGAGATTTGGCCATATTATTTTTTATGAATCTGATTATTATTTTGCGAACCCACAGCAAATTTTAAAGGTTTGGGAAGGTGGATTAGCAAGCCACGGTGCAGCAATCGGAACACTTCTGGCATACGGAATTTTTTTACTCCGGCACAAAAAAGTTCGTGTATTTGATTACGCAGATATTATTGCTGTTGCAGCCTGTATTCCTGTTTCATTTATAAGACTTGGAAATTTCTTCAACAGTGAAATTTATGGTAGAGTTACAGATTTACCATGGGCTGTAACTTTTTCTAGAATCGACGACTTGAGCAGACACCCATCGCAAATTTATGAATTCTTAATGGGGATGCTGATTCTTGCAATAATGTATTCACTTTGGATCAGAAAAAGCAAAACAGCATCAGGTGGTTTCTTCTTTGGGCTATTTTTTATTCTATATTTTGCAGCAAGATTTCTTGTAGAATTTTTTAAAGAATATCCACTACATGAAAACTTTTTCAACCTGACAACAGGTCAAATTTTGAGCCTTCCATTTTTCCTATTCGGTTGCATTATTTTCATCAAATCAATTCATGAAAATAATAGATAGAGATTTTGACGATATTTTCTTTTCTCAATTTAGAGGAATTTTGGGTGGAATTATCGTCGGATTAATAATTGCTCTACACAAAGGAAATCTATTTGAAATTCCGGGAATGTTGATTCTAATTCCGGGCCTTTTAGAAATGCGAGGAAGCATTGGAGGGACATTCGCCTCAAGAATTTGCTCCGGGCTTTACTTGGGAATAATCAAACCTGATAAACTATTCACAAAACTAATTCGAGAAAATTTTTTAGCTACTTTAATTTTGACAGCTACAAGCTCAACTGTAATTGGACTCGTTGCATTTTTAGTGAATTTTTTCATATTAAATAATCTTAATCCTGATTTAATTTTAATCGCAGTCCTTTCAGGAATAATTGGCAATTTAATTGAAATACCACTCACACTATTTGTAACTATTTTCTACTTTAAAAGAGGAGATGATCCAAATAATAGTATTGGTCCATTTGTATCAACAACAGGTGACATTGTGAATATTTTAGCACTCTTAATTGCCATTAAATTAGTATGAAAGAACTATCAAAAAAAACTCAATTTTACATAAAGGAATATGGCCCTCATTCCCACGTTTCTTATAAAATCGTAAAAGAAAGTATGAAAATTTTGATTTTCGCATCAATAATGAGTTCCTTAGGTGGGCTATTTATTGAAAAAATAAAAGTACTTATTTTCAGTGTAATTCCGATGATTATCCTTCTTCCCTATCTTAATAATATGATCGGAAATTTTGGCACAATCATAGCGACTAAATTCTCTACCTATTTGCACGAAGGAAAAATAGATAAAAAATGGTGGAGGTCACAAGCATTAATCAGATTATTCATTCAAATTCTGATCATAGCTTTGTTTATGAGCACAGTTTCTGCACTAGTGGCATTACTTATCACAAGTGCCAAATACCCAATGGAATCGGACTTTGCTTATAAAATTTTCGCAATTGCAATTTTAGACGTTCTAATTTTAGTAAACATAATGTTTTTCACTTCAATCATTGCCGGCTTTCATTTCTACAAGAAAAATGAAGATCCAAATAATTTTCTAATTCCAATCACAACCTCAATTTCCGACTTTGGAAACATGCTTGTATTGAGTCTATTGGTTATTTACTTTTTTAAGTAGAGCGACTTTAGTCGATTTTCGCATCCGCTTTTATCATCTTTATTGCTTCCTGAACAGTTGTCATGAACTGGGCAGGGAAAATTATTGTTGAATTTTTCTCAACGCTAATTTCTGCCATTGTTTGAAGAGTTCTAAGTTGAAGTGCTACCGGATGTGAAGAGATAATATCAGCTGCCTCACCAAGTTTCACAGCTGCCTCAAACTCACCTGCGGCTGCCACTATTTTCGCTCGTCTCTCTCTTTCAGCTTCGGCTTCCTTAGCCATAGCTCTTTGCATGTTTTCAGGGAGAGTAATATCTTTGATCTCAACAACAGTCACTTGCACACCCCAAGGCTCTGTGTGTGCATCAATAACATCCTTTATTTTTTGATTTATATTACCAGTCTGTGACAAAAGTTCATCAAGCATGAATTGGCCAACCACATTTCTAACAGTTGTCTGGCTGATCTGATTTACAGCCTTATAAACATCCTCAATCGATAAGACTGATTTTTGCGCATCTAAAATATGATAATAAGCAACCGCTGCAATATCAATCGACACGTTATCTTTTGTAATAATTTTTTGTGAAGGAATATCCATTGTTACTGTCCGAAGTCCCACCTTAGTCATTTGTTCTAAAATTGGTATAAGTAAAATAAGCCCTGGACCTCGAATTCCGGTACATTTTCCAAGAAAGAATATAACTCCCCTATCGTATTCTTTCACAACACGGATAGAGCAAACGAGTAACAATAAGATGAAAGAAACAATCATTGGAATGTAAGGCATATTTTTTTATTAAGGTATTGTCACTATAGCATAAACCGAAAAAGCGGATAAATCCGCTATGGTGCCTGAGGAGGGACTTGAACCCTCAAACCCTTACGGGTACAAGATTTTAAGTCTCGCGTGTATACCATTTCACCACCCAGGCTTGGGGAATACTTTGCGGTTCCGCCTAACGGAACCTAATGCTCACACATTCGTGTGACTTGGAGGCGAGGATGAGAGTCGAACTCATTTGGTACGGTTTTGCAAACCGCTGCGTGACCGTTCCGCCACCTCGCCGTGCGGAAACTTTCTTAATGTAGCACACTCACAATGTTCGTGTGTAGCGGAGATATTTTTAACATAAGTCTGAAAAGAATGGAAATCTATTCTTCCTTTTTAAGAAGTTTTAATATTATCTTTTCCATTTTACTATAATCTTTAACCATTCCAAATCTACACGCATTAATGTAACGAGATTTTGATATTTTTGTAAAATCAACAAGCTGATATCCGGCTTCGACTACAAGTAAATCTAAAAAAAGCCGATTTGTTCTACCATTTCCATCTCGAAAAGGGTGAATAATATTCAATTCACAGTGTATAAAAGCAAGTTTCTTTGCTACTTCACCAACTGTATCTAAACTACTGGGTTTATTTTTCTCAAAATCAGCTTTAAATTCTTTCAAAGAGTTTTTAATATATTTTGCAGGTGCAAATAAGGCAAAGTTCTTAGACATATCAACATTTCTTATCTTTCCCGCCCAAGAATAAAGAGTTCCTAAAAAGTATTTGTGAATTTCAAACAATAAATCCAAATCAACATTTAGTTCGCCATCATAAAGAAGCTTCAAAAAATGATCATAAGTATCTCTTAAAAGAATAGTTTCCGCATCAACTAATTCATTCTGATCAGTAATACCAAGTTTATTTTTCAAAATATCAGACTCATCAACACCCACATTATATCGAGAAACCACGACCATATTTTTTCAATTTAATTATCACAGCTTTATTTGCTTTCGCGCGTTTAAAATTTATTCCTTCAATTCGAGAAGAAGCAGTAACTACTCTGTCGATTAACAGTTTGTTGAATTTTTCTTTTACAATAGCCATAAATTAATATTACTAAGATTTTATTAAAAAACAAAGTAGAAAAGCCAAACAGGCCGACAAGTCGGCTGTGGTGGATCGGGCGGGATTCGAACCCGCGACCAAAAGATTAAGAGTCTTCTGCTCTACCAACTGAGCTACCGATCCACGGCTAGCGGATATTAGCAAAACAAGAGAACGAATGCAATTTTTTACACGTAGTGCTAAACTCACAGCATGAAATTAAAAACCCTCTATGTCTGCTCCAACTGCGCCTTCCAGGCTACAAAGTGGCTCGGAAAATGCCCGGAATGTGAGGCATGGAACAGTTTCGCGGAAGAAACAATAAACGTTGGAAAAGTAGACAAAATATCAAGTGTTGCCAGACGTCTGACAACAGAAAAACCAGTGTCGATTTTGAATGTTGGAGCAATCAAAGAACGGGCGAAAACCGGAATAGAAGAATTCGATTTAGTTGCCGGAGGCGGGATTGTGGACGGTAGTTTAATTCTACTTTCAGGAGAACCTGGAATAGGAAAATCGACTCTCACAATGCAGATTTTAGATAAAATGGCCGCTCAAAAAGGCTCTGTTTTATATGTGACTGGTGAAGAATCGGTAGAACAAGTTTCTGCACGTGCAAAAAGATTAGGAGCCGCTCATGCAAATATAAAACTACTCTACGAAACAAACCTCGAAAACATAATTGCAGCCGTTGAAAGTGAAAAACCGGAATTTCTAGTTTTGGATTCGATTCAAGTTATGGCTTCCGAGGCAATTCCTGGAATGGCCGGTGCAATTTCTCAGGTTAGATTTGTCACAGAAAGCATAATGTCATTGATAAAAACCAAGAAAATTTCCACGCTTTTAATCGGTCATGTTAATAAAGAAGGAAACCTAGCGGGACCAAAGGTGCTAGAACACCTGGTAGATGCTGTTTTTCTACTTGAAGGTGAAAGAGATCAGAGTTTGCGTCTTTTGCGTTCTGTAAAAAACAGATATGGAACAGTGAACGAAGTTGGAATGTTTGAGATGGATTCAAACGGACTTCAAGAGCTACGAAATCCTGCTGAAAAAATTCTCCAAAATCGGCCTGTAAATTCTTTCGGCTCATGTTTAACAATTACGATGGAAGGAAATCGGCCAATTTTGATGGAAGTTCAGGCCCTAGTTAACACCTCACCTTTCGGTTATCCAAAACGTGCTGCAAGCGGTTTCGATCGAAATCGACTTGAACTGCTAATCGCAGTGATCGAAAAACATACAGATCTGAGTTTGAGTGATAAAGATGTTTACATTAATATTACAGGTGGCCTTTACCTGAAAGACCCTGCTGCCGACCTCGCTGTTTGTATGGCAATTGCTTCGAGTTTGAAGAAAAAACCTCTGGCAGAAAATTTAGTATTTTTTGGCGAAATTGGCCTCGCAGGTGAAATTCGAAAAACGGTACAAGAAGATAGTCGCCGAAAAGCCATCAAGAAAATCGCAATGCGGCCAGCCGAGAATAGCAAGTTTTTGAGAAATTCGATTGCCGGCATTTAAGGTTAAATAGTTTGACATAATAGCCAATTCGTTATATAAATTTAGCATAAGCAAAAACATATGCCTATTTCCTTGTCAGATCTTGCGGAAAGTAAATTGGCTACCTTCCAGGTAGGAGAAAACTTGGAAATTATCAGACCTCCACTAGGCGAAGAGGAAACAGAACCAGAGCTAGATGTAATTTATGAATCAGTTAGGTCACGAATCGAACTACTTTTAAAGCAAGATAGGAAACAAAGGAGAAAAGAAAAAAAAACCCTGCCTGAACTAGAAAAAACACCATATGCAATATTACTCAGTAAAATGTGCGGATCAAATTTTGATGTTCAAAATTTAACTGAATCAGAAAAAGCAATTTTAGGATTTTTACCGATAGGAATTGATAAAAAAAGAGTTGGCAATTTAATAAAAATAATTGCCTCCAAAGTAACAAGAACATATGCACAAACTGAAGTAGAAAAAACTTCAGAGAACTTTGCATTAGCAGAACAAGCAGTTTTATCTGCGATAGCCACTAATTTAAAATATAGTTTAGGGTTAAGCTTCAATGAAATGCCAATTGATCTTTCATTCTTAAGAGAAGGATTAAGCATTACTTCAAAAGATCTTAAAACACTTATAAATAAATTAAAAGCGGAGGGTAGAACATCAACAGAAGATATCCTGGGAGAACTCGGCCTAGAAGATGAAAAAACTATAAGTTATCTTACTGAAAAAATAACAATTGCAGGCAAAAAAGCAATTAAATTTTACAGAAGTCTAGACGAAGAAATTGAAAAAGGACAAATCGAGTTTGCGGCAAAAGATAGTAAAAAAATTCTTTATGGTGAAATTGCAAGTATTTCACCATACTTGGAGGATTCACAAGCAGATTTATTTACACTGTTGGATAGAGCTTTTTCAAAAGAGGAAGAAAATGTTCTATTCGAGGGATTAAGCAAAAAGTGCGAAGCACAAATTTTACTACAAATACGTCTTCTGAACCTACTGATTGAGTCTAAACCTCTATACAAAGCATTAATTGATTCATCAAGCATACTAAGCCCCTTTACCATTAAATTGCTTGATGGAACAAAACCTATACAAGTCATGGTCCCACCATTTCGAGAAGAATTAGAAAATAATGATGAAAAAGAAAAATCATTTCATAAAAAATTAACATTAAGAGTATTTGAAGATGGTATGCCTCCAATTTATATGGACGATGAAATGCGAGAAAAAGCTTGGGAATCAATCATGTTAAAAATAATAACAGGTGAAGCTGCCACAGAAAGAGTTGTTGATATGGTTGCAGGTCAAGGTGCAATATATGGAATTAACACTGAAGATTTAATTCCACCTAGCGATCCATCTGATTACAATAAACTTGAATTAGTAGAGAAAAACATAGCATATATTAAAAGAATATGTATTCGAACAGCTGTTGCAATGGGTTGTACAGAAGATTTATCTAATGAAGATCTTTCCGAAAAAGGTACTGATTATCACTTTCTACAACCTAGTCAATTTAAAATTGTAATGAAAATTCATGGGGATCCAAAAAATGAAAAAAGTCATAATTTCTCAGCTTTCAAAGTTTATATGGCAGTCGAGGCAAAAAATGGAAGCACACACAGAATAGAATTTAGATATTTACCATGGGATACATTTCGAAGTAGTAAATCAAAAAAATCCTTAAGTGGGGATTGGAATTACTCCTTAAAAAAGGTAGGAAGGTTCATAAAAATAGCAATAAGAAGAAGCCAAAACGAGAGATTAATTGAAGTTGTTGAAAGACTACTGGAATTACTTGTCGAGCTTGAAGATTCTGAAAGAGTTTCTACTGATGGCCTCACTGCAAGCGAGTAAATCCATCTTCCTCAACTCAGCAATTTTTTCTGCTACTTCTTTAACGTAACTCATATCATTTCTTTTTCCTCGAATTGAAGCCGGAGGCAAAAACGGACAATCTGTTTCAATTAAAAATAAATCGAGTGGCCCCTTAGCCGCAGCCTCTTGAACGTCCTTAGCGTTATCATAAGTTACAACGCCGCTAAATGAAGTATAATAACCGGCAGTCCAAACTTTTTTAGCAAATTCGTAATCGTAAGAATAACAATGAAAAACGGCTTTTTTCGCTTTTTCATCGAGCAAAATTCGTAGTGTATCTTCCGCAGCATTTCGCGAATGTACAACACATGGCAAATCAAATTCATTCGCAAGTCTGATCTGTTTTCTAAAAGTCTCTTCCTGAATTTCTTTGGAAAATTTATTGTGATGATAATCCATACCCATCTCCCCTATTCCAACAATTTTCGCAGAATTCGCCCGAATAAATTCAATCTCCTCGTCTGTTAAATTATCACATTCAGTAGGATGCACTCCCAAAGTTGGAAACATAAAATCATATTTTTCAGCAAGCTCAAGTGACTTTCGATTCGTTTCAATATCACAACCCACCACAATCATTTTCTCAACTCCCGCATTAAAAGCACGCTTAATAACTTCATCACGATCAGCATCAAAGTGGTCAAAATAAGGGTGGCAGTGTGTATCTACAAACATTTCTGTGCTATTATGGCGCGGCAATCTTAAGCGAATATGAAAAAAATTACAATTATTGCCGGTCCATGCGCAGTTGAAAATAAGCAACAAATTGAGAAAACTGCGGAATTTTTGGCTAAACTAGGCGTGAAAATTCTACGCGGCGGTGCTTTCAAACCCCGCACAAATCCTGATGATTTTCAGGGTCTAGGTGAAGAAGGTCTAAAACTTTTACGCAGTGCGGCAGATAAATTTGGAATGAAAGTTATTACTGAAGTGATGGATCCGCGTGATATTGAACTCGTCAGCAAATACGCAGATATTTTACAGGTCGGCTCTCGAAATATGCACAACGGACCTTTTTTAACAGAACTAGGTAAACAGAAAAAACCTATACTTTTAAAACGTGGAATGAGCGCAACTTTGAACGAATTTTTACAGGCGGTTCGTTACATTGAAAAAGCCGGTAATACAGAAATTTTACTCTGTGAAAGAGGCGAAAGAACCTTCATGGATGAAACAAGATTCACTCTAAATTTAGGCTCAATTCCGGCAATAAAATCAAAGTCAAAATATCCATTAATTGTTGACCCAAGCCACGCCGCCGGCAATCGTGATTACGTAATTTCAATGGCAAAAGGCGCAATTGCAGCCGGTGCGGACGGGCTCATGATTGAAGTTCACTCTGATCCCGAAAAAGCCTTGTGTGACGGACCTCAAGCGCTTACATTTACTATGTTTGAGCAATTAATGAATGAAATATGAACAAAACAGAAGAACTACTACAGGAACTAGTTGATATGCAAAGAAAGGAGTTCAAAAGAATGAAAACTGCAAGAATTTTGCATTTCATTTTTGTTACTTTACCAACTCTCGCTCTAATACTAATATCCATTGTCGGATCTGTAATTCTATTCCAAAAAACAGAAGAGTTATTAAAGAATTTCCCTCAATCCGCACAAGAATACCAAAAGAGTTTTTTTGAAAACTTAAAATCAAACTTTACAGGTCAGAACTAGGAATGTTGCTGACCGGCAGTCCCCCAGTTTTCTTTTGGAACTTCTTGAATTGTCATTGTCACAGCTGCAATCGGACATTTTGCTACCTCCGAAACTGTTTGACTCATCTTTTCGATAAGTTCTTTTTTCTGGTCGAGACTGCGCCCCTCGAGCATTTGTAGAGTTATATGTGGCATATTTTATTTGTCAGCGGCTAATTTTCTTGTTTGATCTTCCAAAATCAAGGAATCGACAATTTGATCTAAATCGCCATCCATAATTCCTGGTAAATTACTAAAGTTTTTCCCAATTCGGTGATCAGTAACTCGATCCTGCGGGAAGTTATAAGTCCGAATTTTATCAGATCTATCTCCACTTCCAATTTGTGAAAGTCTCGCCTCTCCCAAAGCCTTTGCTCGTTTATCTTCCTCCAAAGCATATAAACGCGAGCGCAAAACTCCCATCGCTTTTATCTTATTTTTGAGCTGAGATTTTTCATCCTGACAAGAGACAACCGTATTCGTCGGCAGATGTGTAATTCGCACAGCCGAATCTGTTGTATTCACGCTCTGACCGCCATTTCCGCTTGATCTATAAACGTCAATTCTCAACTCATTCTCAGCAATTCTCAACTCAAATTCCTCAATTTCTGGCAAAACCACAACCGAAGCCGCAGAAGTATGAACTCTTCCCTTCGACTCAGTTTCCGGAATCCTCTGAACACGATGCACTCCACTTTCATATCTCATTCTTCCATATGCACCAGGCCCAATAACCTTAAAAATCATTTCCTTCATTCCCTTTTCACCAGGACTTTGACTAATAATTTCAGCCTTATATTTTTTCTCTTCCACATATCTTAGATACATTCTATCTAGCTCCTCCGCAAAAAGATTTGCCTCTTCCCCACCTGTTCCAGCACGAATTTCCATAATACAATTTCCAGAATCTTTTGGATCTTTCGGTACCAATTCAATTTTTAATTCTTCGGTAATTCTCTCCAATTGCTCAGTAGAAGCTTTCAATTCTTCTTTTGCCATTTCTCTAAGTTCATCGTCATCTCCAGTCATAATTTCCCTACTTTCTTCAACAGACTTTTCATATTTTTTCATTTCTCTAAACAAGCGTACCGCGCCTTCAATTTCACGTCTACGAGCCAACATTTTTTGATATTTTGGCTGATCAGAAATCACCTCAGACTTCATCATTTCTTCTTCCAAAACGCTGAATTCCGCCTCTAATTTTGCTAACTTTTCATTCATGTCAGAATTTTAATATAAAATGTCGATCTAATCCACTGTAATCTTGTCTAAGTTCAAATTTTGCCTCAGGAAAGACAGATAAGCACAGATCTTCGACTTGCTTGCCTTGCGAAAATCCAATCTCTCCCAAGATATATTTAAATCTTCCCCTCGCCTGCTGAAACATTTTTTCATATAGACGCAAGCCATCATCACCTCCAAAAAGCGCCAAAGCCGGTTCATATTTTCTAACATTTTCAGCAAGAAAATCATTTGTAAGTTCACCGATATAAGGCAAATTTGCCACCAAAACGTCAAAATCACCCTCAACACTTTCCAGCAAATCAGATTCAATCAGTTTTATATCTAAATCGTATTTATCGATATTTTGCCTAGCAACTTTCAAAGCTTCAGAACTCACATCAGTTGCAAGTACCTGAAAATCTGGACAAGTTTTCTTCAATGCAATCGAAATTGCGCCGCTCCCAGTGCCAATCTCTAAAACCCTCGCACCCTCGCTAGCAATCTCCTTCACATGATCCACCAAAAGTTCAGTTTCTGGCCTAGGCACGAGCACATTTTCATTCACAAAAAGCGGAATCCCATAAAACTCTTTCTCTCCTGTTAAATAAGCAACAGGACAGCCATCCAAAATTTTCAGCCAAGCCTTCTGAATTTCTGCCATTTTCTCTATCGGGACCTCGAATTCTCCGTTACGCACAAAATCCAATCTCGACTTTTCCAAAAGCCAAGATAGATAAACCTCCATCTCAGTCCTGAAACCTGCCTTCTGTGCTGACTGTAATAGTTTTGCAATTGTCATGAAAAAAAAGCCCCCGCTGAGCAGGGGCATATTTTTAGGAGTAAAATTTACTCTTTTCTTTCGCTTCTCTATATTTTTCTCTAAACATAGCAGCGATTCTAATTTCTCGTTTTGTTACTCTATCCTTTCGGTATCGGGAATCTTTAACAATTTGACCGACACGGCTTCTTGTAAACCATTTCTTAAAACGGTTCACTCTTTTTTCTGATGACTCCTTGTCATCCGGATTAACGTAAAAATTTGATTTCTTCATATCGACTTTAAACCTCCTTTTTCGTTATTAAATAAAGCTAATTGAGTATAAATCGAAAAGTTTCTAAGTCAAGCTCAGTTAATCGCTCCGAAATCCTGAACGTACTGCTCATAAGCCGACATAATCATTTTATGAACTGCAGGTGAGAAAGCAATCGCCTTTTTGCCCTTTCTAGTCACAATTCCACATTCATAGTCATCTTCTTTTAAAACATCTTCAATAAAAACATAAGTATCTTTCTCGCCTTCGAGCTCTTCTAGCCTATATTCAAGGCCATCCCAAGCATAAGCAATTTTGCTTACAAGATAGACTAAGTCGGAAAATTGTCCGATTTCCATCTCTCCGTTGTCGAATTCAATTTCGATATTCATATGTAATTACTAATCTCTTAATAATAGCACATTTTACAGTGAATTTCAAGATTTTTAACCTGTTAATGAAAATGGCTACAGATAGACCAAATCTCCATTTTCATCTAAATAATATTGCAACGAAGTATCATATGATGTGGCATTTGGAGTGAAAAGATAGCCTGCATAGCCATATAGGGTTTCACAAGTATCATCAGTTATCAAAATATCCGCAATTGTATTGGATATACCAGGAACCACTCCTAAATTCGCAATAACCTGAAAATCACCATTTTCGTACTGAATATTCGCACTGGCAAAATCAATATCATTTATTGCACTCAAAATTTCAGTATCGTAAAATGAGTAACTATTATCTTTATTTTGAACTGTTGTTACAGCATAAATATCATCTCTAAATCCCTCAAAAATCTCCTTAAAAATTCCCACGTCGCTAATTGCTGAAACATCCAGAGGAAAAGCCGACGGATCAACATTATTATAAGAAATCACATCACCTGAAAGGTTATTTACACAAGTTTCCTCGTGATAAGTGGGGTTTTGAGCAGTTATACCATTTTCTATGGTACAGGCGCTCAAACTCGCAGCTAACAGAATTGTAGATTGTTTCATATTTTTTGGGTTAATGTATAAAACAATCTCATGCTAAACCCCAAAGCTGAATAAGTCCTGAATTATTCCTGCAATCCACTCGACTTTGTCTAGCAAAATTTACAGGTTAAAAATTATCGGCGCCGCTAATTTTACAGGTCGCAGATTTACCGAAGGACTTATAAAAAAAGACCCCACAATGGAGGTCTTTTTAGAGTTTTTAGAAATTATTTTTCTTCAACCTCATAATATCCATTTTCAAACCCATAATCTTCAGAAGTAACTTCGTATCTGAAAACATCGCTATATAGCTTTGTACAAGTTGGATCGGTAGCAACCAGGTCAATTTCAACATCTGTAACTGAGGGAATACCACCAAAATCTGCTGTTACAAAAAGTTCAGATGTTTCTCTAGAAATTTCACCATTACCGAAGCCTTGCTCACATACACCAGTCGTGGCAGAAGTAATATCTAGTGTATTTGTCTCATCATCAAGGTTACCGATAGCAGCAAGGATAACAACATCAAAACCTTCTTGCACCAATTTCAATTCTTCTTGAAAAATACCATCTGAATCTATACTAGAACCACCACGACTTGGATTAATAACAACTCTTTCTTGATTTTCAAGACTTATTGTATCTCTTGTTATATTCCTCATACATTGTTCAGGAGAGATACCTTCATTTAAATCATGACCAACGTCAATTCTGCCTTCTACGCACCCAGCCTCTAAAGCCATTCCTAGTATTAACCCTCCTGTAGATAACTTATTCATATGATTATTGTTAATCGTTAAAACAGCGAAATAATACAGTGAATTGATTATTTGTCAAGCAAACCGCTACAACAAGCCTAAATATCCAAATTCTTCACCCTCTTCGCGTGAGTTTGAATGAATTTCTTACGAGGAGCAACTTCAGAACCCATCAAGATGTCGAAAGTTCTGTCTGCCTTTTCAGCGTCGTCAATTGTAACTCGAAGCATAGTGCGTCGCTCAGGATCCATTGTTGTTTCCCAAAGCTGAACAGGGTTCATTTCTCCAAGACCTTTATATCGCTGAATTGAGAAGTTTTTGCCTGCATTAGCGCCTAAAATCTTATCTCTTTCTTCATCAGAATAAGCATAATGAACAGTTTTGCCTGATTGGAGCTTATAAAGAGGAGGCTGAGCAATATAAATATAATTCCCTTCAATTAGCTCTCTAAAATATCTGAAGAAAAGAGTCAAAAGTAGTGTTCTAATATGAGCTCCGTCAACGTCGGCATCTGTCATGATTACAACCTTATGATAACGAAGTTTCTCAATATTAAAACTATCGCTAATACCAGTTCCCATAGCAATCACCAAATTCTTAATTTCATTATTTCCAAGCATTCGATCAAGTCTTGCCTGTTCAACGTTCAAAATCTTACCTCGAAGTGGCAAAACAGCCTGGAATTCACGATTTCTTCCCTGTTTAGCACTACCTCCGGCAGAATCTCCCTCTACAATGTATAATTCGGAAACTGCAGCTTCTTTACTGGAACAATCCGCCAACTTACCTGGCAAAGTCATTCCCTCAAGCGCACCCTTACGAATTACAGTATCTCTTGCTGCACGAGCTGCAAGACGAGCACGTTGCGCCAAGGAACATTTTCCAATTGTAGTTCTTGCCTCTGCTGGATTTTCAACTAAATATTGTTCAAAAAGTTCTCCGAAAACTGATTCAACAGCAGTTCGCATCTCAGCATTACCCAATTTGCTCTTAGTTTGACCTTCAAACTGAGGATTTCCCAATTTTACAGATATAACCGAAGTTAAACCTTCACGCACATCTTCAGCACTAAAATTGGCATCCTTCTCTTTAATAAGTTCATTAGTTCTTGCATAATTATTCAAAACACGTGTCAAAGCTGATCTAAATCCTGTCAAATGCATACCACCCTCTGTGGTATGAATATTATTCGCAAAAGTAAAACTAGTCTCTTGAAAAGTATTAGTATATTGAAGTGAAATTTCAATAATTCCTTCAGGTGCCTCTTTATATATATAGATAATTTCACCAATTTTTTCCCTATCTCTATTCAAATGTTGAACATACGATTTAATTCCTCCCTCGAAATAGAACATAATTTTTTGACCATCCCTTTCATCACTCACCTTAATTGTAATTCCTTTTGTTAAATAAGCCTGCTGTCTGATTCTATTTATAACTGTTTCCCAAACGAAATTTGTCTCAGGGAAAATCTCAGGATCAGGAGTAAATGTAATAATCGTTCCTGTTTTCCCTTCAATTCCAGCTTCAGTTTTTAAATCTGTTTGCGGATCACCTTTCTTATAAACCTGAGTGTAATGTTTTCCGTCTCTATAAACCTCTGCAATCAAATTCATTGAAAGCGCATTCACAACTGAAACACCAACTCCGTGAAGACCTCCTGAAACCTTGTATCCACCATCTCCGAATTTACCACCAGCGTGCAAAACCGTAAGTACAGTTTCAAGTGCTGATTTACCTGTTTTTGACATTTTATCTACCGGAATACCACGCCCATCATCCTCAACACTAACAGAACCATCTTTAAGAATCTTTATATCTATATTTTTACAAAAACCAGCCATCGCCTCATCAATCGAGTTATCCACAACTTCCCAAATCAAATGGTGCAAACCGGCAATATCTGTTGTACCAATATACATTCCAGGCCTTTTTCGCACTGCCGCCAAACCTTCCAACACCTGAATTTGCGCCGCTCCATACTGCTGATCTGCCATATTTTTGTATAAAAAATTGCCTGCGGCATATTAGCAGACCCACATTTTAATGTCACTTAGATTTTTGATAATGCAGCGTATGTTGCCTCCAAAGCAGATTCAAGCGATTCCAAATCTAAATTCGGTAGTGTTTGTGGTGAACCGTTGTAATACCAAACAATTTCTGATGCTTCGTTCGATTTAGCATCATATGTACCTGAAATTGAAATATTTTCAGCACCTGCAGTACCATCAAATGTGAAAAGATTTTTCTCAAGATCAACTAATTTGAATGTGAATTTTGAGCTATCAAAACCTGCCACATCAAATTGAGATTCCGCATAGCTCAATGCAACTTCTTCAACAGAATTCGCAGGATTCTGCTTTACCGGTGCGACTTCTTCTATAACCGGAGCTAACGCTGTCGCGTTCTTCACAACATCCCTAAATTTCTCAACCGCAAGACCCGTAGAAAACTTCAAATCTCCAACGCTCACTTCATATAAAATTTTGGTTTCTCTATCATATTTTCCAAGGAATTCTTTGCCGGAAACTCTTCCACCATGTATTTCGAATAATCGATTAGAAGTATCTCCCAAACTCGCAAGCTCGGCATATTGAATACCACTTGAATCAAGATCTCCTTCAACTTCAGCCGTGGCTTTATCTAATGACAAAACTTCAGCTTCTTCAACCTTTCCGGTTCTCAAACCTTGAATATATGCATTAAGCTGGTTTAAATCAGCAGATTTTTGCTTAAACGCCGCCAAACCTTCAGCAAAATCAGAATACGAAGAGAATTCAGGAGAAGAAATAAATGCTAAAGATGTATCATAATCTGAAAGCTTGTCTTCAAAATATGATTTCACAGCGACTTGTGCTGAAATCGCATTTAAATAATCATCGGCATCACTTAAGAGCTGGGAAGCAACTATTGTGCCTGTTTCAACACTAATTTTTTTTGTTTGTACGAAATTAAATAAATTATCTAAAAATCTTATTTTGCTCTGAACAAAAGCCTGTCTTTCTTCATCTAAATCTTGATAAGAAGAAGCCAAAGTCAAAATTGACGTTTCTATTTCCTTCAAAAGTTTCGCTGAATCTGCAGTATAAAAAATCGAATTACTTCTTAGAAGGAGTTCAGTCAAAACATATCTGCGACTTAGTTCGGCTAATCCCTGTACACCGGTAAAAGTAGAATTTCCTAAACTCTCTTCGAATGATTTTTTGTAATCTTGAAAGGTTTGAGAAGCATCAACATTATCTGATTTTTGAAGCAGGCTCTCAATCTCATTAAATTTTTCATAAATCGAGTTATCATCAACAGCCGACTTCAAATTATAAAGACTTGTACCTGGCAAGATAAAGAACATATCTGAATTAATTTTTGATTTTTCCTCATCTCCTATAGCTGAAGCAAGCCATTTTTGAAGCCAATTTTGAGAAACATCTTGTTTTGATGATAATGCGTTTGAAATGGCATAGTTTAGATAATTTTCATTAGCTTTTTCTTGCAATCTATCCTGAGCATAAGGTAGGAATGTCAGCAATTTTCTACCCTCTACGAAATAAGAATTAATTTTTGAAGAAATTCCCTCCAAACTTGGACCTAAATCAATATTTGCATTTAAGGAATTCATATAATTGTTGCCTGCCTGTTCATATGTAGTTTCAATGCCAACCAATTCGTTCTGAATATCAGCCGAGAATTCAGTATTTTTAAACTCGAAAAGCTGGAATTCCTTTAAAAGTTTTGTAAGTCGCAATTTTGCTATTGAAGCACTAACTTTTGACTTTGGAATTTCAGTCCTATAATTTTTAGGAACATAGAAAGAGTTAAGATCTTTTGAATCTGCCAAAAGAGTTAGAAGTACAGGATGATCAATGCTGTAAACTTTCAGAGATGTATCAGAAACGGCAAGATATGTTATTGAATTTTTCAGATCTACTTTCGCAAATCCTGATGAAACAGTAGCGTTAAGATCACCAGCTAAAGTTGCAGCTATAATTCCACCTTTTTTTAAATCAAAATCAAAGTGATTGTTTATATCATCAAACTTCACATCGAGCTCAGAGCCGGGCAAAATTACAATTTGGTCACGATTATTTAAACTAACATAGGCCTTTTCTTCAGCCTTAATTGTGCCGTCATAAACAAAATTTTCACTCTGATCCCAATCAGACTCCACGGTTTTTGCATGGGTGTAAGCCAAAAATGACCAACCGGCAGTTACCGCAGAAATTGCCACCACAATTACAAGATTTATAAGTTCCGCTTTTTTCATGTTTTATTTATGTTTCGATCTATATATTATACCAGATTTAGGGGCTTTTTAAAAGAGAGAAAAATGGATTTTTTAAGGTTTTCGAGGAAAATGCTTAGGCTATGAAAATTCAAGAAAAATTTATCGTTTTAGGTCTACTATTTTTTGCTTCAACGCAAGCGGCTTTTGCGTCATATTCAGATATAAATGAGCAAAGTACATATTACCGTTCTGTAAGTTACCTTGAACTACAAGGCGCAATAGATAACAGCAATTCATTCCGGCCAGATGACTTAATTAATAAAGCTGAGCTTTTCAAAATTCTATTCAAAATTTTCGCTGAAACACCACAAGCTTTAGATCCAAGATCACAATTTACAGATGTAAATAAAACCGATTGGTATGCCGGCTACGCACAACTCGCGGTGAAATACGGAATAATTGATAAATCAGAAAAAGAATTTGCCGCCTCTTCTGCTGTGAGCAAAGTCGAGGCAATGGATTACCTATATAAGATATATGGAATTTCCGCTGCACGACTAACAAGAGATGAAAAAGAAAATCTCTTTAAAGATGTTTCTGCCGACCATCCATATAATACCTTCATAAAAAAAGCAGTGGATTTAGAAATAATCGAAAGTTCCACAGCAAAGAAATTCGAACCATACAAAAAAATTACTCGTGGTGAATTTGCAGATTTACTTTTCAAATTTGATCAGTGGTACACGAACGAAAGTGGCGGTAAAATACAAACAATATCAAGTATTCACAAAGCCGATATTCTCGCAAGCATTTGGGACAAAATACTTGGCAGTTTTTATCTAAAAGACGGTGAAAAAATTGATGAAGAAGCGCTTTATCAAGCCGCAATTAAAGGAATGGTTGCAAGTTTAAACGATCCATACTCCACCTTCCTCTCCGGGAATAGTTCTACCGAATTAACAGATACACTTTCAGGTGATTTTGAAGGAATCGGAGTTTACCTAATGGAAGACGAAATAACAAAGAAAATACATATTACAGATTTTGTTCCGGGTACAAACGCGAGCGAAGTTGGAATACTTGTGGGAGATCAAATTGAAGAAGTAAATGATGAAGATATTGCAGGACTCACATATGCCGAAATCGTGAAAAAAATTAAAGGTCCGGCTGGCACAACAGTAAAATTAAAAGTCCGTCGTGGCACTCAAAGTTTCACTTATGAAGTCCAAAGACGTGCTCTCAAACTCGTTCTTCAAACCGGCAAAATCATTTACGACGACGTTTGGTATATCGATATAAATCTTTTCACAGATGTTAGTTATGTTGATGTAAATATAATTATGAAAGATCTCGCCTCTCAGGTGGCAAATCCTAAAGCAATTGTAATCGATCTTCGCAGTAACTCCGGCGGATATCTTAACTCTGCAATTTCAATTGCCGGTCATTTTATTCCAAACAACAAAACCCTCGTACAACTAGATTACGGCAGCTTTATTGAAGAAATTCAAAACAGTGGCTCCGGAGAATATGTGGGAATTCCTCTCTACGTTTTAATTGATCAATATTCTGCCTCCGCTTCTGAAATTCTCGCAGCTGCGTTGAATGAAGCCGCAGACGCAGTTTTGATTGGTAAAAAATCATTCGGAAAAGGAACAGCCCAGCAGATCAATCAATATTGGGACGGCTCAATCTTAAAACTCACAATCGCCCAATGGCTCACTCCTGACGGCAACACAATCCAAGGTCTCGGCCTTGAACCAGACATCAAAATCACCCAATCCAGCAAAACAGTAGATTTATGGATGGTAGAGGTGGAGAGGTTGCTGAAGTAAATGGAAAAGACTTTCTGCTAATTGTGGCTCTTTGACCACGAGCGAAAAGCCTCTTCAAAAGTTATAATATCAAATAGTACAATCGATTACACTATTTTTTCTCCTCAAACACCACAGGCACATTTTGTACCGCAGGAGTTTCTTGCGGAGTTTCTGGTAGTTTCACTTCTGCAGGTTTAGCTTCAACAATAGGTTCTAGTACTGGAATTGCTGGAGCAGTAACTTGAACAACAGGAGTAGGAATTATAGCTGGTTCAGGTGTTACAACCGGAACTGGAGCTGGAATCACAACTGGCTCAACAACTGCCGTCGACGGTACTACTGCCAAAGGTGTTACTGTTTCAATCACGGGCACGTGTGCCACAATTGGCGTCGCCGCGACTTCCACCACAGGCTGAGCCAACACAGCATCCGAATTTTCAGTAAAACCTTTTGCTAATTCTGCCTCTTCTTGACTTTGTGCAGAAATCCCCAAAACTGGGGCTGGTGTTGCCACTGCTGGCTGAGGTTCAACTACCGGCGCTGGTACAGGTTCAGAAACAGTAGGCGCTAATGGCTCAACCTTCGCTTGAGTAGGCTCAGTTTCTGTACTAGTTTCAAATTCTTGATTAACCGCGGATTGTGCCAAAAGTTCTTCAGGGTTTGTAGTAACGATTTTATCTTCACTGAATGAAGCAATCACTTGAATTGCGACGTGTTTTAGACCGGCAAAGAATAATCCTTGTCCGACTCCTGAGTTCAAAAGCATGTATTTTTCACCCTCGGTAAGATTGAAAATCTTCGTCAATGGCTCAATAGATGAAGGTGATTGTTTAAGTAAAACCTGCATAGATGAGTTCGTGATAATCGGTTTTCCGTATTCCGACTTCACGAAATCCTCAACGTCCTGAGTAATCGTCGTCACTCCCAAATAATATTTTCGGGCTCGTTTCACCAATCCAAACAAAAACTTCGCAGAATCTTCATGTTGCATTAATGACCACGCCTCATCAATAACCAAAAGTCGTTTTTTGAGGGTCGATCTAACACGATTCCAAATATAATTCAAAATAATATACATCGCGATCGGTCGAAGTTCATCCTCCAAATCACGCACCGAGAAAACCATCAAACCGGTATCCAAAGTTACGTTCGTTTCTTTATTAAATACACCTGAATAAGTTCCAGTCACAAACTTAGAAATTCTCTGAGACATATCTGCCGCACCATCCATTGATGAAAGTACAGAATAAAAATCCTCCATCGTCGGCACCTTAAATGTCGATGGATCAATCACATCCATAGTGATACCCTTTGTCGAATAAGTATCAATCAATGCTTTATCCAAAATTCCTTCTTCTTGCGCGCTCATGGTTCCAAGCATCAATCTCATTAAACCCGTTAAATTTATTACCGAACTTCGCAAAAGATCACCAGGTTTGATTTCCTCACCCTCAAGTGGAGTTGGCAAATCAAATGGATTAATACGTCTGTCAGAATTCAAAGATACATTCAAATAAGTTCCACCCACAGTTTCACAAAGCGGCTTATATTCATTTTCCGGATCGATAACAATCACATCTGTTCCAAGCATCAAATAACGCAAAATTTCCAATTTGATTGTGTAAGATTTACCGGCTCCGGACTTAGCAAACACTACCGAATTCGCATTTTCCAAACTGAATCGATCAAAAATAATCAACGATTCATTATGCCTATTCAAACCATATAAAATTCCGTCGTTTGAAGTAAGTTCAGAAGAAATAAATGGAAAAGTTGTTGAAAGTGGCGAAGTATTCATATTTCGCATTGTCTCAAGCTCATCTAAACAAATCGGAATCGTGGAATTGAAACCTCTCTCCATCTGTAAATCTGCCTTTTTCGAAAGCACCAATTTACCTGCAAGCAAACTTTCCAACTGCTTCGTAATCTTCTTCAATTCGTCTAAAGTTTTTGTGTAAACCGTAAAATAAAGACCGAACTGGAAGAATTTTTCCTGACCTCTTTGTAGATCAGTTCTCAAGGATTCCGCATCTTCCAAAGCTGTTTCCAAAACCGGATCACGTACATTTCCTTTCTCTGTTGCAATTCTAATTGAGGACTGAATTTGCGCTACTTTCGTTCTCAAAACCTTCATAATCGCCTCCGAAGAAATCGGGTAAACGAACTGAGAGATATCCATTGTCACATCATAATTCACAATCGGTGAAAGCCAATTTGTGTCAATGTAACGCGGATAAGTATAAACAAAATAAGTCTGACAGAACATTCCGTCGATCTTGATGTGGTCATAATTTACCTCAAAAGATGATGGTGCAATCAAATCTCGAATTGATGCAATTCCCTCCTGAAAAAGTTTTTCCGCTTCCAAAACCTTCTTTCTTTCCGAAGCCTCAATCGACTTTGAATCAACTTTCGTTGCCGCCGAAGCAGCCTTCCCCTTCGCCTCCACAGAAATATCCGACTTTGCTTTCGATTCCAAAATCGCTGCAACTTGATCTTTTGCAGGTGGCAATGTTCCAGCCGGAGCGCTTACCGCAGCCGTTTGTGGCGGCATAGCCGGAGCACCAGCAATTGCAGGATTAATTGGTTCTATTTTTTTATCGTCTGCCATAGGTTTTGATATTCATATTATTATATCAGAAAACCCACTTAGCAACAAGTAGAATTACAGGTGTGTTGACAGGAATTAGATGTGCGTGATGGCTATTGGACTAGTTTCACAGACTCCGCTATCTAGTAAGTTTTCATTTGGCATGTTTCTAGACTAAATTCATCTGGATGAATGCCACCATTACATATTTCATCAAGCAAACCTCTTCTCCCTCACCTTCAAGTTAATCGAGTGAGCAATCTCATGATGTTCTTTGCAGGTTGGCGCAAGATAGTTCGGATCGTGCCTGTGGGAAAGTGCGAAAGTTTGAGTGTGGTGGATAACTACAGATGGTTTTTTGCAGGTTGGAATTGAGCATTTTGTGCCAAATTCTTTCTTATTTAATTTCTTTGTTTTTGCTGGAACTGGACGTGATTTTGCAGGTCCAACTGGTCGTGCTTTCTCTTCTGCAATCTCTTCCTCACGTTTGTTAAGCGCGGCGCTGATTAACTCGTTGATGTCGATTCCTTTTTGTTGAAGTTCAATTAGTCGATTTTTGACTTCATCATTTAAGGTTAACTCATGCACGTGCATATCTGTAAACTTTTCGTCACGTACTAGAGTTTCTACTGCTCGGTTGCTTAAGTTTGAAACCATATTTAATAATTCTGCTTCATTCTCCGGCGTTGCAATTGAAACTACTCGAGCTAACTTATTAATACTTACTTCTCCGTTTACTAGAGCTTCATGAAGTCTTGGCATTTCAGTAAACTTCTCCTCTAAATTAAGTGCTAAACGAACTTGATCGTGAGATAATCCTCCGAACTTCGCCGCAAACTCGAAGATAGAACTGCAGTTTTTCTTTTCAAACAATCGCCTCTTGTGAATCTCGGGCAACAAACCTGTAAACTTCCTCTTCCATTCAAGAGCATTCTTCCCGAAATAAATTGCCTTCTCTAATAGTTCTTTATCATTCATTTTTGTTGGGGTTAAATCGAGAAAATCATAGCAGAAAATTGAGTCGTTTGCAGGCTGAAAGTACCCTTTAGGGTGTTAAAAAAGCGAATTCGACTAGACATTTCGTGAGGTGAGTGCGTACTTGTATTTTAATAAAAAACGCATATGAGCAATAGACATAATCAGAGTAACCTGCTATAATAAACAGATATGTCAAACAAGCAAAAATTCAAAGACGATATTGAAAAAGCTTCGCAACTCGCGGAGGTCTATAATGGTACCGAAGCTAGTTTCAAGGAACTTTTCGGTAGTCTTGAGGCACTTGAAGCTTGGTTTGAAGAAACCTACGGAGAAAAACTCAATATATCAAATGAGAAAGGATTTATTGAAAAAAACTTCCCTACTGAAAAAATACAGGATTCCTCAAGTGTTCTCGAAACAGCTTCCAAAAGTTTTAGCGAGTTAATTAAAAAAAATTTAGAAAATATTGTGTACACAATTAAAACAGATAAAGTTATCTTGAAACCAGGCATTGGAGAAATTAATCATGGCGATGGAAACGGTAGTATCGAAGCTCCAAGATTTCACCCAAGACGTCAGGAACTACTCGAATTTTTAGTAAAAAATGGAATTTATTTGGACGACATAATAATGGTCGAAGGTGAAGTTAAAAAAGACATGATGAGAAAAAAAAGCTATGTGATTCTTGAAATTCCAAGAATCAACAAACAAATTCTCGTTTGTGATCAAATTGGAGAAGCCACTTTTGTGATGAGAAACATTGTAAGTAGAGATAATTTCTACAATCAAAGCAAAGATGATTTGCAGGACAATTTTGGAGATAAAATTGTACAAATCACTTACAACAACAAAGAGCAATGGCTAAAAGAAATCCATGACGCATTATTTACTGGAGGCGAAGCAATTGGGACAAAAGTAATGGTAAAGGGTGCAGAAGAAGTAAGGGTTGAAATAATGAAATTAAAGACGTCGGCGGAGTGGGTAGCAATGGACTCTGCTGAAAAACGCAATTTTAAAGTTCCGGAGAAAATAGGAATTGGTTTAATTGAAATAGCAAGAAAACTTGGATTAGAAGGTCGTCCAATGGATAATGAGAAAATTCACCTTGAACTTGGATCTAGGATTTATGGTAGAGACGACAAAAATATAAATGAAGCAATTGATTTCTATGACCCGGTAAAACTAAAAGAAATGATTAAAAAAATAAAAACTCCGGAAATGTGGGTAGCAATGAATGATAATGAGAGACTAAAGTTTAAGATTCCTGAAAAAACAGGGCGTGGTATAGGCCTGATGGCCAATATTTTTGGCATGGAAGGCTTAAATGTAATACAAAATAGTAAACATGCCTTTGAACTTGGAAAAAAAATCTACGGAGAAGACAACGAAGTCATAAATTATGCACTTGCATTTTATGATAAGAAAAGACTAATAGAGCAAATTAGGAAACTAATGCCTGCAAAGGATTGGGCAAAGATGGGCAGCAAAGCCAGACGTGATTTTCAATACATTAAAACAATGAGGAGTGGTTTACGATTAATATCTACTATGTTTGGAATTGATGGGGATCCTACTGAAAATTATAAATTTCATCTAGAACTAGGCCGAATAATCTACGGTCAAGAGAGTATGTAAAAGAGATTTTCCACTTAGGTCTTCACCTGAGTTTTTTTTGCTGAAGCTAGTTCAATAAATTCTTTTCCAATTCCAAAACATCTATGTTAAAATCCCACTGCTAAAAAAAATTCATAAAAAATTATGGCAGACGAAAAACCAAACGACGAACCTATAGACGCACCTGAAGAAAAACCGATAACAGGCGAAAATTCATCGCTTTTCGACGGAAAACTTCAACTAAGATCGATTGTAACAGAAATTGAAGAATCATATTTAGATTACGCCATGAGCGTTATCGTTTCACGTGCTCTTCCTGATGTTCGAGACGGAATGAAACCGGTTCACAGAAGAATTCTTTACGCGATGCATGAAATTGGACTTCGATCGAGCGCAGGATTCAGAAAATCTGCGGCGGTAGTCGGAGAAGTTTTGGCAAAATACCATCCTCATGGAGACACAGCAGTTTATGATTCAATGGTGCGTATGGCTCAGGAATTTTCTCTGAGATATCCACTAATAAGAGGTCAGGGTAACTTTGGTTCTATCGACGGAGACAACGCGGCGGCCATGCGTTATACAGAGGCAAAAATGGAAAAGATTTCAGATGAAATGCTTGCGGATATCGACAAAGAAACAGTAGATTTTGCAGATAACTATGATGGGCGTCACAGAGAACCTAGAGTTTTACCATCAAAAATTCCTCAGCTTCTATTAAATGGAACAATGGGAATTGCGGTTGGTATGGCAACAAATATTCCACCGCATAATCTTAAAGAGGTTATGGAGGCCTTGGAGCATCTTGCAGAAAATCCTGAAGCAGAAATTGACGATTTGATGAAATATATAAAGGGTCCTGATTTTCCAACTTCAGGAATTATTTATGACACAGAAGCGATTAAAACAATGTACACAACAGGTAGAGGCGGAGTAACAATGCGAGCTCGTGCAACAATCGAAGAAGACAAAGGTAAGTCAAAAATCATTATTACGGAAATTCCTTATCAACTTAATAAATCTTCATTAGTAGAAAAAATTGCAGATTTAGTGAGAGATAAAAAAATCACGGGAATTTCAGATCTACGTGACGAATCAAACAGAGAAGGAATTCGAGTTGTAATCGAATTAAAGCGAGATTCATACCCAAACAAAGTTTTGAATCAGCTCTTCAAAATGAGCCCGATGCAGCAGAACTTCAACATGAATATGATTGCGCTTGTTGACGGAATTCAACCTCGCCTACTTAACTTAAAACAGGTTCTTGAATATTTCTTGATCCACAGAAAAGAAGTAATTACAAAACGAACAATTTACGAATTGAAAGTTGCAAAGGCTCGAGCGCATATTTTGGAAGGATTAAAAATTGCGCTCGATCATATCGACGAAGTAATCGCAACAATTAGAAAATCAGACACTAAAGAAGAGGCACATACTGCACTTATCAAGAAATTCGCTCTAAGCGATCTTCAGGCAACTGCAATTCTCGAAATGAGATTGCAAACTTTAGCTGGCTTGGAAAGATCAAAAATCGAAGAAGAATTAAAAGAAAAAATGAAACTTATTGGAGAACTAGAAGCGATTCTTGAAGATCCAAAGAAAGTTGTAAAAATAATGAAAACGGAATTTGCTGAAATTAAAAAAGCCTACGGCGATGAAAGAAGAACTGAAATTGTTCCAACAGCTCTCGGGAAATTCGTTGTAAAAGATACAATTCCAAATGAAGAGATGGTGGTTATGCTCACAACTGATAATTACATTAAGCGTGTTCACCCTTCAGCATTCAGAAGACAAGGCCGTGGCGGACAGGGGAAAATTGCCATGGGCACGAAAGAAGAAGATGAGATCGCAATCGTTCGTCACAGTAAAAATCACGATAAACTATTGTTCTTCACAAACACAGGACGAGTTTTCCAATTACCTGTTTTCGAACTTCCTCAGACTTCAAGGCAAGCAAAAGGAATTCCACTTGTGAACCTTATACAGCTTTCGAAAAATGAAATAGTTACAGCCATGTTGGTTGTTACAAATGAACAATTTAAAGGCGATTTCCTATTCATGGCGACAAAACATGGAACAGTGAAAAAAACTCCAGTTGCGGCATTTTCAAATGTTAGGAAAAGTGGATTAATTGCAATCAAACTTAGAGAAAATGATTCACTTTCTTGGGTAAAACAAAGCAGCCCAGGAAATCATGCAATGATTGTTACAAGAGAAGGTAAATGTATTCAATTTGATGAAGCAGACGTTCGACCAATGGGCCGATCATCAGTTTGAGTTCGTGGAATTAAATTAAAAACAGGAGATTAAGTAGTAGAAATGGATATGGTTAGAGATAAAGACGCTGAACTTTTCGTACTTATGGAAAACGGTCTTGGAAAA
>CAYHXO010000020.1:0-27446 GCA_964360635.1 uncultured Candidatus Peribacteria bacterium
TTCTACTCCCGTTAAATTTTACTATTCATACACCAAATTCTTTTAACTAACCCGCCTGGGCAGATCTGTAAACTTTTCATCTCTTACAAATGTTTCTACTGCTGATTTGGACATGTTTTTTACAATTTCAGAAAGTTCTGCTTCATTTTCCGGAGTAGCAATTGAAACTACTCGAGCTAATTTATTAATACTTACTTCTCCGTTTACAAGAGCCTCGTGAAGTCTTGGCATCTCTGTGAATCTCTCCTCCAAATTAAGTGCTAAACGAACCTGATCATTAGATAATCCTCCGAACTTCGCCGCGAACTCGAAGATTGAGCTACAGTTCTTCTTCTCGAACAACTTGCGTTTGTGAATCTCTGGCAACAAACCTGTGAACTTTCTCTTCCAATCAAGAGCGTTCTTACCGAAATAAATAGCTTTTTCTAATAGTTCTTTATCGTTCATTTTGGATGGGGTTAAATCGAGAAAATTATAGCAGAAATACATATGTTTTGCAGGTTAAAAACGTCGATTTGGCTGGACAATTAACGAGGTGAGTGTGTGCTCGTAATTCGCGCGTATTTAAGGTGTAATTTCAAATTCCTTTGACTTACGGCACCTCTTCCTGTAGCTTTCATGCGCTTTTAAAAAAATATATGGCTCCTGTAAAGAAAATTAAGGCATTGGTAAAGTTGCAGATTGCAGCAGGAAAAGCTAATCCGGCTCCTCCGGTTGGTACTGCTCTAGGTCCGCACGGTGTTAACATGCAGGATTTCTGTATGAAGTTTAACGAGAAGACAAGAGAAATGGGAGATACAATTATCCCAGCTATTATTACAATTTACGAAGACAGAAGTTTCTCATTTATAACAAAGAAACCACCGGCAGCTATTCTTATTAAGAAGGCTATCAAGTTGGAAAAAGGTTCAGCGGTTCCACACAAAGATAAGGTTGGAACTATTACGAAAGCACAGTTAGAAGAAATCGCGAAGATAAAGATGGAAGATTTGAACGCGAACGACATCGAAGCTGCAATGAAAATTATGGCAGGAACTGCTCGCTCAATGGGAGTAGTAGTACAAGGTTAATTTTATATCGTGGGAGGGCTACGGCCTGTTTGAACCACTAACCAAAATAATATGTCACACGGAAAAAAATATTTAGAAGCCGCTAAGAAAGTTGATGCGACTAAGCTTTATAGTCTTGATGAAGCCGTTAAATTGGCTTTGGAGACTGCAACAACTAAGTTCGACTCATCTGTTGAAGTTCACATGAACCTTGGAATTGATACAGCGATTGCTGAACAGGCATTAAGATCTACTGTGGCTCTTCCACATGGAACAGGTAAGAAAGTTCGAGTAATTGCCTTTGTTTCTGAAGATGAAGCAAAAATGGCTAAAGATGCAGGTGCTATCGAGGCTGGAGCTGAAACTTTGGTGGATAAAATCGCCGGAGGATGGATGGATTTCGACGTTGCGGTGGCTAATCCTGCAATGATGAAGAGCATGGGTAAAATTGCGAGACAGCTTGGTCAGGCAGGTTTAATGCCAAATCCAAAATCAGGAACAGTTACAACTGATATTAAAGGAACAATAGCTCAAATTATGAAAGGTCAGGTTGAATTCAGAAATGATAAACAAGGAAACCTGCACAACATCGTTGGAAAAGTTTCATTTGGAGATCAAAAAATTATGGAAAACGTTAAAGCTTACCTTAAAGCGATCATGGAAAAGAGACCAACAGGTATTAAAGGTGTATTTGTTCGAAGCATTACTTTAACATCAACAATGGGCCCAGGCGTTAAGGTTGAAGTAAACCCAACTATTTCTGGATTGTAATTAGAAATTTATTAAGAGCCTCTTTACGGGGCTCTTTCTGTATGATTAAGTTGTAACATGAAAGTAAAAATCAAAAGAGTCGATTCCACCCTTCCCCTTCCTGTTTATGAAACGATGGGAAGTGTTGGTTTTGATTTGATTGCACGTGAAAGCTCGATTGTTGCGGTTGGAAGTATTGAATTGATTCCGGCGAATATTATTGTAGAAGTTCCGGTGGGATACATGTTGGTTGTGGCATCGCGTTCGAGTACACCAAGAAAAAAAGGACTAACTCAGCCACACGGATTCGGAATAATTGATCACGATTACTGCGGACCGAATGATGAAGTTAAGATTCAGGTTTATAATTTTACTGGTGCGGCAGTTGAGATAGCGAGAGGTGAAAAAATCGCACAAGGAGTTTTTGTGAGAATCGACAAATTTGAGTGGGAAGAAGTTGAGGAGATTCGTGAGAAGTCTAGGGGTGGCTTTGGATCTACAGATCTTCCATTTCAAGAAAGTAAGTAGGTTCCATATCTTTCTCAATTATATCGACAAGCTCATCGATACTATTTGTGCGAATAATTTTATTTAGAGTTTCTTTTTCTGTATTTGAATCAGGATCAAGCTTGAAAATTTTCATTTGAACATTATATCTAAAATTACCGTCGATGTTTTTTTCTGCCGGCAATGAAAGTCCGTAGCCAAATGTTTGATGTGAAGAACGTAAAACTGTGTATGGTATCCCATCATCTGTTATCATACCGTAGCCCATGAAATAAATATCTCCCTCTCTTAGAATCTCCAGAACTTTATAAATATCTTCAGTGAAACGTGCTTCCTGTTGAGTTAAAGTGAGCTTTGATTCTTGCTGTGGTTCTATGATCTTTTTTACCTCTTCTGCAGTATCAGCTGAAGTGTCGTTAATGGCCGTATCAATAATTTCTGGCTTTGGCTCTTCTTTATCAGGCAACTTATTACATGTTCCCATCGTTGCGAGAATCACTACCCCAATTTTTGTTAATCCTTTATAATCCATATGTTTTTGTGAGAGATCTTATACCGTAATAAACCGAACTAGTCAATGCTCATTACCCTGTACGGCATAAATAATATTGGAAAGAGTACACAAGCCAAAAAACTGGTGGAGCGCCTTGAAAGTGAGGGTAAGACCGTGAAATATATTAAGTATCCTGTCTATGAAATCGAGCCGACCGGAAGGTTTTTAAATGACTTTTTACGTGGTGGAGGTACCGAACAGGCGGCAAAAGCCGCTAGCGAGGAAGAATTGCAGATGTGGTTTACATTAAATCGATATCAATTTGAGCCGACTTTGAAGAAATGGTTGGCAGATGGAGTGATTGTGATTGCTGAAGATTATACCGGAACAGGTTTGGCTTGGGGCACTGCAAAGGGTGCAAGTTTAGATTGGCTTGAAGGGTTGAACAAATATCTTGTTCGTGAAGATTTGGCAATTTTACTCGATGGCGAGAGGTTTAAAGAGGCAGTTGAAGAGGGTCATGTTCACGAAACAAATGAAGACTTTATGCGGAAATCGAGAGAACTGCATTTGATGCTCGGCGAAAAATACGGCTGGAAAAAGGTTCAAGTTTCCGGTGGGATTGAGGAGACTGCTGAGAGGGTGTGGGATCAAGTTAAATTTCTCGTGTAGTTTTCAATGTCGTAATCAAATTTATCCATAGATTGATCAACGAGTTCTTCAAAGTTGCCGGCTACTGTTGTATTTTCATCTCCAAATATTTTAGCTAGAGCATCTTTTTCAGATTTGCCTCCCAATAGTGTTGCAGATTTCATGTGATGGCCGAAACCGGTCGCTTCATCGCTTAACTCCAAAAACTGTTTTATTCGCTCTGTGTTTCCACAGGTATCATCACCATCCCCCATCAGATAAAAGGCGGAAACATAATCGGGAAATTGGTATTTTTCTTCATTCAAATCTTCTGCCGCACTTTTGACTGCATCAAGCATATTTGTACCTCCTGCCGTTTGAACCTTTGTCATCAGTCTGTATTTTATAGTTGATTCGTTTCCGTCTGGAAATTTGTATCTTTTTGGCGAGTCATAATCTTGATTAAAACCTTTAATTTGAGAAACCGTATCTGAGAAAATATCTATTGAAGATTTGATGTAACCAAATTCCTCGCCTATTCTTGCAAAAAGTTCATTGTAAAAAATTAGCATTTTTCTTGCGCTCTGTAATTTTGGCCCACCCATCGAACCGCTCACATCTACTGTGATTTTTGCGATAAATTTTGGTTTAACAGTTGGTCGAATAACTCTAGGGTTTCTAATTGTACCAAAGATCAAATTTCGAGGTTTAAAAACTGAATGTCTATCAAAAGCACCGGAGCGAGTTAATGAATCCTCGTCAAAATCGGGCTCTTCAACTCGAGGGAGTTTTTCCGCAAAATACTTAAACCATTTATCAACCAAAGGCATAATTTCCTCCTTAATTGCTTCATATTCGTCGTGCAGGCGTGCTTCATTTTCAATCTGTTTCATTAATTTATCTAATTTATTCAAGTCACCTTCTTCGAGAATTTTTTCCATTTCTTTTTTTCTTTCTTCATCTATGAAACCATCATCAGCGAGTTCATCAAGTTTTTCTTGGAGTTCTTCGATTTTTCCATCTTCACGAGCTTCTAATTCTTTTTCTAGCTCTTCTTTCATGTCATCAAGTAAATCAGCCTCTTTAATTTTTTCTTCCATTTTTTTCATATCTTTGAAATCTTTCATCTCCTTCATTTCTTTTTTGAGGTCAGATTTTTTTTGCTCCATTTTATCTAAAGTTTCTTGAGCTTCTGACATTTCTTGAGAAGACTCATCCATTTCTTGATCTGAAGCCTCGCCCGGTTCGGCATCTTTAAAATCTTCCATTTTCTCTTGAACACTATCTTCAACCTCATCTTGAACTTCATTTTTATCTAGGCCGCCGTCGTCGGCTTTTTCAGTTGGTGTACTTTTTTCGCCCTTTTCACCTTTTTCACCCTCCTCTTTCTTTTTATCTTGTGGTTTTGGAGCCGGAGTTGCATCAACCCTTCTCCATGTGGTTCCATCGTAAATTTCAGCCCAGGCGTGACCTGTCGTGTTATCAATTACAGCTTTACCATTTTTTGCACTGTCAATTTTGTGACCGATAACTAGTCGAGCTGGAATTGCGGCTTTTCTGAGCATCGCAATAAAGAGCGTGTTTGAGGAATAACATTCCAAATATTCTGAGGCATCTAGGTTTTGAATGTAATTCCCGCCAGTAGATTCTGACCGAAGTTTATATTGAAGAGCATGCGCAGCATTCAAATCTCCACCACCAGGATAATAATGTTTTTTATGAATGTAGTCTCTGGTCTGAATTGCTTTCTCAAGTGCGTTTCCTTTTAGTGAGGAAATTTTTGCTTCGGTTTCTGACGAAAGTGAGCCGGAATATAAATTCTGCAAATCTTCTGAAATCGGTTTTCTTGATAATGGTGGCTGCTCTTTTAAAAACTCGACTGAGAAAGTGCATGGACCGTTCATTTCAGCATAAAAACAACCAGTTTGGTCTCTTAAGATTTTTGGTTTTGAGCCTGTAAATTTCAAGCTGGAAATATCAAGCGCGTAACCTGCCGGAATTGGAATTGACTCGGTTCCACCCGGGCTATTTCTTGAAATTTTTTGCCTTTCATCGCCTTTTAAAACCGTAGAATATTCGCTTACTACTTTCTTTTTACTCCAGGTTTTTTTGTTTTGATCATAGTAACTCTTTCTACCAGAACAATAATCTCCAGCCATAGGTTTTTTGCTCTTCCCGGCTGCTTCAATTTCAAAAATTGGAGCATTTTTCATTTTTTCGCCGCCACCTTCTGATCCACCTGGAGGTGGTGGAGGCGTTTGATATTCATCTTTATCTTCAAATGGAATTGGAGAATTATCATTACCGGGAGGCTCAATTTCTCCTTCGTATTTTTTAAGTTCCTCCTCAAGTTCCTGCATACTTTCACTCTGCTCATTTTGTGTTTTTTCAATTTGAGGCATTTGTTCGCGAATGAAATCCCCCAATTCTTTGTAAGAATTTTCTGAGCCGTTTTGTACAAATTCGCTATATGTTGATTTAAGTTTTTCAAAAATCTTTGCTTCGTCTTCAGAGAGATCTGCAATCACTTCATCAACATTTTCTATCAAGTTCAAATCTTCTGCCGTCCAGTTTAATTTCAAAGCTTCCATTACCCTTTGAATACTATCAAGTTCTCTGAAATTTTTGATAGTACGACGGGCTTCCATCTTCATTGAAGATTCCATTTGTCTGCGACCGGTTGAGCCATACGCATCGAGTAATTTTTTTCTAATTCGGCTTTTTATAAGTCCGTCATACAGACTTTGCACAAGTTCAACATCTTCAGTTCTACCTTTCATGTTTGAAACAAATTCAGCAAATCGTCGGTAGTCATAATTGCTGACCATACCTGAAATATCTCGAATTCTATCGCTGATTGATTCCATTCCTTCTGTCTCGAGCTCTGAGGAATCGTACAATATTGCATCCGGTCTCAGATCTTCCGAAACTTCAGCGGGTTCAAGTTCACCTGAAAGTAATCCGGATAATTTCTCTGCACGCTGTGCGCCATCTTTTTTATAATGAAGAGCCCATTTATCACTCGGTAAAACTTTTAAACCTGCCGAAGAAGCCTGATTTGCCAAGAAAAGTTTCTCTTTGAGGTTTTTTCTTTTGCTTTGCGATTCCGGAGATTCATTTAGTGGCATAAGGAAGTTTTATATTTTGCTGCAATCGTGCAGTTTTAAGCCGCTAATCTTTTTTGTGAGGTCCAGGTTCGCATTGCTGATTTAATTTTTTCTCGTTCTTCCTGTTTATCAATGTGAGTCAAAAAGAATCTTTCAATCAATGTTCTGGCAAGTTCATCTGGTGATTTATTTGCCTTTTCTGCAGGTTTCATTTCATTCAAGAAATATGAACATCGGCGCATTTCACGCAATGTTATAGGTTGAGAAACCGGTAGAGCATTAACTGAACCACGAGTTTTTTCAAAGTTCTTTATAAATTCTTCACGAAGTTTATTTGAAAACTGTACAAGTGCCAAAATTGTCTCTAGGTCGAATTTTTCTTGAACATTTAAATTTCTGGCACCATTTTTAATACCGTTAACGTGCTTGTCCCAAATCTTAACAAATTCATTATTATTCAAACTTCCTTCCAAAGTTTCATCAACAAAAGAATCCACATTTCGAGCAATTTTTAGAGCCTCAGAAGCTGAATATGGAGCGTTTGGATTTGTATCTCCTGCTTCTTTTTCTCTATGAAGAGGTGGATATTTTATTGGTAAAGTAACCATTCTACTTCTAGTTGCCATTTGTGGGTCAAACGTTCCCGGATAACCAGCATTCATTGACGATGCAAATAGAACCGTTGGCTCAGCTTTCACAACTTTTCCTGAACTGGTTTTCAAAGTCAGACTTCGTTTTTCGTCAAGAAGCGCGTGTAAGAATATTTGCGCTTGTTCAGGCATGGCATTGAACTCATTGAAATACATGATTGCGCCTGGAGTCGTGATTGCATTCATAACGACTGAAGGCACTTTTAAAGTTCTTGATGCTCCACCTTCCGCTTCAATTACGATATCTTCAGAAAGTTCAAACTCTGTAGTCCATTTTGAACAATCGAAGGCGAAATATGGGCGATTTGTTCTATTTGCGAAAATTTTCATTAATACGTCTTTACCTGTTCCTGCATGCCCGACTAGATTCAAAATACCTTCTTGATTTCGGAGTTGCATTTTGAAGTCATCAGACATTTCCTCCAGCATCTTTTCATCTTCCGGAGCAATAACCCAGTGATTAGACCAAGCAGGCACGGCACCTTTGCCATTTTCGTGTTCAGGATCATTTGCGTTACTTATTCTTTCAATCTGCTTCAAAAGAAAAATCATATTTTCGGCACAGAATGCTGCGTATTCTTCGAGTTTTGCCTGTCGATCTTCTTTAGAACACTCACGAATTGCTTTTGATTTCTCCTCAAATCCTTTTCTTAGTGCAGAGTGATTTCCTTTGCTCCAATCAGAGTAAAGTTTTCTGAATTTTTTGTAGTCTTCTTGTTTTAAGTATGAAGCCGGAATTTCTTTTCCACGATAATTTGAAATTCCATATCTCAAATCATCTTCCTTACCTTCCCCCTGCCAAAGTCTGACTGTTTTACTTTTACCATCGGCACCTTTAATAACGAGGCCGATATCACCTTGTATTTTATCAGCTGATATTCCGGGACCTTTTGATTTATCATCGCCCATAAATACAACATCAACACTTCTTCTTCCTTTTTCTTTAATTCGAGCTTCCCACTTTGGAAATTCGCTGTTCCCAAATTTCACCATCGACTGACCTGTTTCAGAAATAAGTTCATAAGCACCTCGCTCTATTGCAGAGTAAATATTTGAAATAGCAACTTTTAAATCTCTTTCAAGTTCTTTTGCTTTTTCAGGATCATTTGATTTTAATAGTTCAATTTCTTGTTCTATCATCTTTTTAGCTTCACTTTTTGAAATTTGTGCCTCGGCCTCTGTTCGAGTTTTGAATTTTCTTGCATTCATTCTTTCATAAAAAGATTCAATTTCATGTTTTCCAAGCTCGAAGGCTTCAGTGTGTTTTTGTGCCGCGTGGCTCCTTACCTCTTGATATTCTTCTTTGAATTTTTTTTCATATTGATCTGCGAGGCTGCTAATTCTTCCCCTTGCCTCATTTATACTTTTACCAAGATCAACATTATGACAATCATGAGCAAGAAGACTAAGTTTGGTTTTTAAGGCAGGCAAATCATATTCCAGCCAATCTTCAAATTCACGTTTTTTTGTCATTCCTTTCAAACACTCTTCGGTACTTTTAACAATTTCATTAACCTCATTTTTTACAGAGGCAGCATGTTCAGTTAAAAAATCATCTAACATTGATTGAACTGTATCTCTAATATCCTCAATTTCTTGTCTACGACTCTCATCAGCATGAGCTTCAATTGGGGCGATTTTCTTAAGATCTGATTGAGCGCTTTGAATCAATCTAAGCGTTAATCCACCCTCGAGTTTATTTCTAACGGTATCAATAACCTGATCAATTTCAGTATTTGCAAGTTCCGCTTCTCTTTCTTTAATTTTTGACTCGACTTCGCTTTTAATGAATTCAATTTCCTGATTAGAAAGAGACTTTCTCAATTTCGTATCAAGTTTCAATAATCCTGATCTAATTTTCTCTAAATCTTTAATATTTTTAGCACTAACAATCTTTGGCAACATCTCAGCTTCACATTTATTTTTGATAGGGAGCACATGATCAAATTTTACTGTTGATTGTTCAACTTTTTCTTCAGTTTGACCGCCTTCATCCTCAAAAACATCAGCTAAATCAATATCAGCCGCTCTTTTTTTCTTTATTGCCTCGCCAACTTCCGCAAAATTTGCTTCAAGAATTACTAAATTACCATTTTTAAAACCTCTAATTCGCCCGTCTTTATCAAATCTAGCGTTAGTGATTTCTTTAATGGTTTTAACTTCATTTAGAGTGTCTTTTTCTAAAATCTTAAATCCGTTAGGCTTAACATTAAAAATGAAAAAATTCCCACTAGGATCAAGTTGAAGTCCTTCAATACTTGGGTATGGACTTTTAAATGGAGTAGCATGGCTATGCATTGGCTCAGAACTTGTATCAAGCCTTAAAATATCGCCTGCATTCTGACTTCTCGTGTAATAAATTACATTTGGATTTTGAGGATCAACACAAACGTTATTGCCAACTCCATTTACTGAATCTGAGTGTAGAACAGTGTTATTTGTTAAATTGATTATCTGGATTTTATCAGGACTTATTTTTGTCGCGGTAAATTCATTGATTTTGATTTCACCAGTACTTTCTTCCTTTTTTAGAGTTTCAATGAATTGTTTTAACCCTTCAGGCAATATTTGGTCTGTATTGTCATATCTTTTCCAATTTCTAGCCGCTTCATTATCACCATTAGATTTTTTTGTATCGAAAAATATATAACCTGAAGAATCCCATATACCGAAATATCTATTATCACTTGTTGAAATTATTTTTTTTGATTGCCAGCTTATCTTTAGACCTTCAAATGGTACATATGATATATCCCTTAATTGCATTGCAGCTATTTTTGCATATGGATTGTCAATACCAAATTTTAACGTAAAATCAGAGATTCTTATGTCTTGGGTAGCGTCATTACCAGTATCGACACAAACATATCGTTTACTTTGACCATTATAATCAAAGAGACCTGGCGGATTTTCTAATGTTCTTTTACCCTTATCATCAAAATCCTCAACTCGTCTTCCATATTTGTCATAAACCTGGATGATTTTGTTATTTTCAATCAAGGCAACTGTGTAATCTCCAACTTGTTGTACATCTTCAATTTTTGCACCTGAAGGTAAACATGGGAATGTTTTCTCTGTGATTTTAAGTTCCGGAATTTTATATTCGGCTGTACTTTGTGTGTCGAGTGTGATTTGAGGTCTTTGCATTTTTGTTTTTAAATCTGACAATTATACAGGAAAAGAGGGGATTTTTCAAGGTTAGAAACGAATGTTAGGATTGAAATTTCATTGAAATTCCTGTAATCTGGTTAAGACGAGTCATGCCTGCCACACTACAAAAAAGGACCTCATAAGGGTCCTTTTTAGCGTCTCGTTCGGGTGGTGGACGTAGGGGGATTCGAACCCCCAAGGGTGTGAATGACGAGTCACACCTGTGAACCAATCACTACGCCCACAATGCCGAACAATCTAAAATTAACTCCGAAAGCTGACAAAGTCCTGAATTATTCCTGCAATAATTTGATTTGGACGAAACGGACTTGACGGGAACAAGAGATCTCAAAATTTACCTCTATTACATACCAGTTATCAACGATGATTAAGATTTTCCATATAAAGGAAAATCATACTGAACATGCAATAAGTCCTATTGGGATGCGTGTGTAAATTAACTTTGTACTGTCTTTACGGTCTTTCAGTTTATTTGTAAGTGTTTTTAGTGTAAGCGCAGAATCAATAACACTGTTGCCTTTGCTTGCTACCCATTTGCCAGCATACTTAAAGTCAAATATCATATATTTTATTTAGACGGTTTTTTCAAAACCACTTGTTGTTTCGATTCTTGAAAGAGAATATCAAAATTTTCAAATACTCCTTTCCTACCCAACAAACATTCAACTTTCTCTTTTGCAACTAATACAGGGATAGTTAGATCAATGTCATCAATTTTTAACTCTAAGTTAATTTTCTTCGTATGGATTATATTAAGATCTGCTAATTCGGCAGTACTTTCTGAACTTCGAATATCTTGATAACGAATTCCTAAAACTAAGGCATCAGATTGAGAAATTAGTGTGTAATCTGAACCACTATCAATTAGAAACTCAAAATAACGTGGAGTATTTTCGCCAAAACTAAGCTTAGCCATGATTTTTGGCCATCCTCCAATATATGTGAAAACTTTAGATCGCGAGTACGCCATGATGGATTCTGCTTACAAGAAACTCTTTAGATTCAATACTTGGCATGATTTTTTTTGCTTTTTTTAACGCTTTCATACTATCTTCCCCAACTCCCAAAATTTTTCCGTTCCACGAAATCACAACCTGTCCGGAGTATTTTTTCTTGAAGACTGCAGAGATTTTAGGTGCAATAGGCATATGGCTTATTTAAGCTGTCATGATGTTATTACTACAAATAAGTATGGTCAAGTTGCATCTTTCCTCAAACCTGTTAAACTGCGAGTGTAATCTTAATTGATCTGATGGCTACAATACTTAATGGCAAAGAGGTTGCGGAGTCGCTGCTGGATGCTGTTAAGAAAGATGTGGAGCTTTTGGGAAAAGTAAAGTTGGCGGTTTTGATTTGGAGCGGGAATTCGAGTGGGCAGATTTATGTAAAAAATAAGGAGGCGGCATGTGAAAAAGTGGGAATTGAATCTCTGCGGATTGATTTGTCGGATTCAGTGACTCAAGAGGAGATTTTGGCGAAGATTGAAGAGTTGAATGGAGATTCGAGTGTAAATGGTCTGATTGTGCAGTTACCATTGCCTCCGCATATTGATTATCCGAAAATTTTGAAGGCGATTGATCCACGCAAAGATGTTGACGGTTTTCATGCATACAACATGGGAAAGATGCTTTTAGATAAAGATTTTGAGGATTTGGCTCCTTGTACGCCGAAGGGAATGATTAAGATGCTCGAATATTATAAGATTGATGTGGCCGGAATGGATGCTGTGGTGATTGGAAAAAGTAATATAGTTGGTAAACCGATGGCGATGATGCTGGCAAATCGAGGTGCGACCGTGACTATTTGTCACAGTAAAACTAAAGATGTTTCGCGGTTCACGAGAGAGGCGGATTTAGTTGTTGTTGCAGTTGGTAAAGCTGGATTTTTGAAGTCGGATATGGTGAAAAATGGTGCGGTGATTTTGGATGTTGGAATAAATAGAGTTGATGGAAAAGTTGTGGGAGATGTGGATTTTGCAGAAGTCGAACAGGTGGCAGGTGCAATTTCACCGGTGCCTGGTGGAGTCGGCCCAATGACGGTGGCTGTTTTACTGGCAAACACCGTGACAGCAGCGAAAAAACAGCATAATATGTAGTCCCTTTAGCCTTAACTCCTTCGGAGCAATGTGTGGAATAATTGGCATTCACTCAAAAGATCCAGTCGTTTATCAATTATACGACGGGCTCTTAATGCTTCAACATCGTGGACAAGATGCAGCGGGAATGGTGACTTATGACGGTCAAATTCATCTGCATAAAGGCGACGGTTTAGTGAGTGATGTTTTCAAGCAGAAAGAAGTTGATCGACTGAAGGGAAATATGGGAATGGGGCACGTTCGCTACCCTACTGCCGGAACTTATGACAGCGCGGAGGCTCAGCCTTTCTATGTGAATTCGCCTTTTGGAATTGCCTTGGTTCACAACGGAAATTTAACGAATACAGAAAGTTTGAGAAAAGAGGTTTTGGAAAAAGATCAGCGTCATTTGAACACTCGATCAGACTCAGAAGTGCTTTTAAATATTTTGGCCTACGAAATTGGTAAAGTTACAACGAAAGATTTGCTGCCGGAAGAAATTTTCAAAGCGATGGAAACAGTTTTCAAACGTGTTCGAGGAGGTTATGCCGTGATTGCGGTGATTGCCGGGCATGGATTGCTTGCGTTTAGAGATCCACAGGGAATCAGACCTCTGATTATGGGTGAACGAGTTGATGGTCTCTATAAAGACAGTATTTTTGCTTCTGAAAGCGTGGCGCTTGATGTGCTTGGCTTCAAGGTTCTTCGAGATTTGGAACCTGGAGAGGCTGTTTTTGTGGATATGAAGGGTGAAGTACATACGAAAATTTGTGCAGAGGAAAGAAAATTTACACCATGTATTTTTGAGTATGTTTACTTCGCGAGACCTGACTCGATGATTGATAAAATTTCGGTCTATAAATCTCGACTCCGAATGGGAGAAAGATTGGCGCAGAAAATCAAAAAGGCTAATCTTGAAATTGATGTGGTTATTCCTGTGCCAACAACCTCGACCCACTCCGCGGTTACAATGGCATATGAACTTGGCGTGAAATACCGTGAAGGTTTGATAAAAAACAGGTATATCGGGCGAACTTTTATTATGCCAGGGCAGGCGAATAGGCAGAAATCTATACGCCGAAAATTGAACCCAATTCAGCTCGAAATTAAAGATAAAAATGTACTACTTGTGGATGACTCAATTGTGCGTGGAAATACTTCTCGAAAAATCATCGAAATGGTTCGTGAAATGGGCGCGAAAAAAGTCTACTTTGCTTCTTGTTCTCCGGCGCTTCACCACCCATGTGTTTATGGAATTGATATGCCGAGTCGAAAAGAGTTTGTTGCGAATGAATTGAATACTGAAGAAACTGCAAAGGCGATTGGAGCAGACGCACTTTTCTATCAAGATTTGGAAGATTTGGTGGAGGCGGTTAACGAGGGAAATCCTGAAATTAAAAATTTCTGCATGGCGTGTTTTGATGGAAATTATCCAACCAGTGATGTGACGGAAGAGGTGTTAAGAGCGGCAGAAGCAAGCCGAACTTCAGCACAAGTTGAAAAGAAGGATGCAGTAAATCAAATTCCAATGCTATGAAGAAAATTCTTTTGATTGGTAACGGCGCGCGCGAGCACGTTATTGCCGAGACTCTTAAACGTAGCCCGCAGGGGTGTGAGCTATATGTGTATATGAGTGCAATGAACCCAGGCGTACTTGATAACTGTCATACTTTTCGAATCGGAAAATTGGATGACATGGAAGCTATAAAAAAATTCGCAGTCGAATGTAAACCTGATTTTGCTTTTATCGGTCCTGATAATCCAATTGCTGATGGAGCAGCTGATGCGCTTTTAGAGGTCGGTATTAAGACTGTCGCACCGCTGAAAATTTGTGCGCAGTTGGAGAGTTCAAAGGCTTTCACTCGCGAGTTGGTGGCGAAATATGGAATTGAAGGAAGTCCGAAGTTTCGAGTTTTCACAACTTCGAACGGTTTGCGAGAATTCATTAAAGAATTAGGAGAATATGTTGTTAAAGCTGACGGCTTAACAGGTGGGAAAGGTGTGAAAGTCTCCGGCGAACATTTAGCAAATATTGATGAAGGTTTTGCTTATGCAATGGAGTGTTTGAATGCCGATGGTCGAGTTGTAATCGAAGAAAAGTTTATTGGTGTGGAATTTTCATTGATGAGTTTTGTAGATGGAGTTCATGTTGTGGATATGCCGGCGGTGCAAGATCACAAACGTGCTTTAGAGGGTGATAAAGGCATGAACACAGGCGGAATGGGAACATATAGCGATGCGAATCATTCCCTTCCCTTTTTGCGTCCCGGAGATTTGGAAGCGGCTCATGCAATTACGGTGAAAGTTGCAGAGGCGATTTACAAAGAAACCGGAAAATATTTTAAGGGAATTATGTATGGCGGATTTATGGCAGTGAAAAATGGAGTTGGATTGATTGAATATAATGCAAGATTTGGAGACCCGGAAGCCATGAATGTTTTACCACTTTTGAAGACTGATTTTATTGATGTTTGCGAAAGGATTATTGCTGGAAATTTGGAGTCAGTGGAATTCGAAAATAAGGCAACTGTTTTGAAATATATCGTGCCAGAAGGCTACCCGGAAAATCCTCGAAAAGGTGAGAAAATCGAGATTGGTGAAGTGCCAGCGGGAGTTAAAATGTATTACGGTTCTGTTGATGCTCGACCGGATGGAGTTTATTTATCCGGCTCACGCGCACTCGCTTTTGTTGGAATCGCGGATTCGCTTGAGGCAGCGGAGTCACTCGCACAGAGCGCTGTCGGTAGCGTTAAGGGTCCTGTTTTTTATAGAAGGGATATTGGAACGGCAGAGTTGATTCAGAAGAGGGTGGAGGTGATTAGGTCACTTTATGTTCTTTGAAAACATCACTAATCGCTTTAGCTCCATATATGGCCAAATTAGGTAATAGTTTTTCTGTTTTGTCAACTTTTGGATCTTCCTGCTTCGCAATTAACGAGTTTATATACACTTGTGTGGTGGAAAGTGACGCACAAATGTCCTTATTGTCAGTGAGTCCAAATTTTTCAACAAGGTTAAAGTATTCATTTAATTTTGTTACTGCAGGTTGCAATGTATCGGTTTTGTATCCTTCTACGTAAGAGGCCTGCCCACCAGATTGTATTGCACTAAAAATCTTTTTATTCACGTTTCTATATAAAGATAGACATGTATTTTCTTTTAGCTGTGCTATGTATGCTTGGCTTGATTCCTGTTTATTTATTTCTCGTTCAGTAAAGTTTATCAAATGGCCATCTTCAGTATCTGGAGATATAGTTACGTTATAAACATAGCTTGGTGCTGTATTTGGATCGCTGGGTCTAGTCATTTCATATCTACGCCTTAGTGGCTTGATACTAAATGCCTCTAATAATTTACTTGAATCCAATAAAGATACCTTTTCTTTTTCTGTAATAGCATTGTCATTAGATTTCTTTATAAGAATCTCATGCAACCTAGTCGCTACTCCCCGAATACCATTTAAAGTCTCGCCATTTGGACCACTAATCGACTCCGTTGATGTATTTTTAAAATGAGTCAATAAACTAGTAGTAATTGCATTTAAATTATGCGATGCACCAATCAAATTGTCTACAGTTTGCAATCTTGGATCTGCCTGTATGTGGTTCGCTCTAGAAAGAACAGATTGGTAGTTATTATCAAACTTATCTGCCTTTTCTTGAGTACAATCAGCTAAAAGCTTACCAAGTACATTGTCAGTCTGGCCAGTTGAGAAAATATTATTTTTTGAATTATTAGGATTTTCTCTACTCAAAGTATCATAGAGTGACGTTACATTCCCGTGTGCGCCGTCAAATGTTGATTCTAAACTATGCTTGTCTTCATTTTTCTGATTACCGGCTTCGGACCAATATGGATCAATAGTTGTAACATTATTACCTCTAGCTATTGCAATAGTCGCGTGCCCCATACTGTTATTTGTATTTTCAAACATCACCGTATCATCTAATGCATGGTTATCATTTCCAGGTTTCTTTGCAAGATTCTGTATTGTATCAAAAACAACCCGCGTAGCAGCAGCATAATGTCTACAAATACCTTTCTCTTTGTTCATAAGTAATTGATCAATTGCTCTATTGTTTGCTGCAGTTTCTTCTTTAGGTGGAATAGCTCTTGCTTTACCATCAGGACCAAGGTGCAAACTACCCAAACTATCGATAACAATCTTAGCCGCCATTTCAACTGCAGCTTTTTCATCAATAGTTTTAATATCCTTTCCATTTTCAGTCAATTTTTTAATTATAAACTCATCAAATTTTACTGGTTCTGAAATTTCATAATTTACCTGTATTTTTTCACCAAGTGGTTTGATGTTATAAATACTTTCAGTTTTCCGATATAATCCTTTCCCTTTTTCAGCCATAATATATTCGCCTTTTTCATTTTTTATATATTCACCTTTCCCTAGTTCAGTTTTTATATATCCAACTTTTTTATTTTCTCTTATTTTATAGGCTAAGGTCCCCTCTACTGTTTTTTCAGCATCATAAGTATCATAAAACTCATCATTCTTTCTAATCACCATAGTTACTTCGTCCTTTCCTTCTTCTTGATAGACGAGAGATAATGATCTTGGCTTTTGTTTATTTTGATTATCATGAGTATTGGGTTTAGTAGGATCTATCAGCTCATACTCTGGTAAGAATACTGGTTTCTTGGCAAGTTTTTTTGATTCGAGATGCTCAACTAGATCAGCAGCTTTTTCTGGTTGACTCTGTTTTTCACCTTCCTTTGTAGTATCAGTCGCTATGGCTTGAGTAACAGAATCATATAATTTACTACCTTCATCAGCCACAGACTGAACTTTTTTTGTGAATGAATCATAAAGTGATTCTGGTTTTGGTTCAGGTGGCTTCTGGGCACCTGGCTCCACACTCTTGAAGGAATTTGATAGGAGTTTCTTTGTTGCTTCAACATCAGAGGCTTCTCGCCTATAGCCAACTTGACCGGACAGCATAGCAGTAAATGTTACCATCCATGCTTTTATTTGAGCATTTATTATCAATCTTTTCTCTGGCGTAAGCTCTGCCAAATCAGCAACATTTACCAATCTGCTAGTTTCGTTTTGAATAAGTGTATTTAATGCGTCTTTGAAGGCTTTATCAAAGCCGGTATCATCACTAATTGCAGAAATACCGACATCGAACTTTGCAACTAAAGTATCACGCAAGGTATTCAGATCAGTCGATTCTTTCTTGAAATCAGCTTCAGCTTTGTTGTCATTTGTTTCTGCTGATTTATCCGGCAGGAGATCTGTATGTTTTGGAGATTCACTCATGATATTAGATTAATTTAGGTCAAATGTGCAAGGAACACTCCGTGAATTGCTTCAGCACCGTATTTTGCCATTTTTGTAAGTGTTGTACCTTGAATTATTTTCTCAATACTTTTGGCAGTACCTTGCAAACGCTGAGTAATATTCTCATTTGTACTTATGCCAAATTTTTCAATTAATGAGAAATATTCAGCTAATTTTGTTTTGGCCGGGTTGAGAGTTTTAGTTTCATATGAATCAATACTTTCTTGATCACTTTGCACCCCTTGGTCAATCCGTAAGCCAATTGCGACTGCATTATTAAGTACGGCGTATACTCCAGGATATAATTTTTCTGCGGTTCTAATTTTTAATTTTTCTTTATACCCATCACTCAAATCAGGGTTTTTTAATTCATCCTCTATAGATTTTAAAAGTATTTCATCTCCCTTATCTGTACGTGGATTAAATGTATAGCTTGGGTGTTCCTTATACAGATCAAGTGAGCTATATGTTGCATCTAATCTTTTACCTATTGGTCGGAGTACAAACGCAGATAAAGATCGGTCAGCGAATTTTAAAGATTCGAGTTCTTTCGAATCGTCTGTGCTAAGAATTTTTTCTTGTATTACTTTATTTAGCACAACCCCAATTTGCAAAATGCTTTCTAGCATTAGCTTGTAAACTGGCGCAATATTGAAGGTTTCAACTCCTATACATTTATTTAAAATGTCTGTAGATATTATACCTAATTCTTCGCTAACCTTTGTTAATTTCTCAGGAGTTTGCAAACTTTCTCTACACGAGATTTGATCAGCCTTATATATAACCGTTTGCAATTGATCATCTATTTCAGAAATGTTTGTAACTTTTGAAACATCCTTACCAAACTGATCCATAACTTGTTCTGAATGACCTGCATCGAAAATTTTGTTTTCAGGATGAGCAGAATCATTCTTACTAAGTGTAGAATATAGTGATGTTACATTTGAATGTTTACCGTCAAAAGTTGAATCTAAACTATCTTGTTTTACACTTCCATCTTCATTCTTTTTTGCCCAATATGTATCAATTGTAGTAACGTTATTGCCTCTTGCTATACCAAGTGTTGCGTGTGCAATTGCCGGATTTGTATTTTCAAATACAACCGTATCTTTAAGATTTGTATTACTATTTTTCTCTGCTAATGTTTGGATTTGTTCAAATACAACCTTTGTTGCAGCTGTAAAATGACGACAACACGCATTCATGCCAGTCATAATAAGTTTATCAATTGGAGTTGTATCACTTGGGCTTGCTCCTGAACTTTTTGCTTCCTTTAAATGTTTTTTGACAATATTTGCTGATGCCTCAACGGCTCCTTGTTCAGTTAATGTGCTAATATTATTTTTCCCATTTGGCTCCTTTGCCAACTCTTTCAAAATAAAGTCATTAAATGCAGTTGGATTTCCAATTGAGTAATTAACCTGCATTTTTCCTTCCAGATAAGGTATTTTATATAAATCTTTACTGTTTCTAATTTTACCAGCCAAAGTGCCAGGTGCCGTTTCGCCTGTAGAATTATAAAATTCTTCATTTGACTTAATCACCATTCTGTCACCAGTCCTGCCTTCTTGTTGGTAATCAATAGTTAGCGATTTCATCTTTTCTCCATCCTTACTTACTTCAAAACCTAATTTTGCAGGTTTTATTGTCTCAATGGGTTTTTCTATAACAGGCTCCACACTTTTAAAGGAATTTGGGAGGAGTTTCATTGTTGCATGAACATCAGATACATCTCTTCTGTAACCAACTTGTGTGGATAAAATTGCATTAAAAGTAAGCATCCATGATTTTATTGCTGCGGTAATTCCGGCTTTTTTTTCAGGAGTAAGTTCTTTCAAATCAGCAACATTCACCATTCTACTCGTTTCGTTTTGAATAATCGTATTTAAGGCATCATTGAAGGCTTTTTTAAAACCAACATCATCACTGATGGCAGAAATTCCAACATCGAATTTTGCAACGAGATTGTCACGCAATTGATATAAATCGGACTCTTTTTTGAAATCTGACTCAGCTTTATTATCTTTTATTTCTGCTGGAGCATCTTTCTGTACATCAGTGTGTTGGATTGTCTCGCTCATCTGGCATTTTTAAGAGATTCATCAAGGTTCTGAAGCTCGATTTCTTCCTTAGATTTTTCTTTTGCTTCAATCTCAGTGCTGGCTTTTTTGAAGAATTGCTTCGAGAGATTTTTCATATCTACTGAAAGTTTTTGGTAAGATTCAGCTTTAATTTTATCTACTTCCTCGGCAAGTTTTTTTTCGGCATCATTCAAAAGGCCCAGCAATTCTGACTGCTGTTGGTCGTTCATTTTATCCAAGTTTTGGAGTAGAAAGTTTTTATCTTCCTGTTCCAAAATTGAATTCTGAATTTTTGTTTTTATTTCTTCTATCATGCCATACGTAAAAATATCTCGTAATTATAGCACGAAAAGGGTAATTTTTAAAGCCTACTTCTTCTTTTTTACTACTTTCTTTGCTACAGCTTTAGAAGCTTTTCTTTTTGGTGCAGCTTTTGCAGTAGATTTAGCTGGAGATTTTGGACCAACTTTTTTCTCAATAAGATCTTTTTGTTCAGATACGTATTTTGCAACAGTATCCTTGAACATTTCTGCCTTATGAGTTGCTTTATTAAGTAGATCATCAAGTTCTGCACGTTTAATATGAGCTACATCTGCAGCTTTGTCTTTTGCTTTATCCATTGCCTCAAGAACTGATGGATTTTTAGCGATGCCAACAATCATATCAACAATTTCCTCACCCATAACAGCCAAATCCTTCACTAGGCCTTTTGTATCGCCTTGAGTTAATTTTTTTCTGATTTTCTTTCCCTCTTCCGGTGCGAATAAGATTCCTGAAAGTGCTCCGGTGATAAGTCCTAATCCTAATGCGATCTTTCCAGCTTTGTTAGCCATGGTGGTGTGTTGGTTAGTTTTATTCACTGTACAATATCGAGTAGGCTCGTGTCAAAATCCTTTAACATCAGGTTTAAACGGTAGATAGGAAGACCCACAACATTGAAGTAATCGCCGTCAAAACCTTTTATGAAAATAGAGGCCAAACCTTGAGCTGCGTATGCGGCGGCTTTGTCAGTCCATTCGTTGTGTTTAAGATAGGAATGGATTTCATCATCAGTTAGTGGCAAAAATGTGATTTTTGTAGATTCGATGTAGGTAGATTTTTTCTTGTTTGTGATCAAGCAAAGACCAGAAAGAACTTCATGAGTATTTCCTTGAAGTATTTGAAGCATTCTGAAGGCATCATCGTAATCTTTTGGCTTTTCAAGAATATGATCATCAAGTGCCCCGACTGTATCAACTCCTAAAACAATTGCGTCCGGAAATTTTTCAGCGATTTCTTCAGCTTTTCCAATGGCATTTCTTAAAACAAGATCATGAGCCGCTAGATTTTCTGTATTTTTTTCCGAGAAATTTACAGACGGACAAACCTTAAATTTCAAACCAATTGCAGATAAAAGTTCCTGTCGACGAGGGCTTGATGAGGCTAGAATGAATTCTTTTTGCATTTTGCTTTGACATTATAAGGTTTAGCCACTATATTTTACGGGAATTTTTCAGACAACCCAACTAATTTCATATGCCAATCATAAAATCAGCAAAGAAGAGAGTATTACAAACTGCAAAAAAACAGAAGAGAAACTATTCTGTTAGAGCTGTTTTAAAAAAAGCAATTAAGGAACTTCTAGAGCTTACAAAAGCTGGGAAGAAAGATGAAGCTGAGAAATTATTGCCAGGTGCATATAAAATTGTTGATACTGCTGCAAAAAAGAAAATTTTGAACAGAAAAACTGCAAATAGAAGAAAGGCAATGCTTGCAAAAGCGATTGCAAATGCAGGTAAAGCAAAAACTGAAGTAGTTGCAAAAAAGACTACAGCTCCAAAGGCAAAGAAAGTTGCAGTAAAAGCAGTAGCTAAGAAAGTTGTAGCGAAGAAGAAGAAATAATTTTATTTCTCGAATACTTTGTAGACCTTTTGTTTTGTTGTACCTCTTGTTGCTTTAACTTCCACTTCAGTTTCGACATAGGCAAAATCTACTGCAGGTTTTTTGTTATTTGCTCGTAATTCAGCAACATATGTATCAAAATCTTCTTTTTCGGTTTCTTTGAAAGTTTTGGTTTCACGAAAATTTAAATTTTTTAGATTCTGAATACGATAATCATTGATAGGATTATTCCTCGGCCTCAAATACGTCATAATTAAAAGATTAGACGTGAATATACATCAAATATTTGTGGATTCAAGAGATTATGGAAATTCCGTTCGGCCGACCCAAAGTGGAAGAACAAGAAAATGATGAATCAAATCTGAGAAAAAAAGAGCGGTTCCCAAAATAAGAACTGTTTCGTTTTGAATCAGCATCATTACGAGCCCAATATATCCGTGATGGATTCTGATTTTATATGGAGATTTGATTTTTTTATATTTTTCTTTTATTGATCCGAAGAAAAACCGCCCAAGAATGGTTGCAGATTCAATTATTAATGTGAGAACTATGACTTTAAGAATCATACGGCGCTTTAAACTGTAAAATTCGGTCTACTCGGAATGTTCTATTTTCACGCCTTTCCATGCAATATGCCTCAAGACCAGGAAATGTTTTGCCCAAGTAAGTCATTGGTCCAACTCGAACAGGCTTAATGCTTCTGCGAGATTTACTGTCATTTGCTTTCAGATAAACGATATCCATCACCTTTCCGGATTCAATTGCAGATTCTATCAGACTGATTTTATCTTCAATTGGCATCTGACGTTCAGATTCTTGATACTGAAATTGTGTGACGAATTTTACAATATCAAGATCCATCCAAATGTGCTGCTTTAAGATTGGTTTGCGAAGAATCAGTCCTTCAAAAGATGTGCAACGGCTTATGGCTACGTAAACTTGACCATGTGTAAAAGTGCCACGACCTATATCAACGACCACATTATCAAATGTTTTACCCTGACTTTTATGTATTGTAACCGCCCATGCAAGGCGAATTGGATATTGAGTGAATGAGCCAATACTCTCAGCATTAAGCTGCGAAGTTTTTTTATCTAAAAGATAACGATAAACCTCCCAAGTATATTTTGAAACTTCGACAGTTTGACCTGAATTTAGCTTTACAATCAAGAAATCCTCGCCAGAATCAGGATCAGTTTGGATATCTGTAATTTTCCCCACGCTACCATTCACCCATCGTTTTCCCGTGTCGTTGTTTAACATCATTACTTGGGCTCCGATTTTTAGATCTAGCTCTACTGCCGTAGGCAGGTGTTTGGAGTCGAAATTACCAGAAATGGAGCCGGAATAATTTCTGATTTTTGCCTTTAAAGTTGATAATTTTTTTTGATTTAATTCGTCTGCGGCGGCGTTTGTTGTGGTTAGAGTTATGTAGAATTTTTCACTTTTATTTTCGTCAAAATCAGGTGAGAATCTTTTGTTTAGTTGTGTGATATCAGCATCTTCAACACTGTTATTTCTAATTTTATTTAGCAATTCAATAAAATCAGAATCTTTTTGTCGGTAAATTTTCTCCAACTCAACAAATTCCATTGGAAGATCTTGCATTACTTCCGCGCTGAAAAAATATGGAGTTGAATAATGAGTTTTGAAAAGCTCTTTTTCATCACTAGTTACTACTGGAGGAAGTTGATACAGATCACCAATAAAAATCATCTGTAGACCACCGAATGGCCTCGTACTTTTTAGGTGAAATCTTAGAGCTATATCAATATTATCCATCATATCTGCACGGACCATTGAAACCTCATCTATAACAATTGTTTCAAGATGACGAAGCATTTCAAGAAACTTTTTCGGTGTTTTAGCATTATGCAGAGTTTCAGGAGTGACATGTGGTGGAAATTTAAAAAAAGAGTGAATTGTTTGACCTTTCACATTTAAGGCAGCCACACCAGTTGGAGCTAGCACGACCACCTGTTTTTTTGTATTTTCCCGGAAATATTGAAGTAGAGTTGATTTACCCGTTCCAGCCTTACCTGTTATGAATAGGTGTTTTTTTGTTTGGTTCAGAAGTTTGATTGCTCGCTCAAAGTCTTCATTGATTTCTATGGTGGCGGTTTTTTTTGACATGCACAGAATATAGGTGAGTAAAAACTCACTGTCAAGCCACTATGGCATCACCGTAGCGTAAGCCATTATATAGGTCCCGTCCGCTAGTTTTGCCACAGCTGGATCTTTGATATATTTGGACTCAAGTTGATTATTTTTATCAAAAGTCAAACGAGCTCCATCTTCCATTGTCCAGGTATAGCCATCGGTAGAAAAGAATGATCTGAAACTAGTATCTCCTAGGTCAAATGCATAGAATCTAACACCTCCATCAACTTGAATTTCGTTAGCCATTACGTATGATTTTTTACCTGAAGTGAAATCCTCTGTTTTATATAAAGTGAAAATTTTCCCGTCTTCTGAAGTCGCGTGATATTGATGCAGAGTATTTCCAACAAGTGTGAATTGGTGCCAAAGATCACCGACTTTAAAAGTAGACGAGTCAATTGCGTCACCATTTTCCTCGAAAGAAACTCCGCCGTATGTAAAGTCATATCCGTTTGTACCATCTGCGTAATAAATTCTTGGCGTAGGTGATCTGAAGTCTGAAGATATAAAATAAATTCTAAAAGTGCCATCTTCTAAAATTTCAACATCTGGATCAGTTCCACTTTTAACCTGATCACCATCATATATCTTGATGTATTTATGAATCCAAGTTTTTCCTTTGTCTTGAGAAATTGCCACTGCTCCAGTATTTGTTTTTTCTCCAACGGTATGTCCGGAATAATATATATATATTAAACCATTTTTATCAACAACAATGCTTGGCGTATTTGCCTGGTCTGCTAAAACTATATTACTTCTCGTAAAGTTTAGGCCGTCTGTTGAAGTTGCCAACAACATTCTCATCTTCCATGGGCCATCTCCTTGCTTATCAATACCACCGATGGTTGGCTCGAAATCTGCAGTAAGTTCTGCAGGTTCATCCACATTTACTGTCTCTTGAGTAGTTGTTTCTTCTTTTGGCTGTTGTGCTGGAGGTTGAGTTGGCCCCTGCTGATTGCAGGCACTCAAAATAAGCAAACCGAGGATGGCGATTTTCAACTTTTTATTCATGTTGAGAAATTAATGATAGTTTTGAGCTCGTCTTCGACGAGTATGGTGGGCCAGGTTGGGATTGAACCAACGACCAAGAAGTTATGAGCCTCCTGCTCTAACCACTGAGCTACTGGCCCGAACTGTGAATGAACAGAACGCCTAAAAAAGGCATGCGAATATTAAAGTTAAATTGATTTATTTGCAAACTAACTGATCTGCTCCAACTACACCTTTAACTTTACTTGCTTGTACAATTACATTTGCATCAACTTCTTGACCTTTTAATGGGTGAATTGTTACTAATGTTCCCTGCAAAGTGTATGGAATCCCAGCTTGAGATAAAACTTCATGCAATGGCGCGCTTAGATTTGTATCTGATGTAAACAATGCATTGATCATTGAGCTCCGATCTTCAAATCTAATTAAAGAGCCTCTGCTATAATCAATAATATTATCTCCATTATAAGGGATTGGTCCTTTAATTGGCACGTATGTTTCATCATTTCTAATATTTAATCCTCTATACATAGTATGTTTTAAGTAATTGCGGTGCGCAATTTAAATTAAAGTCTACTGCTTGTCAAATTGTTCAATATCTGTCTGAACTTAGACAATCCCGATTTTTGTTCGCAAATAAAGCTATTTGGAAATTTTCAGTAGTTTTTTCGGCGAATTGCATGCCTCGCAAACTCCATGCAGTGTCGTAGCGACTTTGTTGATTTTGAAGTTTGAATGAGGTGAAATGCAAGAAGTGCAGATATTTATGGTTGGATATTGCAGGTTTTGGATCCCACCGCATTTTTCGCAAACAAAATGGTGATGAGGTTCTCGGTAAATCTCGAAAAAATTAATGTTTGAGTCATTTTTTATACTTGAAATTTTTTTTAGCGACTCAAGCTGGGAAAGGTTCCTGTAAACTGTTGCGAGGCTAAGTTTTGGATGGATTTTTCGAAGACGTCGGTGAATTTCAGGTGCTTCAAGATGGCCGTCGTCATTCTTCAGAATTTCGAGGATTGCATCGCGTTGCTGGCTGTATCTTGGCTTTTTTGTCATTTATGTTCTTATCATAATCATTTAACCTTAAAAAGCAAGTCTAAATAGTATTGATTCCTACTTAGTTTCAGTGTAGAGTCGCGGTACTTATGATTTCAGATACAAAAATCATCGAGAAGAAGCTGAAAAGCGACTATAAATACGGCTTTGTTAGCAATATTGAAGCTGATGAAGCTCCTAAAGGTCTAAATGAAGATATTATAAGGTTTATTTCATCGAAAAAATGTGAGCCAGCCTGGTTGCTTGAGTTTAGATTGAAGGCTTTTAAGACTTGGTCTGCCTTAGTGGCTCCCACTTGGGCAAATGTGTCTTTTCCTGAGATCAATTTTCAGGAAATTATTTATTACAGCGCGCCAAAAAATAAGAGTTTGAAGAGTTTAGATGAGGTTGATCCTGAAGTTCGAGCGACATTTGAAAAATTGGGAATTCCACTTTGGGAACAGAAAAAGTTGAGCGGAGTTGCTGTGGATGCAGTTTTAGATAGTGTTTCTGTTGCTACAACTTTCAAGGCTGATTTGGCGAAGATGGGAATTATTTTTTGTTCATTTAGCGAGGCAGTTCAGGAATATCCTGATCTGGTAAGAAAATATTTGGGTACTGTTGTTCCAAGTGCTGATAATTTTTATGCAGCTTTGAATGCGGCAGTTTTTACTGACGGTTCATTCTGTTACATTCCAAAAGGTGTGAGATCTCCGATGGAGCTTTCAACTTATTTCAGAATAAATGCAGCGAAGACCGGGCAGTTTGAGAGGACATTGATTGTGGCGGATGAAGGGGCTTATGTTAGCTATTTAGAAGGATGTACGGCTCCGATGCGTGATGAAAATCAGTTGCATGCGGCGGTGGTTGAGATAGTTGCATTAGAGAATGCGGAAGTGAAATATTCAACGGTTCAAAATTGGTATCCGGGAGATGCTGAAGGTCGTGGTGGAATTTATAATTTCGTTACTAAGCGAGGCCATTGTCTTGGTGCCAATTCGAAAATTTCATGGACTCAAGTTGAGACTGGCTCCGCAATTACATGGAAATATCCGAGTGTGATTTTGACTGGCGATAATAGCGTTGGGGAATTTTACTCCATAGCGATGACGAATCATTATCAACAGGCGGATACTGGAACGAAGATGATTCATATTGGGAAAAATACTAAATCTCGAATTATTTCTAAGGGAATTTCTGCGGGGAAATCTGCGAATACATATCGCGGACAGGTTAAAGTTTTGAAATCGGCAGAAAATGCGCGAAATTTCACTCAATGTGATTCACTTTTGATTGGAAAAAATTGCCAAGCTCACACCTTCCCCGAGATGTCCGTGCAAAATAAAACTTCTACAGTTGAACACGAGGCATGCACTTCAAAAATCGGTGAAGATCAGATTTTTTATTGTAATCAGCGTGGTATTTCTTCTGAGGAAGCAACATCTATGATTGTGAATGGTTTCTGCCGCGAGGTTTTCAAAAAATTACCTTTGGAATTTTCTGTAGAAGCAGAAAGACTTTTATCAATAAGCCTTGAAGGCAGTGTTGGATAATGCTTAAAATTAAAAA
>CAYHXO010000021.1:0-23304 GCA_964360635.1 uncultured Candidatus Peribacteria bacterium
ATAGATTTTGATGTTTCAGTAGTTATAGATAGAAAAACAGAAGTTGCAGCTCTTAGAGCTGTGATAGAAAAAGCAGCAAAGCCAATCTTAAAAACTATTGAGCTTTTCGATAGTTACGAAGGTGATAAAATAGAAGCAGGCAAAAAAAGTTTAGCGTTCAGAATCACACTTCAAGCGGATGATCGAACGCTAACAAGCGCAGATCTAGAACATGCTCAGCATGCCGTTTGGAATTCTCTAGAAAAAATCGGTGGCCACATAAGAAAATAACAGCGCAGTAGGCGGCATTGACGCACCGAAGGTGCCTAACTATAAAGTTCCATGCAATTCCAACAAAGAAAAATCATCTACGGCAGAAAAGAGAACACAATGTCTAAATTTAAAACTGTAGTTGTTTATGGAATTTTAGCTGGTGTTGGCCTACTCGTAGTACTCTTGATTTACTTCAGCATTGGATTGCCAAATCCGAGTGAATTAAAAGATATGAACCTCACTCAGTCCACAGAGATTATGGACAGAAATGGAGGCCTACTTTACGCAATTCACGGTGATGAAAATCGAAAATCACTCGATTCATTAGATTTAGTTTCAGCATCACTCGTAAACGCCACAGTTGCGATTGAAGATGATCAATTTTATAACCATTTCGGAATAGATATCCCAGCAATTTTCAAAGCAGTCCTATCTGAAATTGGGCTTGGATCTCCTCGAGGTGGATCAACAATCACTCAGCAATTTGCCAGAAATACTTTCCTGACTTCCGAGCGATCATATAAAAGAAAAATTCAAGAGATTCTGCTTTCAATGTTGATTGAACTCAAATTTAGTAAAAATGAGATTCTGTTGATGTATCTAAATGCAATTCCATACGGTTCAAATGCATACGGAATTGAATTGGCTGCAGAAACTTATTTTGGGATTGAAGCAAAAGATTTAACGCTAGGACAATCTGCAGTTTTGGCCTCAATTCCAAATGCTCCAACTCGTTATTCACCTTATGGAGATCACCGTTTCAGCACTCTGGCTTCAGAGCCAACCGCAGAAAACATGAAAGATCGTAGTATTAAAACTGAAGCTGATTTAGAAGATGAAGAATGGTCTCGAGGATTAATTGGAAAAACATATGATCTACCGGACGGAACAAAACTTTACTTAAAAGGCCGAAGCGATCTTGTTTTGGAAAGAATGCTTGATCTAAATATGATTGATGAAGATGAAATGGATGAAGCTTTGGCTCAAATACAAGTGCTTGAAATCAAGCCTTATGCTGAAAGAATCAAAGCGCCTCATTTTGTGTTTTATATAAAATCATTATTGGAAGACAAATATGGAGTATCAGTCGTTGAACAAGGAGGATTAAAAGTTTGGACAACCCTTGACCCTGATTTCCAAAAAGCGGCGGAGGAAGCCGTAGCAGAGAGAAAAGAAACAAATGCAACAAATTACGGCGCAAACAATGCTGCCTTACTATCTGTACAACCTCAAACTGGGCAGATTCTTGCAATGGTTGGATCAGCCGATTATAGAGATGACGAAATTGATGGCCAAGTTAATATAATCACAAGCCGTCGACAACCGGGATCTTCTTTCAAACCTTTCGTGTATGCCCTCGCCTTCTTAAATCAATACAGTCCGGGAACAGTGCTTTATGACGTTCAAACAAAAATAGGAAATGATACTCCTCAAAATTATCATGGCACTTTCAACGGACCTGTAAGCATTCGTTACGCTCTCGGCCAATCTTTAAATATTCCGGCAATAAAGGCATACTTTTTAGCAGGGCAAGAAGCGGCTCTCGTTCCATTTATTAAATCAACTTTTGGTTTTGATTCTCTAATAGATACAGGAGATCAATATGGTTACCCAATGGTGCTTGGTGCTGTTGAAATTACTCCAATGGAAATGGCTGAGGCTTATAGCGTTTTTGCAAATGGAGGAACTCGAATTGCCCTTACCCCAATATTAAAAATTGCAAATGCTAGTGGCGATATTTTAGAACAATGGGATGAAAGTAAAATGAATAAACAAGAAACCCTCGATCCTCAAATTGCATATTTAGTTAACGATATTTTATCAGACGCGAGCGTTGGGCTTGGTGCCGCAATTAGAATCAATGAAATAGACAATGCAGCGAAAACCGGAACTTCAAATAAACCGCCAAAGACGCCAAACGGCAGTATTCTTCCAAACAACTGTTGGTTGGCGGCATATACTCCATCTTTAGTAACAATTACTTGGACTGGAAATGCAAATGGTGACGCAATGAACTCTAACGCAGACGGATACACAACTTCAGCACCAATCTGGAAAAGTTACCTGACAAAAATGTCAGCCCGACTAGATGCAACAGAATGGGTAAAACCAGAAGGAATCAAAGAAGTTGCAGTGAGCAAAGCCAGCGGAAAATTACCTGGACCAGACACTCCTTCAGATATGATTGCGACAGAAGTATTCGCGAGCTTTTCAGTGCCAACTGAAATCGACGATGCTTATCAAAAAGTGGAAGTGGAAACAATTTCAAATCTACTAGCAACTGATTATTCTCCTGAAGAATTCGTGGTAGAAAAAACCTATCGAGTTCACAAATCAATCTTGGCGGACTTATGGCCAAGCTGGCAAGAAGGGATTGATGCCTGGGCGGAAACTCAAGGCGAAGGCCAAAAACCACCTACGGAATCGGCAGATGCAATTCATAACGCTCAAACTGCCTCAAATGCACCAGAAATCACAATTACAAACCCATCATCTCTCTCTGAAATCAGCGGAAAAACTGCAGATATTGAAGTATCAATTCAAAGTGAAGGCAATGGATTAGACAAAGTAGTTTTCCTATTAAATGGACAAGTCCAATACACCGAGAAGGAATTCCCATACACAGGAAAAGTCCGCATGCCAACAAACCTCCCGGCCGGTGCCACAATTGAAGTTACCGCAAAAGTTTATGACAAATATGGCTACTCCGGAACCAGCACTATTGAATTGAAGATTGGGGACTAAATTTTCTTTTCGAGGCGGAAGCGACCGTCAAATCCAATTACACTACAAGGAAAGGTCTTAAGTCTTACTTAAGTTAAGCAACTCTACAAGTGCTGAAGTAAATTGGTAGACTTCGGAAGCCTCAGCAACCATTTTCACCATTTCACATCGCGTCACGTTGCCATTGGGATGAAAACCACCATCAGAGTAACCCTTAAGCGGCTCGTAAAAGGTAAAGTCTTCATCATCTCTGGCAAGTAGTTCAATATATTGATAGTACCAGTCGTTCTCAGTAACGTCTGTGAAGGTTTGTGTGCCTTCTTCAGGAAGATTAAGAGTTAAACCATCTGAAATCTCCGTCAGATGGAAGATAAACCCAGCTGCGATTTTTGCCATTTCGGCACGTGTGATGAGTGCTTCTGGTCTAAAAGTACCATCACTATATCCAGCAATGATGCCCTTGCTACTAAGATATTCAATATGGGGATAGTGCCAATCCCCAGAGGTCACATCAGAAAAATCATGGTTCGTTGGATCAACAAACTCCTCAGTATCCAGGGATCCAAAAACAATAGCGACGAGTTTTGAAGCCTCTGCACGATTGGCAACATCATTGCATCGGAATGTTTCATCTGAATCATCGATAGCGCCCAGTTCAAACAAACCAATATTGTCTGCAGTATTAAGATAGTCATAAGCCCAATGATTTTCACCTATATCAGAAAACACCTGATCGCCAGTCTCGTAGCTAAAACCATCATCCAAATTTCTTTCGGCTGAAACAAGATTAGTAAATAATAGAGGCAGAAGGAAAAGACTAAATACAATACGCCATTTAAACATAATATAAAGTTAATAACTATACGCGAATTTTAAACCTGAATTTGGATATCAACAAGCTGTGTGTTCTAAAGAAAGATCCCTACAAGTTCTGGACTCATAGGGATCAATTTATTTTCTTAGCTTTGCGCAAGCGCAAAGTATTACATCCAAGCATCATAAGCATTAGACATCATCACAGCGGCTTCACCACGAGTGATTTCATTTGATGGCTTGAATGTTCCATCTGAGTAGCCTTCCACAACACCGTCGTAGTATGCGGCTCGGACATATGGAGCGTACCAAGCAGTTGATGAAACGTCGCTCAATGGAACATATGAACCGTTAGTGTCAATTTCAGCAAGACGTACAAGCATTGTTACTGCTTCAGCTCGATTAACTGAATCGTAAGGTCTAAAGTCTTCTTCATTTTCAATCACTCCAAGTTCTCGTCCCGCAACAACGTAGTCATAGAACCAATCGCTTGAACGAACATCATCGTAATATTCTCTTTCGTCTTCATAATCATCAGTATCAATTCCAGCATTTAACAATGCCATTTTTAGGAACTCAGCACGTGTTACTTCGTCGTTAGGTTCGTAGTAGTAATAACTTTCACCTTCAACAACTCCACGGCAGTAAAGATCTTCAATTTCAGTTCTAGCCCAGCTTCCTGAAATATCTTTGAAAGGAGTATCGCAATCGCTTGCTACGTAAACATCATAGTCATAATCATCTTCATCTTCGTCCTCATCGTCTGAATCACCATCTAATTCCACAGAGTAGCTAAGCAATGTATTAGCAACAGTTCCAACATTGAATGATTTCTCATCATAGTTAGAATCATCAATTGTCATTTCATAATTTCTATCTGAACTTTCGCCCTGAATTGCGAACTCATATACACCTGAACCCATGTTCTTGAATGCATAGATTGAGTTGTCTGAACCATCTGAAAGATCAAAATCTGAAGATACAAGGCTTGTTACATCATCTCCGTCTTCATCTTCAACGGTAACTTTTACGTTATAAGCACGAACCGCAATTTGATCTATCCAAGGTGATTTATTCACATCTGATCTTGGACTAACACGTACCCAGTATGCGCTTTTACTATTCCATGAAGCCTGATCCCAATCTGATGGGATATCAAAAGCCAAAGTTTGAAGTCCGGTTTCTGTGAAAGAATTCACACCACCTGAAACCTCTAATTCTTCCCAAGAAGAACCGTCATTATATTCCCATTCCATTCCACGAACTTGATCATATTTAGCAGCAGTTGTAACTTTAAACATGATTTTATCGAACTGAAGATTGGTCATACCCATATATAGGTATTGGTCATCATTCCCAAGATCTCCATAAACCTGAACGGCATCATTATCTGATGATTCAGCCTGGCCAGTTCTTGAAACGATATTATCTTCTGAGTCTGTATAAACGTAATCAAGATCGTTTGTTGATCCTGTTAGAGTACCGGATGTACTTGATGCAAACGCGATAGGCGTTAGTGATAGCATGATTGATATCGTGCTTATCAGGGTAATGAATTTCTTCATCATATGAGGGGTTTAAAAGTTAATTAGGTGGCAATTATAGCAAGTTTTTATAATATGTCAAGTGCTATTTAATCTAACCTTAAAATAACCCAAAAAGCTGACAAAGTCCTGAATTTTTCCTGTAATCACTCGATGAAGTCGAGCTCCCCCCCCCTTTCGCCTTGACAACCCGTCAAATTATCCTAAGATAGAACTCCTTATGAAGGCAACTACAAAAAGTACAATCCGGTTCTATGCAAAGCATGTTCTAAACAACAGGTTTGAATTTGCCACAATTTTGCTGACGATTTTAGGCGGTGTTGGTTCTGAAATGATAGTCCCATACCTATATAAGCTACTGATAGACTCAATGTCTACAGGTCAAAATGCTGAATATCTCTTCAAGCTGATTTTTCTGGTTTTAGGCGTAAACCTCTTTCATTGGGCAAGTTGGCGAATAGCTTCGTATTTAACATGTTATTTCCAACCAAAAACCATGATGGCAATCATGAATGAGTGTTTTTCAGTAATGCATAGTCACTCTTTCAACTTTTTCAACAACAATTTTACAGGTGGCTTGGTTAAAAAAGTGAACCGTATGGCTCGCAGTTTTGAAGATATTATGGATTATATTTTTTTCAATTTCTACACTCTCGCGATCAAAATTATTGTATCAACAATAGTGCTTTTCCACCTGAAGCCCCTGTTAGGAATCGCAATGTTAATCTGGATTTTTACCTTTTTAGCTATCAATTATTTCTTCGCACTCTACAAGCTCACTAGATATGATTTACCAAAAGCAGCAGCAGACACTAAAGTCACAGCCAATCTGTCAGATACATTTCTAAACAGTGCAAACGTTAAGTTGTTCGCGGCATTGCCTTTCGAAACTGCAGAGTTCAAAAAAATCACACTGGACTGGTTTAAAAAAACAAAAAGAGCCTGGTTTGCAGCTCAACATGTCGAGCTTACTCAAGGCTTTTTAATGGTTGCGATCGAATTTGTAATTATGTACTTCGCCGTGAAATTATGGCTCGCTAAATCTATAACAATAGGTGACATAGTTCTGATTCAAAGCTATATATTTCTACTTTTCAACAATCTTTGGGACTTCGGCCGCACCATAAGAAATCTTTATGAACGCCTCGCCGATGCTGATGAAATGACAGAAATTCTGGATACTCCAATCGAAGTTAAAGATAAGCGTGGCGCAAAATCCATCAAAATTACTAGAGGAAAAGTTGAATTCAACTCCGTCGGATTCTCATATGCAGAAGAAGATGTGATTAAAAAACTTTCCCTCACAATCAAGCCGGGTGAGAAAATCGCCTTAATTGGTCCATCAGGAGGTGGAAAGTCGACAATCGTGAAGCTTTTACTTAGGCTCTTTGATCTAAATTCAGGGGAAATTTTAGTAGACAAGCAAGACATTTCCAAGTTCACACAAGATAGTCTTCGGTCTCAAATTGCACTCGTTCCACAAGACCCGATTCTATTTCATAGAACACTCATGGAAAACATTCGCTATGGTCGTCTCAACTCAAGCAAACAAGAAGTCTACGCGGCTGCAAAACTGGCAAACTGCCATGATTTCATCAGCGAATTCCCAAACGGTTATGACACTTTTGTGGGCGAACGTGGAGTGAAGCTTTCAGGTGGAGAACGCCAGCGAGTAGCAATCGCACGAGCAATTCTCTCGAACGCAAAAATCCTGATTCTTGATGAAGCAACTTCCAGCCTCGATTCTGAATCTGAGCGCTTGATTCAATCTGCCCTCAAAAACCTTATGAAAAATAAAACAACTTTAGTTATCGCCCATCGCCTATCCACCATTGTCCAAATGGACAGAATTATCGTGCTCAAAAAAGGCCGAATAATTGAAGAAGGAGATCACGCCAGTTTAATTAAACTTAAAGACGGATTATACAAAAAGCTCTGGGAATTACAGAGTAAGGGCTATTTATAAAGGAAGAAGTCTATAAAAGACAAGAACTCTACGTTTTTGTCTTTTTGAGTAAAATTCTGATTAATAATATAGACTTTTTCAAATGCTATTTTTTGAATCAGTTCATGTAAACCCCTGCCAATTTTAGCTTCGTTAAATTCTGTGTATTTAGCCTCATATCCATGCAATTCTCCTGTCTTCGTTTTACAAACAAAATCCATCTCATTACCTGAAACAGTTCGCAAATAAAAAACATGGTCCTTGCCATATTTCTCCTGTAAATGGAGATAAATAAAGTTCTCAAACAAGGCTCCTACATCGCTTCTTTTATTCAAAGCAGTAAAGTTAGATAAAATGCTATTTCGGATACCGTTGTCAAAAAAATAAACTTTCGAAGCTTTTTTTATGCTGTTAATTTCGTTGGTAAAATACGGCTGAAGAAAATCCACAACAAAAGTATGTCTCAGCAGATCCAAGTATCGAGATAACGTTGGGCTACTCAATTGAAGCTCTTTGCTAATTTCAAGATTATTTTTCAAATTACCCATAATTTTTGCCAAATATACCAATAGATTATTGAATGTTAATACGTGATTTTCAACAATCATATGCCGTATATCTTTACCAAGATATGTTGAGTTGTACTCCTGAAGTAAATCTATTTTTAGATCTACTTCAGATTCCAAAGCAACCTTTGGCAATCCACCATAAAGCAGATACTCATCCAGTAGATTTTTAAGGATTCCGGCATCAGTCATTGGATTTTTACTCAACTCAAATTTTTTTGCCTTAATAAATTCATTAAAATCAAAAGGTCTAAGTTGAAAGGTGCGTTTTCTACCAACTAAGCTATCTTGTAACTTTGCCTTTATCTCCAAATTTGCAGATCCGGACACAAACAATTTTATTTGCTGACGGTGCTCATCATATAGAAACTTTAAGAAGTTCGACGGCCTTGAATGAAGCTGGATTTCATCTAAAAAAACCGTGTTTTTCCTGCCTTCGGTGGAAACTGTTTTCAAAAAAAGGTCATAATTCTCAAGCAAAGCCAAATCATTTGGATTTTCCAGGTTATAATAAAATGTTTTAGCTCCAGTCGATTCAATATCTCTTTGAATTTGCTTCATTAAAGTGCTCTTCCCAACCTGTCGAGGACCACTAATAAACACAATCTCTTCCCTCTCAATCCACGGCTTTATTTGACTATAAATATTTCTTTCTATCATAGACCTTTGTAAATAAGTAGCTTACTTATAAAGGCAACTTTAAAAAAACACAAGTTAATATCAATAAAAACACAGCTACTGATCCCAACTTATAGTTGACATGCAGTTTAAAAAGTGGTACTGTAGCCGCCTTTTACAATTAAATATGTCAAGTTTAGACTCCCTAAGCCGAAATATAATTACACATCCGGATGAGATTGAAGATAATCAACCCCGACTGGAAAAGAAATTTTCTGTGAAATTAGATCTAATTAACAACGGGGCGGTTGTCACAAATCGCTCGGGCACAACATTTCAAATACAAAAAGGCACAGAGCTGTGGGTATTAATTTTCCAAGATTCTAATGGCTTCAATGTTGAAGAGTTTTTACAAGAAGATTTTGAATCGTCACTTAAAGATTCATTAAAAATCATCAGAAAATCTAGACAAAACGATGGACAAAAAACAATACAAAGAATATTGAGTGGATTTGGTTTTTTCGGCACTATTGCTACAGTACTTGCTTCAAGTGCTGTAATGATAAAAAGCTGCAGTGATAACGCAGCAGAAGAAAGAGCTAATCACGTCGATTTTGGCAAATGGACGCAAAGACGCACACTCGGCACACCTGATGGAGAAGCTGCCACAAAAGAACTTCAAGCTAATAATACAGATGCCATATTCGTAATTACCTGCGGGGAACGCAACGGAGACACAAAATCAATTTCACATGAACAATTCATATATTATCAAGGAGAATATCCAGAACCATTCCCAAATGATACAAGTCACTCAAAATTCATTGGTTTTGAGGAAATTCAACCTCATCCATTAATTATTTGTAGACATTCAAATACCGGCAGTACTTGGCAGTATTCGCTTGATCAATCTACTTCTACTACTCAGTAATTTTATCGGTTGTAGTCGCTGGCGCACTGGTGCCTACTTTTTCAGGCTCAATAGCCTCTGGTATTACCGGTTCTGGTATGACTAGCTGTTCAGCTAAAATACTCTGCACTTGTTTTCCAGTTACAATCAGATTCAAAGGCTTCGCCCATTTAAGCTCTTCCGGACCATCTGCGTTCGTAATCTGATACTTTGCTTCAACTACAAGGCTTCTAAGCTTTTCAACACTTAGATTTGGATTGCGCAACTCATCAGAAATAGCCTTTCTAGTTCCTTTGATAGTATCAACTGTCACCTCATGGCTTTCAGGTGCATTAACCGCGTCAGCAAACTTCGAAACTCCATATGCACCAGCCCCAATCACTCCTGCTCCACCAACGGCTCCGGCCGCAATAGCTCCCGCCAATGCAACACCTTTAGCAGTCTGGCCAATCAGAGAAACATCACTGCGTTTAACAGGAGTTGTTGGCTGTACTGGAGCCGGAACCGCTGCAATTGCTGGCGCTGCCACTGGAACATAGACTGAGGAAACAGTTGAAAGGTCTATTACTGGAATAAGATTTTCGGGTGTAGAAGGAGATGCAGCAGGTGGAACTACCAGCATAGCAGGCACCACACTTCTATCTTTCACTTTTAGGACCTTATCTGGTGCAGCAGAAAGAGAAGTATTTACACCATTTACGTAAAAATCAATTCTACCGCCCGGATATACGATTGTACCATTTTGAAGTACACCATTAAGAAAATCTCCCTCCTCTTCTCTGTCTTTCAATGTGTAAATTCCTTTACCATTAAACTTTGCTCTCTCTTCAGCAGATAAAAATTGTAAATATTTTGGCACGTCATCAAAATCCGCATCAGAAACTGGTGGAAGATCCAATGGAGTAGGTGGCGTAGATTTATCAGGAGCATCAACTACAGATGGGCCAGTAATGACAGGAGCCGCGATCTCATCCACAGCCGCTTCAACATCACTAGCTACAGCCTTCACAAGCCCAGCAACAGCCTCACCCTCTTCCTTCTCTACTTTGCCTTCCTTACCTTTATGTTTGTAGATCAAAACAGTAACATTATCTACTTTTGGTTTGATAATTCTACTGGCTTTATCTCCATCTTTTCTACCTCGCACAGCATTAAAACTCGCAGTGGCCGCATCATGAGAATTTTTTCCTTTAATATTTTCCCATTCTTCTTCATCTGTAAAATTATCTGTTCGCCCATCGCTACAAAGTTCAACAGTATAGCCAGGCTTGATCACAACATCTCTATATATTTGAGTGAAATCCGCGGGACTTCCCTTCCCCAAAGCATTTCCGGTTACATTCCTTCTTCTGTGATTCAAAGCTTCTTCTGCAGTGATCTTACCTTGATCAACCCAAATTTGAACAAGAGATTCGTCTTTTGTGGCAAAAACTTTATTTCCATTTTCATCCCAAATCACCAATCTACAATCACCAACAAGTGCGATATCAGCCAAATCTTCATCCTTGCTTGAATCATGTTTAAGTCGAAAAGAAACAAAAAGTGCTCCGGCTCCGGGTGATATTTTCAATGAACTATCAAGATCAGCCTGCGCTTTATCAACAATTACTTTAAAGTCACCACCATCCTCAAATCTTCCGGCGAGAATGTTAGCCGCAATTTGTCCATCACCGTGTTTACCTTCACCTCCCATCCCGTCAATAACAGTAAGTTCAAGTGAAATAACTTCACCGGAAGCATTTTCAGTTTTAACAACAACAGCTCTATCTTCATCAGTAAATAGATCTTTACCATCTTTATTAGACGTATAACCAGTATCCTTCGCCACTGCAAAAGATCCAAAGCCAACATCACTCTGAGCTTCCGGATTATTCGAAAGCACACCTCCATCACTAATGGTGACTTCGCTTCTAATATTGTCTCCGCTTTCAGAACCGGCAATAGGCGTTTGTATTGGCATTTAGTGTTTTATCGTGCATTTAAAATAACAATTATCTGCTGATCAATCTCCTCTGCAGATAAATCGATCGGACTTAAATCAAAATAAACATCTTTTTGATCTTTAGAAATCAAAACTTTTCCACCTTTATAATCGAATTGACTGCCTTCAACAGCAACACCATCAATCGTAACTGATGCAGATTTAATACTGTCCGCAGCAACAGGATCTTTCAATTTTAATGTATTTGTCACGAAGTCTAAAGTTTTCTGAGATTCATTTGCAACTTCAACTGCAGGCGATGGAATTGGCTCCAGTTTCTCCACAGGACCAGCTGTCCGATATGGCACATTCAACAATGCAACCAAAGCCGCCGCCTTTTCAGGACTTTCAACTGTATGAATTGGCCTATCACTCATCCAACCGGTACCCCAAGGTTTTTCATTTTGGAAAATAATATTTGCTCCGTCGGCTTTATAAGGACTTGTCTCAAAACCCTTTCTTGGTGCCAATTTTAATGTGTTCACTTTGCTCTGAACTTCTGTAACAGTTTTTTCAAGACCTACAAATTCTTTCACACCATCAACAATTCGCACACCATCAATCAACTCACCTTGTTCATTAAAAGTTCCTATAGATTGGACTTTCTCCTCCGACCAAGATCCATTTTTCAAGCCATTATTCTCTGATTCCCAGAATGCGCCTGTTTGAATCGCCTTCCCATCAGAAGATGTCCAAGTTCCAAAAATTTGCATACTATTTCTAAATGTACCAACGCTCTTACTTCCATCTTCCCAGGTAAAGTTACCGGCAACAGTTTCCGCTCCTTTAATTTGTTCTACAGTAAGCGCCGGATTTGTTTCTTGCACTTTTTCAGCAGGAATTTCTGGTTTAGGCTCAACAACTTTATTTGCTTCATCTTTTACGGCTTCTGTATGTTCAGGTGTTACCGGTGGCACAACTGGTGCTGGCTCCAACGGAGCTCCATTTGCATAGTTGATAATTTTACCATTTTCAGACCGGATACCATTAATCAATCCATTATTGTCATCGTTTGAAAAACTTCCTGTTTCTATTACCTTCCCATCTGGGGATGTCCATGTCCCCTGAATAAAGATACCAGAGGTTTTATCAAAATTTCCGCTTGTAATCCCCCATTCTTTAGAGGTGATAATACCTGCAACAAACACACCTTTTTCAAATGTTCCGACAAAAGTATCTCCATTTTCAGGGTCAGTATATGTACCAACTACATCACCTTTGGTTTGTTCCAATGTAAGACCACTTGTTTGTGGAGTAACTGTTTCCGGCACAACCGGGATAGCCGGCGGTACAGGTTCAACAACTGGTGGCTGTGGGTCAACTACAACTTTTGGTAACTCTGGTGTAACTTTTTCTTTATTTGCTGAATCTTGAGGAGCTACCGGAACTACCGGAGCCACAGGCTCTGGGCTAACTGATGGTGGTGTTGGCTCGGGTGTAGCATTTGGAACGGTTGGTGCAGAAGGCACAACTGAAGGGTCTTGTGGTACAACAACAGGGTCTGCCGGCACATCAGGAAGTCTTCCGGAAGGCCTTAAAGGAACAGAATCAATAGTCTTTGTTTTTCCGTCAGGATTAACAACAGTTAAATAACCGTCGCTAATCGCAACTTTTCCGCCAATTTTCAAATCATCCACATTAATTCCTGGATTTTCCTTCATCACAAAAGCCAAACTCAAATAAGCCTCTTTCTCCGCTTGATCAGGAGTCATACCAGGTAAAATAGAAAAATAATCTTTAATCATTGGAAATAAAGTATTGCCGGCTTTAATTTCATACCCCTTAGATGTAGCTCCCAAATCCGCTAAAGTCTTATATCCCTTTCCTGTAAGATCACTGACTACATCGTTAAAAACATCTGCCGTTTTCAAATCTGATCTCTTTTCATAAAATTCAGTTCGCTTACCGTCAGAAGGTCCGCCATTCACGGCATCTTTCGAAGTAACGACTTCCTTATTCCAATCCTTTCCTTTTATTTCTGCGACCATATGATTTTGTTTTTATTTTTTAAATCTTAAGATTATACCACAAATTTTAGTTAAATGGAAGCTGTGGAATAAAAATCTAAATTATTCTAGCTTGCCGTTTAATTTACAAGTAAAATAGTGGCCACAGATAGTAACTTATAAATTGACATGAAACGAATAGTCAAAGCAACCGAGCCACAAAAAATACCAAGATCTTGGATTGAGTTGGCAAAAGCCAGCCCGGAAATATTCAAAATATACGGTGGCGGAGAAGCATATCTAAAAAAAGAACGAGCGGGTTGGTACAAATAATTTACTTCTTCACCGCAAGCAATAACCCCGCTCCAACATCAATTTCCACAACTTCTAATCGCGGATCTTTGTGAATGCCATCAATAAATTCAAGCATACTTTTAAAACGATGGCTCTTCACATTGTCCACAATAACCAACCCACCCTTGTTCATGAGGGGAAAAACCGTATCAAAAAAACTCTGCGTTTCCTGTTTTGTGGCGTCAAAAAATGCCATGTCTAGGCGGGCCGAAGGCCTGCCCTTTTCGGTTTCTAATAAAAGCAACCCTTCAGTTATCACCTCTGGTGCGTGACCTTTAACCTGCCTAATTCTATGTTCCAAGCCAGCCTTTGCAATATTCTTCTCTGCAAGGCCAAAACGCCTTGTGTGAGACTCAATGGTTACAATCTGCCCAAAGTCATTTTCTTCCATCGCTGTCGCCATCCAAATTGCGCTATATCCAATAGAAGTTCCGATCTCCAGAAGTAATTTTGGCCGCCATATTCTCACCAAATAATAAAGCATGCGCCCGGTTTTTGGGCCAACAATCCAAGCAAGCTCTTCTTCATTTTGCTTTTCGATTTTATGAAGCAGTGCTGTAAGTTTTTTTTGCATATTCAATTATATCTGATGATTCATACATCATTTTTTCGTCGTCCACCAAAAATGGAATCTGCGCCTTCCCTCCCAACTCAAGCAGTTTTTCTCTGCCGGGCGTTCCGGGAGCAGCATCGATCAATTCAAATTCCAAATTCATATTTTTAAAAGACGCAATAACTTTTTGACAATATGGACAGTAATCGGCGTAATAAAGTTTAAGCATTTTTTAAGGTTTTTAGCAGTTTTTTGAAAGCTTTTCCACGATGACTTATCTTATTTTTCTCTTCATCGCTAAGTGCAGAATACACTTTATCATAAGGCACAGGTTTAAACACGCTTGAAAGTGGCAAGCCCACTTTTATTTCAACCTCAACTCGACCACTAATCAGTCCCTCGGTATGTTCGACATGAACAAAACTTTCTTCACCATTAACAAAAGCTGCCGCACAAACAAATTTCGCAGATCGATCTTTTTCATCTTTCATTCGATTCATAAAAACATCAAGCCACTCTGAGTCTGAAGCATGTTCACCTGCTCCCCACCGCCTAGTTTTCAAACCAAGCTCATCAGCAAGCACGGTAATAAAAATTCCACTGTCGTCAGCAATTGTTGGCAAACCGGAAAGTCCAGCAAAGTGACTCGCTTTCGCTAATGCAATCTCCTCAAAACTTTCACCGATTTCTTCAAAATCCACTTCAATTCCAAGCTCAGACAATGAAATAAATTCATGTCCGGACTCACCTAATATTCCGGAAATTTCTTTAAACTTACCGGGATTTCCTGTAGCAATAAGTATTTTCATAGGCTCGGGAAGTGTACAATGTCGCCGATGAAGAAAAAAGACCTAAATTTAATAGACTTTGGAATAGCAATAACTCTAATTTTTACCTTAGTTGCAGAACTTTATCGCTTCCACGGGATTTTATTACTCGACATTTGGACTCCGCTTTTCAGTAGCGTCTGTCTACTTTACTTTTTACTGAAAAAAAACTTAAAAATTCCTGACACTTTTCTGCCAGCAGCATTTTTTGTGACATTCGGATTCGCTTCACTGCTTCTAAATTCCGGTAGCATGACCACTTCAACTTTCGCCGAAGCAGCTTTTTACGGAATCCGCTGGGCTTCAATGTATTTCTTATCTGTAATTGTTTACAATCGACCGCAAAAAATTTATCTGCAAATGCTTTTTATTCTCGCGGCTCTGCTCGCGATTGCAGGTTTTATTCAGCTCAAATTTGTTCCGGATTTTACAAGTTTCGAAGAGCTCGGTTGGGATCCACACCAAAATCGACTCCTCTCAACTTGGTTCGATCCAAATTTTGTGGGAGGTTTTTTCGCCTTCATTTTACCAATCTCAATCGGCTACGCACTTAAAGAAAAATCAAAAAAAATCTTGCCGATAATAGCCGTAATCACACTCGCACTTTTCATGACTTACTCGCGTAGCTCATATCTTGCACTCCTAACCGGAATACTGGTTTTTGGCATTTTTCGCGACTTTAGAATTATTCTTTTGTCAGGTCTAATAGGCGTCATTCTACTTGCTGTTTCACCACCAGCACAACAACGCGTTGGTGATTTAATTGGCAGCGTAAATTCAGTTTTCACAGAGACATACAGCCTACCTGATCCATCAGCTCGGTTACGATTTCAAACCTGGGGAAATGCATGGAATTTATTTTTAACAGCACCGGTTTTTGGCCATGGATACAACGCATACGCCGAAGCCTCACTCGAAAATAAAACATTGAAAGACAGCAATGTCCACTCCGCAAATGGCTCAGATTCAAGTCTACTAAACATCTTAGCCACCACCGGAATTGCCGGATTTCTCCCATACATTTCAGTATATATTTTACTGGCAATTCGCGCCTTCAAAAATCGCCGAAATCCAATTTCTCTCGGATTTTTCAGCGGACTTTGCGGACTCTTCATTCATTCAATTTTCTTAAACAGTCTACTTTTCCCACTAATCCTGGCTCCGTTTTGGATAATGACCGGACTTATTGACGACAAACCCGAGGGTGCATAGCATTTTGCTATACAATTGCTATATATTTGCTAGCAATTTGCTATACATCGGCCAATTCACCTAAAAAACTACGGGCTTGATAAAATCATTTATACATGTTATAATGGCTAGAATTTTTAACAAAAATAAAAATGACAACTTGGAAGAAATTCCTATCGGTAGCTGCTGTTGCGGCAGTTGTGGGCCTTGCGCTCGCATGGGGAGTATATGGAGATGCAAGTCTTGGAAAAGGAAGTTTCCGTGATGCATTTTCTCCAATATCTCCTGTCACAACCGTTACGGGAGAATAAGCATCGAATCGCCGAAAGAATAAAATCGAAATTTTTCACTAATCGCGAATTCATAAATTTCCTTCAAGTGTCGTTTTGAACCTTTTGAATGTAAAAAAGCCTCCACCAACATCATGAGCGAAGAGCCAGGTAAGTGGAAGTTTGTTATTAAAGTATCAACCATTCTGAACTTAAAATATTGTTGAATGAAGAGATCAGATTTCCCCGCCGGCACGCGCGTTTTTCCATAAGTTTCAAGAGTGCGAACAACCGTCGTCCCTACTGCAACAACATTTTTCCCCTCGATATTTTTCAAAGTTGAAGACGGAATTTCGTAAGTTTCTTCATAGAATTTTCCGCTCTCACGATGCTCCGGCAATACTGGTGCAAAAGTTCCAAGCCCCACATGGAGCGTAACAAAATTATGCTCAATTCCAGCCCGCTCCAATGATTTAAAAACTCGCGGTGTGAAATGCAAAGAAGCCGTTGGAGCAGCCGCTGATCCAGGATTTTTTGCAAAGACCGTTTGATATTTTTTCCTCAAAAAATCTTCACTCAAATTTTCATGTTCTATATATTTTGGGATCGGCGTTGTTCCATATCTTTTCAAAATTTTCTCCAAATCTTTCATTGGAAAATTCGCCTCGAATTTATAAACTTTGTAACTTGCATCAAGAACTTTTAATTTTAAATCTGGTGCAATAAAAATTTCATCTCCATTATGAAGACGCCTGCTAACTATGCCCTTCAAAATATACTTATCACATTCTCCAAGCAAAACTAAAAGCTCCAAATCTTCATTTCCAGCCTGATAACACTTCAACCTAACCGGCAAAACCTTGCTTTCATTCATCACTAAAGCAGAATTTTTTGGCAAATATTTTGCGATATTTTTAAAAATATCAATCGTGATTTTATCTTTTGCTACTTCATAAATTAAAAGCCGTGACGAATCGCGTGGCGAAGCGGGCTTTTTCGCGATCAAGTTTTCGGGTAGATTGTAACGGTAAAGTGTTTCCATAGCCGCGACATTCTAGCAAATGAAACTAAAATTTAAAATAAACGACGCAATTTTTCTCGCGGTTTTTATTTTACTACCACTTGTTTTTAACCCGTTTAATGGCGAAGTTGAAATAGTAAAACTCGGATTTTTAGTTTTTTTGGCGATTCTTTTAGGGTTTTGGCCAGGAAAATTCAAATGGAATTATTCGCTGGCAGTCTTAATAATTTTCGGTGCGATCGCCACAGTTTTTGCGGAAGATAAATATTTAGCTTTTTGGGGATCATCTGAAAGACACTTCGGATTTGCCGCAATGCTCGCAGGCATAGTTATCGCAGCAAAATTACCGAAAATAAACTTCGAGAAATTCTTTATTTTATCAGGTGCAATAAGTTCAGCAGCGGCCATAGTAATTACGAATATTTCTTCGGCCTCATTGTTTGAAGGAAGGATGGGTGGAACGACCGGGAATCCGAATATTTTAGGTGCATTTTTAGTGCCTACAATTTTCCTTACAATCGCAAATTTCAAAACCCGAGCGGTTTCATCATGGGCAGCTTTAATCCTGCAAATATATGTTTTATTCGAAACGGGAAATAGATCTTCATGGTTGGCGCTCGCAATCATTTTACTTATTTTCTGCACTCAAAAAAAGAATTGGAGAATGCTGGCAACAACAGTTTTCAGCGCCGGAATTTTTGCATTTTTTGGCTGGGATAGGCTCATAACTGAGGTCTCAATTGGAACTCGTTTTGAACTATACAAACTCGCTTTAAAGGAAATCCTTTCACACCCTTTTGGTGTGGGTTATGAGCACATTCAAACAGTAATTTCTTCGCCAACATTCAACCTCGTTCCAGATAGAGTTCATCAGCCTTTCCTCGACATGAGTTTATCAGCTGGAATCCCCTCCGCGCTCGCTCTGCTCGCGCTTTCCATCACAACTTTCCTAGCATTACACAAAAAAAATCCACAATTCGCCCTCGCATTTCTCGGTCTTTTCATTTCACTTCAAACTAGTTTTTTCACAATACTCACCGCCTTCATATTTTTTGTTTTTGTAGGGCTTGCGCTTTAACAGTAATTTATGGTATAATGACAAGAATTTAACAAAAACAAAAATGTCTTCAGAAGATTTAAAACTGGAAAGCTCTAAAATTGAGAGCTGGCTAAGTAAGGACGGATTGAAATCTAGTCCTGAGGCTAGAAACCTTGCCATAAAAGCACAAATAAAATATACAAGCAAAGACGCTCAAGATAAACTTTATAGAGAAGTTTTTGGAACATTCCATAGTAAAGAAGAGTACAACGCAGCCAAAGGTGAACCTTTTTTGGTTGACGCCACAGATCAAGGAACCGGTCTTTTAGAGGCGTTAGCAAAACGATCTCCAATTTTATATGCAACTTTCAAGAGTTTCCCTGACACAAGACTAGATGCTTATCAAAATTTATTCTTCAAATTCGAAGCACAGGGCGTAGATGTAAACGTTTTGAAAAAAGGTGACAAAGTAACAATGAAAGAAGGTCTAGTTACAGTTGAATATAAAAATGGCAAAAAAGCCTCTGCACTTTTATTCCCATGGAAAGACACGGTTGCTCCATCAGTAGTACCTCCAAAAACAAGCCCTGTGGTAATAGCTCCGGTTGAGGTAAAAGCACCAACACCAGTACAGTCTGTAGAAACACATAAGGCACCAGAAATGCCCATGGCACCTGTAATGCCACCGGTAACAGTTAAAAAAGAAGAGGCAAAAGTGACTCCACCTACTCCAGCCGCTCCAATTGAGCAAAAACCCGTAGAGAAAAGCAAAGTAGTAGATGTCGCATATGACTTTGAAGATGATTGGGATGTAACAAAAGAACTATTCAAAGTTATTGAAAAAAAATATCCACAACTAAAAATCACAGATGAATCGTCTGATTATACAATCGGTTTTGACAGACCAAAAGGTTCGAAAAAAATAATGATTGCAAATAATATTACAAAAGACAGATATATTCTTGAAGTAACTCCTAGAAAAGGCGCTGTTAATTATTCCGATAGTTCAAAGCTTAACTTCACTGTTTCAGAACTTTACGACGGTGATTTTAATGCTCGAAACGAGAAAAAAAGCTTTAAATTTAACGACAAGCCTGACAGCATTGATAGTGCCATAAATAGCTTGGCTGATTATACATCTGAAATACATGATAATTCTTTTGATTTAGATACACATATAAGAATGAGTACTTCGGAACTACACGAAGAGATGATTAAAATGGGTCCGGAACAAAAACTAGACTACGTTCACTCACTACTTATTGATACAAAGAAAAAATATGAGCATATAAGTGGAAGCGCAATCACACGAAAAAAAGACAAAGTCTATCTTGCAAGCGTACAAGCAGAAGTAAATTTCTTAGAGAAAGCTTACGAGACTCTACATTTTGAAACACAAGTTTGGCCAGACCGTGAAATTCAATCAAAAGAAGTCGAAGAGATTTTTGTCTACTTCAATGCAGAATTCGAAAGAACTAATCGATAAGTTTTTCTAATAATTGTACCGGGAATATTGCCGGATTTTCAGCAAGGCCTTGATGATACAAAACAGTCGAAGCAGTTAAGCCGGGCAAAGTGTTTATTTCAATTACAATGATGTCGCCGTTTTCAACATTCAAAAAAGCATCAATTCTCGCATAGCCGGAAACACCAAGTTTTTTTGCAACTTTTTCTATACTTTTTTTTGCGCGTTCAAGTGCTACCGGTCGAACAATTTCCTCAGACGGTGGAGTAATATTAATGCCTGTTCCACCCTGAAATTTTTCCTCAACACTTAGAATAGAACTTTCAGCTATTGTAATGCTTGGGCTCAAGGCATGCTTGCCCAAAATACCAACCGTAACTTCCACAAAACCGGTCTTTTTTTTATGCTTCAATTTATTCCCAACGGCACGAATTGAATCGGTTTCAATAAATTTTTCGAATAAAATTTTCTCCATTTTTTCCTGTGGCATTTCCAAAATATTATTTTGATTTTTGAGTGTCCCTTTTGGCACGGATGCCAATCCGATCTTCACTATTTCCAAATATTTCGTCAAATCTACCGCAGAATAAAGTCTTGCAATTCCGGAAGAACAGCCGTCACCATGAGGCTTAACAATTAAAGTTTTACTTCCCAATTCTTCCACCAATTCATTCCAAATTTTTTCTGGATTTTTTACTTCAGCAACTTTCATAAGTTTTTTCGGCGCTACAAAAATCCCCGCACTTTCCATCCCAGCGAGCATCCGTCCCGTCAAAAATTTGTCCATGCATACACTAGACGCAGTCGAGCCACTCCCGTTAAACTTCACCCCCTCATCTTCAAGCATTTTTTGAATAACGCCATTTTCACCATCACCGCCGTGAAGACCTAGAAAAATTCTTTTCGATCCTTTAATAAACTCGTGAAGTGAAATTTTCTTTGGAACAAAAAAACTTTCACAAGGCTCAACACACAACCTCAATGAAACTTTTTCCTTCAAAAAATGCAATCGTTTTTCATCTTTTTCAGCATTCTCACAATTCGCCATCACCTCTTCAACCGTGTGATTTAAAGTTAATGCATAAGGCAATTTCCAAACATCTCCATTGAGATCCAAGAGATATGGATCGGGCGCATATTTTTTGCTTCGACGTAACTTCAGCCAAACATTCGTTCCACTCATCAAGGAAACTTGCCGTTCAGAAGTTGGGCCGCCAAATAAAACTTTTACTTCCGCACGCTTCAGCGCGCTTTCTATTTTTTCGGGTAATCTAATGCCATTTCTATCACAAGCATTTCCAACAATATGTCTTAGTAAATCTCGATGACTCAAGCCAATTCTTGCCGCCTGCTGGAACAAAAAAGAGTTCTGTTCCATTCCACTAATTGGATTGAAATCCGAGAACCAAATTTTACCGTCCGGCAAAAGCCATCCGTCAAAACGTGCAAAATCTCGCATGCCCAAAACCTTGAAAAGTTGTTCGGCTTGAACTTGAATTCGTTCAATAGTTTCATTGTCAAAACGTGGTGGACAATGATATTTCACCTGCCTGGTTGGTAAATATTTTTTCCTGAAATCAAAAATTTGGTGATCTTCATAATCTGTCTCAATTTCCGTTGGCAAAATAGCAACCGGCAGTCCAAAACGGTTTTGCAAAATGATGACCGTGAATTCAATTCCTTCGCAAAATGGCTCAATCACAACGCGTGTATCTATTCTTTTGGAGAATAAAAGTTTAACTTTTTCCAGAGCATCTTCAACACTAGAAACCGAATAAACTCCAATACTAGATCCGCCCGTGGCAGGTTTAACAATCGCTCGCTTCACATTATTTTTCTTAAAAAATTCGCTGATAATTTTCTTGTGGTCATCGTGGTAAATTTTTAAAACAGCCGATGGCAATCCAAAAAAACCTTGCGATTTTATAAATTCATTCGCGTCAAATTTATCAAAACATTTCTTACAAGCATCCACCCCAGACCCGACATATGGCACTTTATATTTCTCCAAAATCCTCTGAATGCCTCCATCTTCGCCAAAAGCTCCGTGCATGACAGGAAAAGCCAAATCAACACTTTTTAATAAATTTTTCAAAGCTGATTTGCTCAAAAATTTTGCCGTTCTCTTCAGCTTAAAATCAAAATCTGAAGGCGTATTCGAATAAAGTTGCATCCGTGAAATTGCATATGCCCTCTTTTTATAATCAAAATAAATCGGCACAATCTCAACATTTTCATCTTCCAAATGATCAGCCACGCTTCTCGCTGAATTAAGAGAAATACCTCTTTCAAGTGATGGGCCGCCACAAATCACTGCGATTTTCATATAGTTTTGCAAAAATTCTCAAGAAGAATATAGCCTGTTAATCCAAAAAAAACAATGCCGGTCCAGCGATTCCCTAAGCCAGTTTTGCAGAACTAAATTGTCTCTTCCATGCGCAAATAACTGTAAGAACTTATCGCCTTGTCCATATGAGCAATTAACATTTCGGGGGCAAGCATCAGTTTGTCGGCAATTTCTTCGATAGCACTAGAAAACGCAGGATCTTCTCTCGCAAAAACAAGCTCCTCTACGCCCTTAATAGTTGCTTTTCTAACTTTTCTTACCCCCATATATATGGGCTGTTTTAAAACCGTAAACCCGCCATCATCATTAAGCACTCTAAGAAGAAGTTGATCTCTTTTCAGCGCAGCTACGTAAGAATCATCATCTCCGGGCAAATACTGAGATCTAGTATCTAAATCAAACTTATATACCGCTGGTGTGTATGTTTCTTTGCCATTATATACGGTTCTCGAAACAGAAAACCGGCTATTCGATTGAGTTTCAGCAGTAAGAATTGAAGCCACTCCCATAATCCTAGGCCTTGACTCAACCACTGCAGAAATTCTGTCCTGAAAAAGCCTGGTTAAATTTATTGGCTCTTCATGCATAGCAGAAGGATCCAATAAATATAAAGTGCCAGACTCTTCAACAAGAAGAGCATAATGAATGTCGTTGGCACGAGCTAAATTAATAAAGGATGGCTTGTATCCTTTCCTTTCCAGCTCCTTAGCCAAAGCTCTTGCTTGTCCGATACAGTTTCTACCCAAATGCATGGGCACAGCATCACCAGCCGCAAGCAAAGTGCTGGCAAAACTACTAAAGGGAATTCTCTCCTGAATGTCTTTTAAAGATTCTCGCATTTGGGAAATACAATACAGCAAAATCATTAAAAGTCAAGGCACCGTTCCTGAATTCTAGTCCGAATCGCACGTAACAGGAGAAAAAGAAAGAGAAGGGTAA
>CAYHXO010000022.1:0-18231 GCA_964360635.1 uncultured Candidatus Peribacteria bacterium
AAGATGGTCCTCCCAGATTCAGGCCGGATTACACGTGTCCGACCCTACTTAGGAACACTCTGGAATTTTTCCCTATTTTCGCCGACGGGACTATCACCCTCTGTGGTTGGCCTTTCCATGCGCATTTGGCTAATAGGAGAAAAATTCGTATTGAGGTCCTGCAACCCCCTATCCCGAAGGATAAGGTTTGGACTGTTCCCGGTTCGCTCGCCACTACTACGGGAATCTCTATTTGATTTATGTTTCCGGGGTACTAAGATGTTTCAGTTCCCCCAGTTTGCCTCCTCTTTCGAGGTAATACGACATTACTCGTATTGGGTTTCCCCATTCGGAAATCCTCGGATCGAAGTTTGCTTAGCAACTCCCCGAGGCTTATCGCAGCTGGCCGCGTCCTTCATCGGAATTTTGAGTCAAGGCATCCATTCTTTGCCCTTTTTTATATGTTAACGTCACCTTCATTTTTTATGGCAATCAGAAAGAACAATTTATTATTCATTTCTATCTATTTTGTATGGTTGTAATTAGTCTGACATGTCGAACGTCAGAACTAATTTTTGAAATTTGATTTAAATTTCGACCGATTTTTCAAAGGTCTCTGCGCTATCCTCTTATGCCACCGAAGTGAGATAAAAAGAAAGGAGTGTGGATCTACACACTCCTTAATCCCAAAATGTAAGATAGAGTCTTAACTTTTGGAACGAAGGAGTATGTGGACTTTATTAATATAATTTCAATGAAATTTGCTTCTAAAACGACCGAAGCCGCGTCATTATATTTAGCCAACAAGGTAAAGTCAATACTATTTTTCATGAGATTTTAGAAGAGCGGAAAAACCATAGCCACAAAGGCAAGGAATAGACTGGAATAGAAATAAATTTTCTCTTGTATAGATCTGACAGTGGCCAATTCTTCAATTACATATGGAATCCTGAAAGAAAGGAAAATTGAAAGTACAAAAATTGTGAATAGCAGAGCAAATATAGAAACAATAAGTAATTCAACACTCGTGTATTCCGGGTAATTGATATGAGAAAAAACACCCTTTAGACCAAGTGACTCCCAAGCGATTGTATAAGCAATACATGCATAAATAAGCAAAGCTATGTCAGCTAAATTTTCTTGCGACATAAGATCCTTGGATACTTTTAATCTTTTTGAATAATGTAAAAAGTAGAAAAAAGGGATCTCCCTACAAATGAGAATAAAATAGAATACCTTACCGATAGATTTATCTTTAATACTTAAGCCAAGTGATTCAACGCAAACAGCCAAAAGGAAAAATCCAACAAAAACGTGTGAGAACAGGAGTAGATATATTAATTTATGAACTTTATCATTAGAATGTGCAACTCTCTTGAGTACTAGGCTCAACTTTGCTCGAAAAGCCCAAATCTCTAAAAATAAAATCGCAAGAATCAAAATACCCAAAATTGGATTAGTTCCACTATTATTAATCACCACATCGGTCAAACTCGAAACATATGGCTGTAAAAGCCAAGCATAGAAAACAAAAATTAAATTAAAAAGAAAAACTCTCATTGTTTTTATAAAACACTACCGAAAGTTTCAATCAAAAATCCCTGCAATGAACCCGTTGCCCACATCAAACCACCTATAAAGAGTGCAAGTCCTAATATAAGGTAGAATGTCCAAGTACCTCCAGTTCCCAAATATTGTTCTGCAAAACCAATATTCCCTGTTAAATCTTTAATGCGTGCCCTGAACACTATTATAAGAAAACCAAATATCATTGCTGAAAGTCCTTGAAGTATCATAAAATTAATTAGCGTGTTTAGATAATGCCACAGAAATTAATTTAGCAAAAGTATCTATAAAGTCATTATCGAACAAATTAAGCTGATTGTCATTTTTTAAATAAAGACTAAAAGATCCATAAAATTTATCTTTTATAAAGAGTGGAACCACCATTAAAGAGAAAAAACCATGTTTTTGAGCAAGTTTCACAGACTGATATTTTGGCTCATTAACAATGTTGTAGACTTTTAAGGATTGTTTTTTCAAAAAAGCAGTTTCTGCCAAACTTCCTTTATATTCGATAACATCTTTACCACGCCAGTCCTCATCTACACCGTAAGAAGCTCTTCTATGCAATTTAGTACCGTTTACATCAGGGATACGCAGTACACAAGCATCAACTTTTGTTATATAAGCCAGTGCTGCCACTATATATTCATGGAAATTTCCAATTGTTTCCTTTCCAACCACTATATCAAGCAATTCACTCATATAATCCATGTATCTGCTTTTTTTCCCCAAACTCTGATAAGCATCACGCAAATTATCAAATCTCGTATTCAATTCTTGTTCCCATTTATTTTGTAGGGAAATATCTCTATAAATTGTAACATATCCATTTATTGAACCATCCGACTGCATAATTGGTGACATGGTTATTGAAACATGAACCATGTCACCATCCTTTTTCTTTCTGGTAGTTTTAAAGTTCCTTATAATGCCTCTTTCTACAACATCAATTCTTGTATTTAAAAGTTCATCCTTCTTATCTTCAGGGAAAAGTAAATCAAGAACCGGAGAATTCAATGCCTCATGTTCCGTATATCCAAACATCTCTACTGCACCCTTATTCCATGATTTAATCTTATAATTCAAGTCTGCACTGATTATCGCATCACCTGAATTTTCAAGAATTGTGGCTAGATAAAATGTATTTTCGAACATCTTGTTGTCTTTTTGCTCTGTTTCACGCAAGTCAGTATAAATTCCAATACATCCAATCCCATCTAAAGTTTTACAAGAAATTAAGACAGGAATTTCCTTACCGTATTTATTCACTACATTTCCTTTATATTTAATAGCTTGGATATCGCAATGATCCTCATGAAACAAATCATTGGAAAATTTTTCTTTTAACTCCGAAATTGAATACTCCAAAAGTTCACACATTTTATTGTTGGCGTAACTCACTTTATGATGATCATCACAAATCAAAACAGCATCAGTCATCTGATCAACAATCGTACGGAAAAGAATCTCGTTAGCCTCCATATCGCATTGGCTAAGAATACTAGAATTCTACCATAAGATACCCTTTCAGCAATACCATAAAAATTAATTCTTGATTTTTGATCACCCCAAATGTATAAGTTGTAGGCACTTGGGGGATTAGCTCAGTTGGCTAGAGCGCCGCGTTTGCACCGCGGAGGTCAAGGGTTCGACTCCCTTATCCTCCACCACAGTCACGTCGAAGGCGTGAGCATTAGCACCGAAGGTGCGCACATAAAAACATAATGAACTCATGACAGAATTCAATTCTGGTTTTGAGCTACAAAAATTCGACATCGCGGAGCTGAAAAAGGCTTATGACGGGAATTGATTTCTGATTCACTTGCGCTTATCAGTCATTTAACATAAAATTCACAGGCAAATTTGGCATGGGTGATTAGCTCAGGTGGTTAGAGCGCGACACTGATAATGTCGAGGTCCCAAGTTCGAGTCTTGGATCACCCACCACTAGCGACTTTAGTCGCTTTGTTTTAGTTTAACAGGACTAATTCAGCTTTAACCTTTAGTTTTAGATTGTTCTGCATTGTGGGCCAAGTCCTTTGGTTCATCCATCTTGGCCTCAACTTCTTCTCATTGCAGCAGCATAAGCAAGTCGTGTTTTTTGTAACTGTTTAAGTAATTCAGGACATTTTTCAGGATGATTCTGTGCAACCATTATTTGTTGCAAAGCTAGATTTACATAAACATATTTTTTATTTGGATCCTTGTATTGGTGGACCGGGAAATCTTGCGACTTGAAATATGCCAAAAAATCACTCATTTTATAAATTTTATCTTTTGGATATCCAGACTTCAGTACACGTTCTAACGATTGTTTAGACTCATCTGTAAGTAGTATTGCTGCTGACTTATCAAGGCTTAAATCACCTGGAACAATCAATTGCGGTCCTTCCCAACCAGCAACTCCAACTCCTGGCGCAACAAATACACCAGGAAATACTGGATCAAGAGCATAAGTGCAATCATTCAACCTATGTTTAGTCAAAAAAAACGGAAATATTTCTGCAAAATTTTCACCTCTAAGTAAATCAGAAAAGAATTTATTTGAAGCATATTTATTTACTACATCCGGATTAGCTCTTGGCGAATCTCTCTTAAATTTCCTCTTTGCTTCAGGAGATACAAGAGCTCCATAATGAACTATTTCACGCATAGAAACAAAAGAATCTGGGTCGTTCACTAAATTTGAAGGGAATAGCACATAAGACTCTTGAACATCAACAGGATGAACACGTCCAACACCTAAAAATACATAAGCATCCAAGCCCAATGAAATATCTAACTCATCAGTTGCATTCTCTAATCTTGCAGCTGGAATTTCCGGGTGAACACTTGCCAAAGACCTATGAGAAATTATCGTTTTATCACAAATTATACTTAATAAACGATCAACTGTTGTTCCATGCACACATGGTAAGAGCCTAGCCAAAGATTCAGAACTTTCCGATGATGCCACTGCATTCAATCCATTTTCATGAATAACTTTTGCCTTGTTCACATCAAAATCTATCACTCTGGCAAAAATTTCTTCGTGGCATTGTTTTTCTGGTAGTCCGAGTATCGTCATATGTTGATATATAACAATATTTCAGCAATTTGTAAAGCAGCAATGACTTTTTATAGTGAAGTCGACTGCACTTTATTTCTCAAGTAATGATCCATAATCACAATCGCAGCCATCGCGTCCACAATTGAAACGGCTCTTGGTAAAACACAGGGATCATGCCTTCCCTGAGCTTCAATTTCCACAGCCTCCCCTGCCAGGTTAACCGTATTTTGCTTCTTTCTAATTGTTGAAACCGGCTTAATCGCAACACGGAAATAAATTGTTTCACCGTTTGAAATTCCTCCTAGAACTCCACCAGCATGATTTGTTTTAGTAGAAATTTTTCCGTCCGGTCCGACTATAAACTCATCATTATGTTCACTTCCTCGCATAATAACTGAATCAAAACCGGATCCGATTTCGAAACCCTTAACCGCATTAATACTAAGCATTGCCTTGCCCAAATCGGCATGAAGTTTGTCAAAAACTGGTTCACCGAGCCCAACAGGCACTTTTCTAATCACGCCCTTTATAATTCCACCAAGTGAATCACCCTCCTCTTTCACTTTTTTAATTAGTTCTATCATTTCTGCAGCTGCTTTTTGATCAGGACATCGCACAATATTTGCTTCGATTTGATCAGCAGTAACAGAATTAAAATCGACTTCAGATTTCACATCACCAACCTGTTCAACATAACTCAAAAACTCGATACCAGCTTTTTCTCGCAAGAACTTTTTTGCAATTGCTCCTGCTGCAACACGGGCTAAAGTTTCACGAGCAGAACTCCTCCCCCCACCTTCAAAATTTCGAATTCCGTATTTCATTTGATAGGTAAAATCCGCATGACCGGGCCGATAAACATCTTTCAATTTTGAATAATCCTGTGGCTTCATATCCTCATTAAAAACCATAAGTAAAATCGGAGCGCCTGTGGTTTTTCCATTCGATATACCTGACATTATATGAATTTTGTCTTTTTCATCTCGTGGCGAATTGATTTCACTCTGACCGGGTCGCCTTCGATCTAAATCGATTTGAATTTCTTCAGGAGAAATCTCAAGGCCGGAAGGGCAACCGTCAATCAAAGCACCCATGCATTCTCCGTGCGATTCGCCGAATGTCGTGATCCGAAAGATTTGTCCAAATGTATTTCCAGGCATATTTTTAAGTTATTGATTTTCTCATAATTTCTTCCGGTGCATCTTGACCAGTGAAGAGTTTAAATTGGAGCATACCTTGTCTGAGTAGAATTTCTTTGCCATTTACTGTTTCTGCTCCAGCCTTCTTCGCTTCTCTTATCAATCTGGTTTCCTCCGAGGAGTATACAGCATCAAAAACGATTTGTCCTTTCCTCAAGAATTTTGCTTGCACAGGACTTTCATCAGAATTCATCCCGACCGGTGTTGCATTCATAATTATATCGAAATCCATAATTTCAGATGAGTCAAAATTATCTGATTTTCTACTAAAGATTTTAAAATCACGCGCCGCATAAGCCATTGCCTTTGCCATTCCGCCCTCACCCAGTATTGCAACTTTTTTCCCTCGATAATTCTCCAATAGCTCAGAAATCGCTATCACGTCAGTGTTGTAACCGACAATCTTTCCATTCTTATTTATCAGCGTATTCACTGCCACAATTTTCTCTGCTTCTTCATCAATTCCATCCAAAAATTTCATTATTTCTATCTTATGTGGAGCTGTTACACTGACGCCAATAATTCCAAAAGTTTTCATAAAATCTGGCACATTTTTCAAATCTTCGATAGTAACTTTCTTGGCAAGATAAAGAAAATCCAAAGCAAGAGCCTTATATCCAGCATTATGCATTTTCGGCGAAAGAGAATGCGAAACCGGGTCGCCAATTACCATACAAATATTCAGGTTTTTTACAGCTTTTTGACAGACTTCATCTACCGATAAAAGATCAGTATTTATAGTTATATCAGCAAATTTTTCATAAATAGGACATCTACTTTCATATAATTTTCCAGCCTCATCGTCAAAAAGTGGCCTATCGATTTTATCTTTTAATCTTTCTGCAATAAGTTCAAATGAAGTTTTCAAATAGATTATTTTACCTGAAATTAATTCCAAATCGCTTCCACCGCCCATTGATATAATTGCATTCTCATCTTCGATACTTTCAAGCGCAAGCTTTTCAAAATCGCGAAATTTTACCACTCCATCAAGCTTAAAAATTTCTGAAATACTTTTCCTACCAGAAAGTTTTAAAGTCAAATTATCAAGTTCAACTAGCGGTAAATCTAAAATCGTAGAAAGTTTCTTTGAAACTTCAGTTTTTCCTGAGCCCATAAATCCAATCAAAATTATTTTCATAAAATTTTCACTTTTAATGATTTCAAAACTTCAAAGAAATTTGGGAAAGATTTACTAACAACTTCAGGATTTTGAATTAAAATTCCGGGAATTTTTAAACCTGCAATTGCAAAAGCCATAGCAATTCTATGATCTCCATGTGGATCAATCAAAGCACCATGTGGTTTGCCACCACAAATTTTCATAAAATCATTTCCAGTTTCAACTTTAATTCCCATTTTTCGAAGCTCACTCGCTACAGATTCAACTCGATTCGACTCTTTAAAAGCAAGATTCTTCAAACCAAACAGATGAGTTTCACCCTTTGCAAAAGCCGCCATAACAGCAACAGTTGGAACAATGTCTTGGCAATTTTTCATGTCGAAAGAAGACTCTGTGGAATTTATTATTTCCTCGAAAATAATATCACCTTGCTTGGAATTATTATTAAGTCCGATTATTTTCACATTGCTTCCCGTTATAGCGTTAAGTGCAAGAAAATAACTTGCAGCAGTCGCATCACCTTCAACCGTGTACCTTTCACAAGAATAGGCACCTTCAACCTTAAAATTCCTATAATTTTGATTCTGCACGTTCACGCCAAAATCTTTCATAATTTCAATTGTCATATCCACAAAAGGCTTTGAAGAAAGTTCGCCATCAACTTCAATTTCGAGCCCAACTTTTGGCGCAATCATCAAAAGTGCTGAAAGAAATTGACTGCTTACATCACCCTTAACTTGCACGACACCTGAATTTAAAGATGAAGATAAAACTCTCAGTGGCAAAAACCCTTCTCTCTCCAAATATTCAATTTCTGCTCCTAAACTTCGAAGTGAGTCGACTAGATCTGTCATTGGTCTTTTTTTAAAAGCCTCATCGCAATTAATTATTTTTTTTCCAGGTGAGATACAAGCCAAAGCCAAAATTGTTCTGGCAGTTCTACCGGAAAGTCTAATATTCATTTCACAATCCCCAAGCCTGAGTTTTTCCAAACAATCCATCATAACAGAACTGTCATCGCATTGAGCTGAATTTAAAATTTTAACAGGATCGGGTGTCAAAAATGCTAAAGCCAAAGCACGAGTTGTGTAACTCAAACTTCCGGGTAAATTTACTTCACCTTCAAGTGGCTTCATGACCGGAATTATTTCAATTATTTTCATAATTCAGAGCTTCAATTATTATTTTTTCATCAACTTGGTGATTGTAAACTGCAGCACCAATCGACTTAAGTAAGGTGAAATTTATATGACCAAATTCATTTTTTTTATCGTAAAGAATTTTTTTGCAAATTTTCTCAGAGTCAAATTCAATTGGTTTTACAATTTTTTTCAAAAAGTCGTCTATAAGCAAAAAATCTTTTTTATTAAGGATTCCTGAGAGATAAGAAATTCGATTTTCAACAATCATTCCAAGAAAAATTGCCTCACCGTGCAAAAGAGGTTTTGGATTTTCCAAGCTCAAAGCTTCAAGTGCATGGCCAATTGTATGGCCGAAATTTAAAATCTTTCTCACATTTTTTTCTTCCGGATCAGCAGTAACAATTTTCGCTTTAATTTTACAAGATTTTTCAATAATCTTTTCAAGTTCCGAATCTGAAAACTTTAAAGTCGGTCTTAAAGTTAGAAAATATTTTCTATCAAAAATTAAAGCGTGTTTAATTATTTCGGCAAATCCAGAAAGATATTCGCGTTCAGGCAAAGTTTTCAAAAAATCCAAATCAATAATAACTCCGATAGGATTTTTAAAAGTACCTACAAGATTTTTCAAACCGGCAAAATTAATTCCTGTTTTTCCTCCAATACTCGCATCAACTTGCGCGAGTAAAGTTGTGGGAATCTGCAATACATCGATACCGCGCATATAAATTGATGCCGCAAACGACGATGTGTCGCAAAGATTTCCACCACCCACATTCACAATCAGGGTTTTTCGGTCTGCCTTCATTTCATGTAATTTATTCAGAATTAATTCAACACTTTGTAAGCTTTTATTAATCTCTCCCGAGTGCAATGAAACATGAGAGGCTCGAATATTCAGATTGAAAAGTTTTCCTGTATTTTCATCACTAACAATTAAAATTTGACTATAAGCAGCTAAATCGAAAAGTTCAGAAATTTTACAAATCAAAGCATGGCCGATAAAAATCGGATATTTTTTCACTGAGCGCCGAGTTGGAATAATTAATTTTTTCATATTTTAGGTTTCTAATAAGTCATCAAACTGATCCCATGTCAACTGTTGTTTCGCATCTGTGAGTGCGCAAGAAGGATCATGATGCACCTCGATAATCATACCATCGAAGTCGAAATTTTGTGATTGCCTTGTGATTTTAAGAACATTTGGCACAGATCCGCCTGTGTGAGAAGGGTCAAACAGCATTTTCAGACCTGTAGATTTTTTCACCTCCATGGCCATCTGAAAATCAGGAACATTTCTGTAATTTTCAGGATTTTCCGTTCCAGGAGTAAAACCTCTGTGACAAACAATTAGGTTTTCTCTGTCAATTCCACCTGAAAGTGCATGTTCGACTATACCTTCCCAATGCTCTTTACTAAACCAAGGTTGATTCTTGAGCATCAAAGTCACTCTTTTATTTGAAGCCGCCAATCTAGCGATTTCTCTTTGAATAAAGTGATTTTGATTTCTCGAACCAATCCATATCATGAGTTTGCCGGTTTCAGTTGCTGCCATAACAGCATCAATAATTTTCTTCGCATCTTCGGGTGAAGTTACCTCCGTCGCAGGATTCACTCCTCTTTTTGCAGCCTCAACTAAAATAGGAATTCCAGCCTCACCCAAACCTTCAAAACCGGGTTTTGTTCTGGGTTTATATAATGACAAACGCACAAAATCTACTCCGCGATCTTTTGCACTCTGAACAGCAATCATCGCTTGCTCCTCATTCTCAAGCGCACAAGGTCCGGCAATAACTATTTTAGAAACTTCAGAAATCCGCCCGTTCCGTATTTCAAAATTCTCGCTCCTCTCGAAACTTTTGCTATGCTCGTTTTGAATTCCTGTGCAACAGCTCTCTGGCTCTTCCCTTCCTGTAATGCTTTCACAATTTGCCATCTCTCCGAAACCGAATCCAACTCCTGTGGAGTCAGCAAATCCATCAGAAGCTCTTCCGCTTCCTTGTTTGTTTTTACTTTGATGATTAAATCGTAGAGATCTTTGTGGAAATTCATGAGCCGATTCTAACATATCCTCAAGAAATCTACGAACTGCAATTTCTCCTTCCGAATATAGCTCTAAAATTTTACTTCCAATCACCGCGATATCCGCAAATCCACCAATTACCTTTAGATGATCAACTGAAGAAATTCCAAAACCAACCGCAATTGGTAATTTAAAATTGGAATTTACTCGCTCTAAATACTTTTGAAGATTCAAATCTAGATCTTTACTTACGCCGGTTATACCTGTTCTGGCCATACAATAAACAAAATCGGCGGCCAATTTTGCAATTTTTTTCATTCTAAGATCGCTCGTCATTGGAGAAACAACTTGAATCGCATTTAGACCATATTTTTTGCAAATAGAGAGGTAGTGTTCTTGCGATTCTTCATCAAAAGGCAGATCCGGAATAATCAAACCTTCGCAAGAATATTCTGCAGCTTTTTTGCAAAAATTTTCCAATCCATAAACAAAAGGAATATTAAAATAAGTCATCAAATAAATCGGAATTTTTATTTTTCCTTTTAAGCTTCGCAGTAATTCAAAACAATCTTCAACACTAGTTCCGTTTTCCAAAGAAACTCGATTCGCCTCTGCAATAGTTTTGCCATCAGCAACAGGATCAGAAAAAGGAATTTGAATTTCCAAAATTGAAACTCCGGAATCACCCATCAAAATAGCCAAATTTTCAGATTCAATTAGAGTTGGATAACCTGCCACAATGTGAGTCATTAATTTCATATTTGTGTTTTTAAAAAGTTCTTAAAATTTTCTGGATCGAGCTCTTTCGCGACAATAAATAAATCTTTATCTCCCCTACCAGAGCAATTGAAAACAATAATTTTTTCCTTAGGCAAAGTTGCCGCCAATCGCATTGTTTCAGCCAATGCATGCGAGGATTCCAGCGCCGCAAAAATACCCTCTTCTTTAGCCAACATTTGGTATGCATTCAATACTTCGGAGTCCAAAGCATAAGAAGTTTTTATTCGACCGATCTCTCTCAAATAAGAAATCTGTGGCCCGACTCCTGAGTAATCTAAACCTGCGGAAATGCTATGCGTATTTTTAATTTGACCGTCTTCATTTTGAAGAAAAATCGATTTGAAACCTTCCACAACTCCAAGACTTCCCGTTTCAAATCTTGCTGCATGTTCACATTTTTTCGAATCTTCTTTAATACCTCTGCCTCCGGCTTCCACTCCAATCATTTCGACTGGATCATCAAGAAATTCATAAAATAAACCCATCGCATTACTGCCTCCGCCCACGCTCGCAATCAAATAATCCGGAGTGATTTGTTTTTTCACCTCTCTACCGATCACGCTCTGGAAATATGCATTCATAACAGGGTAAGGATGGGGTCCACAAACCGTTCCCAAAAGATAATGTGTGTTTTGTGGATCACTCATTAAATCACGAAGTGCAGCGCTAATTGCATCTTTCAAAGTTCGTCCTCCCTCAGCTACCGGAATTACAGTCGCACCCGCCCTTTCCATAAAAAACACGTTTGGTTTTTGACGCAAAAAATCTTTTTCTCCCATATAAATTGTGCATGAAAGTCCCATTTTCGCCGCCACAGCTGAAACTGCCAATCCATGCTGACCTGCACCTGTCTCAGCAATTAATCTGGTTTTACCCAAACGTTTTGCCAAAAGCGCCTGGCCAATACAATGATTAATTTTATGAGCTCCGGTATGAGCCAAACCTTCATTTTTAAGATAGATTTTCGCTCCTCCAACTTTTTTTGTAAGATTTTCACAAAAATAAAGTGGAGTCGGTCTGCCGGTATAATTTTTATTAAGATTAGCCAATTCAAGCTTAAAACTTTTATCTCTTATCGCTCGATAAAATTCTTTTTCGAGATCTTCCATAATTGGAATTAGTGTTTCAGGAAGATATCTACCTCCATAAATTCCAAAATGACCACTACGATTCAAAATGTATTTTTTTAATGATTTCATATTTTTAAGATTGAAAATAATTTTTTTCTATCAAAAACTCCGTCAGTCTCAACACCACTGGCAATATCAATTCCCATCGGTTTAACTTCATCAATAATTTCCTCCACATTTGAAGGATTAATTCCCCCTGCCAAAAGAAATGGCTTTTTAAAATTTCTCAAAAGTTTGTGCTCAAATAATGTCCCTGAGCCAGGTTCATTGCCGTCAAAAAGAATCATGGCCCCGGCATCATAAAATCTCTCTGCCAATTTCAAATCACCACGAATAGTTTTTATTATCGGTCTGATGCACTTCTTCACGAAATCTAAGCTTTCATCACCGGACAACTGAATAAAATCAAGATTCAAAATCTCTGCGATCTCATTCACATATTTCAAATTTTGATTCTGAAAAACTCCGACACATTTAGTATTTTTCAACTTTGCCCTAATTTTAATTGCCATCTGTAAATCTATGCATCGTTTTGATTGTGTTACAAAATTCAAGCCTACAAAATCAACAAAGTTCTTCTCACAAAATGCGGCATCTTCCAATTTCCTTATTCCACAAATCTTTAAAACAGTGCCACGAAGCTCTCTTATTTTCAGATCAGGATTCTCCGAAGTCATCAATGTTGTCCCAACTAAAACAGCATTTATATTTGCCGGCATCGCTAAAATATCTTCACGGGATTTAACTCCACTTTCCGAAATTATCATTTTATCATTCGGAATCATCGATGCTAAGCGCTCAACTGTGCCTAAATCAATCTTAAAAGTTTGTAAATCTCGATTATTTATTCCTATAATTTTTGCATTACATCTCAAAACCTTCTTAATCTCCACTTCGTTATGTATTTCACAAATTGCCTCCATCCCTAAATCTTCGGCAATGCTTAAAAACCGTTGAATTTGTTTCTCCGTAAGAATCGATGCAATAAGCAAAATTGCATCAGCTCCATTCTTGCGAGCTTCAAAAATCTGATATTCATCAATAATAAAACCCTTGCAAAGCACTGGCAGATCTCCAGCAAGGATACTAACTTTTTTAAGATCAGCAATCGATCCACCAAAATGTTTTTCATTTGTAAGAACAGAAATCGCTACAGCGCCACCTTTAATATAGGCAGAAACTTGATTTTTAAGTGAGAAATTTTCACAAGTTAAAACACCAGCTGAAGGTGATTTTCTCTTAATTTCTGCAATTATCGATTTTTTTGAAAAGTTGATTTTTTTATTACCTTTAACAAGATCTTTTATTAAAACTTTTCTATTATCCAAAGATTTCTTTTCTTCACTTAGGATATTTAAATAAGCCGGATGCAAATCTGACAGCAACTTAAATGACTCAAAAGTTTCTTGAGCCAAAACACCTTTTGCCATCTTATATCCATCTTTTAGAGTTTTAGCATTACCAGCAAGTTTCAAAGACAGTGCCGCATTCACAAGAACCAAATCAAGATGCCTAGATTTACATTTGCCACTTAAAATTTCTTTTGCAATTCTCACATTCATTTTCACATCTCCCCCAGAAATTTCTTCAAAATTCGCTCGTTTAACGCCAAAATCTTCAGGAGAAATCGTGTATTTCTTAATCTTTCCATCAAGCAACTCAAGCACGTAAGTTTTACCTGTTAAAGTAACTTCATCTAAACCATCTTCACCGCAAACTACTAGAACATGTTTCTTTCCCAAAAGCTTGCAGGTCTCAGCAATTAGCTCCATTTTCTCATGGAATGCAGTACCAATAATTTGCCTATCAATTTCGGCAGGATTCAAAAGTGGGCCAATCAAATTAAAAAAAGTAGGTAGACCAATTTTTTTTCTAAGTTCAGCAAAATCTTTAAGTACAGGATGAAAATTCTTCGCAAAAATAAAACAAAGATTTGTGAGTTTGAAAATTGATTCCAATCCTTCCCTATTCAAATCAAAATTAATTCCCAAGTCTTCCAAAAGATCAAAACTTCCACACCTTCCGCTCGCCGCTCGATTCCCATGTTTTGCTACTTTCACTCCAAGTGAAGCCAAAATAAACGCCGAAATCGTAGAGGTATTTATTCGACACAAACCTGATCCACCTGTTCCACAAATATCAATCGCATCATTAATTTCAATTTTATCAGACATTTTTTCTCGCAAAAACTTCACTGCTTCACATAATTCCATAGCAGTAAAATCTTGTTTATTTCTTAAAAATCTTTCCTGTTCAATCACATTTCCTTCCAAAAAATCCTTCAAAGTAAAAACATATTTTTCAAGAAAATTCTGTATAATTTTATAACCTGCATCGCCTCTCATTGTGAGCACAGATTCAGGATGGAATTGAACTCCTTCAATAGGCAAAGTTTTATGCCTAATAGCCATCACAAGATCACCATGCATAGCAGAAACTTCAAAACAAGTTGGCACAATTTCCGCAGCTAAAGAATGATAACGACCTGCAAAAAAATCCTGAGGAATATCATGAAAAATCGTTTTAGTATCGTGATGGATTGGTGAAGCCATTCCATGAACCGGCTCAACAAATTTCAAACTACCTCCGAAAAATTCCACAAAGGCTTGATGCCCCAAACAAATTCCAAGCATCGGATATTTCTTATGATACAAATCAATAATTCTAAGCATATTGCCGGCATTTTTTGGAATCGACGGCCCGGGTGAAAATACAATCGCATCAGGTTTAATTTCATCAATTTTTGCGGGATCAACTGTATTTCGATAAACCGAAACCTCACATCCGGCCTTCTTAAAATAATCCACCAGATTGAATGTAAATGAATCGAAGTTATCAATAATTAATATTTTTTTCATATAGTCTGTTTTAAAATTGAAATAAAAGCCGCTGCCTTATTCATTGTTTCCTCATATTCCGCCACAGGGTTCGACTGATTCAACAAAGTCGCCCCAACTCTAAATTTCAAATGGCCATTTTTTATATGTGCGGTTCTAATCAAAATCGCGGTATCCATTTCACCTGAGAAAGTGAGATATCCAATCGTCCCACCGTAGTAACCTCTTCTCTCAGTTTCATATTTTTCAATTAAATTCATTGCTGCAACTTTAGGCGCACCCGTCAAAGTGCCTGCATTCAAGGATGCAAATAGTGCATCCAAAGCAGTAAATCCATCTGCTAATTCTCCTTCAAGATGAGCAATTGTGTGCATTACCTTCGAATATTTTTCAACAAATCTATAATCACTAATTTTAATTCCAGGCTTACAAACTTTACTCAAATCATTCCTTCCAAGATCAATTAACATATCTAATTCAGCCCTCTCTTTTGGATCACACAAAAGCTTCAACATATTTTCATGATCTTCAATCAAATCACTACCACGCTTTGCGGTACCTGAAATCGGCCTCATTTGAACTCGCCTTCCTTCAACTTTTAACATCATTTCAGGTGAAGAACCCACTAATTGCTGATCAGCAAAATCAAAATAAAACATATATGGTGAAGGACTAGCCTCACGATAAGCCTGATATAAAGCATATGGATCACCCACAAAATCAGCCTCCAACAAATTCGAAAAAACAACTTCAACAATTTCTCCACGTTTACAATAATCTTTAGCAACATAAACAAGCTCTTCATATTTCTCACGAGACAATGCAAATTTAGGATTTTTTATCTCAAAACTACCTGATTCAAAATTCAAAAATTCTTGAATCCCTTTCAAACTCTCAATAATTTCTTCCTTAGACTCTCTATATAAAACAAGCTCATTACCATCCACGAAAGTGTCATAAAGGAAAAAATCAAAATCATTCACTTCATTCTCAGGTAAAATATTATCAAGACATTCAAATTGCCGCACAAAATCATAACTAAAAGCTCCATATAAACCGAAAAGCACCTTCTGATCTTGCTTAAAAATTTCTAAAATTCGTCTAAGTACAAAGGAAATATTTTTTTGTCTATATCTATCTGCTTCTTCAAATTCAGAATTCGATTTTAAAATCTCTTCACAAAAATTGACTTCTATCATCTCTTTAAATTTCTTTCCTCTTGAGTGTAAAATTTCCAATAAAAATTTCTGGTTTTTACCTGTAATTCTCAAAACAGGATCAAGACCAATAATACTTTTCCCAGCAAACTCATAAATAAATCCACCCTTTAAAGATTTAAAAAACTTATTTGCATCTTGTTTTTTTAAAGCAAGACGACCTTCCGTGAAACCTTGAATTTTTTTGTATATAACTTTCATAAAATTAAATTTAAATAAAAAAACCTCACCAATGACGGAGAGGTTTTAAAAAACAGCTCACCCGTCACTCAATTTTTGCCCACCAAATTTTTGATTTCTTGTTCATAAGAATTATTATGTACTAGTACATTAGTACACTGGAATTTAAAAGTCAATACAAAAAAAGCCGCCCAATTAAGGACGGCTCGTTTTCAACCCTAATTACATCGCATATGCCTCATAAAACAATGAAACAATCTTGAACATTTCAGCACGATTTACAGTTTTACTTGGCTGGAAAGTTCCATCAGAATATCCGGTAACAATTCCAAGTTCTACCGCTGTATTAATCATGTCCGCATCGCTATCTGGTAAATTAGCAAGATCAGTTAAATCAGAAGTAGCGTCTGCGCTAACTTCTATATCAAGCATTTCAAATAGAACAACAATCACTTCCCCTCTAGTAGTTGCAGTATTAGCTGCTGTAAGATCACCATTAATTACTGTACTTAAAAGTGTGATGCTTAAATTTGAATCGTAAATACATTGAACATAACCCTTCGCCCAATTGTCACCAAGCCATGAAATTTCGTCAGTACCAGTTACAGTTTTTTGATCACAACTTGAAACAGCGTATGCTCCCATATTTAATTTCTTTGAAAGCTCATATGCAACCTTTAAAAGTTGAAGTCTTGTTAAAGTATCATTTGGACCGATTTTTCCACTCATTTTACCTTTAGCATCTTTATATCCTCCAAATAATCCACCACCAACAGCAACATTCATGTATGGTGCATACCAAGCCTTCTTATCAGCATCACCTGCAACATTTCCAATTGATGCTCTTTCAGATTGTTCAGCAATCCATTCATCACGTGTCCAAAGTCTTAATTTCAAATCATAATTGCCCAAATCAATTGTCATTTCACCATCTGCATCAATTAATTCATTTAAGGTAACAGATTGATCAGAACTCGATTCTGAATTATTGAAAATAACAGTTGCCTCATCATCTCCAGTAGCTTCAGGATCTGCTTTAACTCTAAAGAAAATTCCATCATTTCCTCAATGAATAATTGAGGTAAATGCTAGAGAATGTTCATCTGTGTTTTCAAAATCTACAGAATCTTCATCTTTTTCAAACTTAATCAATCTTGATGGCTTAGAAATAATTTGACCTTCGAAAGAAATAGTTCCATCAGAGTCATAAGTTGTTTCTGTATCAGTCACTCTATCATCGCCAAAGAAACCCCATCTTGCACTTAATAAATAGCTATTTGGGTAATCAAGTGATGCCCAATCTGTCTTCAGTTCAGCAAGTGCCTCTGTAGAAAAATCAGCATCTAGAACAGTTTCAGTAACTGTTACCTCTCCCTCAACCGCATCATCCGATGTTACTGGTTCTGTAACATCAGCTGTTGTAACAAGATCTGCAACTAACTCTACGACTTCAGTCGTTGTTTCAGTACTAACATCAACAGTATCATCAGCAAAAGCCGACATCGGTAACAAAGTCGCGATTATAGCCGAAGCCATAAATATAGACATAAACTTTTTCATAATGATTGTGGGGGTTAAATCATATACGTGAAAAAATGATACACTTATAGTCGCAGAAATCTACAAAAAAACCGCCCAAACATGGACGGCCTTAATAATTCTTTAGAATTGATAACCCGAACGTAATAGAGAGTGCCTGACTCAGTCAGCTTCCCGAAGGAAACTGTCAACCTGGGATATATGATAGTCTGTTACCAGACCGCATTTTCTCCTTAAAAGGAGGTGGTCCATCCGCACGTTCTCGTACGGATACCTTGTTACGACTTAGTCCCAATCAGTGGTTTCACCTTAGGTCCTGCGAACAGGAACTTCGGGTGCCCCCACCTTTCATGACTTGACGGGCGGTGAGTACAAGACCCAGGAACATATTCAACGCGCCATAGCTGATACGCGTTTACTAGCGATTCCAACTTCATGAAGGCGAGTTGCAGCCTTCAATCCGAACTGAG
>CAYHXO010000023.1:0-17384 GCA_964360635.1 uncultured Candidatus Peribacteria bacterium
GCTTACTCTTCACCTTTTGAAGTCTTCAAGTGCGATTCGGACTAGAATTCAGGGTCTTACACAAAAAAAGCCCTTAATATCTATTTTGAAGCAGTAAACTCAGGTATTAGAAAAGGCATTATAATCTTAGCTGAAGTAGTAAACTTGATAGGAAGTGGATGAAAAGTTCACGAACTTTTCAGAAACGATCCCTACTGAAGCGAAGATTATAATGCCTTTTCCTATCCTTATTTCTTCATATCACATGCTCCACAGCATTTTGCACATGCAAGCATTGCAAGACCGGAAAGCCCAACTAAGATATAAACGATCCATTCAACTGATGGCCAGCTTCCAAGAAGCATGTTCACCAAATTCCAATTACTGCCGAGGAATCCCCCAACACCAATTGCACCCCAGTTAAGTGCTCCGATAAAAACTAGTACCGCGGCAACTTTGTGTAGACCGCAAGCTGATTTATTCATCATAATAAGATGATTAAATGATAATATTTTTATTCTATCACAATGAAAAAACTTAGGAAGGTATATTAATGATTTTTCCATTATTCAGGCCTTTGATTTTATGCGAAACCGCCGCTAGAGCCAAAGCAATTTTTTCATGCAGGTAAACAACTTTTTCAGCTACTTTACTTTCCCCAAAATCCATAATTTTTACTTCTTCTCCGGCCATGCCAAATATTTTTAAATTATCCAATTCTTCAAGTACTCCTGCGTCGTCAATGTGATATCGTAAGATCCTAGAGAAATCTCCATGAAGACTCGGACCCGGTCCAGCAGAATCCTGAAAATTTATCACTCCCAAAACTGAAAGTTTCACCGGCATAACAACATCTGCCAGCTCTTCTGAAAGCTCACTCTCTCTAATATTGTCATGAAGCCCATCCAAAAAAGATCCGAGTTTTGGGACTTTCATTGTCCATTTTCCTACTTCAAAAGCCAATCTATTTTCGCAAGTTCTTGATGTCATTATTTTCTATGTTTCTTTGGCCAAGTCGTGGTCATTAATGCGATTGTACCACCAAGTAAGCCAATATCACGAACTGTAATCGCCGTGATTCCCGTTGTTGCCAAAATAATGATCAAATGAATTGAACCAAAAAGAGCCGCCCACCAAGGCATAAAATCAATCAAAAGAAAAACTCCAATAGCCATATCTAAAATTGCGGTTCCCATCATTGTTTCCTTTAGTGGAGCGACCAAAAGATTCAATGCCCAAGGGCTAAGCAAGCCGCCCCAAGATTCAGGATTTTTAAAGATCAAAATACCAATCCATAAAAAAGTAATCGCAATTGATACTCTAACAATATGATATGCGGAATTTTTCATATGTATTAATTAAGAATTAATAAGTTGAAGAGTAAAGACAAGCTCATTAGAATTGTAGTTCCCGCGGATATCAAGCACCAAACACACCATGCTTTTATAACTTTCCACTGGAGAAAAATGAAATAAAGCGACATTAGTGTTCCGCTTCCGACTGCAAAATATAAAATTTTCTCCAAAATTAAAACAGGCCCAACTTCAAGAACTAAAAGTGTGCTTAACAAGCTTAGAGTAATGTAAAAAATCAAACCCAAGATATCATTATGAATACCAAAAATCTTGTTCCATTTGCTACTCAAAACAACTCCGCATTTCCCACCAAGAAAACAAACAGGTTTTTCGTGGCCGCGTCTTTTTTGAATCAAATAAACAGTCTCACTGATTCCAATGCATGACAAGGTAAAAAGTAACGCGTGAATTGTCATATTATTTTACAAGAAGTTCGCCGAACATTCCTTGATCTTCATGGCCTGCGATTGAACAAATAATTTTAAAAGTCCCTGCAGTTTCAGGAGTAATTTCAAGGCTCTCTTTTTCTCCGGGTTTCAAAACAGCTGTTGTAATATTTAAATCAGGAATAACAAAATTATGCATGTGATCACTATCGTTTGTAAAATTAATTAACATTGTTTCACCAACATGACCAAGCATCTTATTTGGAGAAAAATTAAAATCGGTTCCTGAAACATTAACTTCAGATAAATAGACAAGTTTTGTGGAGTCTGTTTGCAACGAGGCTGTACCTGTTTCTTTTTCAGCAGAATTACAACTGACAAAAAGTAAACAAGCCGCGATAAATAAGAATTTTTTCATATTTTATGGTTATCTCACCTTTGGCGAGTTGTTAAATTTTTGAATTTTCATTAAAGACATAACAGTCCAAAATCCGGTCAAAGACATAACCGGAATTCCAATGTAACCGAATTCCCAAACATATCTTTTCGCACAAGAAGCTCCGTCTGCAGAGCATGGAATAATCGCAGAACCTCCAAGCTGAATGTATGTGTGATAAATTGCGATAAGCGAACCGAAAAGACATAAAAATAAAACATAATCCGCAATCCTTTGGTCTTTTTTATAGATAGCTAGCCCGAGTATAAAAGCGATTGGGTAAAAGAAAATTCTTTGATACCAGCATAAGTCACAAGCCGGGAAATTTGCGAAAAGTGAGTAAAACAAACTTGTAATCATTCCTGCTAATACCACAATCAATGAAAAAAACATTTCCTTCCCTTTGAAAAAGGCCAAAAACTTTTTATTTTTCATTGCAAGTGCAAGCCACGCCAAAACAATAAAAACCTGGCATAAAACCGTACCAACAGCCAAAATTTTTGTAACGATTATAACTAAATCTGACATAATTATAGCGGTAAAGTGCAGGCAGTTTTTCTTGCCAATTCTTCTAAGCTAACTTCACCGGTTTGGATTGTTCCGTCGGCAAAAATCCAAGTTGGATAATTCTTCACACCTTTATCAATGCAAATCTGAGTCTGGCTTTTGCCATCTGAAGTTGAGCATTCCACATATGGAAGATATTTTGACGCCCTTCCAAAATCAGCTTTCTGAGCCTGGCAGTGCGAACACCAAAATGCACCGTAAAATACAGTTCCACTTTTCTCTATACATTGAGCAAATTCATCATACTTGCTTGGCCCAGTTCCCATTACAACCAAAAATCCAATCAAAAGTGTGATCAGAGTTCCCGCCGCAATCCACCAAAAGTTTTTCTTCATGGCGGAATTCTACTTTATTTTTTATCTAATTTCAAACTAACTGAGTTTATGCAGTATCTAAGCCCTGTCGGAGCCGGTCCATCATTAAAAACATGGCCCAAATGCGCGCCACATTTCTTGCAAGTGACTTCCGTTCTTCGCATTCCCAAACTGCCATCCTCATGCTCGGCAATTTTGCTAGCATCTTTTGGAGCATTGAAACTTGGCCAGCCGCAACTCGCATCAAACTTTGCTCCAGACTCAAAAAGTGGCTCTTCGCAATTTGAACATTTATAAATCCCATCTTCAAAAGTAGCCCAATATTCACCAGTAAAAGGTGTTTCTGTTCCTTTCTCTCGAGTCACGCGATAAGCTTCAGGAGATAAAACCTTCTTCCATTCCTCATTTGTTTTCATAAGTGCTGCTTGAAGTTTTACAGATATAGTGTAGCATTTGCTCCAATTTTAAAAAACCTGATATGAAGTTGAGAGGATCGGTTGACGAAATATTGTCTCGATATGAGATTATAATTACAATTAATAAGGACTTGGGTCTACCGGAAATTACTGTAACGCATGATGAACAAGTTCTGATGATTTTTGAGGTTAACGATGCTTTAAGAAAGTTGGGCTTAACGATGCCGGGAGAAATTCCCAGGATTTATTTTGTTGGTCAAAACTTAAATAATACTTCAGATGTAAATAATATAGATTTAGTTGGTGAATTATTCTTTGTACCAAAAGAAGCCGGAGCACAAAAAATTCCATACACTTTGCCTATACCTGCAAAGTATGCCCCAGAAAGCAAGAAAGTTGAACTTCCGCGAACTGGAATAAGACAGCAAATAAAACGTTTGTTAGAGAATATATTCTCCTAAAATGATTAACCACAAAACAGTAAAAATTCCGGAATTAGCTGCGATAATTGTTGATAATGCCGAAACAGAACTCGCCCCAATTTTAAGCAAATCTGAAATAGATGAAGTTGTTAGTCGAGCAATCATGGCAATTGCTGAAGTAATGGATAGACTCTTCGTGATTGGTCACATTACTGATCCACATTTACTATTTCAACGCGGCTCACACTTTTTTGAATCGAACGGACTGCCAAAATCACAAGCATCTGAAATTTTTGAGAAACACCTTCCGGAAAAACTCTCACCTGAAGAAATTGGTAAAATTGCATGTTATGTGAAATCAAAAATCATGGCACTTTTTTACGCGGAATATCTCTATGATTTAAAGTCAAAATTAAAAACTCTTTCTCATAGCAAAATAAAGGCACCGGGTTCGTGGAATGCAAAAAATTTTATGGTAAGTAAAAGGCAAAATCTCCACGATTTTTTGAGAACTACTGTCGCGCCTACGAATGCACTCGCTTATTTCGAGGAAAATTTTCTACATGTTCTACCTACAGAATGGAGAGATTCCTACGATGTCACATCAGATGTTTCAGAAAGAAAACTTGTTTTAGATCGACCTGAAAATAAAAAAAAATCACAAGATCCAATGTCAGCGCACATTCGGGAAATGGCTAAACATGCTTTAGTGAAGACTCTTGCGGAACAAGCTCACATAAAACATAGAATGCAGAACGGAAATACTATTGAAAGCGCATGGGCGAGGCAAGATTTACAATCAGTGAATGCAAGATTGGTTATTCAAGGTGCAAAGAGGGCTATGGGTGCAGCTGTATATAATTCTGAGGCGATTGACATGTGTGATCTTGTGGGAGAAGGCCATGTTGGGCTTGATAAGGCTGTTCAAAAGTTTGACCCTGAGAGAGGGTTTAAGATATCCACTTATGCCAGTTGGTGGATTACACAATCAATAAGCAGGCATATTGATGAACGCGCTGAAATGGTGAGAATTCCGGTACATTTGAGAGAGAAAATTAATAGAGTTTATAAGGCAAGAGCTTCACTTATAAACGAGCTTGGGCGAACGCCAAGTGATGAAGAGTTAGCTGAAAAAACGGATCTTAGTCTGGAGAAACTTAAAAAAATTATCAGCTATATGAATAAAACAAATAGCCTAAATCAACCGCATCCAGATGCAGAAGATGGTGAGGATATGATTGACTCTCTAAGCTACCAAGATGATGAACTTATGACAGACGACGGTGAATCTAAAGATACCGACGCGAAGCTTGCTGAAGTTATGGATCAAGTTTTAGAACCTAAAGAAGCCAGAGTTTTAAAAATGAGATATGGGATTCCGGGGATACACAAATGCCGCCATGTTTCAGACAAAAGTTTGGCTCAAGTCGAAGAAATGATGTCTAAACTCCGACTTGGTCCGATTGGAGATTATGAGATCAAAAAAGTTGACGATCAATTTGAAATTATTGTAGATGAGGAAGTTCTACCACTTGAAACTTTATTTGCTGAGATACCGGAACTTTTGGAGCTGGCAACTTCAGTAATGAATTATAAATTCACTTTTTCAGATTTGATTTCAGCCAAAAAAGCATCGAGTATAATGAGGCATTTGAATCTACCTGATCCAATCCAGGTTAACCATTCCGGATTTGCTGTAAATATTTCTTGCCCATATTCCGACAAAGAATCGATTCTACAAATTCGTAATAATATTAGCCAATTTTTAGATTCTCAAAGTAGACTTGAGATTCAATCTATAACAAAAATAAATATTAATAATGAATCTTTAAGCCAACAACTTGACCATCTTCTAAACGGCTCTGCCCCGGCGGGAGTTTTAAAAGCAGAAAAAACTGCAACTTTTGATATTGAAGTTTTTGTTCTTGAAAAAGTTTGTCTTGAAGAGATTGGTTATATGCACGGCTTAACACGAGAGCGAATTAGACAATTGGAGGTTAAAGCCATGAAAAAAATGAAAAAAATCAAATTCAAGACTCCAAACGGCGACACAGTGAGTCTTCATGAAATGTTCGGCACGGAAGAATCCAAGCTTGACCTAATCGAATAAAGGGGTCTTGCGATCTCTAGATTTTTACCATTTTACTTCTTGCCTTTCAATCCGTGAAGCTTGCAAGCAATTGAATATTTTCCTGAGCCAAAAGTCACCAAAGCCATTGAACCAAGTAGCAAAACATAAACGTATTCATACCCTCCATTTTGCAAGCTAAAGCCGTTAGCAAAATGCACCTTGAATAAGGCTACAGCCATAATTACTGAAAGAATTATTCCAACGTATCTAACAAAAACTCCAAGAACTAGAGCAACTCCTCCAATCAATTCAGCGTATGCCACAAAGTATGCAAGCACAGCAGGAATTCCCATTGTAGCAAAACTGCTGACAACCATGTCCATGGCGTTCACCTTTCCCCAACCAGCATGAATAAACACAGCTCCAATCGCCAACCTAAGTAAAAGATTTCCAAGGTCAGGATTGTGAAGTTTGTGAACCATTGTATGGAGTGAATTCATAAGTGCATGGTGAGTTGATAAATATTTACTTGATCATTGTTGTCCATTTTTACAAATTCATCAACAGATTCTATATTGTGAAATCCTCGATTAGTTTATCATGGCAAATAGTCACTTTAACGTAGTCGCCATTACTGTATACGGTGTAACTTGCCTCAAGCCTAACTGCGTCATACACACTACAACCGCCACTCGATGATGTTCTGTTCCCCGTACAGATGCTCGCATGCTCAGCAATAGAGAGCTCTTCAACGGTTGCTTCAGTCGGCAGATAAGTACCGAAAATTTTGCTCTGAACAACTTTAGAGCCATGTGAAAAAATTAAGAAAAAAGTAAGACCGACGATGGCGAATCCAATGAAAATCCTAAGGATGTTTTTTAATTTATTATTCGTGCCTCTAATTATAAATTATTTAAAGATATTAAGCACACTCATTTCCTTTACAATCTTTCAAACGAGTCAACTCATCTTGAAGCATTTTTAGTTCGTCTGAATATTTTTTGTCTTTTGCCAGGTTATTTAGTTGGTAAGGGTCGACGTTCAAGTCGTAAAGTTCAATTTGGCCTGAGCCAAAATCAAAATATGACCATTGGCCTTGATGAACTCCAGTGAAATTCTCGCCTTCTCTTTTATTTCCCCAGGCTTCGGTAAGAAAGCTAGTTCGCCAAGCATCTTTTTTACCATTGATTAGTTGTGTCAGTGACTGGCCATCGACGTTATCTGGAATTGTTAGGCCGGCTAAATCTAGAAGAGTTGGACTTATATCAATATTTAAAGCGAATTCATCAATGGTTTGGCCGGTTGGAGCGCGGCCGTCATAAATCACCATTGGAACATGGATTGATTCTTCGTATGGTGCATTTTTTGTTAGTACAAGACGGTGTTCGCCCCACTGCAGACCATTGTCGGCCATGTAAATAATCACTGTGTTTTCCAGCTCATTCTTTGACTTTAGTGTTTCTATTATTTTATTAATTCCATCATCTAAATCTTTGAGTGCGCCGGCAGTTAAGCTACCGTAATTTTCTAATTTTTCTTGATCTTCTTGCGAAATAAGAGGTAAATCTTTGACCAAAGTGCTTTTATCACTTACGTCTTCTTCATTATATGAAGGAAAGCTGGTGGGATCTATATTTGCTGCAATGTTTTTATATTTTTCTGGTGGTGTCGCGGGCTCGTGTGGCGCATACGGAGTAAAGTATAAAAAGAAAGGTTGCTCATCATTTACTTCAGTATTTTCCAAAAAATCTATCGCATTTTGAGTCAGGATTCCTGTTGAATAGTTTTCTTCTTCGCTTCCATATCTCAAAAGGCCTTTATCTATTCCGTCTACAAAATTTTCGATCGTGTACTTGAAATAATTTGGGCCTTTAACGAAAGCTAGAAATGTGTCCCATCCAGGTGGAATATATTCACCTTTCGTGTTTGCGTATCCGTTTAAATATTTACCAATAAGCGCGGTTTTATAACCCGCATCTTGGAGCCAAGTTGCAATTGTTTCACTGTCTTTGAAAGCTTTGAAGCCGTATGGATCTGTGTTACCAAGAACTCCATGATTATGTGCATATTGACCTGATAAAATTGAGGAGCGAGATGGGCAACAAAGTGGAGTTGTTACATAAGCTTTTGTAAAACGCGTGGATTCCTCAGTGAGAGTGGCGAGCTTCGTCATGCTAGCTAAATCATCGGCACGTTGGTCATCACTTAAAATCAAAATGATATTTGGCTGGGCTGAACTGACAGTGCTTACAGCAGGTGCTTCTGTTGGCTCGGCTCTGCAGGAAGAAAAAAGAATTGATGAAATTATGACTAATGTGAGGAGTTCTTTCATAATTTATTTTTTACTATATCCCTTATTAAATCTTTTTTTTGCTGAGGTTTTAGAAAATCAAGATCTGTGCCTCCTTGAAGGCCGGCAAAACCTAGAATTATGAAACCAAGAGAGAGAATCATTCCAGGAAAAAGAATCAAATAGCCAAACCAAGTAATCACTTCATCTTCAGGATTTAGCACCGATTCTTCAGGACTGTCTTCAGCATAATAGATGGTGATTTTGTCGCCCACAGCACCCTCATATACATCTAAAAACTTTTCTGCCTGAGTTTTATCAGCGGCTTTAAGGCGGCCGGTGGTATCTGTTATAAATTTCTCTATGACAAATGAGTTTGAATAGTCTTCACTGTATACCGTGTAACTTGCCTCAAGCATAACCGCATCATATACGCTACAACCGCCGCTCATTGATGATCTGTTTCCTGTACAGATACTCGCATGCTCAGCGATAGAGAGATCTTCAACTACCGCTTCAGCCGGCAAATAAGTACCGAATATTTTACTCTGCACAACTTTAGAACCGTGTGAAAAAATTAAGAAAAAAGTAAGACCCCCAATTGCAAATCCAGTGAAAATTCTAGATATATGTTTTAACTTTTCTTTCATTCTTTCATTTTAAATTTAATGGGGAATTCTAGTGACTTGCGGTGAGCGCGATTACAGAGTGTTCACATCAAGGATGTTCACCGTACACTGCCAGTCTAGCTTCTCCTCTCCTCCAAGCTCCGGTGCAGTCGAGACGTCATACGACACGTACAACTTTCCATCTTCTAAAATGACGGATGGACGACCAGGATTTTTTTTGTCAGAAGGCTCGAACCCAGAAACATTCACTTTCTCAACTAGATTCCATTCTGCGTCATAAATTCCAAGAGCGATGTTTATGGACTCTCCGCGCGCGATTTTATTGTCCTTTGTGAGAGGAAGATCCATAAACGCGACATAAAATCGATCCGTCTTCTCGTCATACAAGGCTCCTTGCGACCATTGCGCTCCCTCGTCGATCGTTTTCGAATCAATAAACTTCCAATCCTCGTCATACCGCATGACGATCAAGTCACCAAAGAATGAAGTGGAGGTGATGTAGTTGTAGACATCGTTTGCGAAAACGACATACGACCCGTTAATGTGCGGAACGTCGTCGAGGACAAATCGCTCAAGAAACTTGAGGCTCGTGTCGTACAGATGGTTATGCGTGGCCATTCCGGCCGTCGGATCGGACTTTTTTTGATCTCCGCCCGCCACACCTGTCGCGTCGTACAGCCCGCTCGCGATGAGGTTGCCGTTCGCATACGCGAGCATCATGTCGTTGAGGATTTCCGTGCTCGTTTCCATGTCGATGACCGTCGAATCAACCATTTCCCAGGTTGAAGTGTCAATCTTCTTGATTATCCAATCGTTAGGTGGAGTTCCCACGAGGAAGTAATAATAACCGTCGGCCAACACAGATGCGGCATCTCCACCACCGCTGTGAATAACGCCAGTCTCACCGGTATACGAAAAATCGGCATCATATATCTTATAGGAATATCCGTTCCCTCCCTCTGCCCCGCCGAACGGCGAGAATGTCTTTGCCGACTGCTGAACATCGCGGTTAGATCCCCCGAAGGTCACAAAAAAATTCTCTTCAGACGGAACTCGATTCACACGGCAAAAGGCGCCATAAGAATATGTGTCGTCCGGAGTCACCGCAACGGTTTTTTCAAACGTGACAAGGCTTTCGTCCATGTCCTCCGCGGAATTACTCGTTTTTACTGTATCGACTTTCTCATCGTCTATCGTCATTTCAGAAGCCTCTCCGGCGCGAAGCGTCATGATTACGCCAATGCCCACAAGCAAGATGGAAGTCACGATGATTATTTTCCATATTTTCATAATTATTGTACGTTATCAAAATTATAACTTATCAAGAGATAGTTTATGAAATTTTCAATATTTAGCAAACGAAATTGGAGTTTTTGTTGTGCTTTTGCCTGAAGTGGTCATTGTCAAATGGGCTTAATAAAGTATAATTTGCATATGAAAAAATTAATATTTTCCTGTCTAAGTATAGTGATTCTCTTAAATTTGGGATGCACGACTGAAATCGTGAGTGAGACTGATGTGTCTGAAACCCCAAGCTCTTCGGTGGAAACTACAAACAGCTCAACTCCCTCGAGTACTCTAGGTTTGGATGGAGTAAAATACACAATGTTTATTTTGAATGTGCATGATTGGCTGAATGGCAATGACTCGATTGAAACGGTGAATAAAGTTATAGACATTCACGAAAAATATGAAGTGCCGGTGAATATTTATCTGACTGATCCGGTAGTTCAACTTTATGTTGAAAAAGCACCCGACTTAATTGAGAGATTCAAAACTTCAAAGTATGTTACGATTTCTTATCATTCAAGAGCTCCAACTCCATATTATTCAAACTTCGACATAATTGGCATTCACGAACTCAGCGATGATGAGATTTACGATAAAATCATGGAATATGAAACTCATAAAATTGATTTGGCAACGGGTCTACCGACAGAAAGTGAAGGTGGATATGCTTACTTGAAAGAGATAATTGGTTACGCTCCGGTGACTGTTGGAATCGGTAGCGAATATAAAAATGTGGAAACTCAACTCATGAAAGTTTATAAAACTCTCGGTGCTAGTTTTACTTTAACACACGCAAAAGAGGCACTTTTGGGAGACACAAAGGGAGGGCTTTATTTAAGGCCGGAACAAATTCCAATAAAACTTTATGAATCTAAGGCTCTGACTTCAAAAGGCGATGAGGTGATTAAAAGTGCTATCTCCAACTACTCAGGTGATACAAGTAAAGGCGAGTTCATAAATATAAAATTTCATGAAGATAATTTCTATCTCAACGGAAGTCCGTGGATTTGGAATTTCTACACCGATGGCCAAACTTCTGACCCAAAAAGCACACCTTTTGATATAACAACCGTGAATGTTAAGGAGAAAACCGACGCTGAAAGGGCGCACATGTGGACACTATATGAAGAAGCAGTAGAATATGTGAAAGACAATTCAGAAACTATGCATCCAATAAGCGAATTTGATCTTGAGGATATGCTATCTGAATAGCTTGACTTAATTAAGAATTATTGCTAGATTCACATTCTCTAAATATTAATCTTTTTTTATGAAAGGTCCAAATGCACAAACGTCAGCGTCTATAGAGGGAATGTACGCTCAAATGGCATTGACATCCTTACTTGGTAATATTCGACCTGATAGCATGGTTCCCGAAGTAGCAAGAAGACAGACTCAAGCAAGAGTTTTAGCTGCAGGTGGCTTGATTAGTAAGGAAGATGAGCTTGCAATAAATGTTACATCATTAGAAGGAGTTAAAATACGTAAGGAGGGGGAAAATAGGTAAATAAATATTTTATAAATGAGCATTAGTAAACTCAGCGCCGAAGATGTTGAGGCCAATAAAGATCTGACGGATTTAAAGCCGGAACTTGATTTTGTGCAAAAAAATTTGGGTATTTACACTGCAAGTATTGTAAACTTACTGAGACGAGCGAAACCGATCGATATTAAAACTACTGATGAATCAGAAGAAAATTGTCGACAAATGCCACCGGATTTAGCTAGAGATATAATATCAACATTACCGCTTCGCTTGCTTTCAAGACTTGAAGAAATTAATTATAACTGGGGAGCGAATGTTTTTATTCCTAGTTTTGATGATGATGGCTATTTCAAGAAATGCGCTAAATCTTTGCCTTTAGATAAATTTCCTGGTGACGAACATCCTCGTCGAATTATGATTGGAGTTGGAAATGAAAAAACAATTTATGTTAGCGCGGTTCCTCCAACTGTTAGTGAGAATATGACTGCTATTCGCGCGTATCAAACCTATGTTTTGGTTCATGAATTTTTTCACACTGTTGAGGGGCGTTTTAGAAATATAGAAAGTGCAGAAAGTATTAAGTTCGTGGGGTTGGAAGGAGCGAGTGATTTTGCAGATTGGAAAAGGCGATTTTTAGAAACTTTATGGAATGGCGGAGACGTACAAGTTGTGAGTAATTATGCGTCGAACTATAGCAATAAAATCAAGCCAGATATGAACCTTGGCGACATCGCTTTAGCTGAACAAATGTGTGAGTGTTTTGTTGGATTTAATTTGGACATTTTGCCAAATAATAATGGGCATACTTCTTTCGAAGCGGCTCACCCCGAACTTTGGGCTTTGATGCAGGAATTGAGCTTGGCAAAGTTTGATGTGCTATAATGTCGACATGAAAAAACTTCTTGCAACAATATCGGTTTTCTTTTTTAGCGTGATTACATGTTTTGCTTACAGCGACAGTTCAAGTGAGGCGGTTACTGCACTGAGTGAAGAAGGAATTTTAGGCGGATACAGCGATGGTACTTTTAGGCCGGATGCAAAAATAAATCGTGCTGAGTTTATGAAAGTTGCTGTGGCTGCGAGTGGCAATTCTGCGGCCGGATCTGATTGTTTCTCTGATGTTACTGACGAATGGTTTGCAAAATATGTTTGTTATGCAAAAACAGTGGGCTGGGTGAAAGGCTACTCGGATAGTACTTTTAAACCGACTCAAGAAATCACTTTGATTGAGGCTTTGAAGATTTTGGCTAGTGCCTTGAAAGTTGATTTGGCGGAACCAACTGGAAAAGAATGGTACAGTGCCCCGCTTGAAACTCTTGCCGCGATGAACGCAATTCCGGACACTCTGCATTACTATGCCGAGGCACTTTCACGCGGTGAGACTGCTGAATTAGTTTGGCGAATTACAGATAAGAAAACAGATCAACCAGCAACAACTTTTGCCGAATTTAAAGGCCCGATTTGTATGGAGTTCGAGGCGGAAACTTATGACAATATAGACATGGACAGAGTTAGATCGACTTGGCTTTCTTGGTACAATACAGCTCGAGCGGACAAGGGTTTGCCGGCTTACATTTACAATGAGCAGTTAGATAGAACTGCTTTTATTTGGTCTGATTACAGTAGAAGCCGTGGATATATTGATCACAAACGGCCCGGTCAAACCGCGTACTATGACTACTACATGATTGAGGATTGGTTTGAAAATTTAGGCCTGACTTTTGAAAATAAAAGTCGTGTCACTTTCACAGAAAATATTGGGCGAGGGCCATACTCTTGCGATGCTGAAGATTGCACAGATGAGTTGATTGCCATGATTAAATACAGCTTTGACTATTACATGAACGAAGTAAATTCGAGTTATCGCCCGCATTACAACAGCATTATGAATTCGTACTTCAAAGAGATTGGGCTTGGAATTGCCATCAGCAGTAGTCAGTATTACCTTACCGTGCATTACGGAACGGCTATCACTTCAAACCCTAGTCCGATTTGTGATTAGTTGATATACTCGGCGCAAATGACTCAACTAATTTTACTTCGACACGGGCAATCTCAATGGAATCTTGAAAATAGATTCACTGGTTGGGTTGATGTTCCGCTTAGTGAAAAAGGTAAAAAAGAGGCGAGTGATGCAGGTGTAAAATTGAAAGATTTCCGAATCGATAAAGTTTACACAACTCCACTCCAACGAGCTAACATGACATTCAGATTAGCTTGGGAAGCGATTGGTGATTCACGTTATCCTCTTTTCAAATATTTAGATGGCGGAATGAAAGATTGGGCACATTTTGAAGGCGGAGGTGACTTTATTGACGTTATGATTACTCCCGCTTTCAATGAGCGATTTTACGGTGATTTACAGGGTTTGAATAAAGAAGAATCTAAGGCAAAGTTTGGTGAAGAGCAGGTGAGAATTTGGCGTAGAAGCTTTGATGTTCCACCTCCAAATGGAGAATCATTGAAAGATACATTGTCGCGTGTTTTGCCGGTTTACAATGCAACGGTTGCAGTAGATTTAAAGGCTGGTAAAAATGTTTTGATTTCAGCGCACGGAAATAGTTTGCGGGCAATTGCCAAACAAGTTGAAGGATTATCTGATGAAGCTGTTGCAAGTTTGGAAATTCCAACAGGAGTTCCAATTGTTTATGAACTTGATGCCGATTTGAAGGTTGTGAGTAAGAGGGTTTTATAAAGATTGCAAAGTTTGTTGAGCGTGTGTATACTGAGTGTGTATTTAATATATGCATATGTCATCTACAATTACAAAAAAGCGCGTAAATTTTACTATTGATATTAAGGTTTTAGATTCCTTAAACTCTTTAGTAGCAGATGGTGACAGAAGCGATTTTGTGAATGAAGCTCTCCAAGAAAAAATTACTGACTATGGCAGGAGAAAAGCTGTAGAGGCTATTTTGGAGGCAAAGAAAAAGCCTGGCAAGGCATACAGTACAGATGAAATTTTAAAAATAATTCATGAAGGAAGAAGAGAATTTTAATTATGTTATAGATGCATCAATCATTATTAAGTGGTTGACCCATGAGAAAGAAGATTTAAGTTTCGCTGAAAATTTATTGATGGATTTTTTAAATAAGAAAATTAATATCTCAATCCCTGTTTTTATACACTGGGAGATAAATAATTTTCTTGGTAGAGATTTGAATATAGAAGCTGCAATGGAAAAATATTCACAGTTCAAACTACTTAAATTTGAGGAGAAACATTTAAGTATGAATGGCACTTTGAAAGCATTTGCAATAATGAAAAAATTTCACAAAGTATCTTTTTATGATGCTTCATATCATGCCATGGCCATTGAAAATGGCGGAATATTTTTGACAGCAGACAAGAAGTATTATGAAAAAACCAAAGAAATCGGCTCAGTGATGATTCTAACAAACTATTGATGCGTTCAAAAATACATAATTCCTGCCTTCGTTGATTGGCTGAGAATCACTAAGTGCATTTTCAACAGCTCTGCGAACTTTTTCGTTTGTGAATTTTTCTATTTCAACATTTAGTGGAACAGTGCATGAATCAAAAACGATTTCTGTAGATCCGTTGAATTCTGTTTCATGAGTTATTTCTCTGTCTTGAAAAAAGTTAGTCATATTTTGGGGGTTTAAAAAAATCCCGCCGGAGCGGGAAAATAATTATTATTGTTTAAATTAAAATCCCGTCCGCAGTCCGACGCTAATCAGCACAATAATGAGATTTTTTCTGGAAGGTTTCATGCCATGATGTTAACTCTAAGGGGTTGGTGTGGCAAACTTTGGACCACAGAGTTGAGGTACAATTATCACTAATCGATAATTATTTATTGACAAACGATAAATCATCGGCTACACTCGAGCCATAATCATTTAATTTTTCTACATGAAAAAAGATAAAAAAAGGGTTTTAAAACTTACTTCATTCTTTCTTGGCTTTAGTTGGTACATGGGCTGGGTAGTTTTAGGCCTGTGGCTTATCAGCACAATTATTGTGCCGATGGCAACATATAAAGTTGAAGGTGTGGCAAGTTATGTAAATACATTCCCTGTACATTTTGAAGTACCGGCTCCGGCGGCTAACCCAAATGTGGAAATTGATACAGGCGATAGTCCAAAAGATATTTCCATAGATTACGCCGATGGATTCATTTCATTTACATCAAGCAAGATCAGATTTCAGATTATTACTATAATTGGTATATTTCTAGACAGCGCAGTGGTTTTGTTTGTAATTTTCCAACTTAGAAAAATTGTCTCGCTAGTGAAGGCAAAAAAGCCTTTTATGAGAGAGAATTTAGCTAGAATTAAGAAAATTGCATTGGCCATATTGGCATATTCTTTATTAGTTGGGCTTTATGGATTTGTTACTTCAAGTATTGTGCGGGATGAATTTTATATTAATTTATATATGCCAAGTATAAATATATTACCTATGTGGGAGTTCTTCGATTCAAATCTCATTTTGCTCGTTTTGATTATTCTTGTGATTGAAGAGTCATTTAGCATCGGATTGAAACTTCAGAAAGATAAAGACCTTACTATATGAGCATAAAAATAAACCTGGATTTGCAGATGGCGAAAAGAAAAATGTCGCTAACGGAATTGGCGGAAAAAGTTGGGCTTACTCTGGCTAATCTATCTATTTTGAAAACCGGCAAGGCGAAAGCAGTTCGCTTTTCTACACTTGAGAAAATTTGTGAGGTGCTTGATTGCCAGCCTGGAGATATTTTAGAATATGAGCTTTAGGCAGCTTTCGGCTTAATTTTTCCAGCAAGTTTGATGGCCGTTTTCGCTAGCTGTGGCAGATTTTTACCGTCTTCACTAATTTGTGCCACTTTTTCCGCTGGAATTCCCATTTCAAGTGCTTCTTGTTTTACTTTTTCCATGTTTGCGGCAAAAAGCTTCGCACTCATTTTATTTGCTTGGAACAGATAGTCAGCAACATCACCTGCAACAGGCACAGCTCCGATTGCGAAGTCGGCAACTTGAAGTGCAATAATTTTGAGATAATCTGCTCCTTCAAGATCGGCATTTTTAGCCTCAGCTAGTAAATATAATCCGGGAATAATTGAGGCAGTTGCATCACCAATTCCAGGAATAAGCCCGATCAGAGGATCAAGCCCGAATGTATCAAGTGCTGTTGCCACAACATCTACTCTTTCAGATGAACTTTTTGCACTTCTTAATTTTTCCAGTATTGCTTCTTGATCAGGAGTTAGGACTACTTCATCATCTTCTCCAAATTCTTCTACTGACATATGTATGTTGTTAATTATAGTTATCATTTTACACTTTTTGATGAAATTGGGAACAAAAAACCCCACCGAAGTGGGGCTTATTTTTATGATCAATTATTACGCTTTCACGTAAATATTAATATCTTGGTCTTCGTGGTTTGTCTTCACGAGGACGAGCTTCTTGAGCTTTTAGTTCTCGGCCGTCGATTGTTCGTTCAGCAATTGCATCAGCATCTGTTGCAGATAAAGCAGTGATAGCAGCCTCAGCCTCTTCAGGTGTAGACATAGTTACGAATGCGAAACCTTTAGCTTCTGGTTTGTAGCAATCAACAACTGTACCGTATTTTGAGAAAAAGTTCTCAAGAGTGTCTTTTCTTGTAGCGAAGGCAACATTGCCAACGAATATTTTTGGATTTCCCATATGATTATATAGTTAAGTAATTTGGGTTGAACAGTACCTTCCAACGTGAATTACTCGAACCTGATAACCACTTGTTGAACCTATCTGTTAC
>CAYHXO010000024.1:0-10910 GCA_964360635.1 uncultured Candidatus Peribacteria bacterium
GCTTACTCTTCACCTTTTGAAGTCTTCAAGTGCGATTCGGACTAGAATTCAGGGTTAACAGTCCACCCAAATTAACGCAGAGCCCCTCTATTCGACTTCAAAACCGCCCTGGCTCTCTTGCCTTCAATCATTTTCTCTTTCGCGCGTTTAGATCTGTGTTTTTTCTGTTTTCTTAATTTAAAAACTCGCATCGCACGTTCGGATTTTGCGCCCAAAACCTTATCTTCAATTTTATCTATCAACAATTTATAAGCAGAAATTCTGTTGCGACTTTGCTCCCGATTAACCTGACATTTAACCTCAATGCCCGTAGGTAAATGTTTCACTAAAACTGCACTCGAGGTCTTATTTATCTTCTGCCCCCCTGCTCCACCTCCACGCACAAATTGCTCAACAATATCTACCGGCTCAACTTTGAGCCGAGCGGCTTTTTCTAAATAATGCGGATTCAGTTCGACTGGGAAATTCATGTTTAGAGTCTATCCAACTCAGCACTAACATTCCAGTTTTTATAGCTCTTGAACCCTTCTCAACATCGCATTAGTTTGATTAAGCCAATTGATCATTCCTTCGTCATTCCTGTTATTTGGCCTTGGAACAATAGACCCTTTGTAATCGGGATTGATTTGGCGTCGCTTTAATTCGGCAGTCAGGTCATCTTTACTCATAGCGCCGATATCCAATTCTTCTTCCATATATATATAATTAAAAATTAGAGCATATTGTAGCTTGGATTACGTATCCGTCAAGAGCGCCACCTCTCATTTACACTACCATTGAGGCAAAAGTTAATTACTTTTTCTTCCCACCAAAAAAAGCTGTACTCACAAGAAGAGCTCCAATTAAAAAGAATGTGACAATCCTACCAGCAAGTGACATCTGCCAAATATCAACCATTAATAGCCTGAAAACTACAGTCCCGACAAGCACTCCACCATATATCTTAAGCCTGTTTATATTGCCTTTGATGCCCTGGAAATACGCACCAAGCCCTGCAAGAGTATACAAAACCAAGCAAACCATAACCGCAATATTGCCACTTTCAAAAACCACATGGGCAATAATCCATAACAGTCTACCTAGATATATTGATCCCATTACCAGATGTACAGTATTAATCTCTATAGACTCTTCGTCTTTCAATTGTTGAACCCTAGGCAAGAAGAATGCTCCAAGCCCGAGTAGTACGAAGCTTAAAGTGAATATTACGAACGAGTCATTATTAAAAATACCCGCATCCCAATTTGTAGATACAAAGTTTTTGTAAGAAAGCAGTATCGGGAAAACCAGCATTAAGCTTGCTCTTTGCGCAGTAGCAATATTCTTCATTATAAAATATGTGAGTATAGAAATTGCACCGGCCTCAATTGTATAGGCAACAACTAGAGCATCATTATGTAATTCAACAGCTGTTGCTGCGGCAAGAAATGCGATAGCAACTCCCGAATATGCACAAAAAGGCTCTCGTTTTTGGGTGACCTTAAAAATGCCAAAAGCGGCAATCAGATAGCCAATCATCCACGCAATAATTATCAAACTTTTCCACTCTTCTTTCGCGGCAGTAGTAATCCAAACCAGAATAAATAAACCGTTCCAGGCGGAAACGATAAGATTAACAGGCATATCTTCACTTTTTGCTCGCAATAAACCCACAACATTAGATGCAAAAAAGATTGCCCCAAATGCATATGCAAATAAAAGAAGCGTTGCTCTAACTTCATTTTCAGCGGAGACAAACGCCGCGAAACTATAGAATGAAACCATCAACAATCCCACCGCCGTTAAATCTCTCCATTCTGTGAGTGCAACAACCCAAATAATACCCAGCACAACTACAATTAAGTATGTAAACAATCCTACATAATCGGCAACGGGAGAATTCGTGAATAAAGGTGCAACCGCGGCAAGGAACATACCTGTTAAAGCCAATGACTTATTCTTGTATTGGACACTAGTCGCGGCAACAAAAGCAGCACTGAAAAACATACCTGCAAGGGCAATACTCGGGTTGAAAAAGTCATATACTGCTCTGGCAGCAAAAAGAGTAAGCAGTATTGTGGTTGATCCGATAACTAAGAAAATTGTGCCCTGATGCATATATTTTTTCATTCTAAACCAGCCGAAAATCAAAAGTGAAATGCCCGCAATAATTCCTATAATAATTCGCCCCATCGGGCCTATCCAATTATTAATGAAAGCAAAAGATGTGAGCCATCCGAATCCAATCAACAAAAGAAGTCCGCCAAGCTTCATCAGCCATTCCTCTTTAGCCCAATTAATAAGTTTCTCAAATATGTCTGGCTCACTACGTTCAGGCGCCGTAACAGGAGCCACAACACTTTCTGCTGTCTTCGTTGGCACTTCCTGCAAAACCTTAGGTGCTGTAGTTTTAGACCTATTCTCAAGATCCTCAACCCTACTTTTCAAACCAACTACAATATAGAGAGCTGCTATTCCAAAAATAAATCCGAGGAATCCCATATCCACAGCCTAACACAATCAAAAACCACTTTCTAGATTAAGAGTTGATTACTTATCCAAATCCAAAGTGTGATCAATTCTAATCTGAGCGACAAACTCCGGAACGTGAGAAACGAGAATCATCGCACCTTCGTAATTATGAAGTGCCTCGGCAATCACCGGCAAATGTCTAAAGTTAATATGATTTGTCGGCTCGTCCAAAATCAAAAGGCCCGGCTCCTGCAAAACCAATCTCGCAAAAGAAACCAATCCTTTTTGCCCCTCTGAAAGAGTTCCGATTTTTGCATGGATATGTTCTTTTGTAATCAAAAATCCCGCAGCAACTGATCTAATTCTCTCCTCCAAAGCTGTCTTCCCAACAGATTTCAGCGCCTCTTCAAATGACTGATGAACGGTATGCTCAAAATTCAAGGTAGAAAAATCTTGGCGATAATAACCGACACGAACTCCGTAGCCAATCATTGCCCCCTCCGCCTTTCCACCAGCTAAAGCCTCAAGCAGAGTGCTTTTCCCAATTCCATTAGGACCGGTCAACAAAAGATGTTCTTTTTTTCGCAGTGAAATCATCACTTTTTTTGTCGATTTTTCATGATTTCGAATAACCGAAACCGAAGTTAATTTCAAAATTTCTCCTGATGTATCTTCTTGCGCGGGAATAAAAAATTCACGAATCGTTTTGTCTTCTCTTCGCACTTCAACCATATTGCTTTCCATTTCTTCCGCCGCCTCACGCATTTTTTTCGCCACTAAACGAAGCTTTCCTCCCTTATGTGCGAACTCATTAGATTTATCTTTATTCTTTTGAATACCTTTCGCAAGCTGTGCATTTTTCATATTTTCTCTTTCTCGTCTGGCCTCGATCGCATCCACAGCGTCATAATAATTACCCACATATTGCTCAACTTTGTGAGTGAAAACATCCAAATAAAGAACTCCTTGAGTGAAGGCGTTCAAGAAATCCGCATCATGAGAAATTACGATGCAAGTTTTCGGATAGTCGATCAGGAAATTCGTGAGGTGTTCAATTCCCGCTTTGTCCAAATTATTTGTCGGCTCGTCCAAAAGCAAAAGATCAGGATTTTGAATCAAAGCTGATGCTAAAAGCAATCTCGCCTGTTGACCACCTGAGAAAGATTTCACTAGTCTATCCGAAGGCGCTTTTAAATTTACAACCTCCAAAACCGCCTTAATATCTCTACTAATGTCATGCTTTTTCTCTTTAAATCGTTTTTGGAAAAATGCCTCAACCGTCAGTTCACGATCATCATGTGGCATAACCTGATGCGAAGTCGCTATTGTTATCTTCGGCATCGTATTCACAGATCCTTCATTCGGCTTCAGCTGCTTAGTAATCAGTTTAAAAATCGTACTCTTCCCCGCACCGTTCTGCCCCATGAAAGTAATCTTTGTTCCCTCTCGCACAGAAAAATCTACCGCATTTAGAATTGGCTTATTATGCTCGTGCTCAAAGGTCACCGCGTCAAAGCTGAGAATTGTTTCAGAATAGGACATGCGGAACTTATACCTTAGGAAAGAGAGAAGGGCAAGTAAAAATATTGACTATTTAGTAAAATGATGTATAGTGGCATCTTATTAACCCTATCGAATGGACCGAAGAAGCGAATACTTCCCTTATCAAAAAACTTTAGCCATTGTTGCCGCCGGGTTAATGACAAGTTGTACAGATGTGCTCGAGAGTATCTATTGGAACAGCCTTGAAACGGACAAGCAAACCCTACAGGCTGAAAACATTGCTGGTATTTCCGTGGTTTTTCTCGGTCAAGAATCAGATAGGAAAAAAATTAATCCTGTTTTGGACTCAATGACAGCAATGATGGAGACGATGGAAATAAATAAAAATCCCGACCTAAAAACCTTACGTGTAATTTTTTCTAACAGCTCTGAGGGGATTATCCAGGAAAGTACCGATGCATTTACAAAATCAACTATTTCAAATGGCACAAAAACGATGGTACTGACCGAGACCGCGAACAAAGCCGTAATTGAACATGAGCTGATTCACGCACTTTGGCAAACGCCAGAGTCGTCAGATCTTCCTTCTTTTCTTAGTGAAGGTGTTGCTTATCAGTATAGAGATCCCGATCCAAGTTGGGATCTTCCTGATGTTGACCCAAATTATTTATTTAAAAATATTAGTGGCTTGTATTCTGACGACGGTGAACTTTTTGAGGGAAACGGATTCAGTGACACAGCATTTATACAGTATGATGTGATGAGAGCTTTTTGGAAAAGATTAGACGAAATTGATCCAAGCGTTAAAGGTTCAATTCTTCAAACAAAGTCAAAATCAGAAAACTTCGGTCTAAAGAATATTCCGGATTTTATTCTCGAAAATACTCAATTAGACAGCCGCGAGTCCGTCGCCTCTTTTTTAGCAGATTCAACAATTTTCACTCCGCCAACATCAACAAATTTTTTCATTGTTCCAGACATTGGTGAAGAAAACCACCCTGCGGTTAGCATTTATTACGTAGACGAGAATCAATCCGCAATCGAAACTCCACTTCCATTTTGGTATCAAAGCGAAAAAGATGGGGCGCTGATTTCACCTTACGGATCGACTCCAACAATAAGCGCCTCAAATAAAACGGTAAATTTCAAAAAAACACCTGCTGAAAAGGGTGTAAAATTCGATTTTAAAATCAAAACCCCTAAAGATACCCAGACTAAAGATTTCTCCTTCAAATACGACTCATCCTCTGAAATTTGGGAGGAAATTTAAAGACTATCCAGTCCCTTTTCTGCAGAAAGCTGAGCACCTTTATCAATGATGACCTCAAGTTTTTGAAGTCCGGACTTTTTTGCCTTTGCTAGATCGGCAAAGTAAGCCTTCAATAGTGAGTTTTTCTTAGCCTCATAGTCCTCAAGGATTGAGATGTACATTTGTTTTATTGTAGTTTTCATATTAATTTTTATTTAAATTATAAATTATTGGTTTGTATCTTGTGATGTTGTATCACCGGTTCTAACAGCTTTACCCTTCTTTTCAAGAGCCTTTTGTTTTCTCTCAGCTGAGCTGTAAGCCCTATCTAGTTTTCCTGAGATTTCAAATCCAAGCCTTGTCATGCTACTCCATAGAGAGATAACGGCTTTATTACCGGCAGCAACAACAGCCTTAAACAAGATTTGTTCAGCAATTCCCAACTTTCCAAGTGCTGAAACTAGTTCATCAACCTTAGCATCACCATATTCTGCAAGTTGAGATCCGACCTTCGTCCAGAACTCTATTGGAAGTGTAACCCCTTTCTCAAATGACCATTTCGCTGTTGCAATTGCCATATCTGCTCCGGCTCCCGCCATTGCAACTACTGCATCTTTAACATCTACTCCAGCTCCAACCATTGTATCTAGAGCCTGAAGGGCAACGTCTACTTCCCATGTAACTATATCCTTTGCAACCTCTGCCCAGAATTCTACTGGAAGTTTTACTCCATTATCAAACGACCATTTCGCTGTTGCTATTGCCATGTCTGCTCCGGCTCCTGCCATTGCAACCACTGCATCTTTAACATCTACTCCAGCTCCAACCATTGTATCTAAAATCGCCACTGCCGTTTCTTCTGTATAACTTGCTATTTCAGGCCCAACTTTTACCCAGAAATCTTTTGGAATGTCGTATCCATATGTTGTTGCGGCATCCTTAATTGCTAAAATTTGTTCACCTGTATACTCACTAACTTGCTCTCCAACTCCTGTCCAGAATTCTGCTGGAAGATCATACCCATATTCTTTTGCGCCTTTCATAAGAGAAGTTACTTCTTCCGATGTATAATCTGCAGCTTGTTCTCCAACTTTTAGCCAATATTCCTTTGGAACATCGTATCCATATGTTTTTGCACCTTCTAACACAGCCACCGCCATGTCTGCTCCGGCCCCTGCCATTGCAACAACCGCATCTTTTGTTTCAACTCCAGCCCCAACCATTGTATCTAAAACCTTAAGTGCGCCTTCTTTCCCGTACGATGCAATTTCAGGCCCTACTTTCGTCCAGTATTCGGCTGGAATTGTATATCCGTATTCTTTGGCACCTTCTCCAATCGCAACAACCTGGTCTGCTGTATATGTTCCAACGTCTTCTCCAACCTTCACCCAGAACTCTTTTGGAATATCATAACCAATCTCTTTGGCACCTTCTAAAACGGACATTGCCATATCTGCTCCGGCTGCAGCCATTGCAACTACTGCATCTTTTGTTTCAACTCCAGCCCCAACCATTGTATCTAGAACTTTAAGTGCTCCTTCTTTTCCATATTTTGCAATTTCAGGACCAACCTTCATCCAGTATTCTTTTGGAATATCGTACGCATATTTTGCTACTCCTTCTCCAATCGCAACAACCTGGTCAACTGTATATGTTCCAACATCTTCTATCACCTTTCCCCAGAATTCTGCTGGCAACTTAAGTCCCTTATCAAATGACCACTCCGCTGTCGCGATAGCCATGTCTGCTCCTGCTTCACCCATTGCAACTACTGCATCTTTTGTTTCAACCAAAGCCCCAGCCATTGTATCTAGAACTCTCAATGCACCTTCTTTTCCGTATTTTGCAATTTCAGGAACTACTTTATTCCAGTATTCTGCCGGGATTGTATAGCCGACTTCCTTCACACCATCTAATACAGCCATCACCATCTTTTCTCCACCATCAGCGAGCTTAAGTATCAATGCCTCAACACTGTGTTTAAGTTGTTTTGCATCTTTAAGTACTTGAAGAGCTTCTTTTGGAGTATTTCGGGCAATCCCTGCTTCAACTTTTGCCCAAACCTGTTCCGGCATTTTAAATCCAGTTTCAATACAAAACTTAAACGCCTTATTTATATCTTTATATGGCAAGCCGACAATCAATGACTTCATGTCAAAATCAGGAGTTTTTTGGGCTTCTTTCATTAATCGAAGGGCCCTGTCTACTCCATAACTTCCCAAGTTCTTGTTTAAATTCTTCCAAAAATCCGGTGGCAAAGAAAGGTTTTCTTTAATTGCCTTATCTGCCATTTTTTGAAATTGGTCAGCTGTCATTTTCACAGTGTTTGTTGCTTCTTCAATAGTCATAATTCCTGACTCAATTGCATCCCCATAACCTTTCTTTACTACAGTATCCAACTGGGCTATTTTTTGTGTTAACTCTACTTTCGCCTTCTCTAATTCGACTAGCACTTTGTCTTTCATTTGCTCCAATTCTTCCTTTCCATCAGCTAAAAGCTTCTGGGCGTCACCTGGCGCTCCGTCAATTGCTTTACCAGCCTTATACATTAAATCTCCACCTGCAGTGGTTAATTTGTCATTTGTAACTGCTTTACTCCATGATTCCCATGCTCCTGCCGCACCATCTTTCACCTTCATCGAAGCTTCAGCTGCTTCTTTCTTTGCAATTTCTGCAATATCACTTGCTATATCTGCTGCATTTTCAGCACCGAGTTTAATCTTTTCCTTCAAAGCCTTAATTTCAGGAGAGTCCACATTGCCGGCGTCGCCCTTCACACCCGCATCTACAACGTCAGCCCCTTTTTCCGGACCTTTGTTTACATAAACCTGCATTGGTGACTTCCAAGCAAAGCTTGAAAGATTTTTATACTGACATTTTGACGTGATTTTCATTTTTGTTTTTGTTAAATCTGGTAATTATACCACAGCAGAGCAGTGAAATCCATCTAAATTTACTTTTGGCAAACGTACACGAAGGCCGGTGGAAGATTCGTCACCAAGTCAGTCTTTTTAACGCTGGTAAATTTACCGGAGAGCAGCTCATAAAATGAACGCCCGTTCGGCAAGTGATTTAGAGGGAAATAAGCGAAAGTTAAAAATAAGCCACCATCCTCTAATGAGTCGTAAATTTTAGCAACCATGCTTTGTTGAAATTCAACATCGAAGGCCGTCCATGGTAAGCCTGAGATAACTCTATCTCCTTTGTCATGACCATGTTTTTTTAAATATTCACCAATTGCTTCCGCGGAGTCATTATAAACAGTGGCTTCGGGATGGGTATACTCTAAAGTATCAACAAAACCCTTGTTTATCTCTAAAGCGAAATAGTCAGATTCCGGGTTCATTGCCTCTAAAATTGCTTTAGTAAAAACACCCGTACCTGGACCGAGTTCAACAATAACTTTCGCATCTTGCAGTTGAGCCTCTGCCACAATCAATTCTGTCAGGCCTTTTGAGCTCGGGGCAATTGCTCCTATATTTTTTGGGTCTTTGAACGCTTGCCTTAAGAAAGACATTGAATCAATCATTATCGTCTCTTTAAAAAATGAACCAATGCATGTTCATCAACGTGCAAATCTTTAAACTTAGAGCCACATTTACACGGGGAAGTTAACTCCCCGCCCGACAAATAACATTCAATAACGTTCGGATCGATGTAAGACTTCCGACAAACGGCCTTTGTATTTCGTAAATGTTCAGACACAACTTCAACCGTCTTCACCACATTCTTTTTGCGTTCAGCCAAAGTCTCACAGGGTTCAAATTTAACAAGATGTGCAAGTGCCTTCACTGTTCCATACCAGGTTCGAAAGTCCTTAACGCTAATTTCCACCCCGCTAGTAATCTTCAAATATTCATTAACATCTCCGGAATGCACTCCGTGTACCTTGCCAGCAGCATCTCTGAAACAAAAAAGCTCTTGGCCGTGAATTTCTTCGCAACTTAAAACCACCTTGGCCAATCGCTCGTCAAAAAAATCAACATCGTGCAAAACGCCGCTCTTTCCCTTGAAATGAAAATGGATTTCGGAGCCGCTAACTTTAACTTGATTAATTCGAATCGTTGTTAGTCCGTAAGAGTGATTTTCTTTCACATATTCTTCATTCCCAATTCGAATTAAAGTTTTCTCAGCCAACTCGATTATTGTTGCCACGACTTTTGGCTTGTCTATTTCTTTTTTAGAGATATCCTTACTAATTTCCCTCCTGATTTTCGGCAAAACTTCCGCAAGTGTCAGCAATTTATGAAACTTTGTTTGAGCCCGAACTTCCTTCCACTCCGGATGATAAATATATTGTTTTCTTCCCCGTTCATCTTTCCCGGTAGCCTGAATATGACCTTTTGCATCTTTGCACACCCAAAGACCCTTCCATGCAGGCGGAATTCGCAGCGACTTAACCCTCTTCAAATCCTTGGCGCTGACTTTGTTCAAATTAAGCCCCGGCTCTTGGTCGCTGGAATATCGGAGGCCTGCCCTTTTTGCAATTTTCGCTGAGTCCATATAACAAATTTAATGGTTTTTTTGCCGATTGGAAAGCATAATGCATATATGAACACTTTGATCCTAAAATTTGTGCCACTAATAAGTGTGATTCAATATGGCTATTTCATTTACGGAATATTATTTATGGGATGGTCGGCCACCATTTTGCTAATGGGGTTTTGGATAGAGTCTCTCGTCGACTTTAGCATCTATGCGGCTCTGCTTTTATTCGCCAAAGGTCGCAAACATGAATTTGCAAGCTTTGTTTTCAAGCGGGGCTTTGCCTTCCTCTGCCATACTATTTTCTTCCTAATTGTAGATATAAGCTCGGGCAGTTCATCTGTTTCTCTTGGACTTCTGGGATCATTTCTATTAGAAAACCCTGAAGTGGAATATTTGCAGATCAAAATTATCGCAACTAATATCTTACTCTTTACAGTAATCCGTTACAGCTCGAACATTTTATTATATTTTGCAAATAATAAATGGAGAATGCCTGCCGCTTCCGAACTAATCAAAACTGCATACAGATCAGTTGTCCCTTTGCATTTCATCCTTATGATTTCGGTATTGGGAATTTATCAGGGCAGCGACATTCTACTCGTAGCCATCGTTGTGATCAGATTTTTAATAGACATTTTGATCCCACTTAGAACAAAGTATTTAAAAGCTTCGCCTTCAGCGTAGACAAAATAAGCTCGTTCTTCGAACGAGTATGGTGGACTTTTGCGCGCCCTTAGGCGCTAATGCTTACACCTTCGGTGTAACTGGTGGAGATGGCGGGAATCGAACCCGCGTCCAAAAAGGAAGAGGTCTACCGTCTACTTTCGTAGTTCTTTTCGATTACGCAATGAAAATATGAAAAGAACAAAGAGCTTTCATCGCGTATTTACCAGGGTTTTGGTTCGCGGCCGGAAAATAAGCAGCCGGTCACCTGAGCCTCGTAATTAGGCCCTCAAAAGCTACGAAGCCTTGCTTAAGAGAACCCCGTCGCACTAAAGGCGACGGATGCGAGTTACGCAGCCATAGCTGACAATCTAGCCGGAGCTAGTTTGCTTGCAAGGTAAGCAGCAACACGATTTGCTTCAGAGTTAGCATTTAGACTCGCATGGACGGGTTGAGGTGAGACCATGCAATCACCTGAAAGCTGATAAACGACTTCTGATCTTTCTGTCGAAGCCTGTACATCCCCACGTTTTCAAAGAGCCCGTGGAGTGTATCA
>CAYHXO010000025.1:0-10257 GCA_964360635.1 uncultured Candidatus Peribacteria bacterium
TAGACCCGCAAGGGTCTCCTGGGTTCGAATCCCAGTCCCTCCGCCATTACTGCACACAGTGCAGCTTTTCGTCTTGGCGTGGCTTTAAGCGATTCCTACCAATACTCAAAACCATCGGGAAAGTGACGAGTCATGCGGGAAACAATCCAATCAAACTCTTGTGCGTTTGAGTCACTTTGCCCCCACATGATATTTTTTTCAAAATTGGGCAATTCTACATGAAGCGTATACAAGGCAGTCTCATTTTGGCACCTATCACGTCCGGAACAGTAGGCTTCTTCCAAAGACTTAAATTCTTCGGAGGAAAAATATTCTACAAAATCAAGCATTTCTTCGTAAGGAAAGGTGAAAGCGGTCGAACGGTCTTCCCCGGTCCCTGTCGTCACATCTGCCTCGGAAGCCCCAGAACCGGAAAGACTAACGGTTATACTCTGCAGTGACCCATTTCTTTGAACCTTCATAGTATAAAGAAGGACAAAGCCTTCCATGTTTTCTTTCAAAACGGCCTCTTCTTGCAGAATTTCTTCATAAATTTGAGAGGACTCTTGGAGGGATTGTTCTTCGGCTTCCGCCGCATTCGTCAAATAAAAAACGACAATCAAGGCAGCAACGACTTGAACAATAATGAGTGAGCCAAATATCATTAGAAGGCAATACTTCAAAGAAAGATTTTTCTTTTTGGCCAGGAGTAGGGCTACGGGTAAAAGGGGAAACGTTATACTCGCAAGCAAAGCATATAGGAAGTAAGCCAAATTTTTTGTGCGTGGTAAAATACAGGCCAGAATAGAAAAACCAGTTGGAAGCGAAAGGAAAATTAGTATCACCGAGTGCATTGCAGTCAACTCTTCAAAATCACGTAAGATCACTATCGTTCCATAGTAAGGGAGAAAATAAAGATAGAAAAACAAAATACCGGTCCCTAAAAATAAAAGTCGATGGAATAGTGAGGAAGGATAACGACTCTCTGCTAAAAAGAATAAAAAACCAAAAATCCCCGTAATCAAAACCGACAACAAGGTCATTACGACTAGCTTCTCTGAAACCACTCGAACAAGTTCATCCATAAGATAGATCTTGCTACTTTAATATTCTTGGCGGAGAGGGGGGGATTCGAACCCCCGAGGGGTTTAACCCCCTGCCACGTTAGCAGTGTGGTGCCTTCAGCCACTCGGCCACCTCTCCGTGCCCGCCAATAGTATGAGTTTGGGGGCTTAAATGCAAGGTTTCCTTTCCAAACATTAATCCAAGTAGTACATTTAGCTTTCACTTAACCACCCACAAAATGCACAAAATTATTAACCCTGCTCTTCTTTTTATAATGTTAACTGCATTTTCCATATCATTTGCTCGTATGGAGGAATTACGAGAATCATCCTCACTCGCAATGAATTCAACAGATTATCAGCCATATGGAGCAACAGCCAAATGTAAAGATTCAACATATAGTTTCAGCAAAACTTTTTCTACATGCATATCTCATGGAGGAGTGGCCGAAAAGCTATAATCGACCACCCCTCAAACATAGAAAAGGTTTAATTTGACTTAAGTAAATTAGACATTTCTATCTTTCTGGCCTCAATTGCAACGGCGATCTGTAGTTTTATGATACTCAGATCACTTCGTTTTTCCTTATTGAGCAAAATAGGTTGAGGAATGACGCACATTTCGATCATTTTAGTTATCAGTTCAAAGTTTTCGGCGTCAGATCTAAAATCGAGAATTATCTGACTGTAAACTTTAAATTGACCGAAGATATTCAGGCCTATTTCGAGAGACTTCCAAAATTGTTCGGGTGATAATGCAGTGCCAATGTCATATGGCATAGAAAAGTAATCGGCGATACCTGACCCTTTAAATTTCTGCAATAAATCTTCAAGCCCATCCCTCGGCTTCAACTTCGCCTCTGGCGCACCTGAACCTTCAAAAATGTATTTAGGTTTTTCCATAAAATTATTGGTTAAAATTACGAATAAAATTTTCCCATTCGCTTATTATATTGTAGTCTTCTTCATACTGGTAAAGGTCATAAATCCTGGAAGACGCCCAAATTCCGTATTCGGTTGCGCCGAATTTAGAACCTGAACCAAGTTTCCATTCGCCGGTATTCCATTTCATACGACCATTCGGGATGTCTTCCATATTGATATCGCCATAAAAAGCCGGACCTTGCTCGGGATTCTCTCCGTTAGCAAAAAAATCATCGAGAACTTTATTCATATTAGCTTTGCCTAAAGGTTCTTCGATTTTGTTCATCATCGGGACCGGAGATGAACTTTTTTTGTCGCGATTGGCAATTTCGACATCTGCACGCATCGTATTTGGGAATGGTGTATAAAGTCGTGGTGATCTGCGGCCGTTCCAAATTGTATTACCAAGTTCAGCAGGCCAAATGAGTTTATCTCCACTTGCGATTCCCATAGATGTCGTTAGTACTTTTGGGGCTTTTATAGCATCCACCGATTTCAGCGCCTCATACGCCACGGCATTTCTTAATATAGCTATGTCTGCATAGCCTTTTATTAGCATCTCTAACGTAGTATTGTCGCTTGTACGGGGTGCATTATCAAAATCTTGCTTCCCAATCCGGTATTTGACCTCAGCCTCAGGAGCATTTTTAAGTTGCTCTGTAATAAATAGTTTAAATTTTTCCATATTATAAAAATTAAAATTAATAAAAAATCGCTGGCATTTCTGCTTCGATGACCAATATGGAAAGTAAAATATAAATACATATAAAAAAATAACCGCAGATAAATGCGGCCGGGTGACTCATAAAAAATCACACGCTAGCCGCGCTGATTATTATGATGAGATTTTTGCGAGATGTTTTTCATAAACCTCACTATACACGAGTTCTCTAAATTGGCAAGTTAAACCCTCGGGTCAAAGTGTATAAACACCGACTGGTCACTTTTATATGGCACTCCACCGTGTTTTCCAAATCTTATACCTGTTTCCGGATGCTTCAATCCTAATCTATGATTCAAAGATGCAACTTTTCCCCATAATAATAGCCTCACATCTCTTGCAACTGCTTCACTTGTAAAAGTTATTCCGCCTCCTTCAATGTGCAATAGTAACTCCAAAATTTCATCTCTGGTTTCTGCGCTAACATTCTCAACCGAGCCTTTGGCATGTTTGTCTACGGCCTTCTTTATTCTACGGTTATACTCACGCTCCGGAGTTCTAAAAAATACTTGTTCATTGCTACTTGATGTCTCGGTAGTCTTCTCTTCGTCTAACATAAAATTTACTTAATTTGGCGGAATCTTACTCTCACTCAAAGTCCTGAACAAGCCCGAGGCCATCGGTTTGACAGTTGGACTAAAGTAGTTTACACTCGCAACTCATAATAATTTTTATGCAAGAACAGGATTTCAGAGAGGATGACGGAATAGATCAGCTCGTATCTAATAGTATTATTGAAACATCACCTGATTTAAGCGACAGATCTCAGGAAATTATTTATGCAACAACTTTAATGGATGGACGAATAATATCGATTTATGGCCCACAGATTTCAAAATTTATAGATAAAGGCGCGGTTATCATGAAAGGGAAATGCCAATTAAAAGATGGCACCATTGGCAATATTCAAATTATAACAGACGACAAAGGCGATAACATAACTATTCACTCAGACTTAAGAGGTAAACATCCTGCTGATGAAGTTAGTGATGAAAAATGGAAGGAACAAATTAGACAAACAGAACTTGTAGATGCACCTATCGAAATTATGGAGGCCATCGGCGAGCTTGCTGATGATTTCTTAAATAAAATCAAAGACTTAGTGAATCTAATAAAAAAGATTAAAGAAGAAATCATGCAGCAAATTACATCTTTGCGAGAACCGGAATCCCAAGAATAGTCAGGCCGGTTTTAAGCTCGTGCATGAACGCTCGCACTAGCCCAAGCCGATTTCGATCGTCCCCAACCCTGCATTTGCCATAAAAGTGATTGAAGCTCTGGCAAAGTTCATACAGAAAAGTTGCAATAATATGTGGCTTTCTTTCATTTAAGGCAGCTTCCAAAACTTCTGGAAATTTTAACATTTGCCTTACTAAATCTATTTCGAGTGGATCACTCAATCTCGGCATTCCGGTTAATTCCACACCCGCCTTTTCGAGAATCGAATTTGCACGTGCATAAGAATACAAAAGATAAGGTGCAGAATTTCCTTCAAGCGTTATCATTTTGTCCCAGTCAAAAATCAGATTTTTAACGCGGTCTTGCGAAAGAATTCCATACTTTATTGAAGCAATTCCGACAATTTCTTTAACTCGCGCAAGTTCTTCACGCGGCATTTCACCGGCCTTCGCTGCCGACAAAACACCGGCACGTTTCACAGCTTCTTCAAGTAAATCATCCACCAAAATCACATTACCTTTTCGGCTACTCATTGCCGCATCTGCAAAGCTCATTCGTCCAAATGAAATGTGCTCAAGTTTGCTATCCTCAACATAGCCAAGCGCTTTTGAAATCGCGAAATCCTGCTCGAAATGTAAACTTTGTGCAACGTCCACAACATACAAAATTGAAGCAGGATGCCAAGTTTCAACTCGATATTTCACGGTCGCAACATCTCGAGTTAGATAGAGTGTTGTGCCATCACTTTTCTGAATCAGCGCAGGCACTTTGTCTCCACCCATATTATAAATCAACGCGCCACCTTCTCCTTCAACAAAGAGTCCACGTTTCTTCCCATCTTCCAAAATTTCATCAGCCATTTTCAGATAAAAACTCTCACCCATAATGTGGTCAAAGTGGACGCCTAGTCTAACAAAAATCTTAGTTAAATCCTCAAGGCTTTCCTTAACCATCCAATTCCACATCGCCATTCGAAGTTCATCGCCGTCTTCAAGTGCTTTGAAAATCTTCCTGGCCTCATTTTCAAGTTCAGGATTTTTCTCCGCCTCAGTATTAAATTTCACATAAAGTCGCAAAAATTCCGCATTCGGATTTCGCTCAATATCACTTCTATCGCCCCAAGTTTCCACTGCATAAATCAGCTTACCAAAATGCGTTCCCCAATCCCCGAGATGATTAATTCGAATCACTTCATAGCCCATAAATTCATATAAATCTGAAAGTGACTGCCCCAAAATTGTGGTAATCAAATGATGAACTTGCATCGCCTTCGCCGCATTTGTTCCGCTATATTCAATAATCACTGGCTTGTCGCTCACATGCCCCTCCACAGAAAATCCACCCTCAAGTTGCTTCAACTCCTCCTCCAAAAAATCTTTACTAAGTTTCAAATTTATAAAACCGGGCCGCGCAAATTCTACAGAATCATAGCGATAATCTTTCGGCAATTTTTCAATAATCGCCAACGCGATATCTTGAGGATTTTTCCCGAGAATTTTACTAAGTCGAAGTGGCGCAGGACAAGCATAATCACCGTGCATCGTATCAGCTGGTTTTTCTAAAGTCACAAATTTCAAAACTTGTTCTGGAGAAAGTTCAGGAAAAGCCGCCATAGCCGCCGCTTCAAATAGTTTTCCCAATTCTCGAGATAAAATTTTCATGCGCGCATTCTAACACTAAATATCTTTGTAGGCATCTTTTCTAAAAGCAATGTTTGAAATCACACCGACGCCTTTCTTTTCATCCATGTAGAAAATTATTCGTACGCTACCGAATCGCACACGGAAATAATTTTTATAATTTTTTAAAGGTTTAATATCAAGACCATCAAAATTTAAATTACTTATTTTCGGCAAAATTTCCAAAAAAATATGATTTCTCTGTTTCTTATTCAACTTCTCTAAAAATTTTGAAATTCTATCCATCGATCTCTTTAATCTTATCCATTAAAACTTTAGGGTCTATACCTCTAGGGAAAAATAAGCCAAATTCTTTTTCATTTTCATATTCCATAACCTCAGCAGAACTAATTGGCTTTATCAACAGTCCTTCTTCAGATTCTTCAGCTAAGAATGATTTTGTGGCAAATTTTTCACGCCAAGATTTTGGCAAGGTTATTTGTCCACTATTGAACATTTTCAAAGTATGTAATTTCATTAAATTAGTTAAATTCATAGATTTCATTAAAATTATATTATGTAAATAATAATATAGCAAGGTGCTACAGGCGAATTAATTTGCCGTGCAACAGGTTAAAAACCTGTTGTCAGAGCATTGACAACACTCGTCACTCAAACATTCATAATCTCCAACACCTAAAGTTTTGCAAGAATGGCCGCAATTCTTTCCGAAGAAGGCCAACTTCAATCTGGTAACTCAAAATGAAGTTGATAAAGCTTCGCAATTAATTAATAATCGTCCACGCAAACGCTTGGCTTACTCTTCACCTTTTGAAGTCTTCAAGTGCGATTCGGACTAGAATTCAAGAGCCGTACTTGTCCTCCTCTCACATTTCCTGTATTTTTCTCTCGATTTAAAAAAGATCTTTCTGTTTGGACTCGGACTCATTCTCGCGTTGATTGTAGTAATTGTTTTGTCGTCTGCCGCGGAGTCGGCGCTGATTTCAATTTCACCGGCAAAAGTTAGAAGCCTTCATGAGGCAGAAAAACCGGGTTCACATTACCTTAAAAAGCTAAAAGACAAACAAGACCAAACCTTAATAGTAATTCTCGTTTGTAATACTTTCACGAACGTTCTGCTATCCGTTTACAGTACAATTTTTTTCGAAAATCTTTTGGGAGATGCAGTACTAGGAATTGTAGCCGGAGTGCTTACTTTTGTACTGTTACTTTTCGGCGAAGTGTTACCGAAATCTTATTCAACAAGTCATGCCGCAACAGTTGGACTATCCTTGTCTGCACCGATTTATTTTATTGGGATTCTGATCACTCCGGTAATCTGGATTTTCGAAATATTCGTCAAAATTTTCTTCAAAATCTTTAAGATAAAAAAACAAAATTTGGTTTCTGATGAAGAATTAATTGCAATGATTTCGATCGGTCAAGAAGAGGGCTCGCTCCAAGAAAATGAAAAAGAAATTATAGAAAATGTACTCGAGTTTAATGATATTCAAGTTAAAGAAATTATGACGCCGCGAATCAACATTGATGCCCTGCCAGAAGATTATAATCTTGCTGAAGCGACAGAATTTATGCTGAATCACAGTCACACTCGCGTTCCGGTTTACCGAGACACAATAGATAACATTGTGGGCATCGTGACTTACAAAGAATTGCTAGCAGAATTTCACGGCGAATTTGATCCTCATACTTCGCTCCGCCAGTTAGAACTGAGACCTGCCCTAAAAATTTCAACAGCAATGCACGTGCATTCACTTTTCAAACTTTTCAATAAAAAACAAACTCAAATGGCCATTGTTTTTGACGACAATGCAAAGATGGCAGGAATCGTGACAATGGAAGATTTGATTGAAGAAATCGTCGGTGAGATTGTTGACGAAAGTGATTTGCCGGAAGAAGAAATTCGCAAAATATCGGATACAGAATATGAAGTCAGCGGAAGAATTCATTTAGATCAACTCGCAGATCTGACAGGTATAGAGCTTGAGTATCCGGAATATAAAACTCTCGGATTTCTTACTTTTGAGAAACTTGGAAAGCACCCAATGAAAAACCAAAAATTCTATATTGAAGACTGGGAATTTACATTAAAACAGCTCTACAAAAATACCATCCTTAAAATTCACATCAAGAAATCTCAGGGCTGAATAATCACAGGCGTTCCAATATCTGCAAATGCGTACATTATTGTCGCATCTTCTGGCAACGAACGAATACAACCATGACTTACAGGTTTTCCAATATGATCGCGTGCTTCATTCCAGAATGTTCCACCGTCAGTAGCCAAATATGGCAAGGCGTGAATTCCGTAGCCGTCTTTTCTCCACATCATGAAGTAAGGCATTCTATAATGTGGCCAAGCGCCACCAATACGAAGTTCCTGCTTTGAAATAATAGGGAAAGTTCCTGTCGGAGTCGGAGTCGCGTATGCACCGCTTGAGATCAAGAATCTCCAAATTGTAATATCTCCCATTTTTACACTCATTGATTGATCTGAAAGGTCTATATTCAAACTCTTCTGTTTGCCCACCAAGTCACTGGCCGCGATTGTTATCGGATCTTTGACAAATGACATATTCTTCACCATTTCTTCACTTGGACTTCCAACTGTAATGTCCACTGCGAACGGAGCACCAATCCAACTTATATTTTCAACGACCGGCTGAAAATATTCTTTATAGATATTGTCTCCTTCAGGAGCAATGCTCTGAAAAATTACTGTAAAATCTTGTTCGGGATCTACATACTCATTAGACATTTTGATTCTGTTTGAACTTGTCCAACCACTCATTGCAACTGAACTTAAACCAAAAATACTCGCACGATCTGTTGCCATTTGAGTTCCAACGTTGAAAACAGGAACATTTTCACATTCGCTCTTGCTTGAGAAAAGTCTTGTGTTACCTGTGTTTTTAAAAGTCATTGTACCCATGAAAACCTGTCCTGCTTGAATATTTTCATCAACTTCGGCAGAAATCATTTCTACCGAATAAGTTGGAGCTTCTGGCAAAGTATAATCACAATATGACCATTGGCCGATTTTTCCTATATAAGAATCGTCACTTTCACTCAATGCTGCAGTCGCATCTGACAGATAAACTTTTGGTTCAATCCTTACTGCATGTTTTAAAAGAATTCCACTGACAGCCTGTATGTTCGCACCAAAAAGCGACACTTGCATATGTTGACCGTCCACAACACCCATCGATGAGATGATTGTTAACGCTACAAATATTGCTGTAATAATCGGTCTCTTTGACATTTTGTTTTTGTTTTTATCAAGCAATTATAACAAATAACGGATAGTAAGTCAAAACATAATGTGCTTAAATTGCATCTTAATCAATAGCCATTTATGCCAGCCAACGAGAAAAAATATTTAGATGATCAAGAGGCAATTGCCTTAGCAAAACTGGTTCAGATAGAAAATTCATCTGAAGCGCTTGAACGACTTTGTGAGAATTACAGAGATTATATTTTTGGCATTGTTGGTAAAAATTTAAGACCGGGTATGCAAAAAGATGATCTTTTGCAGGAGGGGCGGCTTGGAATAATTGAAGCTGCCAACACTTTTGATGGAAGCAGGGGTATAAAATTTTTGACTTACGCAATGTCGAAAGTAAGAAGAAAAATCATAAACGCCGTTAGCAATAGACACACTGTAACCTTGCCAAGAAGAGATGGATATTCGAATGCAAAATTTGAGGTACCAGGCGAAAATCTATCCTTCATTGAGCAAGAAGAATCAGATGGCACGAATGAGGATGCTGAAATGCCTTTCAGCGTTTTAACTCAAGATGAAGCAAAAGTAATTAAGATGATTTTTTACGAGGATATGAAAACGACGGAAGTCGCCGCAGTAATGGGGATACATTGGCAACGTGCCCATAAAATACAGCTTAATGCCATCATAAAAATGCGAGCTAGAATGCTTGGGCTTAGCCCAGAACCTGAACAGTATGACGAAAATATTGAAGTAAGCAACGAGCGTTGGTCGGACATTCTTTTTGATATTTTTGATCAAATTTTCTCTAAATACAAGGTTCTAAAAATTAAATATTCAATCACACCTGATGAAAGAAAAATTATTGAAACCTTTCACGTGCGGGGAAACATGAGGACGGCAAACACAAATCAACTACGTTCGCAAAAAGACGCTATTGTTAAGAAGATGGGGCAAACGGTCATTGAATTGTCACATCGTAAAACTAAAAAAACGAATTAGAATTTAGAGGTCTACTTCTCAAGTAGCTTTTGCAACTCTTCCTTGAAACTTTCCACATCTTTGAACTGGCGATAAACGCTCGCAAATCTAATGTACGCAACCTCATCTAGAACTTTTAGGGAATGCATAACGTCGCGGCCAATAATTTCCCCGGCCACTTCTTTCCCTACTCCGCTCCAAACTTCTTCCAATTTGCTCAAAATTTCATCAACTTGTTTTTGTGAAACCGGGCGTTTTTCACATGCCCGCCAAATTCCACGTTCAACTTTGCTACGGTCATATGTTTCACGTGAGCCATCTTTTTTAACTACAACAAAATTTGTAGTTTCCATCGTTTCAAAAGTCGTGAAGCGGAAATTACATTTTTCACATTCGCGCCGTCGTCTTATTGAACGACCGTCTGCTGACTCTCTCGAATCAACAACGCGTGTATCGTCATGTTTACATTTTGAACAAATCATTCTAATCTAAAGGGGACACACCAATAATAAAGATGTTCGAAAATTTAAGCAATGACCAGCTTCG
>CAYHXO010000026.1:0-8034 GCA_964360635.1 uncultured Candidatus Peribacteria bacterium
GGAAGGACTCCATCCCGCGGGCTTACGCCCGGGGAGTTGCGAGGGAGTGCTTAAAGGTTTTAATAAAGGAAAATCGGGTGGATACCGCTTATATATACTTATTGTTGAAATAAATAACATTTTAGCCCCAATCTGTATATATTCAAAAAGCGACAAATCAAACCTCACATATAATGAGCTTTCTGATCTTTTAGAAAAAATTAAACTTGAACTCAGCCTATAGCCCATGCTTCCCCGCCCAAGCTGCCGGATCATTTCTAAAATCCATCAACAACTCAATTTTTTCTGCCGGAAGTCCGGATTCACCCAAAATAACAGAGTAATTTGTGACAGTTGAAACTTTCACACCTGCCGCCTTGTAAACCTCAGCCGCAGAACTAAGTTCATAAGTATTTATCGCGAATACGCTATCAACAACTGCTCCACCCTCATCACGCAAAGCCGCAATGGCCGAGATACTGCTTTTCCCAGTCGAAATATGATCTTCAATAAGTGCAACTTTTTGACCGGCCACCAACATTCCCTCAATTCGTTTTTTCGTACCGTGTTCCTTCGCCTCACTGCGAATATAAATCATTGGCTTCTTCATTTTTTCCGCAATCCAAGCCGCCCAAGGAATTCCAGCTGTCGCTGTTCCGGCAATCACATCCACATCCGCAGGAATCATTTCCACAAAAGCGGCAACAATTTCATCACGCGCCTCCACATCTGAAATTAGCGCTCGTAAATCGCAATAAACTGGAGATTTTATTCCGCTAGTCCATGTAAAAAGTGGATCCAAAGAAACTTTAAATGCGCCTGCCTTTAAAAGATACTGTGCAACTTTTTTTGAATGATCCATATTTAATAGTTAATTTTTTTTCCTAAATTATTTCTGTGATATTTCCCAAAATCTTCGGTCTTCAAAACCTCCGCCAAATCCATCACCGGACCGGCAACACAAGTTGGAACACCACTTCCATCAACACAACAATTTCCACAAACTCCAAAGCCACATTTCATATATCGCTCCATAGAAATCTGAGCATCAATTCCGACTTCCTTTGCCATCATTGCTGCCTTATACATCATAATTTCAGGACCGACAGTGTAGATACAATCAATCGCACCGCCAGCCAAAACCGTCTTCAAAACTTCGGTATTATAACCTTTTGAGCCAACACTTCCGTCGTCTGTTGCAATGTGCAAAGTCACATTAAGAAGTTTCGAAATTCTATCTGTATAAAGTAAATAATTTTTACTCCGCGCGCCGACAATAAAATCAATCTGACTGTCTTTTGCAGACTTGGCAAAAAAGTACAAAGGGGCCGCCCCATACCCACCGCCCAAAAATGCCATTCTTTTCGCAACTTTAAATTTCGATCCGAACGGACCTCGAATTCCAACTTTATCGCCAATTTTCAACTCATGTAATTTTTTTGAAAAAGGACCGACTGCCGCGATCGCCAAATGCAATTCATGACCGTCATCATATGCCACAGAAAATGGTTTTTCATCAACACGCGGAATCCAAACATTCACAAATTGACCTGGTGCTGCACCAACAGTGATATCCAAAACAAAAGTTTTTACGATTTCATTTTCTTGCAAAATCGCCTTCACTCGCGCCATTCTTGGGATTGTATCAAGCATGAACTTTTCCGATTAAATCTTGAATTTTTTTGACTCCGTTCGCGTCGCACCATTCGTCCATCTCAGCCACAATTTTTCCAAAAACATCTTGGCCTCGATACCAAACTGCAGATCCAACTCCAACCAAAGTCGCTCCAGCCATCATCATTTCAATTGCATCTCGACCAGTCAAAATTCCACCGGTTCCCACAATCGGACACTTTAAATTTTTGTAAATATCGTGCACATATTTCACGGCAAGCGGCTTAATTGCAGGTCCGCTCAAACCTCCACTTCGATTCGCCAAAATCGGCTGAGCAGAATCGATATCAATCGCCATTCCCGGCCCAACAGTATTAATTGCTGTCACACCATCCGCTCCTGCATCCATCACCGACCTCGCAATCGAAACAATATCTTCAACATTCGGAGACAGCTTCACAATCAGCGGAATTTTCCCGACAATCGCTCGCACTCGCCGCGTAACTTCTGCAGATTTCGAAATCGAGCAAGCCATCGGTTTTCCCAATTCATCTTCCACATTCGGACAAGAAATATTTATCTCAATAATGTCCGGGTTCATCAAAACAACAGCCCTTGCAATCGTCTCATAATCATCCATCACTCCTCCCACAATATTTGCAATTAGTGGTGCTTGCACCGCCTTCCGATATCGCGCAATTTCTTCCGCAGCTTTTTCCGGCCCACCATCAGGAATTCCAACTGCATTCAACATCCAGTTTTGGGTCGAAATTATTGTTGGATTCGCATGCCCCAAATGTTCATGTGGCCAGAGAGATTTTGTTGTTACTCCGCCTGCCCCATTCCTCACAACTTGCGCCATTGAATCTCCTGTTACGCCCAAAATACCTGAGGCGAGAACGATTGGGTTCTTGAATTTTACGCCGCAGAATTCTACCGAGAGGTCAGCCATTTGTGTTGTTTAGCTAGCCTATTAAAACATTGATACGATTTTTTGGGAAGAGAAATTAAAGAAAACTTGTACATTGAAGATCTACTAAAAAACCTTTATACCATCAGCATGGAAATTCTTCGCACATTCATATTTTTCACCGGTGGTTTTGTAGCGGCACTTTATGCATCGAGCGTCGGTGGATTAGCATTTATAGTTTTGCCACTTCTACTACTTTTCGGTCTACCAATAAAAGAAGCCATTGGTACGGGAAGAATAGTTGCAGCAGCAATGAGTGGCGTTGCACTTTTAAGATATTCACAGAAAGAAAAAATCCATTTTAAGACAGCAATTCCGGTCGCAATTTTATTTACAAGTTTCTCATACTTTGGAACCTTCGCTTTAAAATATCTCACAAATGAAGAGATGAAATATTTGGCAGTTGGCGCGATGATTACCGCCATATTTTTAAATATTTTTTCAGAAAAATTACATGTGTCCGGCAAGAAAAATCTCACGATTGTGATTTTATTTATTTCTATCGTTGGTCTTTATACAGGTGCCTTTGGCTTGGGAGCGGGAGCACTTTTAATCTTTGCACCAATAATGCTCGGCTACACATTTCGAGAAGCAATCGGCATAAATCAAAGTGCAATTTTCCTAAGTTGCCTCGTGACATCGCTGGTATTTTTTAAAGATGGATTAATCAATTTAAATTTCGCCGCCCCATTAATTTTAGGTGTCAGCGCAGGCAGTTGGGTTGGAATTTCTTGGAGCCTAAAAAAAGGCGACAAATATATAAAAATATTAATCTACATCGTTCTCACAGCAAGCATAATTCAACTATTATTCTTCACCTAAGCATTATTCCTTTTTAACCGCTTTCTTAAGACCTTCCGCGACAGTATCGACCAAAGCTTTTTCAAATGCGGCAACCGCTTCCGTATCATTTACTTTTTCACCTGTATTGCTAACAACTCTCTGTATTCTCTCATTTAATCTTGCGAGAGCACGTTGAAGCCGTGGGTCTTCTAGCAAATCTTTCGCAATTACAATGCCATCTCTCTCAATGCCGGAAATGTCAGGCTTATCTGTCATAATTCATCAATCTTATCACAAACAATAATTTTGACAAATTCGCTAAAAAATTAAGCACTAGTTAAAAACACATTCCTTGCCAAGTTTTTCGCTGAGCAACTGTCCATTTTCACAAACAATTTCACCACCAACAACTGTCATAACTGGCCAACCCCTCAATTTGTAACCTTCATAAGGAGACCAACCGCATTTAGACAAGACCATGTCACGAGTCACAGTTTTTTCAATATTCATGTCTACTAAAACTAAATCCGCGTCATAACCAATTTCCAATTTTCCCTTATTTTTTATTCCAAAAATTCTAGCTGGTTCTTCACAAACAAGCTGAACTAATCTTTCAGGACTAAGCATATTTTGAGTAAGCTCATTCAATAAAAGCGGTAAGACAAACTCGACTCCGGGTACTCCGGCAGGTGCCATAGAAATATCCTGCATCTTTTCTTCTAGCGAATGTGGAGCATGATCGGTTGCAATAATATTTACAGCTCCATCACGCACACCTTCCCAAAGTTCGCGTAAATTTTCTTCAGGGCGAAGTGGCGGATTCATCTTTAAATATGCATCTTTCACATCAAGTTCACTAAAATAAAGATGATGTGGACAAACTTCACAGCTCAAATTCTTGTCAGCATTTTTTCGTAAAATCCCCAATTCCTCGCCACAACTCAAGTGCGCAATATGTAATTTATTTCCAACATTTTTTTGAATCTCCACAGCTTTCGAAGTCGCAATTACAGCACATTCACAATCACGTTGCCCAGCCTTAATTCTAGACTCATTTTCTGCGTGAACTACAACCGGCAAGTTTTTTGCCTTCGCAATTCTAAATGCTTTTTCCCAAGAATTTTCATCGTCCAACAAAAGATCTCCGGTAGAACTTCCCATGTAAATTTTATATCCAGGCACATTTATCACCTTTGCCATTTCCTCAAAATTCTCACGAGTCACACCAAAGAAAAATCCATAATTCACATAAGATTTCCCGCGAATTAAATCACGTTTTTCTTGAAGAGCCGCAACACTAATAGTCGCAGGATTTGTGTTTGGCATATCTAAAACCGTCGTAACTCCACCCATAACTGCCGCAATGCTACCACTCGTAAAATCTTCCTTATAAGTTGCCCCGGGTGTTCTAAAATGCACATGTGAATCAATTGCACCTGGCATCAGAAATTTCCCGCTAGCATCAACAATTCGATCAGCATCTTTAAATGGAGCGACTATTTTCCCACCTTGTACATAAAGATCACGAATTCCTGTACTTGTCGCCGCTGATTTAAAAATTATTTTCATATCTTGATTTTCTCAATTGATCGTAAAGCCTGTCTAGTCAAAAAGAAAGCACTGATTTGTGGCATGTCTCTAAGACTATCACTAACAAAGGGTACTAAAATCACTTCTGCTTCAGACAAAGATATTTTCCCTTCGCAAAAACCATTTAATGTTGGCAACACGGCTTTAATATCTTCTTGAAATTGAAATCCATTAAAATGAGTTGTTGTGCTCAATTTCCGACTTTTCAATTCATAAAGAAGTGCAGATTTAACGGCACATGAAAATCTCAATGCATGATTATTTATGGCCTCAACTTTTGCAATGCGCCAAATTTCATTTTCAGCTGCAGATTCTTCTTGATAAGTTTTGTCAGGTCGATTTATTCTCCAATTCATAGATCTAAAAGCTTAGCAATTATTGCCATTCTAACTGCGACTCCGTTGCCCACTTGTTCAAAATATTTTGCACGAGAATCTGAATCAACCTCAACTTCAATTTCATCAACCCTTGGAAGTGGATGCATTAAAATCATATTTTTTTTGCAAATTTTCATCAGGTCACAATCAACAATATAAATGCCTCTATATTTTTTATACTCCTCTTCGCTGCCGAATCTTTCCTTCTGAATTCGTGTTTGACTCAAAACATCAAGTAGCGGTGCGGCCTCTTTCAAATCTTGCATCTCTTTCACCACAAATTTATTTTTCAAAAGCATTTTTGTAATTTCTACCGGCATCTCTAAGCCATTTGGCGCGACAAAAATAAATTTCAGATTTTTAAAATTTACCAGTAATTCACATTGGGAATGTAGTACCCGAGAATTCTTTAAATCACCAACCATACCTATTGTTAAACCGTCAATTTTTCCAAAATGTTTCCACATTGTATACAAATCCAGCAAGCCTTGAGTTGGGTGATCACCAGGGCCATCACCCGCGTTTATAACAGGCACAGATGAGCCGACAGCCAAGTCAACAACACTTCCCGCAGATGGATGTCTCACTGCAACTATATCCGCATAAGTTGAAACCATTTTCGCTGTGTCATAAAGAGTTTCACCTTTTTTCGAAGACGAAGTCGCATTCATATCTGCATTCGAAATCACAGCCCCTCCCAATCGAAGCATTGCAGTTTCAAAAGAAAATCTGGTGCGCGTGGAGGGTTCATAAAACAAAGTTGCAAGAATTTTTCCCTCAGCAATTTTCAATTTTTTCTTCTCCAAAACAATCGGCAAAAACTTATCTGCCTTTTTGAAAAACTTCAGGATCTCTTGTTTTGAGATATCCCGTGAAGAAAGGAGATGATTCATATTTTGTCTTTAGCCACACTGAATCTAACCTAATCAAGACTTTTTCTCAAGAGATTTCTCGGGTTTCTTATAAAAGAGGAAGAAGAAGAAAAAGAAAACTGCAAAAATTGCAAACCCGATCCTAACAATATGCGCGTCGGCCATATTTTCCTCTTTAAAAGGGATAAGTATTGGCAAAAGCAAAATTGAGGAAAGTATTGCCGCAACGGGAATTTTTTTGACTCGTTCGGAAAGTTTAGAAACATTTAATGCGACAAATACTGCAAACAATCCTATCAATCCCAAATAAACCGAGAGAATATTCTGTATAAAATCGGCTTCATACCCTAAACGCAAATAAACAAGCCTTATTAAAAGCAAGAAAAAGAATGATATTCCTGCGCCCATGTAATATCTTGCAGATGGATATTTCAAATTTACTATGATTCCCAATCTCAGACCGGCAATCAATATGAAATTAACCACAATCATTCCAATGGTTGTAAGTGCGGGAGTAACAAAAAGTGAAGATCTCTCTAAACAGAAATCTGCAGTCAGACAATTGCTAATATCACCACCTAAATAATAGTAAATTCCAAAGAAGAGTAGATAGCCGATTGCAAAAAGGCTTAAAACCACTCGTGGTGAAAGTGAACAAATAGCAATAAAAGCCGACATCAAAAGTGCGTAAACCGCAGAAGCGACAAATAGCTCCCAAGTGATTGACCCGTGATAAAATAAAAATAGAAAAAATAAATAGATAACAAAAACAGGCAGGCTGAGAAACACCAAGAAAGTTGAAAATTTCATTTTTTTAGGTGTTTTCATTTTTTCGAAGAATTATTTGTAAAATGAATAGAAATTAACCCGTTGATTACAATCAGAAAAGTATAAAAGGAAAGAAAAGATTCAAAGGAAACTAGCATTTTTACAGCCCGTCCAACAGGTGAAATATCACCGAAACCTAATGTAAAAAATGTAATCATGCTGATATAAAAACTATCTAACACCCCTATGCTTTGAGTGAAAGAGCCAGGAAAATGTACTGACAAAAATCTATAGAAAACTGCAAATGACAGAACAACTTGAGATAGATTTAGCAAAAACATTATTATCAACCATTGGCCACGCGTATCTGTATCAGGGAAATGAGTAAATACTCTCCCTCTTCCAAGAATAAAATTCCTCGAATAAACAATTAAATATTCAAGTATCCTTTGTGAAACAAGTATGCAAAAAAATAGACCAATGCCGAAAGATAAATCACCAATTTTAAACAAAAGAGCAAGGCATAACATCGTGAGAAAAAGCATGGCAATTTCTATCTTTTCAAAAACATTTTTCTCTTTTGGAAAAAATAAACCTGAAACAGTAAAATAGCGATTCCCAAATTCAATGGACTCTGAAAAAAATCTTGTAAGCAATGTGGAATTTTTCATATGCTCTGAACTTAACTTAAACGCATTTTTTTCTCAAGAAGGTTTCCGGAATTATACTTATATATAATATTCAAAATATCAATTGGACAGACCGGCCTGCGGAATATAGAATCCGCATGAATGGAAAAACTGACTCTCACATTAAAGGACGGCACACAAATTACAGGTAAAGGCTTCGGTGCGGCCGAAGAAACCGAGGGCGAAGTTGTGTTTATAACAGGTATGGTGGGATATCCTGAGACTTTGACTGACCCATCTTTTAAAGATCAGATTCTGGTTTTTACCTACCCTTTAATGGGAAATTACGGAGTACCTGCAGAAGAACTGGACGACAATAAGATCAGCAAATTTTTCGAAAGCGCCAGAATTCACTTAAAAGGTTTGATTGTTAGCGATTACAGCGAAAATTA
>CAYHXO010000027.1:0-5118 GCA_964360635.1 uncultured Candidatus Peribacteria bacterium
AAGGGGACACACCAATAATAAAGATGTTCGAAAATTTAAGCAATGACCAGCTTCGTCAACTCGGAATAGTAGTTTTTTTGGCGGCACTACCTGCCATAATTTGGTCGGTAATAATTTTTAAAGGTAGGCGCACATCATTTTGGACACTCTTTTTAGCATTCTTTTTGGGGACGCTCACAGTGACTCCAATCATGTTCCTTGATTATATTTGGGCAATTTACCCTCAATTCGACATATATTCTGTTATAAATAAAAACTTTTCTCAAGTTCACACTGTGGCAATCTTGACACTACTTGTTGTGGGTATTGTTGAAGAAGTCGCAAAGAGCGGAGTTGTTAGAATTATAGATAAGACTAAAATTGGAATTCATACTGTTGGTGATGCTCTGAAATATTCAATTCTTGCCGGCCTCGGATTCGCCTTTACAGAAAATATTTTCTACTTTTATTATATCTGGCAATCCAGCGGCTTTGTCGGTCTACTTTTTCCACTCGTTTTCAGATCGATTTTTACGGTAGCCGCACACATGATTTTCTCCGGAATTTACGGTTACTATTTTGGTATCGCCAAATTTGCAAATCCAATTTTGCAGCAAAAATTATGGCTAGGTGAAAAGGCTCCTTTCGTGAGTTTTATGTCTAAAATTCTCGGTCTAAACGAAGGAGACACTTATAAAGAGTTAACAATGTTCAAAGGACTTTTTATAGTCATGGTCGGTCATGCTGCATACGACTTTTTCCTTGAATTTTCAATTTTGGCACCGGTTATAGGAATAGTTTTTGCCGGGCTCGCCTTCCTTTTATATTTGATGGCGCACAAAGCAGGCGCAATTGCATTCTCCGGAATGGAGCGTGCTTCATCAATGAATAAAAAAGATGAAGATGTTGTGATTGAACTTTTGGGAATGTGGACAAATGAAGGCAGATATCAAGATGTTATCGACATTTGCCAACGTCTTTTGATGCGTGATCCGGACAACAAAGTCGTTCAACTTTTCCAGGCAAAAGCCATGGACAGCACTAAGCTTTCAAAACTTGAAGATTCTTTCGGTTCAATTTTCAAATCTGACGACGACAAGAAAAATGACAAAACACTCAGAAATCTGGTACGCCAAAAAATTCTTATGGATATGTTGAATGAAAAAAAACCTAGTCTGGCAGTAGCTCAGACGCCAACTCAGCAAAGCGGTCCGTCATCCCAGCCAAGTAGTCCCGTAAAAACAGCACCCGCTCCTTCTCTGCCAAAGCCTGAATTTTCTCCGCCTGAAGCCTAGGTAAATCTTCAGGTTTTTCCATGTAATGCTTGAAAAGCCTCTTTATAATGTCTTGGCCCTTTTGCATTGGGGCAACAATATCCGGATTATTATAAAACCTCGCCATCAAAAATTCCTTCAATGCGCGGTTCGCTTCTTTCAATTCGACTGAGAATCCAACCAAACTTTCACTGCACGCGTAAACGTCATCTAACGTCTTAATTTTCTTCTCTGCAAGTCGCTCGCTAGTCTCAACCAAAATATCAGTAATCATAATTCCAATCATTTTGCTAATCGTGCGGGCCCAACGAATTTTTGCATCTTCAATTTCGCCATATTGCTTCGCTGTTAGCTCCGCCGCCATTTTCCATAACGCGAGTTCAGCCAAATCTTCTTCGGTGAAAATTCCAGATCGCAATCCGTCATCAACATCATGATTTTGATATGCAATTTCATCTCCCATATTCACAACCTGTGCTTCCAAACTCGGCCTCACCGCGCCGGCATGCTTCGGGTTATCCCAACTTGTGTGGTGCTTCATCATTCCCTCAATCACTTCAATACTCAGATTCAAGCCCACAAAATTCGGGTACACTTTTTCAAGCTCTTCAACGGTTCTCACGCTCTGATCATTATGCTCAAATTCGAAGCCATATTCAGTGAGCACTTCATGCAGTGCAAACTCGCCCGCGTGCCCAAAAGGTGGATGCCCCAAATCATGTGCCAGCGCAATCGACTCAGCCAAGTCTTCATTCAACCCCAAAGAGCGAGCAATGCCCTTTGAAATCTGCGCAACTTCAAGAGAATGAGTCAGTCTGTTTCTAACGTGGTCGCCGTGATGTGCCACGAAAACCTGCGTTTTATCTTTAAGTCTTCTGAATGCCCGCGAATGAATAATCCTATCTCGATCTTTCTGAAATGGTAATCTTTGTTGATCGTCGTGATCCTGATGTTTTCGCCCTTTCGAACGGTGCACAGCATACGGCGCGAGCACCTTCATTTCGTTTATCTCAAGCTGAGTTTTTAGGAGGATCATAGATGTAAAAATAAACTATTATGCTAATATACGCCAGTAATTTAATTCATCCATATGAAAAAAACACTCACAATCCTATTGTTCTCTGCAATAATTCTTAGCGCTTGTGACACAAAAGATCTACAAGGTCGCTTTGATTCAAATAAAAAGGCAACTGAGACTAAAGAAATAAAACCGAAAGCAACTCAAATGGAGGCTGAAAATGAAGATGAAATTAAGGATGATGAAGCACTTGGAATGGAGGCTGAAAATGAAGATGAGTAAAACCTAATTATATTCTCCGCTTCCGTAGTCGTAATTTTGATCTTCGTAATTACTCTGCTCTTCATATAAAATCTGGTCATAAAGTTCCTCGTCTTCTTGACTCTTGTAGCCCTGATAATAATTCAAGGCAGCCAACACTGCTAGAATAGGACCAACGAATTTGACAACTTTTTCATATTTGCTAAGTTCCACTTTCTTCTGGACGTAAATTTTATAGTAAACAAAACAAGCATGAACTACAAAATACAGAGTAATCGCTGCTTGCATGAGTATAAGAATTTTATCCATTTTAGTTTTTTAAATATTAATCACTAACAATGATACAGACTGACGCCTAACTTTGCTACTCTTGCTGGAAGTTCAGCGGAATTCTATTTACTCGCAAGGTGCCTCGATAATTTTCTCTCCTTGTTGGTGCAGTCAGGCCACGATGCGGTTCTCCTTCGAATAAACCACCATGCGCCACACGAACTCTTATAGGACCTGATTCAAACCAAGTCTGCATGTCTCCCCATTTTGTCGGCATAGTTTCAGTTCTGCGTAGAAATTCCTGAAAAGTTATCATGTTAAGCCCATGCCCCCGCATTGAACTAATTTTACTCTCTATGTAATCTCTATCCAAAGTTGATTCTTTTAGTTCGCCATCTCCAAACACCATACAACCCTTTTCATTTATGAAATAAGGGGCCGGCTTATTTAACAAATTGCCAGCAACCATAAAATCATATTGTACACGAGGATTCGCCTCTAGAATTTCTTCCCAAGAGTAAACTTTTTCGCCAAACGTTTTGCAACTTTCAGGCAAGTCGTCATACTGCCCTTTTAGTGAATCTAGAATTCCATCATATGATCTAATATGGTCAGGGTTTTTGAAAGATTCATACCATTCATCAGGATGTTTAGGATACGGATTTTGAGGTGTCACTGAAGAGCCAACGACTTTAATTTGTTCTTTAAAACCAGCTAACATAAAACGAATTATGCCAGATCTATCTTCCATTTCAACCTGATCGAGAGGATCCAAGGCATCCAATGTTGCCTTTAATGCAGCATCTCTACTTTCGGCATTAATAGGAAAGAACCTATCTAGCTCTTCTAACAAAGCCTGATCGGGCAGTGTACTGTCTTCATCTGGACTTGGTCTGCGCATTTTTATTTGTGTAAGCGCGGAATCACGTTTGAAGTGCACCACTAGGTAGGCGGATAATGCAGCCTATGAAATACCAACATTTAAGACCTGAAGAGCGAGTAGAAATCGCTCTACTAAAGGAGAAAGGATATTCACTTCGGAGGATTGCAAAGGCAATAGGAAGGAGCCACAGCTCGCTTTCGCGAGAACTAAGGAGGAATGAAGTTTCAGGAACTTATTGTGCGCCGAAGGCGGAACACAAAGCATACTGTGCACGGAAATACAGCAAGTACCAAGGAATGAAAGTTGCAGACCACTTGGAACTGGAAAAATATATTCAAGAGAAACTCAAGCTCCATTGGACTCCGGAGCAAATAGCAGGAAGGCTACGTGAAGAAGCCTTCCTGCCCTATGTGAGCAGAATGGGGATTTATAAATATCTATACAGTAGTTATGGACAAAAATACTGTGAATATTTACCAAGCAAGAGATACAGGCGAAAGAAACGGAGAGGAAAGAAAACGGATAGAGAGATGATTCCAAACAGGGTTGGGATTGAAAACAGACCTGAAGAAGTGATTGGAAGAGAGGTTTTTGGACATTATGAAGCAGATACTGTTGTTTCCAAGAGAAACACCGGGAAAGCTGCACTGTGTGTGTTGGAAGAACGAGTAACCAGAACAACTCACATTAAGAAAATTTCCTCCATGAGGCCAAAGGCAAACAACAAAGCCTTGGAAAATATGGGCAAAAATCTTAAGATGAAGAGTTTAACATTGGACAACGGAATAGAAAATAAACATCATGAAAAACTTTCAAAGAAGCTGAAGATTTCCATTTATTTTTGTAATCCCTACTGTTCTTGGGAGAAAGGAGCTGTTGAAAATACAAATGGAAGGATTAGGAGATTTTTTCCAAAAGGGACTAATTTCTCCAAGATACATCCGAACACTATTGCAAAAGTTGAGCGAATTCTGAACAATACCCCAAGAAAGTGTTTGAACTACAAAACTCCTAACGAAATGTTTGCTTATTATTCCAATTTATCCAATAACAAAACCACCCCTAGTGGTGCACTTCAGGGCTGAATCCACCAAGGTTCTGTGCGATTATATATAATATATATGGCTGGGTTGGTCAATCGCGAAAATTAACAGGGATTCCCGGGCAGGATTTTTCGTAGAGAGTGTTCTTTTGTGTGACCAATTGGGCATGATTTCCTTATTGCGACACTGTCGCAAATTATACCTGTTAAATTTTCCCTACAAAAAATAGCCATCAGGTTGTTATTGCGACTCTGTTACAATAAGGGAAATGACCTCAATTCGGCCTGCAAAGAAAGCCACCTAATCGCACATCCGATTAGACTGAAGATAATGGGCCTGAATTCTAGTCCGAATCGCACGTAACAGGAGAAAAAGAAAGAGAAGGGTAAA
>CAYHXO010000028.1:0-4474 GCA_964360635.1 uncultured Candidatus Peribacteria bacterium
TTATTATTCACTCCTATCCTACTCCTGAGTGTTTCCAAGCTATTGAACCATTACGCATCACTTGAACTAAACCCCATTTTCTGGTATAATTGAGAGATTTAAAAAGTATATGCAGTTCAAAATTCCTCAAAACGTACAGCTGGAAGATAAAATCGTCGGTCCGCTAACCTTAAAACAGCTTGCAACTTTGGGCATAGGTGGATCTATTGCATATGCCTTTTTTGTAGGCCTTGGTAAAAGCTACACGATGCTGGTTTGGATCTGGCCAGTAGGATTTTTCACAATTCTCACTTTACTTATAACATTTGTTAAGATTAACGGTATCCCATTTGGCAAATGGTGCTTCTTAATGGTTGAATTCATGTTTATTCCTCGCAAAAGAGTATTTATGATGGGGGCAGGAGATGTTTATAAAGCCACTATTTTTGCGGAAAAAGAGAAAGATAAAGACATCAAAAAAATCCTTACAAAAAAAGAAAAGGATCAGGAAAAAATAAGAAAACTTGGAGAAATAACAAAACTACTGGATTCATACGATAAAACCCAAACATAATGCCTGAAAAAGCAATGAAAGAATCGGTGAAAGATGCTAAAAAAAATGTGCAAACAAGCACTCAGCTTCACCTTAAAATTTCTGAAATCCGAGATAACACTGTAGTTTTAAAAAACGGGGGACTTAGAGCAATTTTGAAAAGCTCAAGTATGAATCTAAATTTGAAGTCAGAAGCAGAACAAAATGCAGTCATTTATTCGTACCAAAATTTCTTAAATACTCTCGAGTTTCCTATCCAAATTTTAATACGAAGTAAAAAACTCGACATTGACGACTACATAGAAAAGTTAAAAAAACTTGCGGTGAAACAAACAAATCCGCTGATGCAAAAACAAACTTTTGAATACATTGAATATATAAGTCGTTTAGTTGAATACGCAGATATTATGGAAAAAGAATTCTACGTTGTAATTCCTCAAGACCCGTTCCGATCAGAGCAGAAAGGGCTTATTAAAACTTTCCTTGAAAATATTTTTCCACAGGATACTGTACAAAAAATCAAACAGCGACACGGTGAATTTGATGAACTCAAAAAAGGTTTGAATCAACGCGTAAATACAACTCGCGCAGGACTTGAAAACTGCAACCTTCGTGTTACCGAATTGAACACACAAGAACTCATAGAGCTTTTTTACGAAGTTTACAATCCAATGACTTCTCGAAATCAAAAATTCGCAAATGAAGAAGATCTTGCCCTTGAAAACGATGGAGCGGGTAAAAATATTTCTACTCAGACCGTTGAGGCGCCGAAGTCTTAGTTTTTCTTTTTCCAATTTTAGGAATGGGAACTTGTGAATTAAAGTGAGTAGAGCTTACTTTAACATCTCTTTCTAACCTCAGCCTCAAAATACATTTTAACAAATCGTAATTAGAATGTTGCTCAGAGTCTTGTATTACTAAACTTAAATCAACAAGAGAATTTTGATCTATATTGATTTGCTCAATGTTCACAATATTAACACCAAATTCTTTTATTGCTCTTGTTAATGAATCTAAACTACCCGGAAGATTTGGGATTTCAACCTGTACTACTACCGGAGTATCGAAGTTTGTGGCATTTGCAAGTAATTCGATAGGGTCAATTTTACAATTTCCAATAGTAAGCAATAAATCATTTATTGAGTCGTTTAATTGTGTTTCTTTTCGCTTCATAATCCCAAGCAATTTAGTTATATCTTGAATAATATCACCTTTGTAATTACCAAGAATTACATCAATCCTATCATCACCCTGCTGAAGTAATAACTTTTTATGATTTAATGTAAATTCAGCCTTAAAATATTCAATAATCACATTTTCCTTACCTTGCAATTTTAAGAGAGTAAGTAAAAACTGAACTTGATTTTCAAATCCAAATAAATTCGAAAGTTTATCAACATATTCAGAACCATTTTTAATTGCTTCTTCTTTACTCAAAGGGTTATAAACATTTTTTAAAGCATCAATACCATCCAAGCCGGCAAAACATCTCCAAGACAAATCGACACTATATTCATAACCTTTTGGAATTTCCACATCAGGATCAGTAATAATCACCACTTTTTCACCATCTTTCAAAACATAAAAAGGTGAAACAAATCTAGCTGGTTCGAGTGCATTCGGAGCGACTTTGATTGCTCTAAATCTTCTCAACATTTCAGAGTGAATTTTTCCAGCATAATCAATTCCATTTGAACCTCTTTGTAATTCAACAGGCTCATCATCACGACTTCGCACAATTATTGGATCAGCAAGTATGGTTTCTAAATGGTCAAAAAAACCACTTGGAGATTTTTTAAATCTTTTAATTGCAGCAACTAAATTCTTATACATACTTTCAGGCATTTCAACATCTTCATTGTTCGAGCTATCTTCATCTTTCTTCCTATTTTCCGAAATAATACCTCTAGGTCTTAATGCTTCTTTACGAACATTATTTATCCTAACATGCACTTTCCCTCCCAAAGTTGGGTTATATATTTGTACATTATCTCCATTATCAGGATTTAAATTTGGAATACTCTCTTCAACCTTCATTTGAATCCAAGATGATGGTTTACCCACACTTTCACCCAATGCATTCATAACCTCACATCTCACTTTCAACATTGTAAGTGTTGAATGAAACTCACTAGGCTCTCCATCAGTGAGAATTAAGATTTCAAACATTGGATCAGAATCATCTATCCTTAAGAATGGATCTTCTTTAGTAATCTTTGATTTATCTAAATACTTGGTAAATGGAAACGGACGAATTGCAAGATATTCAATTGGTGACCGATTATCGGTATCTGATAGAGAAATAAGTCCTGAGAGTGCAAGCATTATATTTGAAGAATCAGGATCATCACCAAAATAACGTTTTAATCTTTCCTCTTGAGTCTTAGCAAATCTTTCTAATGCTGCTGGATTAATAGCATTTAAAGATGATCTAAAAATATGCTCTTCGACATCATCCATTTTTAAAATTGAGCTAGTCATTCTTGCATGAATATTCATTGACTCAAGACAAATCGCTTGAATTTTTTCAAAGCTACCATGAGCAGAGACTGTGTCTAAATTATGTGATCTCTCCGCATTTCTAAGTATGGCTACACGAATGCCTACATCTAGAATTTGTTGCACAAACGCAATAAAATCAGCCTCATCTCCACGTTTCAAATTTGAAAGCGCGGTAACTAATCTAAACACCATTTCTTTTTGCCTCTTAAATACTTGTTGTTTTTGATCAGATTCAAGCTCATCAAAGTAATATTGCTCACACATAAGTAAATCCTTTTGTCTTTTTGGCTTATGTATTGCTAAATCTTCAAAATCATCATGTCTCAAAAGAGCAACTAAAGAAGAAAGGCTAGTAATTCTAGAATCACAAATAGCATTTTTAACACTACCAACCAAATGTGTTAGCCAATATTTACTTCCATCCTTTCTTGGCAGCCGATCTTTAGATAAAAATGGCGTATTAACCATCTCATAAATAAATATCTTCATTTGATCCTTATTCCAAGGTTTTTTATTTTGTTCAAATCTTCTTCTTTGTACTAAAGTCACAAGAGTTTTAATCGTTAAAATAAGCTCCTCATCAACAAATGGGGATAAATCAATATTTTTGCCTTTAATTGAATCGGTTACCTCATCAACATATGCTAGTGATTTCAGTTCTTCTTCCTTATGTTCAATAAGCTTATCTCTATTATCCCAAAGCACCTGCCATTCTTCACTTGGCTCATTATTTTCTAATAGCCTCTGCAATGCGTCCGAATGATTCTTTAAAAAAAGAAGATTATTTTGTAACAGTGGGTTAGGAACCTCTTCGCTTTGTAACTCTTCAATTTTTTTACTCATAAATAACCTAAACAAGTAGGAATTATCCACTACTCTTGTTTATCTGTCAAGCAACATAAATGAGAACTAAAAAAGCGGCTAAATCTAGGCGTCGTCCTACGCTTCCATGACTAAAATCATAGTACTATCAGCGATGAAGGGCTTAACTGCTGTGTTCGGAATGGGAACAGGTGTACCCCCTTCTCTATAAACGCCTAGATCCAACCGCGTTTCATAGCCGTAGCTCGTAAGAGCTGAGGCCTGTTTGGCTGAATTGAACCTAGAAAAGGTCGAAATTTAAACTGATTTCACTTAACTTACTGGTAAATGGCTGATGAATAAAACTTATTCACTCTAATTGCCACCAAAAAATTGAAGATGACTAAACATCAATGATTCATTAGTACTACTCAGCTGAACACATCACTGTGCTTACACTTGTAGCCTATCAACCCCGTAATCTTCGGGGGAATTCATAGGGAAAATTTTCTTGAGACTGGCTTCCCGCTTAGATGCTTTCAGCGGTTATCCATTCCGAACTTAGCTACCCAGCAATGCCCTTGACAGGACAACTGGCACACTAGAGGTTCTGCACCTCGATATCGGCTCGTCGCATCC
>CAYHXO010000029.1:0-3641 GCA_964360635.1 uncultured Candidatus Peribacteria bacterium
TTACCCTTCTCTTTCTTTTTCTCCTGTTACGTGCGATTCGGACTAGAATTCAGGGACGTAAGTTTGACTGTATTTATGAAGTATGTCATAATTGTATTGAATGAGATATATAGATCCTAAAAAACCGGAGGGGAATGATCCAGATGAGGCTCATTGTGAAAAGGCCCCAGTCGACGAATCAAGAAGGCGTTTTATAGGAGGACTTGCGGCACTTTTTGCGACTTCTCTGCTTTCTGCTTGTGATAAGTCTGGAGAGATTGACCCGGAAGTAGTTGTGGATAACAGCACTCCAATGAACCCTGAGAATGAAATTGCGAGTAAAAATGACATTGGACAGATAAGGACAATGCTGATTGCAAAATATCCGGAATTAGCAAAATTTGATGAGGAAGGAAAAATTAAAGCGACATATTTTAGAAAGTTGGCTGTTGTTGATGAGATTGATTATGAATCTGATCCTCTTGTTCAAGCTTACTTCCTGAAGGTTTCTTTTGAAGATATGTTGCATGATGGACTAATGAGAAAAGGGGATGATATTTTAGAACAAGATTACCTCCACCCCGACCTTGAAATGTGGCCAAGAAAATTTGCGCTGATGCAGGATGGACAAAAAAATAAAAAAAATGAGTGGGTAGTGAAACCAAATATTGCTAAAATTCCGGCTGCGAAGCGCGCGGGTGAAAATGTAAAACCATATGGTGCAGATAGAGTTGATTATCGAGAATTTGATGCCATCACAAACCGTGCCGTGGAAAGAGTACTTGGAAATATGCCCGAAGGTGCTGTGCTTATTCAACTGAATGATTTTACATCCGGAATCGATGCTGATCTATTGATGTCTATTGCCATACATGAAATCATCCCGAAAAAGATGGATACTAAGAAAATGAATAGTGCCGGTAGAGTTGCGCTACTTAGAACTTTATTTGAAAAAGGCTTTGAAATTAATAAAATTCCTGCAGTGGGAGATTCTGCTTTTTCATTCGGAGCCGTTCAAATGACAGATTTGCCATATGAGGGAGGACTGCTGGGACAAGGAGATTTCGGCCCACATAAGGAACGATTTGGACTGTCCAATCACTTAGAAGACTGTGTGAAATTGGAAGATCAAATGGTTGCAGCAATGCTTTTACAATTCTCAAACTTCAATAGATATTACAAAAAAATGCTTGAGAAAAATGATAAATTTATGGGTATGTGGCAGGCAGCAAGTTTGATTGAAAGACGAACATTCTTGGCAACGCTTTTAGCGGCAGCTCATAATAATCCTAAGTATTCTCTACGTGCGCTTGATCAGGCAATAGGCTGGAAAAGATCTCAAAAAGATTCCGCCGAATATTTTGTTGATGGAGATCATGAGACAAAAGAAGAAGTGAATAACTTGATGGATTTACGGGAGGGATTTATAAATATTTTGAAATGTGTACATGGAATTGCTGCAGATCATGCAAGACAAAGTTCTGATTTGGTAGATTTTTTCTCTCGATACAGTATGGACAGCCATCCTGCTTCTGATGAAAGAATTGCAGAGATTGAAAATACTCCTGTTCGTGAGACCGGGGATGTACAGGCAGCGCCAAAACCAATGCTTGAAACTCGTGAAATCACGATGACGCCAAAAGGACCAGAAGGAAACAAGCACTATGTTTATACAATTCCAAATTGGAAATTTTCTAAAGTGCTTGAAACTTTATGTGGATCATCAGATGAAGCTTTGGCTGCGAGAATTAAGAAGCACAATAAGAATACTGAAAAATTCGCGCCCGGAGATGTAATTTGGATTCCAATTGCAGAATTGAAACCGGAGCTTAGAAAAGAAGATGTTATAGAATTTAAAATACCAAAAAATTACTCCAATGATCAGGAGTCTTTCGTTAGATCAATTTTGAAAGATGGTTACCAGCCGGACATAGCAATTTTGTATAATCCAAAAGCCACGGTTTTATCTGATCTCAATGATTTGGAAGGAATTGTGAGACTGCCAAAGTCGATTGTGAAAGAGATTTAAAACCTCCCGCTCCCGCCGCCGCCACCAAAGCCTCCTCCTCCGAATCCACCAAAACCACCTGAGCCGCCGAAACCGCTGCCACCCATAAAACCGCCTGACCCACCTCTCGGTGGTTTAATCATTCCGAATAATTTTGTGGAAAGTAAAAAGTCAAAAAGTAGACCACCAACAGCAATTATTAGAACGCCAACAATTGTTTGAAAAATAAGGAAGCCAATTACTGCACCTGCAACTCCGCCCATCCACCAAGATTTTGTGTTAGACATATAGCTCAAGAAAAACCATATGATTGGTATTGCGTAAATCAAGCCGACACTAAAAAAATCTGTGTTGAAATCTTGATTTTCTTTGACTGTGAATGTTTCGCCGCGAGCGAGTTTATCTAAGTAAGAAATTCCTTCAATTGTGCCTTGATCGTAGTCGCCGGTCTGCAAAAGTGGCACCATGACTTTATTTATAATTTGGCTTGATTGTGCATCCGTGACAACGCCTTCAAGCCCATATCCAACTTCAATTCTTATCTCCCTTTCAACAGGCGCAATCACCAGCAAAATTCCGTTATCATTTCCTTCCTGACCCACTCCCCATACACGCGCGACTTCAATTGCGTATTCTTCAATTGCGTAGCCCTGAAGCGAGTCAGTAGTTAAAATTGCAATTTCAGTTGATGTCTCTTGTTCGAGTGTTGAAAGTTGTTCTTCAAGTGCAGTTTCAGTTTCAGGCGAAAGCACCGCGGCTTGATCTAAAATATATGTTGTTGGAGGACTTGGTGGAACAACTGCGGCAAATGCCGCAGGTATATTTAGAAATAGAAAGAAAGCTGTTAGGACCTTCTTCATTGTTTGAATTCAACGGTTGGTGCGACTTCAGAACCTTCTGCAGCGTCAAAAAGAGGATAAGCATCGAAGCCGAATAGATTTGCAATCATCATGCCCGGAAACTTCTTTATCTTGATGTTGTATGAGGCTGAAGCTTCATTGTAATCTTTTCTGGCTACCGAGATTCGGTTTTCATTTCCTTCAAGTTGAGATTGCATTGTTAGAAAGCCTTCAGTTGCAGTGAGTGTTGGATAAGATTCAACCGTCACAAGCAGACGAGACATTGCAGAATCGAATGCATTAGAGCTTGCCATTTGATCTGTTATACTTGCATCTGCGTCTTGTGAAACATTCATCCAGTTAGTTCTTGCACTTGTTACTTCCAATAGAGTATCTGATTCAAAATCAGCTGCTCCTTGAACAGTCGCAACAAGTTGTGGCACTAAATCTGCACGTCTTTGATACTGTACTTCAACTTGAGCCCAAGCGGCATCCGCTGCTCCACGACTTGCAACAAAACCGTTGTAAGAGCTCATAAGCCAAAGCCCTAAAACTACTACTACACCGAGAACTATTGCCCAAACCGGAAATTTTTTCATATTTGAAAGTTAAATGCGTGGAGGCATTTTAACAAAATGGCATTGAAATCGAAATAGCAAAACGGTACATTTGGCCAGCACGACTGAAAAGAAAGCCCCGCTTAGCGGGGTACATCCGGAGGGATGGCAGAGTGGTCGAACGCGGCGGTCTTGAAAACCGTTAGACCCGCAAGGGTCTCCTGGGTTCGAATCCCAGTCCCTCCGCCATTACTGCAC